>NZ_JQLH01000001.1:3013750-3627500 GCF_000744105.1 Maribacter forsetii DSM 18668
TACTTTACCGTTGATGACCGCCGCTATTTATTTCAGTAACCTATTGAAAGGAGGCATTCGCCAGAATGTACAAAGGGCAATACCTGTTTTTGTCATCATTATTGGTGCTCTTTTTATTCTTAGAGGACTTGGTCTGGGTATTCCATATATATCCCCTGCCCCAATAACACAATTGGTAACTAGCGCTATAGAATGTCATAACTAACGGCTACCGCCAAAATTATATTTATATGAAACCTATACCGAACGAAATTGCACTTCGCCCTAGGTTTCAATTGCATATTCCCAAAAACAAGGAAGTTATTCTAAGCAAATTTGAAAAGTCAAATAAAAGTCCGTTTTTAGTGAAGCGTTTGGACGAGCACGTCTTTATAAAATTTAACCAAAAGCATTATCATTTTTGGTCACCTCAGCTACATTTGGAATTTGAAGAAATAGACGGTATCAGTTGTAAACTATATGGCGTTTTTGGTCCTAACCCTACCCTATGGACTTTCTTTATGTTCATACACTTTATAGTTGCCACATTGTTTATCATTATTGGCATTTGGGCATATTCTAGCGCATCGTTAGGTAAAACATATCATATACAAGTGGGTCTTTTGGTGCTTTTGGTTCTCGTGTGGTTTGTTCTATATTTTGCTGGTCGCAGTGGTAAAAAGAAAGGAAAACCGCAAATGCAGCAATTACTTGATCATATGAAGAATGTTCTTACAGCATAAATTTTAATTGTTTTAAACTCATCATTATATTTATAACACCAAAATAACTAACTACCAAACACATGAAACGTATTTTAATATTAGCTTTGACGCTATTCTTTATTAGTGTTGAATCGACGATTGCCCAAGAAATAAAAGAAGAACCAATAGGTGTTGATAATGTTGCCTATAAATGGGGTAAAATGGCTTTGGACGCCACTGCATCAGATACCGAAAAATTTAAACCTAGACCAACAATTACTTCTCGTTATTTAGGATTGATTTTCACCTCCATTTTTGATGCATGGTCTAGGTACGATGAAAATGCCATACCTGTGTATTTGAAAGATGTTGATAGAAGACCGCTTGAAGAGCGGACACTTACAAATAAGGAAATTGCCATTAGCTACGCAGCTTTTGGCGCCATGAAAGAATACTATTATTCAGATACTGAAATGTTCAGAGAATTTATGGTAGAATTAGGGCTCGACCCTGATAACACTTCAATAGACCCAACCACGCCTGAAGGTGTTGGCAACTTAGCAGCCAAAACAACAATTGAAGCTCGTAAAAATGATGGTAGTAATCAATATGGTGAAGTAGATGGCTCTGACGGAAAACCGTATTTTGATTACACTAATTACAGTCCCGTAAATTCTGCGGATGAAAGCACTGATATTAACCGTTGGCAACCTAAATATTTCTCTGATGGTAAAGGAGGTCAATATGCCCCAGGGTGTCTTACTCCATATTGGCAAAAAGTAACTCCTATAACCATGACTTCTGCCGATCAGTTTAGACCGGGACCACCACCAATGTATGGCTCAGAGCAATTAAAAGAAGAAGTGAAAGAAGTTGTCGATTTGCAAGCCAACCTTTCTGATGAAGATAAAGCACTGGTAGAATTTATGCGTGACGGACCACAATCGGTACAACAAGCGGGACATTGGCTGAAATTCGCACAAGATGTTTCGCGTCGTGACAACCATACCCTAGACCAAGACGTAAAAATGTATTTCTTAACGGAAATCACCGCTATGGATGCTTTTATAGCATCATGGGATTCTAAAATGTTCTATGATTATGCCAGGCCTTATGCCTTGGTACATGAGTATTATAAAGACCAAACGATAAAAGCTTGGGGCGGACCCGGAGTAGGCATCGTAGAAATGAAAGGGCAAGAATGGAGACCGTACTCACCAGATATTTTCTTATGCCCGCCATTTCCTAGCTATACCTCTGGTCATAGCACCATAAGCGGTGGATGCGCAGAAGTATTAAGGCTTTTTACAGGTGATGAATATTTTGGCGAATCTGTAGAACTAACTCCCGGAACTTTAACTGAAATTGATTCTACGTTCTACGGAAAACCTGTAACCATAACCTTCCCAACATTTACAGAAGCCGCAAACATGGCAGGTATGTCTAGAGTTATGGGCGGTTATCATATTCAAGCAGATAATGTTGCCGGTTTACAACTAGGTAGAGACGTTGCGGCACAAGCCTGGTCATTTTACAACGAACATTTAGGCAATTAAATAAGCCTTTTATTAAAACAAATAAACCCAAGGCATACACCTTGGGTTTACTTATGTTTATAGATTAGGTCAGTACTATATCTTAAAAGTAATTACAGGAATTCTAGCATGGTTGACTACATCTTCACCTATACTGCCATTGAATAAGTGAGATATCCCTTTACGACCATGGGTTGGCATAGCAATAGCATCTGCCAAAATAGTATTACCATAATTTAGTATACCTTGCTCAACGCTGTAATCGTTATAAATTTCCACCTGTACAGCTGCATTCGCCTTCGATAAAAATTTATTTATTTTCTGATAGGCATCTCTATTGCTCAAGAACGCATCATTAGGTGTGTTAATGAATACCACTTCCATTTTTGCATTGAGCATATCGGCAAATTCTCGAGCTTTTTGAAATGCTGGTAAATTATCATCATTAAAGTCGCATGCAAAAACAAAGCGACCAATACTTAAATCTTTTATCTCACCCTTAATAACTAACACAGGTACCGTTGCATTTCTAACTACTTTCTCGGCATTTGATCCAATTAAAAACTCTTCAAATCCGCTTGCGCCATTAGAACCCATTACAATTAAATCTGCATCATGTTCTTTGGCTATAACATCTAACTCGCTATATACTTTGTAATGTTTAATAACCGGAGTTACTTTAACACCATCTAAATATGGTTTTTGTAAAAACTCGGTCAGGTTTTTTTCTGCCAGTTTTACCAAAAATACGGTCTGTTCTATATAGATGCCATCTGGTGATGGTAATATAGCTTGATTCAACTCTAACATATGAACTACAAAAAGTTCTACATCATGTTTCTTAGCTAAATCAGCAGCAGCTTTTAATGCATATTCTGATTGTTCTGAAAAATCTGTAAGTACAATTATTTTTTTCATGATTTTAATTTTTAGCAATTAGTAAAATTGGGAGCATACGTATCGATTGTTTAAACTGTCATTGAAAACAATTTAGTATCCGGTTTTTTCTTCTGTAAGGGCACATCAAAAGCCATACAAACATTACGTACAAATGGTCTCCCCTTTTCTGTAATGGTTAAACTACCCTCCATAATTTCAACAATGCCATCATCTTCCAATTCTTTAAGTCGATCCAAAATGTCTTGCATCTGTGGTAGATGTAACTTATACGCACTCCATGATGTTTTGAACTGGCACATTAAATTTAAGATATGCCTTCTAATTATTTGATCTTCTTCCGTTAAAATATGACCTCTATACAAAGGGATAACATTATTCTCTACTAAGTTCTGATATTCTTCTACATTCTTTACATTTTGTGCAAAGCCGTACCAACTATCACTGATACTTGAAGCTCCCAACCCTATCATTAAGTGGGTATTAGAACTTGTATAGCCCATAAAATTTCTATGAAGTTTCCCGTTTTTCATAGCCTTAAATAGTGCGTCACTCTCTAGTGCAAAATGATCCATTCCTATTTCATGGTAACCACTTTTTAATAATAGTTCCTTACCAACTTCATACTGTTTTCTTTTCTCCTCTCCTGCGGGTAAATCTGCATCATTGTAGCCCCTTTGACCATTACCGGCCAACCATGGTACATGTGCGTAACTATAAAAGGCGATTCGATCTGGTTTTAATTCCTTCGTCTTTTCTATCGTATTTATTACATGCTCCAGTTTCTGGTGTGGAAGCCCGAATATAATATCATGGCTCACAGACTCATAGCCTATTTCCCTAGACCATTCTGTTACATTCTTTACATTCATAAAGGGTTGTATTCTATGAATTGCCTTCTGTACGGTTTCATTATAATCTTGAACACCAAAACTTACTCTTCTAAAACCTACATCATAAAATGCCTGTAAATGCTCTTTAGTGGTATTATTCGGATGACCTTCAAAACTAAATTCGGCATCTTCTGCTTTGTTTGCTAATCTTACTATACCGTCTATCAAATATTTTAAGTTCTCTGGATGAAAGAACGTTGGTGTTCCGCCTCCTAAATGCAACTCTTTTATTATCGGTTTTTCATCGAACATGGCACTGTATAACTGCCATTCTTTTAAAACGGATGCTATATAAGGTAATTCTACATCGTGCCGTTTTGTTATGCGTTTATGACATCCGCAGAACGTACACATACTTTCACAAAATGGTAAATGTATGTATAGACTAATGCCTGTTTCAGAATTGCTGGCATGGAAACTTTTCTTGACCGTTTCTTCCCATTTCTTACCTGAGAAGGTATTGATATCCCAAAAGGGAACTGTAGGGTAACTAGTATATCTAGGTCCCGGTACATTATATTTTTGAACAAGCGAACACATATAAATCTGGTTTAATAACAAACATACATGTCTTAAGTACCAAAAAATATGATTTATATCAGTTCTATATATAATGAATACCCATAATTTTCATGAACTTTAAATGCACTTATTCCTATGTAACCAATGTTACCGAAAAGAATATTGTGATACCATAATTTTGATTTAAAATGCTTTCTTCTATGTTATTTCAAGGTTCTAAATTATATAGTATTCTTTTTTTAAAATGCCCAAGATGCCATAAAGGTGAGTTCTTTGAAGCCAATCCTTATAAATTAAGTAACTTTAATAAGGTTAAGGAACGTTGCCCAAAGTGCGATTTAAAGTATAGCATTGAACCCAGTTTTTATACAGGATCCATGTATGTTTCGTATGGTGTTGGTATTGCGGTTGCAGTTGCAGCATATGTTTTGACCTTGATTTTTGGTTTGGAGCTTTCAATAGTCGCATTATTTGTAGTGATAGTTACCGCTTTGGTATTAGCAATGCCTTGGATTGCTGCAGTTTCTAAATCTATTTGGGCGAATATGTTTTTTAAATTTGATAAAGAAATAGCACAGAAAATTAATTAGTATTAGCATGATCCAAGATCTTACTGCCGAATATGGAAAAATATTTGAAGCTGAACTTATCAATGAAATTGTTCAGGTAGGCACTTTTAAAGAAGTTCCGGAAGGTTTTAAACTTATGGAAATAGGCGATTTTGTTAGAGGTATGCCTTTGCTGATTTCAGGGGCTATCAAGATTTTACGGGAAGATGAAGACGGTGATGAACTGTTACTATACTATCTTGAAAAAGGAGATACCTGTTCTATGACCATGGCCTGTTGTATGGGCGATAATAAAAGTGAAATTAGAGCTATTGCCGAAACCGATGCCAAATTGATTATGGTGCCCATTCAAAAAATGGAAGAATGGACCGCCAAATACAAATCATGGAGGAATTTCGTTTTTAACAGCTACCATCTTCGGCTAAACGAACTTTTGAGCACCTTGGATAATATTGCTTTTCAAAAGATGGATGAACGCTTAATCGGTTATCTAAAGGAAAAGGCCAGAGTGACAAAAGACAATATTATTCACAGCACCCACCAAGAAATTGCCTATGACCTACACAGCTCTAGAGTCGTAATTTCTAGACTTTTAAAAAAATTAGAGGAAATGGGAAAAATAAAACTTCACCGTAATTATTTAGAAATTTTAGATTTATAAGACTTCTGTAACCATTGTTACTGCGCAGGGGTCCACGCAAATTTACTTTTGTAATATCAAATATATTACATGGAAGTTTTGCAAATTTTTGGATACCTAAGCGCTTTAATAATAGGTATATCATTAGGTCTCATTGGTGGTGGTGGCTCCATTCTTGCCGTGCCCGTTTTAGCCTATCTTTTTTCTATTAACGAAAAAGCTGCTACGGCCTATTCGCTTTTTATAGTGGGTGCAAGTGCAATAGTTGGTGGTTGGCAACAGCATTTAAAAGGGTATGTAGATTGGCGTACAGCTATCGTTTTTGGTATTCCTGCTATTATTGGTGTTACCCTGGTAAGATACTATGTGGTCCCTGCAATGCCCGATGTTTTATTACAAATTAAACACTTTCAATTTACACGTAGAATGGCAATGTTCGGTCTCTTCGCCATTTTAATGATTCCAGCGGCATACGCTATGCTTAAGAAAGAAAAGAGTACTGCGAATACCGGAGTGGTTGCTTATAACTACCCTTTAATTTTATTGGAAGGATTATTAGTTGGCAGCATAACCGGACTAATCGGTGCAGGAGGCGGATTCTTAATTATCCCAGCACTGGTTATTTTGGCAAATGTTGAAATGAAAATTGCCGTAGGTACTTCTCTAATCATTATTGCCATTAAATCTTTAATCGGTTTCTTTTTGGGCGATGCTATGACCATGGTTATAGATTGGAAATTTTTAGCCATTTTCACTAGTCTTTCTTTCGTAGGTATTTTCATTGGTAGCTATCTCAGTAATTTCATTGATGGTAAAAAGCTAAAAAAAGGTTTCGGGTATTTTATTCTGGTTATGGCCGCCTTTATTTTTTATATGGAATTCTTTTAAAAAATTTCTCTTATGTGACTAAAGTCACTGTACGGGTTATAAACGGAACGTAATTTTATAGTATTAATTAAAACTTTAAAAACATGAAAGTAGAACAAATTTATACCGGATGTTTGGCTCATGCAGCCTATTATATAGAAAGTAACGGAGTAGCAGCAGTATTTGACCCCTTACGTGAAGTACAGCCTTATTTAGATAGAGCTAAAAAAGATAGCGCAAAAATCAAATACGTTTTTGAAACACATTTTCATGCCGATTTTGTAAGCGGCCATTTAGACTTACAGAAAAAAGCAGGAGCGGAAATAGTATTTGGTCCGGGTGCAAAACCTGCTTATGAAGCTACAACGGCCAAAGACAATCAGGTATTTGAAATAGGCGATTATAAAGTAAAAGTAATTCATACGCCAGGACATACTATGGAGAGCACTACTTATCTGTTAATTGATGAAAATGGCAAAGAACATGGTATTATTACAGGCGATACTTTATTTATTGGTGATGTCGGTAGACCTGATCTTGCCCAACATGTGGTAGCAAATCTTACAGAAGAAAAATTAGCAGGACACCTGTTCGATTCGCTTCGAAACCGAATTATGCCATTAAACGATGATTTAATTGTGTACCCTAATCACGGTGCGGGCTCTGCTTGCGGTAAAATGATGAGTAAAGAAACTACAGATACATTAGGGCATCAAAAGAAAGTAAACTATGCCTTAAGATCAGATATGACCAAAGAAGAATTTATTAAAGAGCTATTGACAGGATTAACTACTCCCCCTGGTTATTTCCCTAAAAATGTTTTAATGAATATTAAGGGTTATGAACCTTTAGATAAAATTATGGATAGGGCCACTACTCCATTTTCACCTGAAGCTTTTGAAGCTGTTGCCAATGAAACAGGTGCCTTGGTTTTAGATACCAGAAATGCGGAAGATTTCGCAAAAGGTTTTATTCCCAATAGTATTAATATAGGTCTTGAAGGTAGTTTTGCCCAATGGGTAGGTGAAATGATACCAGATATTCAACAAGAAATTCTATTGGTTACCTATAAGGACAAACAAGAAGAAGCCATTACCCGTTTGGCAAGAGTTGGCTATGACAATACCGTAGGTTTCTTGGAAGGCGGTTTTGATACTTGGAAAAATTCTGGGAAAGAGTTCGAAGTAACCGAAAGAATTGATGCTACCCAATTAGAGGATGATTACAAGAATAACAGACCCGTAATCATAGACGTAAGAAAAAAGAGCGAGTTCGATTCTGAACATGTTATTGATGCTATAAATGTTCCTTTAAATGAAATTAATGAGCATTTGGCACAATTTCCAAAAGACAAATCTTTTGTTTTGCACTGTGCTGGCGGTTATAGAAGTATGATAGCAGCATCTATATTAAAACAAAGAGGTTGGAAAGATTTTACAGATGTTATAGGAGGTTTCGAGGCAATTTCTAAAACAACGGTTCCTAAAACAGCTTATGTTTGTCCATCAACATTATTGTAAAATAATTACTAACAAACTGAATATCAGTCAAATAATTAGACTCAACAACAACAAAGAAGAAGTAATACCAATTACTTCTTCTTTGTTTTAAAACCATGCATTAATTGTCTTAAAAAGTCTTTTGGCAACTCTTCATCACCAGGATATCCTAATTTAACATTACCACTATCTTCAGGTATATAATTGGTCTTAAAAATATAATCCCATAAGCTTAAACTAATACCGAAATTAACGCCATATGTACCTGGTGGCAAATCGTAGGCATGATGGTATAAATGCATTACAGGGTTGTTGAACAGATACTTAAACGGTCCCCAAGTTATTTTAATGTTAGAATGGTTAAAATGCCCAATGGCAATAGCCGCAAAATGAACAATGTATGCTTGTTCTGGCTCAAATCCGCCAAGTATCATTACCCCGAATGTCTTTAAAGGTTTGTAAAAAATATTCTCCATCCAATGATATCGAAGATGAGCGGCAAAACCCATTTCCTTTACACTATGGTGTACTTGGTGAAAATTCCAAAGAAAAGCGTATTTGTGTAATAATACATGGGTAAACCACTGTACAAAATCTAAAACAATAAAGAACAATAATAATTGCCCCCACATTGGCCAGCTTGAAGTATCTATTATGGCCAAACTATTAGCCTTTACACCTATATCTTCAAAAAACACTTGCAATAATTTATAAATACCACTTATAGCAATGGAAAATAGAAAAAAGTTGAAGAACATATAAAAACCATCTAACCAAAAATCCTTTCTGAAAACACCCTGCTGTTTTCTCCATGGAAAAGTAATTTCAAGAAACCAAACGAGAAGAGAGATTAAAATAAGACCCCAGAAATAATTGAGGTACCAGGGAACATCAAAAATGATAGATTTCCATGTCCAACTTAATGTTCCGGTTATCGCTTTTAAAAATGCCTCTACATATGCTTCCATTCTAACAACACTTTTTGCAAAAATACCGTATTAGTATTGATGGTATTGTAACCAAAGTTACAATACACTTGATTGATTATCGGTAATTTTGAATATGACCAATATCATTTTTCAGGTGGTCGATTAATACTATTTTGCCTTAGTAATATTTTTTAATATTAATTACCCAAAAGGTAGGTCTATATAATTTAACCAACATTACATTTTACAATACGTAAACTATTAAAATTAGTATTATGAGAAAGAATTTAGGAAGTACAGACCGTTTTATTAGACTTTTTATCGCTGTTGCTCTTTTAACTACATTTTATACCGAAACCGTTACAGGAACGATAGGTTATATTATGGCGGCTGTCGCAGGTGTTTTAATCTTCACTACTTTCATAAGCTTTTGCCCTATTTATTCTTTGTTGGGTATAAACTCTTGTAAGGTTAAAAAGTAGAGGTCTTTCATTATTTATTACTTAGTCTGTGTTCAAAAACAATCTAAAAATTGTAGTTGAAAATCAAATCCAGATGAAACATATCTACTTTATTAAAATATAAATTAGGATTATCAGGTATATCACCATTTCCTATTTTAGAAGTTAATAATAGTTCTGGTTTTAAATGTTTTAACTTTTTAATGTTAAAGAAAATATCCAAATTAACATGGGTGTAATCTGGCATGGCATATTTATTTAAAATAGCGTTGGTCACATCTGGTTTCCAATGCTTTCCAATACTTAATATAGAAGTTAAGTTTAGATCTTTTGCTGCTGAAAAGTCGGTTTTGTAATTCAATACCAAAGCGTGATTATCTGCCGACCCTTCACTACGTTCACGCTTTTGAAAACTGAACAAGTCTTCTCTACCCCATTCACGTGGCGATAGAAATTGACCATTTGGCAAAATTCCGTTATATGCCAAAGAAACTGCTCCTGCTTTATTTTTATAGGCAATTTTCAATCCTAAAACATCTGCAGTGTTTTGATTAAAATAACGAAGGGAATCAATACTATTACCCCCATTGCCCACTTTATTTTGATGTAGCCACTCCCCTTCTATTTGTACAGATTCAGATAACTTATAAGAGGGTTTAATGTAGAACGAATTGTAAATATTGTCAACAAATTGATTCCATATATTCAATTTTAAATCTTCTGTTATTTCAAGATTGGCATTTGCCATTATTACATAATCAGACGATGTACTGTTGGTATATTGAGAAGCATCACCATTTTTATTTTTGCCAACAGGATACGTTCCAATACTCTCCCCAATACCATAAAACTCCCCTGTTGACCTTGGCGCTATTTCGTTTAAAACACCCAATTGAAACTTTGCCTCTTCTGCATTAAACTGATACCAAAACCCTTGTACCAAAGTAGGTATCATTCTACCATCTTCGGGGTTGATCAATGGTGTGTTGATCTTCATTCTACCCAGGGTAAAGGAATGCCGTTTTAAATTGTATTTAGCATAAAACTCACCAAGTAAAAAGATGGCATCATTTTCTAAATCTATCCTATCGAAAAGTCCTTCCTCGTATCTACTAATTCTTCCGGTTGTTGCATCTGGTATCGTTAAATCTTGTAAACCTAAATTGGTAGCATTATATAATGCTGCACCTATTTCTAAATTTTCTAGCAACTGATATTGATATTTTAACTTACCCCCGGTCGCTAAAGCATTAAAATCTTTTAACGCTTCTTTATTTGACGTCATCATGTAATACGTTCGCCATTGCCCAGATAGGGTTCCTTTTTTCTTCACCACTACAGTATCTTGTGCCATAGAAAAAATAGGCAAGCAAATAATGAAAAGATATAGTAATCGCATGTAGGCTATTTCGTTTTGGTAATGCCGTATTCCTTTTGATAAAAGTCCATTATAGGAGGAAAAGGTCCGTATTTATGCTGCTCGGGCGTAAAATCATCTGCCCAAGGTCCGTACGGCGTAGACACGGGTTTTAACTTTTTATCGGGATAATCATTTTCGGTATTTAATTTATGCGGTCTGGTAAAACTGTTGATGTATCCTGCTACATGATATGCTTCTTCATCCGTAAGTTTCGGATTGTCCCAAGTAGCTTGCAAATAAGGCATGTTACTCTTTATAAACTCAGCCGAAGTAATCACCCTATTCATTCCTGCTCCATCATTATAACTATCTTCTCCCCACAATGGCGGGTACGTATAACCGCTGTTATCTTCAAGGCTCAAAACGCCAGCTCCATTTTCCCCATGGCAAATAACACACTCTTTGGTATACACTTGCTTACCTTTTGCTAAATCTACCTTTTCATCTGGAATCTTAATTTTCGGATATCCTTTAAATTCGGCCTTCCTATCCTCAGGCAAGCCCTCACTCAACCAATCCATATAGGCAACAATAGCTACAAGTTTATCTGAATCTGCCGGAAGCATTCTACCGTTCATACTGCGTTCCATACAACCATTAATTCGGTCTTCAATAGTCCCCACTTTATTTCCTCTTCCTCCAAATTGTGGAAAACGTTCTAAAATTCCTACCCAAGAACCTGAACCTGCCTGCGCCCCTTTTTGCAAATGACAATTGGCACAAGCTAAGTTATTACCACTATATCTATCTTCTGCACGCGCTGCATTCGGTCCCATATACTTTGAAGATTCAGCAATAAGGTAATACCCCTGTTTCACTGTCGCAGACATAGTAGGCAATTCTGCCATGGCATCTTTAGGTTGCCAATCATCGTTAGCTACTATTTCTTCAGCTTCAATAATTACATCATTTTCAGTGCTTGGTTCATAGGTTAACAACCATATAAAGACAAGACCGACTAAAACGAAGATTATAATAAATAGCTTAAAAAGTAATTTCGCAAATACACGTAAATCTTTCATAGATCTGTAATCTTAAGCTAATTTAAATAACGAAACTATAATTTACACATGATTATTACTGTAACCCTAGTTACAGTAACGTTAAATACTTTAACTTACTTTTATTCCAATCAAAAATAGAGGACATTAGTAGTAATCAACATTTTATTTTAACCAAATTATATTCTTTTTAAAATTGACGAACACATGAAAAAAGCACTTCTAATTGCAATAGTACTTATGGCAACACAAATGACAACCGCACAAGATTGGACCACACCCATTATTGATGGTTATGGGAAGATAAAAGAATTTAAGGATGTTGCCGTTCAGGCAGACCCTAACAAAGAATATAATCTTGTATTTGATCTTAAAGATGAACGTGAGTTAGATGGCATTAATGTTGGTTATTTTAAAATTGCTAGAATGATAAATATGCTAGGTGCAGGTGGTGTTCCTGCCGATAAAGTAAATATAATCGCTGCTGTACATGGTGGAGCTACTTTCACTGCCCTAAACGAGACTAAATACAAGGCTAAATACGAAAAGGAAAATCCAAATGAAGCGGTAATAAAATTATTAAAGGATTACGGGGTGGAATTTTATGTGTGCGCACAAGCTACGGCTGCTAGAAATATTACCGCTGCAGATTTAAACCCGAATACAGAACTAGGGCTTTCTGCAATGATGGTACTTGCCAATTACCAAATAGCTGGATATATTTTGATACCGTGAAAATCATATGAACAATATTACTTCAAGTCTAATCCAAACTCTTGGTTGCAAGATATTTTTCATGTTAAAATATGTTAAAAATAGACCTATGTAACTTAGGTTGCGGGAAATTTTACGACAATAGATTAAATTTATTAAATAATTATGTACTCATAATTACAGTCTATTATCAATTCTATATTTTAAAGACAAAAAATCATGCCAAATTCAAATTTATCAAACATCGGTCTAGATAAAAAAGATTCTAACGATATCGCAAATCATTTAAATGATTTATTATCTAATTATCAAATGTTCTACATGAACCTAAGAGGTTTTCATTGGAATATTAAAGGGAAGAAGTTTTTTGAACTTCACCTTAAATTCGAAGAGTTGTATAATGACGCTTTAATCAAAGTAGATGAAATTGCAGAGCGTGTGTTAACGCTAAGCAATACCCCTATTCATACGTTCACAAAGTATATTGATAATTCTGAAATTAAAGCCAGTGAAAATGTGGTGGATGGCGATAAGGCGGTAGACAATATTTTAGATAGCTTAAGTATCTTATTGAAAAAAGAAAGAGCTACCCTTAAAATTGCTGCCGATGCAGAAGATGAAGGTACCGTTTCTTTAATGAGCGATTATATTACGCAACAAGAAAAATTAGTTTGGATGCTTTCTGCATATAAAGACTAAGTCCAACGCTGATATCTATGAATCCCTAGAATTTGTTCATTCAATTTCTAGGGATTTTTCTTTGCCCCCAATTTTGTGAGTGGAGAATTCTGCCCATAAATACATAGCATCAAATAAGAATTTAAATGCATTATTCTATATGCTCTTATATTTTGATTTAAATTCTTATTTATTTTGGTTTTTCTTCAAATATGTAACATTGGTTACCTTTAAAAATCAGGTGTTGGTTACTTTTGTCATCATACTACATATTATAAAATATATAGACTATGGAAGACATGATTTTTTATGATAGATTGCAATTTGCTTTTACTATCACATTCCATTATATATTTCCACAATTAACAATGGGTCTATCTTTATTGATAGTCTATTTTAAATGGAAATACCTTAGAAATAAGATTGAAAAATATAATGATTCGGCTAAATTTTTCATGAAAATTTTTGCTATCAATTTTACCATGGGTGTCGTAACCGGCATACCTATGGAATTTCAATTTGGTACCAACTGGGCAAAATTCTCTGAACTTACAGGTGGCATAATTGGTCAGACCTTAGCTATGGAAGGCATGTTTTCTTTCTTTCTAGAATCTTCCTTTTTAGCACTATTTATTTTTGGTGAAAAATTAATGGGGCAAAAACTCCATCTCTTAACAGGCTTTCTGGTATTCTTAGGGTCTTGGGCAAGTGGTTGGTTTATTTTAGCGACCAATGCTTGGATGCAACACCCCGTTGGTTACGAAATATTAGAAAACGGTAAATTCGTTTTAGAAAACTTCTCTGCACTGTTTAGCAACCCGTGGCTCTTACCTGCGTTCTTACATAATCAACTAGCTTCTGTTGTTACTTCTTCGTTTGTTGTAGCGAGTATAGGTGCCTTTTATATTCTAAGAAATAAGCAAATTGAACATGGTAAGCTGTTTTTAAAAACTGGAGTCATTTTTGGTTTAATTTCTAGTATTTTGGTTGCTTTCCCTACGGGAGACTGGAATGCTAAAAATGTTGCTAAACATCAACCTGCGGCTTTTGCGGCAATGGAAGGTATTTTTGAAACTGAAGAGGCTGGTGCCGAAATAGTGCTTATAGGACAACCTAATATGGTTGAAAAAAAATTGGACAACAAAATTGCCGTACCAAACATATTAAGCTTTTTAACCTATCAAGATTGGGATAAACAGATTGATGGAATGGATAAATTTGAAAAAGAGGAATTACCAGACAACGTACCTGCCCTATATTATTCGTATCATATTATGGTTGGTTTGGGTACCGTGTTTATGGGCATCATGGCATTAGCTGCTTTTCTACTGTGGCGTAAAAAATTATACAATATAAAACCACTACTTTGGACAATTATGTTTCTAGTTCCGTTCCCTTATATCGCAAACCTAACAGGTTGGTACACTGCTGAATTAGGAAGACAGCCATATTTGGTTTATGGCTTATTAAGAACTAGCGATGGTATTTCACCAACCGTTTCTTCTGGTAATACCTTGTTTACATTACTAGGTTTTGTTGCTTTATATATGCTACTTGGACTACTATTTTTAGTCTTAGTCGGTAAAACTATTAACGAAGGTCCTAAATCTAAATTACATTAATTATGGAAATATTCTGGTACATTTCAATAGCCGTTGTTTTAGCTGTATTTTTTATTTTAGATGGTTATGATTTCGGAACAGGAATCATTCATTTATTCTTCGCTAAAACCGAAAAAGACAAAGAAGTAATTGCAAAATCTGCTGGCTTATTCTGGGATTCTAATGAGGTTTGGTTAGTCGCTGCCGGTGGTATGCTTTTTATGGCTTTCCCCACATTTTACGCTTCTGTTTTTAGCGGATTCTATTTGCCGTTAATACTCGTTTTATGGCTCATAATCTTTAGAGCTATCGGACTTGAATTAAGGAGTCAGTTTAAATTTCAAATGTGGAAAGATATCTGGGATACATCTTTTGGAGTTTCTAGTTTACTATTAGCCTTATTCTTTGGTATTGCTTTAGGCAATATTGTAAGAGGTGTTAACCTAGGTGGTGTCGATAATGGAATATCTGTTCACGAAGGACATTATTTCTTTTTACCGTTATGGGATGGTAGCTTTAGCCCTTTGACCGACCACCCTGGAGTTATAGATTGGTTTACAATTATTATAGGATTAATAGCTGTGGTAACCCTAGCTATACATGGTGCAAACTGGATTATCTTAAAAACTAATTCCTCTATAAATACGAAGCTTAAAGGGGTCATTTTTAAGCTAAATATTGTTTTAGCTACTCTTACCGTTTTTTCATTAGTTGTATGGCAAGTAGTGAATCCGAATTCATTAGATAACTTTGGTGACAAACCATATTTACTCATATTTCCATTAATTTACTTAAGTGGATTGGTAGGATTGTTTTTTATCAAAAAAATAAAAAAAGACAGTCACGCATTTATACTATCGTCTTTATTGATTGTTGGTGGCATTACATCGTCGTTGGCTTCTTTGTTCCCTGTAATATTACCTTCAGTGAACGATACTCATGAACCGTTAACTATTTATAATACTGCAGCATCAGAATACGGGTTGTCTGTGGGCATTTATTGGGGTATTTTAGGGTTCCTCCTTATATTAATTTACATGATCATTCAAAAAAGACTGATGAAGGGTAAAGTCGACAATATGGATTATGGGCATTAGTATAAAGAGACCATCATGACAGGTACGTTAATATCATTGATCAGTATTCTTATAGGTATTATTGCCGCTAACGTTTTTGGTAATTTTAAAAAGAAGTATTCTTTTGGCTTTACCGGCAATACTGTAATTGGTGTTTTTGGAAGTATCTTATTTATAAAAACCTTTGGTCGTTTAGGCTTTAACCCGTGGTCTATAATGAACAATGGAGATTTTGATGGTTTTCGCCTAACCATAAATTTAGTAGTATCTGCTATTGGCGGTGTTTTAGGTCTTATAATTGCAAAAAAGGTCTATCAGAAATTCAATAAATCTTAAACGTCACAACCTATTTATTGTAGAACCAACTTTTCAGTTTAGGTCAGATTTATTATTTCTCTTCTTTTTTCTTGTTGAATTTATAAATAAGCCAAATAAAACCTACAACAAAGTGAAGTAAGATGATACCTGCAATAACATAAATCAGTGTATTTGAACTTCCTCTCATAGCTACCATATTTTAAGCACATTCTTAAAATTAAGTCTCTTTCCAGCAAAGAAATATGACATTAGTCAATATAATTAAGACTGTCTTTTGATATTTTTATTTGATAACATTTTCCGTACGTAGCTATTAATAATACGGCTGTTCGTTCATGTCATAAAATCATATACCTCAATTCCACTTTTATATAATTAGCATCTGTAACAATAGTTACATTAGAAGTACTTAAAATTCCATTACTTTGTTCTTTCAACAAAATACTATGAATTTACTATATGATCCATGGCCATGGTATGTGGCCGGACCTTTAATTGCCCTTACCATGTTTGTACTGCTTTCTGTTGGCAAACAATTTGGCATGTCTTCCAACCTTAGAACCATGTGTTCTATTGGTGGTGCAGGCAAATACTCTGATTTCTTTAAGTTCGATTGGAGAGCTCAACGATGGAATTTAGTTGTAGTAGTTGGTGCTGTCATTGGTGGCTTTATTGCTTCTCAACTTATGTCTGACAATACCGTAAAGATAAATCCTGAAATTGCGCAGCAGCTTTCCACGGATTACGGAATTGAAAGTGCCGGTGAAGCTTATTTACCGCCAGAACTTTTTGCTACTGAAAATCTTTCCGATCCTTTTGTTTTGGCTATTTTAATTTTAGGCGGATTCATGGTTGGGTTTGGCGCGCGTTATGCTGGGGGTTGTACCAGTGGGCATGCCATATCCGGCTTAAGTAATTTACAGTTGCCTTCCCTAATTGCCGTTATCGGTTTCTTTATTGGTGGCTTAGTTATGATTCACCTTTTATTCCCCCTAATTTTTAGCTAGTATGAAGTATTTAAGTTATTTGACCATTGGTATATTTTTTGGTATCATCATGTACAAATCTGAAGCTGCATCGTGGTTTCGTATTTATGAAATGTTCCAATTTGGGTCTTTCCATATGTATGGGATTATAGGTTCTGCCCTTGTTATTGGAGTTATCGGTGTGCAAATCATCAAAAAATATAAAATCAAAGCGATTGGTGGCAATGAGATGAATTTACACCCGAAGCAAAAAGGGATTACAAGATATCTCGTTGGTGGTATTATTTTCGGTTTAGGATGGGCTTTAGCAGGTGCTTGCCCAGGACCAATGTACGTGCTTGCAGGTGCTGGTTACTTTTCAATCTTAATCGTTATTGCGAGTGCTATTCTAGGCACTTTCGTTTACGGATTTATAAAAGACAAACTACCGCATTAAACCTTATTTAGCTTTGGGCGGATAATTTTGGTGATAACCACAACCATCCAATTCCCAATAGAAACAATATATAAAATAAAAGTAGAGAGATAGGGCGGTTCACCATAACTGTCCTATTTTCTTTTAGTTCCGTACCAAACTGTTTTGCATTGGCTACCCTATTTTTTGATGCACTTAAAGATTTCCAATCCTTATCATCATACACGTAATAAGAAAATTGTAAAGTACTATCAGTTTCTATCCTTAACCTGTTCCATCCTTTTTTCTTCGGATACGTAGTGCCTGAATATTTAAAGGGTACTGTTGAATTTTGAAGCAATGGTACACGATTTCCTTCTGTATTCTTGATAGATAGTTCTTCTAAACCTGTTCGTAACTCAAAATTAAAAGGTGCTCCTATTATAGGCAATTCGGTTTGCGATTTCCACTCTACAGCCAAAGCTTTTTGCTTTACAATCTTATCTAAAATCTGGGTCCATATTCTTGAATATGCCTGTTCTTCTCCTTTTAGAAGCAACTGGTAACTACTTGTCAATGTTGCAGTTGCCACTCTACCTAAGCCCAATTGTTTGTAATAGGATAAATTACCAAATTCATTGGCATTGATAGGATTTACAGCAAATGCTTCGGAAAACCTGAATGGATATTTTTCTACTGTTATATTAGAATTCGATAATTGAATTTCATTTCTACCATCTCTTTTAAAACTAAAATATGAAGTGTTAACACCGAGATTAAATAACCTTTCGCTAGGCTGAATAAACAATCCCAATCCGTTTTCGCGTATGCTATTTTCAAATCGATTCTTTACAGATTTACCAAAATTGAAATAGGTCTCCGTATCTGCAATAACAACGTTAAACTGATTTAAAGATTCCTCCGTAAATTGATAAACGGGTGATGCTTTCGTATTAAAATATTCAAACTTGTACTTGCCTTTGGTAAGCTGACTACGTACCGTAACTTCATAACCGGCATCGGCTAAAAAATTCTTTAGGTACTTTGTTTCAAACGTGGGGAAGTTGTTTATAATTAAGATGCTTACCGGTTCTTTTTCTCGAATTGTAATCGGTAGCGGATTCGAAGCTAACAATTTACCCACACTATCTTTTTCTGCTAATTGATAGACAAAATTTCCACACGCTTTAGGTACAGTTTTCAATGAGAAATGATGATTTGATTTTTCTTTAAAAGGTATAGAATCCAAACCATTACCACGTGAATCCTGTAATACCAACTGAGCGCTTAACTTTGGTTTTGAGTACATTCCCTTAACCCGTAATTCATCGCCTAAAACAAGTTGATTTGTAAAGTTTAACAGTGTAATTCCTGACGGAATTTCACTAGGCACATAGGTTGTTGGTAAGCTATCAAACGCATAGAAATCAAACTCCTCTACTCCATTACCGATTACAATTGCGCTTGTAAGCGAATCCAAAGCTTTACGAACCGATTTCTTCGGATTGTATTCTATAGGTTGAATACCCTTAAAAACTGCTTCTAAACTATCTTTCTGCTTTTCATTAAAGCCATCAGTCAACAAAAGCCCTTGTTGGTCCTGCATTTTGACCTCTTTCGTTGGTTCCAAAACAATGAGGACTAAAGCAAGAACAGTTAAGAATGCCACAATAGAATTGAATACAAATCTGCCCTTATTTCGTGTTTTCCATTCCTTAAAAATAAAAGCTACAAATACCAGCAGACCACCCAAAACAACGGGTATCAACAATTCTTTCTGAGCAAATGACAAGCCATCAATCATACACTTCCAACTGTTTTAGAAATAGTGAATTGATTTCATCTATATATGCCTTTTCAGCTCCTGGTATTTGTGGTGTTTTTGGTAATGCCAACAACAATCCTTTTTGCACAAACCTATAGTTTGTAACTGTTCTACCGGTGTTGTTCTCCATACTTTTTAGCCCTTGCAATACCTGTAAATACTTCCCAGGGTTTTCTATTGCCAATTGAGCCAACTCATTCCCTGCAGCGGTAAAAAGAGTATTATCCGACTCATGGTAATCACTTTCGCTATGCGCCAATTGCTCTAAACGACTAACTGCTTTCTCTATGGCTTCAAAAGGTCGTTCTGCCGTAATAGTCTCATTTTTACTGTAATTTTCAATATCCTTTATTTTACCGGTAAGTCGGCTATCTTCTTTAATCGGTGGCGGGTCAAATCCTATTCGGTGCACATAAATACGGGCACTGTTTTTTATTTCTTGAATGTATTTTAAGGCATCATATTGAAACGGTAAAGACTTTTCTGGCTCATACAAACGTAAATGTAATTCGGCATCCCACATAATACTTAATGCCTTTCGCAACTTCGTTTTTAGCGATTCTTCAAATAAGGTAGATTCTTCTGGATCATCGTGATTATGAAGGTAATCGTGCAATGGGTCTTCAGGTTCTTCGGTATCACCTTCATGCTCGTGGTCATGTTGTTCTACCAGGTTATGCTCGTTATCCCCATCGTGGTCGTGCATAAAATCTTTCAATATATTTTCATCTTCTTCTCCGTGGTCATGTTCCTCACCTTCAGCATGATCATGGTCCTCACCTTCTTCATCGCTTTCGATCTCTTCTGGAGCTTCTTCCATCTCAGATTCATCGCCCATAAACTGTCCGTACTTTAAACGCAATGCTTTTTGGTCAAACCCCAGTTCATTACTTCTCGACTTAAATTCCTTGCTAGTAATGTTTGGTTTGTCTTTTATTAGCTTCTCTGTATCTATAATAAGTTGACGCTGACTTCTAAAATAATCCGGCATTTGGTCAACACCCAAAGTTCCTTCTACACCATATTGCTCACCAACTGTATCTTTAATTACAGCGAAGTAGGTTTCGCTACGCGACACATTTCGTTTAGGCTGTTTTTCATCAAAGGCTTCAATATAAAAATAGAGTTCATCGCCCATTTCCATCTTTAAGGCATTTAAATCCAATGTTTTTGTTGCTCGTATTGATTTCGTTCCTTTTGAAATAGTTTCCTTAAAATTCAATTTTTCTTCCCTGAACTTCACCGATTCTCCCGATCCTTTACTTACGGTTGCTATGATATAAGCTTCGTCAATTCCGTAATCATCGGTAATTGCACTTTGCAGTTGTACCACCTTTTTATCAGAAAAATCAAAATACGTGTACTGCTCCAATCCTAAAATCTCTATTTCTGGCGGATTATCGGGTATTGCTTCCAACGAGAACAAATCTGATGTAAATTCAATATTGTCTTCATTCTTGAATTTAAAACTATAAAAACCCGATGCTGATAACACTTGCTTAATGCGATATCCTTTTTCACCTTTTTGCAACGGAATTAGCTCCCCCATTCGGTCTAGATAGACTTCTTGAACAGGATTATCAAATTCCAACAGCCACTGAACCGTAGCACCAGCAATCGTCTTTATGTTTGGGTCACTTACAGCAATTGTACCTTTTCGGGTATAGGATGGATAAGTAACACTAATATCTTGACTAGAAATTTTTGGAATGATGGACTTCTCACTATTACTATCTGTTGCTATAAACTGAATTTGTGTTTCGTTAGTAGCATTCCTTAAAACGCTTTCTACGCTTTTAAACAAGTCTAATTTCTGAACCATAATACCAAGTAACACCAGCCCTAGCGTAACCAATACCGCTTGTTTTAATTTGTTAGGCGGATGAATAGCACCTAGCCTTTTACTAAGCTCTTCTGATACTTTATAGCGTTGTAGCTTGGCGAGATTTGATAATGAATCTTCTGGCTGCAACAATAGTCCTGTACTAAACGATGCTTCATCTACATGTGCATCTATATAAGTGCCTGTCGTAGCTAAATTATGTTTCCAAGGCTTCTGTATAAAAAGCACTGCGACTACCGCAACTACAAAGCTTAAAACGCCAAGCCATAGATTTTTCGATACTAAATAGAAAAGAACGGCAATGCCAACAGCATACAAGGCAGCTTCTGCGTATGACAAGATTTGCCATCGCCTGTGAAATTTCATCAAGTGTAATTTACCTGATTCCATTACTGTTTTCGTTTATATGCTACAAAGCGTTCTACAATCAATAATACTAGCAGAACAATCCACAAATACGGATTCAGACTCCAGCTGGCTTGGTGGGTTTTAGATGAGCTACTTTCTATAAAATTAGTTTCTAAATCTGCTTCCGTAACCGAGCGAATATCAGCATTAGCTTGAAGTTCACGTAGCTCTTCATCGACATCTAAAATGCTTAATAAGCTTTCTGTTAATCGCCCAGTTAATGCATTTTCTGTCGTAATTTTTTCTGTTATATAAAAGGTATCATCATCTTCTCCTTTTATTATCAGCGTATTAGAAATGGAATCATTTTTAAATACAAGTGTCTTTCTGGCTGAAACCGGAGCAGGCTTAGTGCTCAACCAAATCATTAAATCCGCTTCCTTATTCTCCAATAGTTCGCTATCTAAAAAACTTTCGACTTTTATTTCTCTATTTAAGTAAGTCGATAAAGCTACCAATGCTGCTTCAATATACCTTTTATCTGTACTTAGACTATCGGTATACACCAAAGAAACTTCTAAAGCAGATTGTTGAATTAAAGGAATTATTACTGAACTTGAACTTGAAACCTGTAAACTATCTCCATTTGATGTTAGTTGGTATGCATCACCTAGCTCAATAGTCTTCGTTGCTATTTTTGAAACTACCGGACTGTTATTGGCTGTAAATAAAGCTATATTTTTTTCTTTCTGATATGCTAATAAAGGCTTCTCAATAGTTTGAGCCGAATCCAAAACTATCCAATTGATATCATGATTAGTTTCTGGTCTTGCTCCTTTTAATCCTTTTGCATATCCATGGGTAAAAACAATAATACTATCAGTTTTCAAGGCATTCATTTCTGATGCTAATGACCAGTAATCTGCACTTCTAAAATCTTGTGAATTGGCATATTCAATATGGTTTTCAGGCAAGCCTGATTGTAAAAGCCTTATATCTTGATCTGCCTGTAAATTAATAAAACGAGCCATGAAATTTTCATTCCGGGCTAATTCAGGTTCAATAACATAGGTCAGTTTACTGTTGTTCACATTTGATTTCCATTGCGGTTTTGCCATGACCAAAGTAATCAGCGAAATAATCGCCATACGCAGTAGCAACAACCACCATTCGTTTAATTGTACACTGCTAGATTGTCTTGATTTTGATTCTGATAGCAGTTGAACACTACCAATTTTTATAGTTTTCGCCTCTTTCTTACTCCATAAATGGATTGCTATCGGAACTAAAAGTCCCAATAAAGCCCATAAATATGAAGGTTGTGTGAATGACATATTAACCGAGTCGTTTACGTTGTTTTAAAAATAATAGTAATGCTTCACCCAAGTGTGCATCCATACGAAAGACATGGTGGTCTATTCCGTTAGACAGTAATTCTTCTTTAATACTTTTCAATCTGTTTTCAAGAGCATTCAAGTATTCGGTTTTTGCCTGCTGCGTATCCACCTTTATTCTTGCCCCTGTTTCCCAATCTTCAAAAGTGACGTTTGATCCATAGCTAAAATCCATCTCCGCGGCACCCATAACTTGCAACACCACAACCTCGTTTCTGGCGGATTTTAATCCTTTGATAAACTTTGAAATCTCATCACCTGTTTCATACATATCGGTCAAAAAGAAAATCAATTCTTTACCGCCTCTATTCGGAATACGCTTATTAGCAATATGGGTTTCTGGCCATTTACCAGAATTAGAAAGATTAATTAATTCTAACAGCAACCTGTTGTAATGCTTTTTATCTGCCTTGGGGTAAATACTGACTACATCATTTTCATTGAGTGCAAAAAGACCAACTGAATCTCCTTGCTTATGAGCCATATATGCTAGTGTAGCCACCAAGACACGTACAAAATCAACTTTCGACAAGTCTTTTTCTTTATGCAGCATTGAAGCACTGGCATCAACAATGAACTTGATGGTTACCTGACTTTCTATTTCCGATTGCTTTATATAATATCTGCCAGAACGCGCTAACATTTTCCAGTCCAACAAGCGTAAATCGTCACCGGGTTCATAGCCTCTATACTGACTAAACTCCATACCAGGACCTACACTAGCGCTTCTATTTAAACCAGACGTAAAGCCCTCGACCACAATACGTGATATCAAGGAAAGTCCCTCAACCGTATTGATGACCTCTGGTTTTAATAAATCTTGATAGTCCTGTTTTGCCATATACTCGATAATGGAGCGTTGTTTATTTGCCTTTTATTTCAATAGTGTTCAGTAAATGCTTAGCTACTTTATCTGAAGCTATGCCTTCTGCCTCTGCCCTGAAATTTACCAAAACCCTATGGCGAAGTACTGGCAACGCTACACTTTTAATATCGTCTAGGCTAACCGCTAACCGACCTTCTAACAATGCATTAGCCTTTGCCGTTAAGATCATTGCTTGACCTGCACGCGGACCTGCACCCCAGTCTACCCAGTCTTTAACATAAGCATCTGTTGTGGTTTCCGGTCTTGTAGCACGAATCATATCACTCACAAAACTGATTAATGCATCGCTTATAGAAACTTCGCGAACTAACTGCTGTAACCGTACAATATCATCACCAGAAATTACCTTGTTCAGCTTCTTTTTTATACCTCCCGTAGTTGCCTTTAAAATGGTTTCCTCATCTTTCTGAGTAGGATATCCAATTTTGATGTACAGTAAAAATCTGTCTTGCTGAGCTTCCGGCAGTACAAATGTACCTGACTGTTCAATTGGGTTTTGTGTTGCTAGAATGAAGAATGGTTTATCTAAAGGATATGTTTTATCGCCATAGGTAACTTCAAATTCTTGCATCGCTTCCAACAATGCTGCCTGAGTTTTTGGTGGAGTACGGTTTATTTCATCCGCAAGTATAATATTAGAAAATATAGGTCCTTTATTGAACTTAAAGAACTTTTTACCTGTAGTATGGTCTTCCTCCAATATCTCGGTTCCGATAATATCTGAAGGCATTAAATCGGGTGTAAACTGTATCCTTTTAAACTTTAAATCTATTGCATTTGCCAATGTTCTGATCATTAAGGTTTTTGCCAAACCAGGCACACCTTCTAACAAAGCATGACCACCAGCTAAAAACGTAATCAGTAATTGCGATACGGTTTCTTCTTGACCTATAATCACTTTTCCAATTTCTTGCTTTAAAGCATTCAATTTACCGGAAAGCATTTCCACCTCATCTGCAATACGTTGTAATTCTTTATCCATTCAAAAATGTGTTTATGAGGTTAAGGCGTACATGACGATGTTTACCCCAAACCGTGTATTGTCTATTTTATACCAACGTTTATTTCTAAAATCATAATCCCATTCGCAGCCGTAATCTTTATTACTGTACAGGACCCCTATTCTGCCATTGATGACAATTGCCTTTAAATAATCATGCACCAAATCATCTCCCCAGCCGTTCAGCTCTTGTGATGTGGTTGGTGGTCCATCTTCAAAGTCAAAGAATATGGTATAGATTTCGTGGTCGTTGGGTATTTTTTTTAATTCTGACGGACCAAATATTTCTTCCATTTGCCTTTCAAAAGATTTAGCGAACAATCCGTCTATATCATGATTGCAATCATCTGCGAAAACGAAGCCTCCGTTGCGCACATATTTCTCAAAATTCTCTTGCTCCTTTTTGGTAAACTCCACCAATTTATGCCCTGAGATATAGCAAAACGGACTCTTAAAAATATCATCGCTCGCTAGTGTGATTATCTTTTCTTGGGTGTCTACTTTCAAGGTGGTGTACTCTACCAATGAATTCAACAAATTAGAAGGCATACGTTGATCCACATCCCAATCGCCGGACTCATACTGTAATCTCGTGAAGAAAAATTCGTTGCTCAAGGGCAATTGATTTGTGTTTTTATTCCGATAGAAAAAAGAAAAAACTGGTTGTCGTGACGTGTCACAAACAACCAGTTTAGATATTCATAATATCATTTATACGGCATCTGAAAGACTGGTGAACGTAAAGTCACGAACCTTCATATATGGTATTAGATTACCATTGATACGTACTTGCTGCCCAAGGGTTTCCAAATTGTTTAACATGATGATCGGACTCTCATTAAACCTGAAGTTTTTTACAGGGTATTTAATTTCTCCGTTCTCGATGTAAAACGTTCCATCCCTTGTTAGTCCCGTATATAATAAGGTCTGCGGGTCAACGCTACGTATGTACCATAAACGTGTTACCAGAATTCCCTTTTTGGTACTCTTGATCAATTCTTCTAAACTGGCATCGCCACCGGTCATAATCGCATTCGACGGAAAAGGAACTGGCTCAACACCTTTCTCTTTCGCCCAAAAACGATCATAAGCCAAGTTTTTAACGACTCCGTTTTCAATCCAGCTTGTCTTTTTTATAGCTTGCCCTTCGCCGTTCCAAGTTGCTGTAGGCACTTCCGGATTCAATGGATCTGAATAAATATTAACGCGTTCGTCAACTATTTTCTCGCCAATTTTATTTTTACCATCTGGTGCAGACATAAAGCTTCTACCTTCATCTGCAGAACGTGCATTTAATGATCTAAACATATTACGCAACAAATCTGCCGATGCAGCCGGTTCTAATATCACTGTATATTTACCTGGCTCTATTGCTTTTGCTTCTCTAGATAATACTGCCTTGTCGATTGCGGTTTTTGCAGCTTCATCAGCATCAAACTTATCAACATCGTTAAAATCTCTTTTTACCCAACCAGAACCGGTACCGTCATTGGTACGCATGGTTACCGTAAAATCGACATCTGTAGATTGGTTGTAAGCGAACAATCCCTTAGAATTGATCATTGCATTAAAACCAGCGGAATCATTTAAAAAACCTGCTGCGGTAACATCTTTTGCAGCTGCAGGAACAATACTGCTGCTCGCTACTTCTGCTCTATATTCCGGAGTTACATTGGCAGTTGATTCACTATATGTAATTGCTTCATCATACATTTGCGGACCTAAAGGTTCCATAAACTCAGGATTCTCAGGAGATAATTGCGCCAATTCCTCGGCTCTTCTTACTACCTTTTCTAATGATGCATCATCGAATTCATCAATAGTTGCCGTACCTGATTTTTTACCAAAACTAGATTGTACCGCCAAACTTTGATTAGAACTGTACCCAGATGTAGATACCGTATTTCGTGCATATCTTATATTACCGCTGTTATAACCGCTTAAATTTATCTCGCAGGTATCGGCTTTGGAAAAGCTCAATGCTTTCTCCAATATTTTTCTTGCTTCTTCTTTTGTATAAATTGCCATTGTTGTTCTTTTTTGGGTGAAACAATTAAATGTTTCTACCAGTGTTAATTACGTTTACATCATTGAACCTGGCAGTAGAACTACCATGAGATACTGCGCTCACCTGAGAAGGCTGCCCTTTACCATCGAAGAATGTACCAAACAAACGGTAATCATCTTTATCGCAAATCTTAACACATGAATTCCAAAACTCCTGGGTATTTGATTGGTATGCTACATCTTCTAACATACCCACGATTTCACCATTTTTAATTTCATAGAAAACAGTACCACCAAATTGGAAGTTGTAACGTTGCTGATCTATGGAATATGATCCACGACCCGCTATATAAATACCTTTCTCTACATCTTTGATCATTTCAGAAATAGAATACTTCTCTTTGCCCGGCTCTAAAGAAACATTAGGCATACGCTGAAACTGAACATCGTCCCAGCTTTGTGCGTAGCAACAACCGTGAGATTCCTCTTCTCCGATCATATGTGCTTGGTCACGTATCGCTTGAAAATTTGTCAGTACTCCGTTACGTACCAAATCCCACTTCTTAGCTTTCACTCCTTCATCATCATATCCAACAGCGCCTAAAGAACCAACTTGGGTCTTATCTGCAACAAGGTTTACAATATCGCTACCGTATTTAAAATTACCCGATTTCAATTTATCTAAAGAAGCGAAACTAGTACCGGCGTAATTTGCTTCGTAGCCTAATACACGATCTAATTCTAATGGGTGACCTACAGATTCGTGAATAGTCAATCCAAGGTGATTGGGTTCTAATACCAAATCATATTTACCGGCATCAACTGACTTTGCCGTTAGTTTTTCTTTAGCTTGTTTCGCTGCCATAGTAGCATCTTCTACCATGTCATAACTATTTCTGTATAAACGTAATCCTGCAGGACCTTCAAGTTTTTCAGATTCTAATCCGTCTAAATACTCATACCCCATACCTACGGGAGCACTCATATTCTCTCTAGTCTTAAAAGTACCCGCAGCTTTATCAACTGCAGTAACTCTCAAAGTAGGCCACAAACGATGTATGTCTTGATCTATATAAGAACCATCGGTAGATGCAAAGTATTTTTGTTCATTTACCATGAATAAAGCGGAATTCACAAAGTTTGCTCCGTTATCCAAAGCGGCAGCATTTGCGCTTAACAAAAGGTCTACCTTTTCTGAAACAGGTACTTCTTTAAAGTCTTTCTTAATCGGTGTTTTCCAAGAAACTTCTCCGTAAGCATTTACGGGAGCCAGTTTTACCGGCTCTTTTTGAATTTTAGAATTTGCTTTGGCGATTGCAACAGCTTGTTCAGTTGCTTTTTTAATACCGTCTTCGGTAACGCTATTGGTTGAGGCAAAACCCCAAGTTCCATTAGCAATAACACGAATACCGATACCGAAAGATTCTGTATTTACTACATTCTGTACTTTATCTTCCCTAGTGAATACATATTGGTTAAGGTACCTACCAATTCTGGTATCTGCATATGTTGCTCCTAAAGATTTGGCGGTGTTCAATGCCACATCTGCCATTCTCTTTTTCACCAAGGTATCCATACCAGGTTCTAGTAAAGCCTCCGTGGGGATGTCATTTCCTAGCAATAATGATGGCATCATTAGTGCTCCGGCACCCAACCCGGCGTACTGTACAAAATCTCTTCTTTTCATCTGTTAGTTTTATAGTGTTTCAATGTTGTTAGCGTTGTTCTTTAAGAAAACAACTATTTCAAAGCTTACCATATGTAATAAGGACAACTCGCGAATATCCCTTTTTACGGTTAGTTTGAAATATGTAACTGAATTCGTGCCCTCTAAAAATAGTTAGGCTTTTGAAACTATTATGTTAACCTTAACATAAATTATAACATTCAATACCGCTTTTGAGAATAATATAAAAATGTGGTATTGATTTTTTGTTCTTCGGAAGAGTGATAAATGGGAATTTAGGATTGGGGTATTTTTTATTATTTAACTAAACTGATTCACAATGGAAATCAAGATATTGATAAACTTAGCTTTTTAAGCTATTCTACTTCTTAGAAAGTTCATAATTATTAACCAATACGGAAGCAGAAATATGAAGTATTCGTTCTAATTCTCTAATCATATCAACCGTTAATTTTTTCTTTCGATTTAAAATTTCAGACACTCTACTTTTTCCGCCGATAATACCGACTAAGTCCTTCTGACGAATATTTAATTCTTCCATACGAATTTTAATTGCTTCAATAGGGTCAGGGGCTTCTATCTTATAATGTTCATTTTCATAATTCTCAATAAGCAAAGAAAGTATTTCCCCTTCATCTCCTTCTTTTGAATTAATGGGGGCATCAAAAATTACTTCCAATCGCTTTAGTGCGTTTCGGTAATCAATATCAGATTTTATAGGTTTCAATTTCATACTACTTATCTAGATTGTATCTGCATTTATTTTGTCATATTCAGCATGGGTACCAATAAACCTAATAAATGCCCATTGTTTTTCATAATTAAACTTTACAATAAGGCGGTAAGAGTTCCCTTTTATATTAAAAACAACTCGACCATCTTTAAGAATGCTAGCATTAATGTAGGTCTGTTTTACATCATTTGGAGAAAACCATTTTGCACTTTTTGCGGTGTCATACCAAGTTTTTAAGTACTGTTCCGAATCTGCATGCTTTTCCCAGAATTCACGAAGCGTACTTTTTGCAATTATTCTCTTCATTGATAAAACTATAAACAAATATACTAAAAGTTCTCAAATAACGAACAATCAATGTTTTGCTTCAAACAGGATGACTATTTAATAACCTTGTTAAAAGATAAATTGAATTTTAAATTACGTCTTAAAAGGAAAATAAGAACTTTGTATTAGCTCTTAAGTCCGAATAATTTTTAAACTTAATTATTCAAGACTAATATTATACATAAACTTCATAAGAAGTCCATTTGAACTCTGTAATTCCACTATATCCATTAACTCCATAAAATACCCGCAAATCCTTTCTCTGTCTTCTGTGTCAATATCTAGATATACATCAGAAAATCGTTTAGTTCCTATTGCAATTTTTTCAAGATATATAGAATCAGTTGGGTTTTCCATTTGGGAAACAAAAAGAAAATCCTTTGCAGCTAGATTTATTTTATCTGTTAAAATGGGCTTTAGTTTTTCAATACCAATACCCGGATAATGACTTTCCTTTACAAATTTTTCTTTTTCAATGAATTTCTCAATTTCTTCTTTTGCACCTATCGGAGTATGCATATTTGTTGTTTTTTGGGCGTTAGTTACAAACGTGCAAAAAGTCAATAGAATTACAAATAATTTCATTTTTTTATAATTGTGATTAATAATGATTGCTGATCACCTACCTATGCATCTTATCTAAAATCTCAATAATCTCGGTTTTCTTACGGACAGAAACCGGAACATTCTCCCCATTCTTTAGCATTAAATAACCGCCATCGGTTTTTATATAAGCACTAATGCATTGCAAGTTGACCAAGTGACTTTGGTGCACACGAACAAAATCGTGACTGCTTAATAAATCGGCAAAGTATTTTAAGGTCTTTGTTACGAATATCTTGCGTTTATCCTGTAGATGAAAAATGGTGTTGTTACTATCAGATTCGCACCGAATAATGTCATCTAAGCTGACAATGATAATCTGGTCCAGCGTGTGTAACGATATCTTATTTGGTTTTTTCTCGGGTGCAGAAATAGTCTCCTTTAAAATCTGTAAACGTTCTTTATTAGGCTGTAATTGCTCTTTTGCCCTTGCTATCGCCAAACTTAAATCGGCATTTGAATAGGGTTTTAATACATAGTCGATTGCTGCGAATTTGAAAGCACGAATTGCAAATTCATCACTTGCAGTTACGAATATGATTTTGGATTTTAAATCCGGAAAAATCTCTAAAATATCAAAGCCAGTACCATCACCCAGCATGATATCCAAGAACAAAATATCTGGTTGATTCTTACGCAGTACCTTGGCGGCTTCCACTACACTCTGTGCCGTTGCGATAATTTCAATTTCTGGGTGTTGCGTCTCAATATCCTTCTTTAAAAGGGTTAACGCGTCAATCATATCTTCTACTATTATCGCTGTATGCATAGGTGTTTAATAATCTGTTAGTAAAGGTATTTTAAAAGTAATCTTGGTACCTTCAATACTACCATCTTCATTTTTGATTTCACTGATCTGCAAGCTGTTTTTACCTGCAATGGATTCCAATCGTTCTTTGGTTACCGTTAATGCCATTGATTGATGATCCGTTTTTGGCTTTTCGCTTTGCGACTTAAAAATACCTAATCCGTTATCAATAATACTACATTGTAAATGGGTCTCGCTAGTACTAAAACCTATCTCAAGTTTGCCCGGCTTTTCGCCTTTCAATATACCATGTCTAATTGCATTTTCCACAAAGGGCTGAATCAACATTGGCGGAATCAATATCTCTTCTGCATCAGGATCAGTTTCTACATCAATAGTATACACAAAAGGTTTTTGTGCCATTAATTGCTCTACTTCTATATAGTGCCGTAATGCTTTAATTTCTTGGTCTAAACTAATATATTCTTTCCTTGAATTCTGAAGTGTTTCTCTCAATAATATGGCGAAGCTATTTATGGTGGTATCCATCTTTTCTGGCTTGTTGCCTGCCATCGCTTTTATCCCATTTAAAACATTGAATATAAAATGCGGATTCATTTGTAATTGCAATGCTTTCTGCTCTAAGGTTAGTAGATAATTCTGTGTTTTCAATCGTTCTTGCTCCGCTTTGTTCTTTGCTTTTATCTTACGAATGTAAAACCACCCAATACCTAACAATACAACAATTGCCAATGCTAAAACCGACCATTGAAACCAGTCTTTTTTGTACAGCGGACTATCAATAAAAAAACCGAATTCTATAGGATCACTTTCTTGCCATCTGTAATTTCTAGATTGTACTTGAAAAGTATGGGATCCATAAGCCAGACCCGCAAAATTTTGCTTGTTCTCTTTTACCCACGGACTCCACTCCGTTTCATCTAATCGTGTTCTGTACTCAATTTCATTTGGGTGATCCACATCTACCGTTCTGAATGAAAAACCTAATTGTGTCTGCTCTGGAGTTAGTTGTAGTACCTTGTTACTATTTGTCCAGTCTTTTAAAATTAAGGAATCAATATTCTTATACCGCTCCTCTACTCCCGTAAAATAAACTGTTGGTGGTAACGATGCCTTTTTGCTTTCACTAGGCACATGTTTGGTCAATCCGTAAATGGCACCAAACCATAGATTTCCAGAGTCATCTTTATCTACGGCATTTAAACAGGTTTCTATTCCTAGAAATCCGTCATTTCTACCAAAGTGATAGACGTCTACAATTTCGTTATCAGGATTTAATTCTATTTTATCCACTCCCCTTTCTGAGCCTGCCCATATATATCCTTGGTCATCGAAAATGAGCTGATAGATGTTATTAGAAGATAAATTCTTGCTTCCTTTTAATTGCTGAAAATTTACAGGATTAGTGCTGTTCGCATACCAAATACCCTTACCTGATGTACCTAAGAAAATAGTATCATCATAAAACAAAATGGTATTAACTGCAGTTTGTTGTTCTAAACCGGTTTCAATATTGGTAACCTTGTTATTTTCTATATACCCTAAATGACCATTTTGCGTGGAATACCATAGCTTACCATCTGGTGCTTTTACCATGCCTTTTATCAGCATATCGGTAATGCCATTTCGTTTAGAAAAAGTTTTTCTAACCACAAGGCTGTCATTATCTGAATAGTAATTGAATTTCACAATACCATGAGCATACGTAGCTGCCCAGATATAATCATCTTCGGCAATTACGGTACGCACCCAATCTGAAGGAAAGCCTTTGCTCTCATCAATGATATGATTGGTGGTTCTTTCAACGGAAACGGTATCTATCTGAATTAAAAAAGTTTCGCTTGATGAGAACACTAAACTATCAACCATTTTAGTTTCTCGAAATAAAAGCCCTCTATTGTCTGATCCTGCCCAGATATTGCCTTTTGAATCGCTATCGATTGTCTTAATCTTAACATCGAAAAATGTACCCTTACTTGGTAATGCGTGAATACCCGAGGAATCGATTTTTGCCAAACCAGCTTCTGATGTGGAAAACCATAATCCGTCTGCAGCATTATGCACTACATAAACCCGATTTCCCTTAAGACCTGATCTTTGATTATAGTGCTTAAAGTTATTCTGAAAGTATTTGTAAAATCCGCCACCAGATGTAGCAACCCATAAATTGCCATTGTCATCTTTTACTACTTTTCTAATATGCGGAGTTGCTAAACCACTAGCTGTATTCAATTGTTTTACCTCTGCAAATTTATTCGTTTCTACAATAGCAATGCCCTCATTGTCAGTAGCTACCCATAACTCATCTGTATTTTGAATTGACATGGAGTTTATACGCGATGGTTCTGGCATTAGAAACCTGTCATCGTTATTATCTTGATTGATGATAAATACACCATCATCAAAAGTAGCCGCAAGAATTTTGTTTTGATTTGCAATAACGGACTTGAAATTATTGACTTCTAATTTTGTTTTTTCTGTTGCTGAATCTCTTAATTCATTAAGTTTCCATAAGCCATTATTGGTTGCTAACCAATAGTAATTTCCATCAAAAAGGATGGAATTAATTTCACTAGAATCTATTTCAGCATTTATAGAAATCTTGCTGAGTTTACTATTTTTAGAGTAGCTATAAAGTCCTTTTTTAGTACCCACATACAGCACATTTTCAGCAGTGTAGAATTGTAGTATTTGTGGGGAATTAAAATTTACAAAGTTGTTCTTTACTTTTATGGAAAGTCCTTTTCTGGTTCCCACAAAAAGGGAGTCGTTTGCAGTATGTAAGGCGTCAATATAATTAGAAAGTAAACCGTCACTTTCGTTCCATACTTCAAAGTTTTCTCCGTCAAAATTTGCTAATCCGCCACCCTGGGTTCCTAACCACAGGTAGCCCATTTCATCTTGTAGCACATCATATACTTGAGATTGTGGTAAACCATCTGCAATGGTATATGCTCGTAGCTGACTGTTTTGCGCAGCAACGTACATTGTTCCAAAGAAACAAAATACCAATAAGAAGTATTTACTAAGCAGATTCAAAAATGGGTTGTCTTTTAAGTAATTAGTTAACGCTATTTCAGCTATAATATTTGTTTGGATACGTTAATAACGAACATCGCAATAAATTTTTGATTAATACGGAAACCCGTAAAATTCTTTTAAAACTAAAAAGTAGATTTGAATATTCAAATACAAATACTATGGCTGGAATTTTAGGAATATTAAGCGTTTTATTATTCATCGCACTAATTATAGGAATTATAAAACCATCATTAATCTTACGTTGGACAAATAAACCAACGCGTTTAAAAGTCATTGGATATTGGTTTTTAAGTATAATTATTACTGGAATTCTAGCAGCTATATTTGTTGATACATCTATAGATTCAAAAACTAGTATTAAAAATGCTAATAAAAATATAGATGAAGAAAATTATTCAAAAGCAATTTCAACATTACAAAAAATTAAACAATCTGATTCTCTATATAACCATGCACAGACGCTTATTAAAAAAGCTGATAGTCTAAGCAATCTAACTGCAGAAGAAAAACTAGCTGCGAATGAAATTAAAATTGAAAACGCCAAAAAAGAGGAGATTTTAAAGCAAAAAGAACAAATTGAACGAGAACTAAATTCAATAAATGTAGGAATTGATTTTGCTAAAGGCAGTACCATTGAAGAACTTCAAATGGATATAGTTATTTTCGGAAGTTGGGCAAAAATAATTAAAGATGCTGAAGATTCAGAAAATTTAGAAATTAAAAATTTGGGGAAAGAATTAAAATCAAAAGTTTCGAAAATACAGATAAATGAATTTCCTAAATTGAGAGCTCAATATGCCAAAATTGTCGCCAAAAAAATGTGGGAGAATGACATTTATGTGTCAACTAACGGTAGAGGTAATAAATACATTAATTTTAGTGGTGGAGTTTTTGCTGCAAATAAAAACAAACAAGAGTTTCAGACACAAGTACAGGAAGTACTAAATATGTTTAGGTTTAATCAATCGAGATACCGTTGGTACAAAGAAGAAAACGAATATACATTTTATACTATGTATGAAGGAAAAGATTCAGAATTAGTGACATTTGAAAAATAAATAAGTATTAGATTTAATAGTATATTTTCTATATAAAATAGAATATCTTTTAAAAATCAATCACCTTTTAAACTTTATTTAATCCTATAATATTTGATATAATATAGGGTCTTGTATGTTTGTGTTTTGGTACTCACGGGTATCATTAGCCTGCAAAATAGGTGCCAATACGCAGAGTACGGTTGTTTTTCCTTTTATTATTAATTTATTTCCTTGTACAGTACTTCTCCAACGGAATTTTTCTATCGGAATGTTCAATTTAAAAAGTACCTCAGCCATTTCTGGAGATTCTGAAATCCAATCCATAATTGCTTCTTTGTCTTCTAAAGTAGGAATATCGGTAACAGTATCAAAAGTAAACTCCCAATCTATCGGAATATTAAACTTGAAACTATAGGCTTTACCAAATGAAGACTCTTGCCTTGTCTTTAACGCAGTAAACCAATCGATAGCTACATCAGGATATGCTTGTTTAAACTCCTTTGCAAGATGCGCAGGTCCTTTAGATTCTGCTGTTGGGTAATAGCCGTAGTAGGGCTTTGCCAAATAGTGATTTGCATATTTACCACCGAATACATTAAAATATGAGGACGCCACTACTTGCTCTGCTTTAAACGTATTTTTCAATTCTTGAAGTAAGGGTTGATTTTCTCCTAATCCGCACGAATGAAATATGATTTTAGAACTACTAGCAATGTTCTCACAAATCGTTTCTATACTATAATCTTGTATTGCATTTTGTAAAGTGGAAACAGTAATTCGCTCTCCTGTTTTTGTAGTCTTTAAAGACATGCCCAACCAGGCATTGCTATGGCTTACAATGTGTATTTCTTTAAAACGCACTTGATTTTCTCCTGCACTATTTAGATAACTTAAAATCTCATCAATAGCATACAAACTATCTACAATTGGCATTCCTTGCTTTTCAAAATACTGCTTGGCATTGCTATAATAGGTGTTATCACCTTCATCAAAACCAGCAATAAAAACAATAGCTTCTTGTACCATTTCTTTTTTGGTAGGTGAAGCAAGTGCCGCTCCCGACTGTTGCGAAAACGGCTTCTTACTACCTAGCATTAATACATAAACCAATACTATAATTAAACACTTATTCATAATTATTTTTTAAAAGTCTATACTAACTACAGCATCATCCTTAACCTCACGAACTTGTTCTTTTTCTGTCAACTTAGAGCCGTTCCACACAAACGAAGTTGTAATGAATTCTACGTTGTTTTGAGCTAATGCATCATCAAGTGTTTTGATGTTTTTTGTAATGGTCGTTTTCAACAAAATAGTACTCTTTACACCTTGCATATCCGACGGAAAAACAAAAGACTCGGTCTTTAAGTAATTGGTGTCTGCATAATCTATTAAATCCGCCACTTTCTTGAATCTACCATTATTCCAAAACAGGTAACTTTTACCTACTTGGTAACCTGTGTCTTTATCAGCTAAATCTACTGTGATTACATCTTCAACATTGAACAAACCTAAACTACCGTGGTTTTCAATATGAACCGGAATCGCAGCCAAACTATCTAACACCATTTTGTCTAATTGTTGTCCGTTTTTAAAGGCACGTAACTGGTATTTTACTTCTGTAATACCTGATTCGTTTTTGGCACTACTTTCATAACCATACACAAACTTCACTTGGTTGTCTGCAATACTCCCAAAGGATTTTTGAGCGATCATACCTCCCCAAACCCATCCGGTTTCATTGCCTGTGGTTACTCGGTACCAGTGGCTATTGATGCCATCTATTTCTTTAGAGTACATGCTTTTTTCCCACAGTACCATTTTAGTTCCAATATCTAGAAGTGTTACTTTTTTACTTCTAACAGATGGCTTTTCACGAAGAAATACTTTGTGAGCCAATAAATACTCATATGTTAATTCTTCTGCAGGAATATCTTTATCCATCACTTCAAATTCTACTTGTTCTATACTTTGGGCGAACATGTTTACAAATGCAAATAAGCATAGGAATAAGGCACTTTTCTTTAAGTTTTTCATAATTCTAAATTTTAAGGGTTATTAATAATTAATTGCTGTAATAGCGTCTTCAGTATCAAAATCATCGTCGTTCCAGGCGATGCTTCTAAGTACTTTAATGTCTTTAATAGTAGCTGTTTCTGTGTATTCTAATGCTGCTCTTAGTATGGTTCCTTCTTTACCGAATAATTGGTTAGGAAAAATGTAGTGTATGTCCAAAATAGGTTCGTAGGCATACTCATTTTTTATACTTGGCAACGCGATAAAATCATTGTCATTACTTACCAAATAATAGAACTCTTCTGTACTTGAACAACAAGCGTTATATTCTAGTGTTACTTTTAAGATTTCATTGATATCTTCTAAATCCGGATTGCTTAAAACCGAGATGCGTATTTCATCTAATAAACCTAAATCGGCAATTGACAATGTCGCAACATGACTTTCTGGATTGTTTGATTCGATTACGTCTACCAACCAGGTGTCTTCGTCTTCTTGACCACTACTTCTTTGGTTCGTGATATCATACGTATCTGTTAATTTAAATTCCTGTGCATTGGTAATACAAATGCTGAATAAAAAGGCGAATAAGATTAAATTTTTCATACTGTTATTTTTAGTTGTTTTCTTTCTACACTACTAAATTACAGTAGAGACAGGGCTTTTAAGGGGGTCTTCTAGTATTCGTAGCACCTCATCTAGTATTCGTTGAATATGCTGTAATTATTTATTCTGTACCTGTTCTTTATTGAGTTTATTACAAAAGAAAAACCTGCAAAATGTTACACATCTTACAGGTCTTCTTCTCCATAAGGAGAACCAACTAACAAAAACTAACTACCTATTTTTTCAGAGTTACGGTCATTTCTTTTTTAACGGATTGTAAACTGATTTTCTCCAATTCTAATTGTATGGTTTTATCTATCGTCCAGCTACCATTTTCTAATTTCTCCACACGTATAACCTTGCCTTGTGCATTGAATTTTATGCGTAAACTTTCATACTTTTTTAAGTACTCAGTTATTAGTTTGGTATACATCACTTTGAACTCCATCGTCAATTGTCTTTTTACATTCTTCTCTATTTCGTTTTCAAAATCTATGGTAAAGGTACGTTTGAATTTGCTACTCTCTTTTACCTCTGCTTCTGCACCAACGGCTGAATTATTTACATTATTAGGCATTGGCAACGGTTGCTTCACTTTGGTCAATGTGCCGTCTTCATTTACAATGGCTTCATCTACCGCTACAAAAGATGTGTAGTTGGTTAGCAAATTGTATTTTAATCCCAATTCAATTACTTCTGCTTTTACGTCTTCATTAAATAAGTTGCTGTAATCATCTAACTCCCCTATTTTCTTTCTTGCCCATAAGTAACGTAATGCTTTGTTCTGCTTACTTAATTGTCCGTCAGATACATTATATACTTCTCTAAATCGCTTCTTGCCTTGGTAACCGGTAACTATAATTTTCCCTTCTGCCTTGCCCCTATATTTTCCATGGATAACAACTGGTCTTGCCGCAAAAACATCTGGTATACTCTTTTGGGCTAGGTCATACATTTCAAAGCCTTTTGCCTCTACTTTTACTCTCGTCAATAATGGTGTAGCAATATATTTCGCAAAGTCTTTGGCTACTTCTGCCGCTTCTTCAGATGTCGTTGCAATAAAGGATTCACTATTAGAAACCTTTGCCATACCTTCTATTAAATACCTATTGACGCTAGAACCGATACCGAATGTAAATACATTGGCTTTATCTAGATTTGAGCTGATCAGCTCAAAAGCTTCTTTTTCTACACTTACGTAGCCGTCTGTAATAATGACCATAGAACGGGCACTACCCATATCTTTTCTTGGTAGTTTATATGCCTCGTGTAGTGCACTTAATAATTGGGTGCCTCCACCGCCTTGACCATCGGATAAAAAACGAATGGCTGCTTCAATATTCTGCTCGGTCGATTCTACCGGTGTGGGGCTAAAAACAGTTGAACTAGATGCGAATAACTGAACATTGAAGGTATCGCTCATTCGTAAATTGCAAAGTAGGTTTCGCATTAATTGTCTTGATACTTCTAAAGGGTATCCGTTCATAGAACCTGATACGTCTACAATAAATAAGTACTCACGTGACGGAATATCTTCTAACTCCACATTTTTACTTGGCTCCATTTGATAGGTAAAAAAGTTCTCATCTTCCCCCTCATACATCAACAATCCCGTTTGTATCTGGTTACCTCTTAGGTTATAATTCAAGATAAAATCTCTGTTCGACGGATTCTTATTCCCTTCGGATAAAAAGACTTCAGCTGTTTTTGCATCAGGATGCCTTACAGTTACTTTATGACTTGTACTGTTTATATTCTGAATGATCATACCCGCATTTAAGGTTACCGTCATATCAAAATCAAAACTATCTGCAATACCCTTTGTCGTGTATGGCATATTATAGCTCTCTTCATTTTCAGTGCTCTCACCAGTAAACCTTGGACCCACAACACCTGGTGCTACAAATTGATATTCCCCATTTACAGGCACCAATATTTCTGTGTAATAGATATCCATGGCAATTTCATCGCCAGGCATAATATTACCCACATTCATTTTAAACACGTTGGGTCTGTCTTGATCTAGTTTCGCTGCTCGCTTGCCTTCGCTTAAAGCAGTTTCATATACTTTTTGGGCTTCTTGCTTTTCAAATATTTTGGCATTGACAATTCTATTGCCAATAGTCATCTGCATTTTATGAACCGCTGCCTGTGTAGAAAGCGGAAATATATATTTTGCTTCTACTGCCCCTGCTCCCTTATTTTGATATATCTGTGTTACCCGAACATGAGCAATAGTACCAGATATTTCAACTTCTGTTTTTGAAGATTTTAAAGGAATAACCGCATCTTCTGTAGATACCAATAAATACGGACTGTCATTATCTTGAGAAAAGCCTGTGAAGATGGTGCAACACAGTAAAAAGGTGTAAAGTAGTTTCATGATCGTAGTTTTAGATTATTATTATTTGAAGTCAAATCTAACTGCGAACTACTCGTAAAATGGGTGCCTTTTAGTATTCGTTGGGTATGAACTAGAATTCGTAGTTCACTATAGCTTTTCAACTACTGACGAATATCATGTACCACTAATTCAATGATTTATACTTTTATCGCATCAACAAACAACAATAGGTCATGAGAAGGAATTTAGATGAAAAGGAATGTGCAGCATTACTAAAACAAAACTACATTGGTAGACTGGCCTATATTTCTGGTGGATGCCCACATATTGTACCTATCACCTATTTCTACGATTCAGATACCAATACCTTAACAAGCTATTCTTCTGAAGGTCATAAGATTCAAGAAATGAGAAAAAACCCATCTGTGTGTTTATCTATAGATAACATTACTTCTATTTCTAATTGGAAATCTGTGTTGGTTCAAGGCACTTTTGAAGAACTTTCGCGTATTGATGCTAAGCATATGCTACATGAATTCTCTGAAGGCGTTAAAGAAGTAATATCAGAGAATTACGGTAAAAACCCTAAATATATAAGTGAGTTTTCTGCAAAAATAGACACTGAAGTTGCTCCTATAATTTTTAGAATCAACATCAACCAGTTAATCGGAAAACTAAGAAACAAAAATTGATTTCATATTTACATTTTAGATCCATATGCCAAATCACCGGCATCTCCTATGCCCGGTATAATGTAGCCACGTGCATTCAATTCTGGATCTACAGCAGCAATCCATAAATGTGTACTTTCCGGGAAAATGTTTTTTATATAATCTATACCTGCCTTAGACCCAATTACCGATACAATATGAATTTGTTTTGGTGTTCCATGATCTTTTAAACCCTTTAATACATTTTCTAGGGTTCTGCCTGTTGCTAACATAGGATCTGTAAGTACAAGAACCTTACCTTCTAAAGAAGGTGCAGCAAAATAATCTACCACGACTTCAAAATCATCTTCGTTGTTTTCATGTTTACGATAGGCAGATATAAATGCATTTTCAGCCGCATCAAAATAATTTAAAAGCCCTTGATGCAATGGCAAACCCGCTCTTAAGATAGAGCATATAACTACTTGATCTTTACTTAAATACATAGATTTACTACCTAATGGAGTTTCTATATTTTTAGGATTATAAGATAGTTCTTTACTAAACTCATAACCTAGCACCTCTCCTATTCTTTCTATATTTCTACGAAATCTCATAGGGTCTTTTTGAACCTGTATATCGCGTATTTCTGAAATAAACTGATTAAGAACTGAATTTTGGTCTCCTAAATTATGAATGGTCATGAATGCAGATATTTATTCTAAAGTTATGTTTTGAAACTTAATCTTTAATTAAAGCACATAAAAATACACATTGTTGAACACAGATTTGACAAAATTTGATCATGATATTTATCATAGGATTTTTTTGTGTCCTCTTTTACTTTTAGGTGGTCAACAAATGAAAACTCATGAAACAAATATTATTACCTACCGATTTTTCTGAAAATGCCGATCATGCCATTTCGTATGCCTTAAATATATTCAAATGTGAACGTACCCATTTTTACTTCATTCATGCTTATGCAGATGAAGTATATGGACCTTATCATAATGTAGACAAGGATACATTCGTCAAACAAAAAAATAGTATTGCCGAGGAATCTGAGAATAAATTACAAAAGCTTGTTGCGGATACGCAAACAAAAACACATAACCCATTGCATAAATATGAGGCAATTTCTTCTTTTGAATCTTTGGTGGATGCTGTAAACAACTTCACCGATAAAAAGAACATAGACTTGGTAATTATGGGAACCAAGGGTAAAACTGCCAACTCTAAAATCTCCTTTGGCAGTAATACCGTGCAAGTATTTAAGTATGTGAAATGTCCGGTTTTGGCTGTACCTGATCAATATAGTTACAACCAACCTAAGAAAATACTGTTTCCAAGTAACTATATGCTTCCTTATAAACGTCGAGAATTAAAACTGTTGGATATTATGGCAGGAGAATTCAAAGCAGAAGTTATTAGTTTATACATCTCTGACTTTGAAGATTTAAGTCTTAGACAACTAGATAACAAAAAATTCTTAGAAGAATCTTTACCCCATGCTAGATTATCATTTACAAGAACGGGTGTCAAGAACAGGGCAAATGCGATTACCGAATATATAAAAGAGCATGATATAGATTTACTGGTAATGGTAAACTCAAGACATTCTTTTTTAGAAGATTTACTCTACCAATCCACAATTGATGAAATTGGTCTTTCCTCTACTACTCCGTTTATGGTAATGCAAAATCTACCTCGTTAATTAAAATTCTTCGTCCATGATTAAAATCCTAATTCCTACAGATTTCTCTAAAAATTCTTTAACGGCTATACGTTATGCCCTTAAATTATATAAAGACATAAATTGTACTTTTTATCTTTTAAATAGTTACATGCCTCCAGTATACCATACCGAATATTTAATGGGTAGCCCAGCGCAAATAGGTCTTGGAGATATCGTACAACAAAACTCGCAGGATAATCTTGAGAACCTTAAAGAAAAATTACAAAAAGAGTTTAAAAATCCTTTACATACTTTCATTACTCATTCTGCGCTAAACGTGCTTTCTAGTGAAGTTACCAGAACGGTGGAAGCTGAGGGTATAGATATTGTTGTAATGGGAACTCAGGGCGCTACAGGTGCCAAAGAAATTTTGTTAGGTACCAATACGGTGCACGTTATCAAAAATTCTAAATGTCCAGTTTTGGTCATTCCATCAAAATATGAATACGAAGCACCTACGCAAATACTTTTCCCAAATGATTTTGAAGTGTCATTAGATAAAAAAAGTTTGGCACAATTATTAAAGATCACCAATTATCACGTATCGCAGGTAAATGTAATGCATGTTGATACTGGGGATGTTCTTACTCCTACTCAGGAAAATAATAAAAAACAATTGAGTAAAGTATTATCTGAAAGCGGATTTTTTCATGAAGTTAAATGTAATGAGATTATTGCGGCTATAAATGAATTTCAGATAAAGCAAAAAATAAACTTATTAGTCATGGTACAAAACAAGCATACCTTTTTAGAACGTTTGTTTATTGAGCCTGTAATCAAGAAAATAGGCTTTCATGTAACAGTGCCATTTTTAGTAATTCCACAATAATAACTATGAAAACCAAAAACATTCTTGTAGCAACAGATTTTTCTAATGAAGCCTATAACGCGCTTTTTTATGCTACCCAAATTTTTGCGTCGACAGCATGCACATTTCATATAGTTCATGCCTATGATGATATTGTTTTGAGTGCAAAAAATGCACTATTTACAGGTAAAAAAGAGATGGAGCATTTACAAAACCAATCTCAAGAAAACTTGACGAAAACAGTACATAAAATTGTACTTGACACCGGTAATGAAATACACAAATTCAACACTATTTCTAGTAATGGTAGTCTTGCCAGTGTAATATCCAAAACGATAGATACTCATGATATTGATTTGGTAGTTATGGGTAACAAAGGTAAAACGGGCGCCAAAGAATTATTTATGGGCAGCAATACCATTCAAATTGCCAATACTATTACTACATGTCCCATTCTCGCCATACCTAGAGAAATTGCATTTAAACCTATTGAAGAAATCGCTTTTGTTACCGATTATAAAAAAGGATGTACTAAAATTTCTATTTCTATGCTGTTAGATATCTCGTCAATTTCAGATGCTTCAGTTGTGGTTCTGCATATTAATGAAGAGGAAGTAATGACTTCTAAACAGGTATCCAATCAAAAACTATTAGATACCTGCTTATTAAAAACACCGCACAGCTATGATGAGATTTGGAACTATGCCGATAAGGCAAATGTTATTCAAGATTTCATAGCTGAAAGAGAGATAAATATGTTGGCAATGGCGTATCATAGAAGAAAATTCTTTGAACGTTTTTTACATGAGCCCGTAATTATGGATTTAAGTATCTATGCCACTATTCCGTTTCTAATTCTACCGGTACAAGACTGATATTTATCATATTGAATTAAAAACTGGAACCCTATTTTTAGTACATATTTGAATTCAAAATAATGAAAAAAATAATCGTAATTATTTCTCTAATGCTAACAAGTTGCTCTTCTATTAATTTAGTTGAAAATTGGAAAAACCCAGATATCGTTTTATTCAATGCGAATAAAGTTCTTATCGTCGGCATGACACAAAATGATAATACACGAGAAAACTTTGAGACTAAACTACGAAAAGAGTTTACCAGTAGAAATATAGAAGCATGGCGCAGTTTAGATATTTTCGACCTGTCCCTGACTGATTCCCGTAAAACCGAAAAAGAACTAGACGATGTGGAACAAAGTCTTTTAGATAAAGATTTTGATGCCATTTTACTTACAAAAATCATAGGGTCTGAGAGTCGCGAAAATTTTATAAAATCTATTTCTAGATGGGATGACCACCAGTCTAGATTCAACGATGATTATTTAGAACACCAAGGTATTTATTACGATGACAACTACTACGACCAATATACTATTTACCATGCAGAGACTACATTATATTGCATTTGTGAAGGTAAAGAAAGAGCTATGATATGGAGGGGAATCATCGAAATCACTGAGCCTAACAATATTGATAAGGCAATTAAAGATTACGTTAAAATGATTATTGTTGCGATGGAAGATCAAGATTTGGTATTTACTTCTCAAGTTAATTAGTAAACCTAGAACAACGGACTCAGTACTTTACCTACACCTTCTTTGAGCTTTTTGCTCCAAGGTCTTTTGATAAATTCATCATAGATTAATTCATTACTGATAAGACAATCCTTTAGAAAATCTTCTTTCAATTGTTTGGCAATTTGTTTGTGATACATAATTGCATTTACCTCATAATTTTGCTCAAAGCTTCGGTCATCTAAATTTGCCGTACCTATAGAAGATATGGCATCGTCACTCACCATTATTTTACTATGTAGAAAGCCGTCGGGGAAAAGATATATCTTAATACCTGCTTTTAAAAACAACTCAAAATAAGAATGTACAGACCAACTTACCACCTGGTTATCTGCCTTTTCAGAAACTAGCAGCCTAACATCTACCCCACTTAATGCCGCAGTTTGCAATGCCCTGACCAATGCCTGCCCTGGTATAATATATGGGTTGGTAATATAAATATAGTTCTTGACCATATTTATCATAGAAAAATAAGTCTGCTCTAACACAGGAAAATCATCATCTGGACCACCGGCAACAATTTGTACCAATTCATTAGAATTAGCATCTGGTTCATCAGGCAGAGGTAGATTTATAGGTTCTAATAATTTTGTACTTACCAAATACCAGTCTGTCATAAATACTTGATCTAATTGCATGGCTGCAAGTCCTATAAGTCTTAAATGCATATCATGCCATTTACCAAGACCAACCTGACCTTTTAAATATTTATCGGAAACATTAATACCACCGGTAAATGCAATTTCACCATCTACAACGATTATTTTTCGATGGTTTCTAAAATTCAATGAATAAAAGTACCTGCCAAATTTAAACGGTAAAAAAGAATATACTTCTACACCAATTTCTATAAGTTTCTTAAGGTATTTTTTACTTAAAGAGAAACTGCCAATGCCATCATAAATCATTCTTACCGATACACCTTGAGCTATCTTTTCTTCAAATAATGTCAAAAGTCTATTAGCTAGATCTCCGTCTTCATAAATGTAATATTGAATATGTATTCTGACTTTTGCTCCTTCTAATGCATCAAATATTGTTTCAAAAGTTGTTCTGCCGTCTTTCAATATTTTTAAATCATTATCTGAAGTTGGCGGAAAATGAGAATTCTTATAACTAAGTGTCATCAATTTACCATACTTACCCTCAAATACATTTTTCTGTTCCGGATTTGGCTTAGGTAATCTTTTGAACAAGTCTTTTTTATTCTGAATAAGCTTATACCTTCTTCGATTTCTACCCAATAATAAATAAAGGAAAATACCACCCACAGGTAGTGCAAAAATGGTTAAAAGCCAAGCTAGACTTTTTGTAGGCTTTGCACCATACAACAATATCGAAAATACAATAGACAATGCTACTACAATATAAATACCAATAAAAATTGAAGTCCACATGAGGTGCTTGTATTTTTAAGAAGTTTACAATTACTTCAAATCTCGTTAAACGGCAATGTAGCTATCAATTTCTGAAAAAAACATGATAAATATTAGCCATTTAAAAATAGCATTTGTTCATAAATAATATTCTAAGTTTTTCATATGAATTTGAAGAGAATAAACTAGAATAAACATTGTTCCAAGTCTTAAATTAAAGCATAAAAAAACCGAGATTTTCATCTCGGTCTTTTCTAAACTATTTTAAAGCCTTTCTAAGTTTTGCTTTTTTGTTTTCAAGTCTTTTGACCGAAGTGCTCAACTTGTTTTTTACTTTTTTGATTTCACTTTTCTTAGCATTTTTCTTTTTTGCTTTTTTCAATTCGCTTTTAAGACTTTCTACTTTTTTAGCTGATTTGGTAACTTGTTTAATCTCTGCTTTCATTCCTTTAGTTAATTTATATAGTGTTTAATTTAAAAAACTTCTTTAGAAAGTTATAGTCTTCAAAGTATCCTCTTCTCTAAAATTAAGTTGTGGTACTCATCTTATATTTTTAATCGCTATAACCTTATCACTGTTATATTATTTTATTTACACAAAATTAACATTAAATTTACATTGAAGCAAAACTTTATCTAACTGATTTCTTCAAATTAAACTAAAATCCTACAAGTCTATTAAATCAATTTACTTTACACGAAGATGACTTTGGTCTTAATTTTTCAACATAATTACCCAGGGCTATATCGAATTTTAGACGAAACCCCATGACCTCACCTGTAAGTAAACGTACACACATGATTATGACCATCATGATAGTATGCATAAAGTTCTTAGTTACAGCCGTAATGAGTAATATGCTTGTTAAATTAGGAATTGCCCTATTTAAAGGTTCAAAAGTAACTGGTAAATTAGTGGGCTATACTTTTGCAGGTATTATTGTAGTTGGTTTTTTATATGCTGTGATTGCCAAATGAAATTATGCTTCTAAATTTCAGAATTAAACTATATAATTTGCAAATGTCGCCTGTAGTAACTTCTCAAAAAACTTTAGTGAGATTCCTATATAAATAATACTACTTTCAAAATTGTATCAAAAGTTTTTAGTTCGTTTTACGACTTAAAGCTCATCTGAATATAATTATGAAATGAATTTTATTAAAAAAACTTGGAATAAGTTCAAAGAACTTTTTAAACAAGGGCTTACTCCTAAGCAATTGTCATTAAGTATTACTGTCGCAATAGTTGTTTCTCTGTTTCCTATTTTTGGTATTTCAACAATAGTTCTTACTGCACTTGCTGTCAGGTACAAATTAAATCTACCCATAATGATTGCATTGAGCTATGTTGTGGAGCCTATTAAGGCACTTCTTTTTATTCCTTTTATCAATATCGGCGAAACACTTTTTGGAACGGCACATACCCTATTAACTTTTGAGGCTATAAAAGCAAGTTATGACCTTAGTTTTTGGAATACGCTAAGTTCACTTTCATATGAATTACTCTGTGGTTTTGTAGGTTGGGGCTTAACTATTTTACCCGCTTCAATATTTTTTTACTTTTTATTGAAAGAAATGTTAAAATTTTTCGTCAAAGATTATAAATCAACCAAATGAGTACAAACAAAACTATTCAGTTTCTAGGGTATCTAGGATTAATCGGATCAATTCTAGTAGGTATGGGAGAATATTTACTCCACTACTCTACTAATATTTTAGGTCATTCAGAGAATTATGAATTCTTTGCCTTTGTAGACCTAGAGCATATGACTTTAGGGCACTTTTTAGCGGTCATTGGTCTACCTTTTTATTTTGCTGGGTACATTCATATATATCTAATGTTAAGATCAGGTAATGAAACATTAGCTAGATTGGTACTCGCCATTGGCCTTATTGCCTTTGCCGTTGGAGGCATATGGATTGGGTCTCGCTCTTCTATAGGTAACATTGTTCATCTTAAAGATTCCATGAACCCAGAAGTTTATAAAGATCTACTAGCGCATTATACAAATCATATGGAAGTATTAGTGCAAGCACTAAGGGTTATAGTTGCACTGCTATCTGTTGTTTTCATTGTTGCCATACTTAAAGGCGGTACGTACTATAAAAAATGGATGGCATTTTTCAGTCCAATTGTTATCTTAATTGCTGTGGCACTTGTTGGTTTAGCAATCCCGTCTATTGGTCAGCATACCTTACCAATTCTTATGAACATTACTCATTTTATACTTTTCAGCTTATCGCTATACCAACTACATATTCTTATAAAACCTTTACATAATGATTAAAAAGCTACTTAAAATAATAGGTACACTCCTATTGATGATGATAATCTTAGTCTTTTTCAGATTCTGGAGAGATTCTGTTTCTGATAAATACGATGTTAGTATTGAATCGGAGAAAATACCTGAATTTTCAAATGTACCCCTAGACTTTGTTCATAAATACACTGGTGAAAAATCACTTCCATTAGCTCCGTCAGCACTTATTGATATTGATAATGACAACATCGATGAAGTATTTTTTGGTGGAGGAATGAGCCAAGAAGATGCCATTTATGCATATCGAAATAATGAATTCGTACTAGTTTCAGAAGAAGTTGGTTTACCAAAAAAAGGCAACACCACAACTTCATTAGGAGTTGTTTCTGGAGATATGGACAATAATGGCTTTACTGACCTTATTATTGCTCGCGAAGATGGTCTTCGTATTTACTATAATGATGGTAAAACGTTTACAGAAACAATCGTTAATACACCTGTAAATAAAAAATCATCTCCTGCAGGAATTACCCTTGGTGATATTGATAAGGACGGAGATTTAGATATTTTCTTAGCTACCTACCTGCACAAAGAACTGATGGAGGGGCAAAACATTTTTGAACGCTATGATTATGGCTCTACAAGTGAGTTATTATTAAACAACGGTGATAATACTTTTAAGAGTATTACGAAAGCTGCTGGCTTAGACTACATACATAATACTTTTCAAGGGGTTTTAGTAGATATTGACAATGACTCTTGGTTAGATCTTGTTGTAGTTCATGATACCGGCGAAGCTAGAACATATAAAAATAACGGTGATTTGACTTTTACTATGCAATCGAATCCGTTAACTGGTAAGTTCGCTTACCCTATGGGGCTTGCAGTTGGTGATTATAATAATGACGGCTTGGTAGATTTTATGTTCTCTAATGTTGGTACTACCGCCCCAAATTTTATGGCAAGCGGTGACATTAAGGATAAATCCCTTTTTAATGATAAATGGATTCTGTTTAAAAATGAGGGCAATTTTGAATTTACCGATGCCGCAGAAGAGGCTAAAATTGCTGATTATGAGTTTTCATGGGGATGCACTTTTGCCGACATGAATAATGACGGACTACAAGATTTGATAGTTGCAGAAAATTATGTCGATTTTCCTTTCAGTAAAATATTTAAACTACCTGGGCGATTATTGATTCAAAAAGAAGACCACACTTTTGTACCAACAGAAACAGAAAGTGGTGTTGAAAATCTTTTGTATGGTATAACCGCACTTGTAAGTGATTTTAATGCTGATGGACATTTAGACCTTATTTGGACAAATATCGATGGTCCTTCAAATGCTTTTATCAATAAAGGAAATGCTAACAATTTTGTACAAGTAACTTTAGCAGATGCTGCAGAAGCTATGGGAGCTAAAGTTACCGTTGTTACACCAGATGAAACTTATACAGATTGGCTGGTAACCGGTGAAGGATTAGCGAGTGATCAAACTGCATTACTGCACTTTGGATTAGGCAAAACTCAGCATATCGATAAAATAACGGTAGCCTATTCAAATGGTAATAAAGATGAGATTATTTCGCCTAAAATTAATTCGGTTGTAGATGTTATCAAAGAACGTAATCTACAAATGGCAAATGATACTGTAGTAACAACCTTGAAAACAAAAAAATGATAGAATCTCTAAAAAGAATGTTCAATAAAAGACCAGACGAATTCGATAAAGTTCCGGAAGGTGTTTGTCCTAATTGCTGGGGTGACCAAGAATATGGAAACGTAGTTCGTGAAAAATATAAGGATCTACAGATTGAAGTTAATAATCACAGTAGTAAACATGCCTTTATTCAAAATTTTGTGGTTACCCATTTAACAGGTATACAGCTAAAAAGTAAGGTTAGCGGTCTAGAGTGCCCCACTTGTCATATAACCCCTAAAAATGAAAGCTAGTACTACTTTATTCTGGGTTATAAATATGCTATTCCTCATCGGTCTTTTTGGTGCGGGTAGTCTAGTTATTACAGAATTTACAACAGGTGATGGCTGCCCCAAATTTGGGGCTGTGCCTGCTTGTTTAATCATCTTAATATGTTTTATACTTCCCTTTATTTCGCATTTGCTTAAAAAATGGAATCTCATTTATTTCTTATTTACCGGTATTGCAGCACTAATTGCTTTAGTGGCATCGGTAATGCAGTTTATAGGTAATGCAGAATGCCCTAAAACTGATTCAGGAATACCTATGTGTTATATATCGTTACTGATTTTCACATCACTTATCATCCTCAAAAAAATTCAACTTAATTACCTTAATAACAAGTAACTAAGTAACTTAATTTGCAATCTCCCTTTTTGTATTTAACGCTTATCTAAATTTAGTGAGACTCCAAAATCATACCACGTAGTAAAGAGTATTTTCCTTCACCGCTATTTATACTTTATTAAGCCATCTTCAGTACCTGATTAGGTAGATTACTTCTTACTGGTTATTGCTGTACTGTTTTTCACTTTCGCAAAAACGTAACCTAAATACTACGTTACACAAACTATTTTCAAATAGAATCAATTATATTTGAGTACACTCGGCGTAGTTGTAATTGTCTTTTATTTGAAATATTAAACAACTGATATCGTTCAATTAAAAAGCTTTTATACAGCTTCATAAATTTCAAGTCAAACATATATGAAAGATACCAAAGTAAGATGGCTACAAGACCTTAGAAGATTTGTTACACTTAAGAGCCAATTTATACTTTCTGGAAACACCAAAGACTTACAACTTATTGACAATGGTTTTGGCGGTTTCAACTGGCATCGGCTAGAAAATGCAATAGATATTGAACTTAAAAGTTTAGGTTACGCCCAAGTATTATACTACAATCCGTTAGACGGATTTGATATTCCTTTTTTTACCGGGAATGCCAATGAGAAAAAAGCCCTGTTCAACAAGCTGAACATACCGCTAAGCAGTCCCGCTAGTTTTAATAATCTAGATACTTTTAATAAAGTACTTCAATCTATAGTCAACTTTAAAGAAAGTCCTATTGCATTGATTGTAGATTTTGCATCGCAACTGCTTATGAATCCTGAAAGTTTGGTAAAAGCGGAGCACGATACTTTTAGTCTTGCAAACGTACTTTCACAAACCACAAATACAAGACCCCACGGTACTCCTCCCTGTCCATTTTACAATTCGGTAATTTGGATCGTAGATAAAGAAGGTGATCTACCTGATTGGATGGTGGTAAACAATCCTAAAATACGTCACATTCCCATTGAAAAACCAGACCACATTGTACGTAGAAGACTTGTAGATACATTGATACAGGGTTTTGGAAAACAGGATGAAGATCTAGATAAAATAGTGACCGATTTTGTAAATGAAACTGAAGGTCTATTACTTTTAGACCTTGTAGCGATAATTGAGCTTACAAGGGCAGAGGCTATACCTATTACCCATATTGCCGATGCCGTGCGTAGATACAAAGTTGGTGTAACAGAAGATCCTTGGATAAATATTGACAGAGAGAAAATTGTACAGGGAGAAACCTTTATTAAAACCCGTGTAAAAGGGCAAGATCATTCCGTGCAACATATTATGGATATTGTAAAAAGGGCTATTACCGGTGTGGGTTCTTCTAAACGAAATAGTCGACCTAGAGGTGTAGTATTTTTAGCAGGACCAACGGGTGTTGGTAAAACGGAATTGGCAAAAACATTGACCAGTTTACTTTTTGGAGATGAGAATGCGTACATACGCTTTGATATGTCTGAGTTTAGCGCAGAGCATTCTGATCAACGACTTTTAGGCGCACCTCCCGGGTATGTGGGTTATGATGTTGGCGGTGAATTAACCAATGCAGTACGCGAAAAACCCTTTAGCGTACTTCTATTTGATGAAATTGAAAAAGCGCATCCACGTATATTAGATAAGTTTCTACAGATTCTTGACGATGGTGTTCTAACCAGTGGTCGTGGTGATAAAGTATATTTTTCAGAAACACTTATCATTTTTACTTCTAACCTTGGTATTTACAAGAAAACAGCTACTGGTGGTCGTATAGCGCATACTTCTTATGAAGATCCCTTTGAAACCATTCAAGAAAAAATTAAATATGAAATAGAGAACTATTTCAAGTTTGAACTGAACAGACCTGAACTTCTAAATCGTATTGGTGATAATATTATCGTTTTTGACTACATAAGACCAAATGTTGGCGAGATGATTTTTGATATGATGCTTGATAATCATTTAAAGGCCATTCAAAAGCAACTAAATATCACCCTGAATCTAGACGAATCTGTAAAAAAGAGTCTCAAAGAATTAGCCTTAAAAGACTTAAGTAATGGTGGTAGAGGTATTCGAAATAAAATAGAATATCACTTCATCACCCCTATTTCCCGCTCTCTTTTTAGTCTTGACCCGTTGCCAAATGATGTTTTGAAAGCTACTGCTATTACCGTGGATAATACTGGCACAACTATCACCCTGCAAAAACAATAACCTTTATGGATATTCATATATCTAGAGTGCACTATCCCGTTACAACACTAGGACCTGGAAAACGGATAGGTATTTGGCTGCAAGGCTGTTCAATTCATTGCGAAGGTTGTATTTCTATGGATACTTGGCAATTTAACATCAACAAAGTAGCTATTAATGATTTAAAGCAAGTTTTAAAAGCTTGGTTACCACAGTGTGACGGAATTACCATCACTGGTGGTGAACCTTTTGACCAAGAAAATGCACTAAAAGAACTACTTGTATTCTTAAATTCTTTCAACAAGAATATATTAGTGTATAGCGGCTATCCATTTGATGTGTTAAAGGATAAAGTTCTGGTGCAAAATGGATTGATAGATGTTCTAATTTCTGAGCCTTATGACCACAAAGAAAATCAGACCAAAAGGCTTCTTGGTAGTGACAATCAAAAAGTGAATTTTTTAACAGCGTTAGGAAAAAGTGAATTTACTACGTACTTAGAACAACCCATAGAGAAAAAACTAGATATTCATATAACCCCAGAGACTATATGGATGGCAGGCATACCCATAGACGGAATGAATGAGATAACTCAAGCAAGTAAAGAAAATAATGTAACCTTATCGCATAGTCAAGCAGTGACTAAAAATAAATAATTTATGGAATTTGTAAGAGTTTGTCCTGCTTGCCAAAGTGAACGCCCCGTTCAAGAAATGTACTGCCAAAATACAGTGAATGACACTACGTGTAGTTGGTTGCTCATGAACGTTACCCAAACACCAAAGGGGGGCAAGGTAGAAATTGAAAATATCCCTGAGGTTGTTAATGCACGCCACTGTACTAACGGACACGAAGTACAGCCAAACGATTTTATGTGTATGGAATGTGGCGCAGATATTGAAACGCTTTCCGTACCACAAGAAAATGATAATGTTAAGCAAATAGACGAATATAAAGTTGTAAAAACAGTACAAGCAGAACGCACTACCAAAGAATGTTTTATTGTTAAAGACGCAGCCGACAAAAAATACTTTCTCACCTTATATTTTGAAAATAGCGAGCCAGACAAAAGTATTTATAAGGTATTGGATAAAATGGATAGCGACCATATTGCCACACTTATAAAAACTGGCGAATGGAACGGTCGCTTTTTTGAAGTTTCCGAATGTATAGATGGTGGGTCCATAGATAAACTCGGTTACCTAGAGCTTGATAAAATTGAGAAATTAGTAGATGAAGTTGGCAGAGCAATACACGATTTTTCTGAGGCTGGTATTCGCCATCGCGATATCTGTCCTAAAAATCTACTGCTTAGAGATTCTGAAAATTTTGATGTTGTAATTATAGATTATAGTTCTGCACGTTTGTCTGATTATGATCTAGATACCGACACACCTATTGAACTCACAAGATATACCGCACCAGAAGCTATTATTGGTGGCATTAGTCCTGCTTCAGATTGGTGGAGTTTAGGTATGATCGTTCTTGAGCACATCACCAAAGGGGCTTTCTTTGACAATATCAATGACAAAGCCTTTATGATACATTTAATCACTAGGGGTGTGGATATTCCGCCTTCTATTGATGAGCGCATTTTACTTTTACTTAAGGGATTACTTTACAGAGACCCAGTTAAACGTTGGAATTGGGAACAGGTTGATAAATGGCTCAAAAATGAAGAGGTCTTAGCTCCTGTAGAACAGCATACAACAACTACAAAAAAAGAAAAGAAGATTACGTTAGGTTCTGAAAGCTACACCAATGTTGCTTTTTTTGCACTGGCCGCTGCTGAAGAAGAACATTGGGAAGAAGGCTTATCGCTTTTTAATTCTGGTTCTCTTGCAAGTTGGGTAAGTGAAGTACTTGGTAATGACCAAAAATCTGCTGCCGTACGTAATCTTAGAAACAAAGAAGACATTGCGCTAGAATGGCGCTACCCCCTAGCCTTAATGGTCTTAAACGAGTCATTACCGTTAACTTGGCGTGGACAGATCGTAATCCCGGCATGGCTAATGGGGAATACGAAAGAAGCTATCAAACTTGTTGAAAGCCAAGTGCCCGATTATCTTGCAAGTATCCAGCGAGAAAAGTGGCTTACACAACTTAAAGAAAGAAAAGCTAACATTGCGCGTAAAGCCAAAAATCAGACAATTCAATTAGACAACGATAAGTTTTTAATCTACAGCCTTAGTTCTTCTCGAGTTAAACTTAAATCTGAATTAGATTTCTTACGCCGACTCTACCCGGATGCTCATAATGACGGTCTCTCAGATGTTATGAGTAATCTACGTGTGCGGGAAGAAGATATGATACTTGTTTTAAGTGCCAACCGTAATCAGTTTATTACACTTGAAGAACTTTTAAACAAGACGAAAAAACTTGCAAAAAAGCATGATCTAGAACTCAATATTCCTTTTTATGAAGCATGCCTTGTAAAGTATAGATTAGAGATTTTTGAGATGCTCAACAACCATTTAGAAGGTTTCTCTCGCTGTAATAATGAAGCGCTAGATAGATGGGCAGATCGTTTTAGAATTGAAAAGCGATTGCCCATTATACCTTCCGTTTTGTGTCTTTCTGTACCCAAGAATCAATGGATTGCCCCACCAAAACATGAATACGGCTCTAGCTTGTTACGTCATTTTGAGAAAAAGGTTGTTTATGCCTCCTCTAGAGGACCGTTGGTTAGGTTAATCATATCAAAACACTCTGCTCGTATAGATTTAAATGAACTGGGTACAAGTTTAAAAACTACGGAAAAACTTGTTCAAAACATTCTTAAAAGGTCTACAGGTACTGAAAATGTAGACCCCTTGGCTTTCAATAAGAATGCACTATTAGCAAGACGCACTAGAAGAATGCTGCTTAAAGCTGCCAATTTTAAAAGAGATACGGGTCTAGATTCCCTGTTTATGGGTTTTCCTTTTTTGATCGCCCAACAGAAAATGACCCACAGGCCGCGCATAATGCCTATTTTATTATGGCCCGTTCATCTAGACTTTAGCTCACGGGCAACTACATCTTTGAAAATCAGTTTTGATTATACCCAAGGTGAAGTGAGACTGAACCCCGCCCTTGCTAATACATTAGATCCTGATAGTTACAAAAAAATAGAAAAAATAAGCCGTGAGATTCTTGGGAGACAATCGTTGCATAGTTCTGAAATTATAGATGCTTTTAGCGCATGTTTTCCTGCCAAGAGTAACGAGCTTGCCGCCCACCCTAGCGTTAATTTTAAAAGAGGTGAAGTTGGAACGGAGCTTCATCCATCTGCAGTATTCTTTAATGCAAATTTCACAGGTCAAGCAATTAGTGAAGACTTACGTTTATTACAAAAATTACCGCATACAGGTTCTTCAATGGAGCCTATCTTAAAAATTTCTGAACCTGAAATTATAGAACAGGTTGCCGATAGTACAGAAAACGACCGCTACACTACAATGGCAATTGACCCATCTCAAGATAATGCTGTACTAAAAAGTAGAACAGCTCCAGGTATTGTAATAGAAGGTCCACCGGGTACGGGGAAAAGTCAGACCATTGTAAATATTATTTCAGATTGTATTGGTCGTAAAGAAAAAGTATTGGTCATTTCTCAAAAAAGAGCTGCAATACAAGTTATTCTAAAAAGATTACAGGCTGTAGGTCTAGAAAAGAGAGCTTTGTTGATTACAGACTTAGCAAGAGACCGCCAACCCATAATACAAGGTATTCGAGAACAAGTAGCGCATTATTATTCTCAACCTTACAATCAAAATACATTAGATAACCTAGCTCAGAAACGCGAAAATTTAGGTAAAAAAATAGATCGAATAGAGGCTAATCTCGATGTACTATCGCATCAAATTCATCTTGTAGACGAAACTTCTGGTTTAAGCTATCGTAATGTACTTTCAGAATTAATTGATATTACTTCTAAAGAATACATTGAAGTTCCAGAGCTGAGAATGCTTTTTGAAAACAGCACTAGAAATAAGCTTAACATCCATATTGAAGAAATAAGTAGTTTAATAACAGACTGGGTTCCGTCTAAATATGAAAACAACCATCTTCAAAACCTTCAAGTCACTTCTTTTGACAGCACTACAGAAAGTGTATTGACCAATGACCTAAAGACCTTTTACGAAGCAGAGAAAGAGCGTGTACAATTCATTAAAGAAACCTCTGGAAAGTTAGACACCCCAAACGCTGCCCATTATAGTGAATGGTTAGCTATACATAAAGAGGTATTACTTAATGTATCAAAACCGCAGGCTTCTCAAAGTCAACTCTGGCTAGACCTTCTATATGATGAATTTGACAATCGCTCTATAGGAGATGATATTCATGATAAATTACTCAATTTATTAGCGCAAGTAGAACAGCTCATCTCTAATTATCAAGACGACCGATTCGCTCAATATTTTGATTCTTTAGATGATGAAAAAGTATTGAAATTAAATAAAGCTTGTGCTACCTACTTGAGCACTTCCAGTTTAAAAGTGCTCAATCCTTTCTATTGGCTATCTAAATCGCAACTTAAAAAAGTAGCGAATAAGCACAATCTTCAATTAACCGAAAAAACCGTTAGAGAATTACAAACTGCAGTAAGCCATGAGAACAATTTTAGAGCTTACCGTAATGAATATGCCCAACATCTGGTAAAGCTAAAAACCAATTCGCTCGTTATAGAAGAACCAAGACGACTAGCGGTAGACATAAAATCAACTGCGCGTGAACTTGAACAAGCCAGCTCATTAGTACGTATTTTAAGAAGCTGCCCAGCGAAAGAAGAAGCAAGAACAGTTTTAGAAACCGGAAATGAAAATGGGTATACAGAATTTTCAGTTGCTTTAGAAAGTGCCAGCAAACGTTATAAAAACAGGCAACAATCTATTGAAAAGTTACAGGTGCTAGAAAAATGGTTAACACCAGAATCCGTCTCAGCATTTAATGGTGCAATAGTGCAAAACGACACCGACCTAGACCTTATGGAGAATATCATTGCTGATATGACTGTTTTTGTTCCCTATCAAAAATTCAGAATACGCTTCAATGACAGTCCGTCTAAAAATAAGCTCATAGAAATATTCGCAGTTCTAAGAAACTACGAAAAAGAAATATCTAGTTTTTCTCAGGAAAAATGGTCAACTATCATTGCCACTTCACTACATCGTGAAGGTTTATTGGCTTGGAAGCAGCGTATAGAAAAGTCATACCCATCTATGCTTATGGCCGAGAGTGAGGTACTAAATAAAATTAGTGATCTAGAAGAAAATCTAGAGGCAATGAAAGCGCTTAATCAGAATATTTTAGCTTTAAACTATAATTTTGATGATATAGATTCGCAAACCGCATGGAACAGTATTACCAGATTAAGAGGTAAGAATTACAAAAAACTCCGTGAATTTATTTCGGAAGGTGAGCCTTTAGGTCTGTTAGAATTAAGACCTGTCTGGCTTATGAATCCAGAAGTGGTTTCTCAGGCATTACCGCTACAAGCCGGTATGTTCGATGTTGTTATTTTCGACGAGGCATCGCAAATGCTAGTGGATCATGCCATACCTGCACTTTATAGAGGAAAACGGGTGATAATAAGTGGTGATGAAAAACAAATGCCCCCAACAGGATTTTTCACTAAAAAATTAGAAGAGAATGATGATGAACTAGATCAGGCAGAACTTGACGAAGACCATTCTGAAGAGGAGCTTGAAAATTATGAGGATGCGTGGAATAAGAAAGAAGTAAAAGACAGTCCGGATCTTTTATCACTGGCTAAAACCGTTCTGCCTACCACTACCCTACAAATTCATTATCGATCAAAATACAAGGCGCTTATCAATTTTTCCAATTATGCATTCTATGACGCCATGCTTCATATTCCTGCATATCACCCTAAAGAAGAAATTGCCGTGGTGAAGCCTATTGAAGTTCTTCGTGTTAACGGAATCTATGACGAACAAACCAATGTTGCAGAAGCAAATACACTAATTGAATATTTAGCCGAACATTGGGCGCTACCCGAAGCTGAAAGACAAAGCACCGGTATTGTTACCTTCAATAAAAAACAAGCGGAGCTCATAGAAGATACTATTGAAGAATACGCTGCTGAAAATGCCACTTTTGGTCGTGCGCTTACCATAGCAAGAAATAAGCAGCAAGATGGAGAAGACATGGGCTTCTTTGTTAAAAATGTAGAAAATGTTCAAGGAGATGAGCGTGATATGATTTTGTTCAGTACCACTTTTGGTATTAATCCTTTAGGTGCTTTCCGTCGTAATTTTGGTGCACTAGGTCATCGGGGTGGTGAACGCCGTCTTAATGTGGCAATTACGAGAGCAAGAAACAAAGTGGTAATTGCCACCTCTATGCCTACCCAAGCAATTTCAGATATTTTGTCTACAGGTAGACTAGCCTCTAAACCACGGGACTATATACAAACCTATCTTAACTACGCGGAAATACACTCTAACGAGCAAATAGATATTGCTACCAAAACTTTACGTCTTTTATCCACTGGTGATCATCAGCAAATAACAAAAGTTAGAAATGACGGATTTAAAAATATCGTTAGAGCATTCGTTGAAAGCTTAGGGTATGAAACCGTAGAAGACAATGAGAATTCCGTATTCTATATGGACCTTGCCATTAGAGACAAAGAACGTGGTCATTTTATATTGGGTATAGAATGTGACGCCCCGTATGACAGTCTTTTAAAGCAGGCTCGTTATAGAGAATTGTGGCGACCTAAAGTTTTGAAAAGGTCCATTCCACATATTCACAGAACCACCTCTTATCAGTGGCTTGAGAATACGCAAGAGGAGCAATTAAAATTAAAAAACGCCATTGAATTGGCACTTATACAAAATACATGAGCGGACCTAAAGTAGTACGTATTGTTACACCTCAAGAACGTCAAATTATAAAAGATCGATGGCTCACACAACTCGCACATGCCTTAAAACGAACTGAAGATTATGCTCAAAAAAATAATCTATTAGATAATGATTTGAAGAAAGGGATTCTAGAAACCCATGAACATTATGCCAATTTAACCATAGATGATTATCGACAAATTGAGCTAGAAGTACCGCAGCAGATAGCTTACTTAAATGCAGAACTTAAGAAACTTAAACATAAAGTCGCCAGCGAAAGAACTTCAGATTGGGATAGATTTAGGCAACTTAAAAGCACCCATAATGAGTTGAAAGCGCTTTCGAAAGAAAAAAATATTGTTTTTGCCCCTTTTGATGCTCCTAGTATCCTAACAAAAAGTCATTTACAAACATATAAGTCACAAGTAGATAACTTATATGAACTGCTACAAAAATCAATTTCCAAGGCTGACGCGTTATCTGAGGAGCAACTGGAGTTACAAGAGCGTTTGTTTGAAGGCGAAAGTATGTTATTGGTTACTGACTGGAAAGCCAAACTACCAAGAACCAAATCTCGCCTTAAAAAACTAGAAGACACGCTCAAAGAAATGTACGTTTATGAAATGTCTCAAGTAAAAATACAGACCTTAATAGATCGTTGTGGACAACTTGATGCCAACGATTTTAATTATGAGGTGCAATTAGATTCCCTTATTATAGATGCTGCGGACTTCACTAAAAATGAACTTGCACTTCGTGAAGCTCGTGAAGACCTCAGCAATAGTTTGCTCCTAATAAAAACACTTGGAGAAGATTTTAAATTTGTACCAAAATGGACAGAAATACTTCAATCTATAGAACTTGACCTTGTATTAGAAACAGCAGAAAAGGCTCGAACATTTTATGAAAATACCTCTGAAAGCCAAATTGTAGAAGCAAGAAGAATTGCCATTACATCTGCCCTAGAGAAAGCTGGATATACTATAAATGACAATATGCAAACTGCTTGGGTTGAAGACGGGCGCCTAGTTGTTAAAAAGGAATCAAATTCACTTTACGGAGTTGAAATTATGAGTCCTACAAACTTAAGTCGTATTCAGGCGCGCGTTGTAGCTGATGAAAACCGAAGTAATGAAAGATCGCCGAGTCTCGATAAAAATGAAGAAGAGACATGGTGCGATAATATTGACCAAATAAGAACCTTATTGGCTGATGAAGATCTTGAAATTATTATTGATAAAATGGAAGAGCCTGGGGCAATTCCTCTTAAAGAAGTGCCTTTAAATAGCGGGTATGAAAGCCGTAAACAGGGGGTTGAGAAGAAACTAAGGAGTTAGAATTATATTAATTTAAATAATCTAATAGCCTGCTTTAATAATGAAGTTATGTGATTAAAAGCACTGTTAATGATCAATTAAACAAGGATTTTTTTTATTAATACTAATTAATGGACACGATTGAGTTAAGCTTACTCTACATCATACAACTTCTTTGCTTTATTTACTCGTAGGGCAAGGCGTTTGACTAAACGCTCTGGCTGCATAACCTTCATAGCTTCTCCGTAACCCAGTATAATTCGCTCTAACTCAAAATTCAATTTGACCTTAATACCTATAACTATGCTACCGTCTTCATTTCTTTCTTCAATGCATTGCGAATGATGTAAGGGTTTTGTTTCAACATACGGTGCATGCCTTTGATGCACCCACAACTTTACATTACCTGCTCTTTCTCCTTGGTTTACAGTTACTCCAATTACATTCTTATAAAATTCATCTGCATTAAAATCTTCTTGAATATAAGGCTCAACAAAATTGTAATCAACACTTTTAATACGGTCTAGAGCTAGATTAACGACCCCTCTAGATTTTGCTCCTTTCCCAATTAGAAACCATCGATTATTGAATTCTTTTAATAATATAGGATGAAACTGAATCAACCCAGACTGCTTTGCTTTAAATGATTGATACTCTATTGTTAATACTATTTTCTTCTGAATTGCTTGGTACAATTCATCTAACCAATGAAGCCCTTTTAAGTTCTCGTTTTTGTCTAAGTGAATGATTGAAGCTTGATGTGTTTTCTCTGTGTACACCTTATCTTCTAAACGTTGAATAATGCCCCCTAATTCAGAAAACAATGAAAAGTCTTTAAATTGTTTTAGCATTTCTACAGTCTCCGAAAGTACGTTCATATCATTTTCTGTTAAAGGAATATCAGTAATGGAATACTCATCCTCCTCGTACTTGTAATATTTTTTATCGTAAACTTTTATGGGTGCATTATAACCCAACTTATCGCTTCGCATTAATTGAATATCCATTTGCACGGTACGCTTACTTACATTGATTTCACGACCCTCATATTCATACAAGGCATCTGAACAAGCTTCGATCAAATCATCTAATGTCCATTGACGGTATGTATTCTGAAGACATTTATCAATGGTTTTATAACGGATAAGTGCATTTTTATTGATAGCCATTTCAATTCATTTTTACTAAAAATAACACATCAATTTTTACTACGCAAAATAACTGCGTAGTACATTGTCATATTTGTATCGTAATTAGAGAAATGATGATACACAAACTAAACAATTTAGCAAAAAATAAAAAAGTAGATATCCTTTTTGCTTGCGAATCAGGTAGCAGAGCTTGGGGATTTGCATCACCAGATAGTGATTATGATGTTCGATTTGTTTACACTCATCCCCTAGACTGGTATCTATCTGTTTCAGCAAAAAAAGATACTATTGATATTATGGATGGTGATTTTGACGCTGTTGGTTGGGAACTTCGAAAGAAGCTGCGTCTTCTTAAAAAGTCTAACGTACCTGCTTTAGAACATCTATTTTCTCCTATAAGTTATATTGAGGAAAGTGAATCTATAAAAGAACTTAGAGCCATAGCTGAAGATTGCTTTTCTCCAGTAGCTTGTATGTACCATTATTTAAGTATGAGCAAAAAATATGAAGAAAAACTAACGGATGAAAAAGTAAAACTAAAGAGTTTGTTTTATGCATTACGAACAGCTTTGGCGGGTAAATGGATACTAGAACATAATACAATGCCACCAGTTGTTTTTAGTAAAATGCTATCTCTAGTTAAAAAGGGTGAAGAAGATGAAATAAGAAATTTGATGGTTATAAAATCAGAGAATAATGAAAGTTATCTGCATTCTAGAAATGAAAAGGTCATAGAACTGATAACAAGAGTCATTTGTACTAACGAGAAGTACGCAAAATCACTTTTTGGCGGAAACCCTGATACAGATAGAATAGATAGTTTTTTATATAAAACCTTGAGCAAATGAAAACAATAGAAGAACTAAAAGCTTCAGGAAATATCATATTTGAATGTATAAGCGGCAGTAGAGCATACGGACTTGCTACCCCTACCTCGGATACGGATATTCGTGGAGTTTTTATATTGCCAAAAGAAAAGTACTATTCATTAGAATATGTGGGTCAAATAAATAACGAGACGAATGATATTGTTTATTATGAGCTCAAGAAATTCGTGGAACTTCTTTCAAAAAACAATCCTAATATTCTTGAACTTTTAAGTGCACCAGAAGATTGTGTTCTTTTAAAACATCCTATATATGATACGCTTAAATCTAAATACTTCCTTTCAAAATTGTGCAAGGACACTTTTGCCAATTATGCATTTACTCAAATAAAAAAGGCAAGAGGGTTAAAGAAAAAAATAGTAAACCCAGTAGAAAAAGAACGAAAATCTGTTACTGATTTTTGCTTTGTTCGAAAAGAAAAACGTTCGGTGCCTTTGCATACATTTTTAGAAACTGAAGACCTCGATGCAACCCGTTGCGGATTGGCAAAAATAAGCCACATGAAAGACTGTTACAATCTATTCGATAATGCTTATATGAAGTATAGTGGAATCGCCCGAGAAAATGCGAATGAAGTCTGTCTGAGTTCTATTCCTAAATCAGAGGTGCCAGTAGCTATTCTATATTTTAATAGAGATGGGTATTCATCCTATTGTAAAAAATATAAAGAATATTGGTCTTGGGTAGAAAAAAGAAATGAAGATCGATACAAAAGCAATATCTCACATAATAAAAACTACGATGCCAAAAATATGATGCATACTTTTCGATTATTGCATATGGCGAAAGAAATTGGGAAAGATAGTAGAATCAATATTAAAAGAACAGAAAGAGACTTTCTTTTGTCCATAAAGAACGCTGAATTCGAATATGAAGAGCTAGTTAAAAGGGCAGAAAAGTTAAGATTGGAATTAGATGATATCTATGAAAAATCAAGCCTTATGGAAAGACCTGATTTGGATACGATAAACAAATTATTAGTAGAAATAAGAGAACAATTCTATAAACAATTCAACTACGCAAAATAACTGCGTACATGATTCTCAAGTTTGTACCAAAATCATAAAGGAGACCAGTTAAACAGTCTTCATGTAGCGCTCTGCCGAACGATTGGAGTCGGCAGAGCTAATTAAAAGAAATTATGAAATGAGCTAGACAGATTTGCCAATTATATAAAATCTCCAATAGCGAATTGCATATGACCTTTAAAAATAAAAAAGTTAAACAGATGAAAAATACAGTAAATATCACAGGAAAAGAATTAATCGATTTAGGTTTTCGCTCAGGAAAATGGTTTCCTAAAGCCATCGAATATATAAACAACAACCAATTGGAGGAAGAAGCTATGCTTGAGTTCTTAGAACAATATCGTTTACCTCCTATGATAAACTTGCACACGACAGCTGCCGAATTCGCTATAAACATTAAAGCGGAAAATGAACTGGAAGAGACCAATGTAACGAAAGTAGTTGATTCAATGAAAGTTTTGATGCGCACGCCTACTGCAGTTAACGGTGCCATTATGCCAGATGCATGCCCTACCGGACCACTAGGAACAATACCTGTTGGTGGTGTAATTGTAGCAAAGAATGCTATCCACCCAGGTATGCATAGTGCAGACATCTGTTGCTCGGTAATGTTAACCGATTTCGGAAAAATAGATCCAAAAGTGGTTTTAGATGCCGCACATTCAATTACGCATTTTGGACCTGGAGGAAGACCTCGCGGTAAACAATACAAATTACCCGAAGAATTATTAGCTGAGTTCAAAGCAAATAAACTTTTGAATACACCTAAAGATATAAGCCTTGCAATAGAACATTTAGGAACCCAAGGTGATGGTAATCACTTTTTGTTTGTTGGTATTTCAGAAAAAACAGGCAATACTATGATGATTACGCATCACGGATCAAGAGCTCCAGGAGCTAGTTTATATAAAAAAGGAATGCACATCGCTGAACGATTTAGAAAAGATCTTTGCCTAGCTGCATTAAAACAAAATGCATGGATCCCTTTTGAAACTGAAGAGGGCCAATTGTACTGGAGTGCATTACAGACGATAAGGAAATGGACCAAGTTAAACCATGAGTGTATTCATGACTCCACTTTAGAAGTTCTAGAGATGGAAGCTGAAGACCGTTACTGGAATGAACATAATTTTGTTTTCAAAGACGGAGATTTGTTCTATCATGCTAAAGGAGCAACTCCGTTGGATCCTAAATTTATGCCTGATATTACGGGACCAAGATTAATACCCTTGAATATGGCTGAACCTGTTTTGATTGTGGAAGGTAAAACAACCAATAAGAACTTAGGTTTTGCTCCGCACGGTGCAGGCAGAAATATGAGTCGAACCCAGCATAAAAGAAACAATGCAGATTTTACGAAAGAAGCCTTGTTTGAGCTGGAGACGAAAGGATTAGATGTTCGTTTCTTTTCTAAAGAAATAGATATCTCTGAATTACCCAGCGCTTATAAAAATGCACAAACGGTTCGTTCTCAAATGGAAGAATATGATTTAGGTAAGGTAATTGATAAAGTAATGCCTTATGGTTGTATTATGGCTGGAGATTTTCAGATTAATGCGCCTTGGAGGAAGAAAAGGAGAAAGAAAACTAAAATTTAATTTAAATGAAAAAGAATATGGAAAACTTACAAAAGACCAAAAATATACTCTTTGAAGAAGTTACTTTCCAAAAATTTCTTAACGAAATAGAATTAAAAAACGGAACTGCAATGTTAATTGGAGGGGCTGTTATAGATGAAATACAGGGATTAAAAATCAAAGATGTAGATATTGAAGTGTATGGTCTTTCTTATTTGGAACTCACAGATTTGATAGAGGGGCTAGATATTGATTGTAATATGGTTGGTAAATCTTTTGGTGTTATTAAAACAAACATAGCCAATTTAGAAATCGATATATCTATTCCTAGAAGAGAAAATAAGGTGGGAATAGGTCATAAAGGATTTACCATAGAACTAGATGAAAAAATGACTCCTAAAGAGGCAGGAATAAGAAGAGACCTTACCATCAATAGCATGTATCTAAATTTACATACCAAAGAATTGGTGGATCCTTTTAATGGACTCGTAGATTTACAAAAAGGCGTTCTTAGGGCTACAAACGAGCAAACCTTTTTAGAAGATCCGCTACGGGTTCTTCGTATCATGCAGTTATTGCCGAGAAAAGGAAAATCGGTCGCTAAATCAACTTTGGCTCTTTGTCGAAAAATAGTAGATTCTTATTCAGAATTGCCGCCAGAGCGCATTTTTGTAGAGTGGGAAAAGCTTTTACTTAAAGCGGACCAACCCGCTATAGGATTAGAATTTTTAAGAGATTCTGGTTGGTTAAAGCATTTTCCTGAATTACAAAACTTAGTTGGATGCCCTCAAAATCCTGTATGGCATCCAGAAGGAGATGTGTGGGTACATACATGCATGGTTTTGGATAATGCTGCAAAATTAAGAGCTCAAATTCCTGAGAACTGGAAATTGCCCTTTATGTTTGGCGCATTGTTACATGATGTAGGTAAACCCGCTACTACAACCCCAAAATTAACAGCTTATGGTCATGATATTAAGGGTATGTCCTTGGCGGAAAACTTTTTAAAACGGATGACCAATAATAAAACCTTGATCCATAAAGTAACTACTATTGTTGGCTTACATATGAGACCTGGTCAATTATACGCATCCGGGGCAAAGGAGGCAGCTTGGAAAAGGTTACACAACAAATGTAGAATAGATATCTTGGGCTGGCAGAGCAAAGCTGATTCGGCTGGAAGAACTGGTAGAGATGTCATTTTAGACGAGCATAAGCCATCTGAAACCTGTTTTAATCTTTTTAAAAAATTTGGAGAGAATGAAATTAAACCCTTGATTTCAGGAAAAGATTTGATTGACCTAGGTTTAAAACCCTCCCAACAATTTGGGGTAATTTTAAGCAGTTGCTATGAAAAGCAACTGGATGGTAAAAGTAGAAAAGACCTCTTATATGATCTAATAAATCAGATTTAAGATAAAAATTGCATCTTTGCATCAGTTCATTGAAATAGTTCTTTTGAAAGTTTTATGGGATATGCATGCCAATACTGGTCTGCATAACTTTTAAAATTTAAACTATGAATTGGAAAATTCAAAAATTACTTGATGGAGAAACCATCATTTCAAAAGAACCCGGTAATTCTATGTTACCATTGTTAAAATCAAAACAACCAGTGCGCCTTGCACCAATTAGTTGGGATGAATGTAATGTTGGTGATATTGTATTCTGTAAAGTGCGTGGAAACGTATTTACACATCTTGTAAAAGGGAAGAATGATAAACGAGGTTTGTTAATTGGTAACAATCACGGTAGAATTAACGGATGGACAAAAAATGTGTATGGTAAAGTAATAGAGATATTATAGGCTCCATGCCACATTTTAATCTTTAAAATTTAAAAGTTAATCATAAATAAAATAGTACATGCTAAATCATTTTAATCACATACCGGACGCCGAAAAGCTAGGATTGCATCGAATTGATGGGTAGATACTATTAAAAACAGATACATAACTAGAGCGTCCAAGAAATTGGGCGCTTTTTTTATGCATTTTTTTCAAGAATTCTCAAAATTCTAAAAGGATGACATTTGACAGCTAAGCACTTAGAAAACAGCGAATTGGGAAAAATGCTGCTATCCGTTAAACAACGGACAGGAACACTCATACCTAAAACTAAACCTAAACAACTGAAAGTCAATTAATTATATTTAATTTTATTTGCAAAATATAAAAAGACCTTTTAGCTTTGCACCGCAATACAACAACAAAATATTTTAACTGAAGTATATATGACTTTTTCAATCACATATCAAATTACACTTAAAGTACCAGGTGCTTTATTAGTGTCGCTTCAGGACTTCTACAATACATAAAGCTACTATAGCATATGATAGAAAGTCCGAAGCCCTAAAGTTTCGGACTTTTTTTATGCCCTAATTTTTCTAAGGAGCATTTTCCGAGACATTTTATCAAATTAAGTATGGCTTTTCAAAAATGAAACGGCCATTCTATTCTCTAAAATGAAATATCATGGGAAAGAAATTAAGTGGAAAAGACCTTATTAAATTAGGTTTTCCAAAGAATAATAGTATCAATATCACTTTAGGTCAAATAAATAGGTATCATAAAAGAGTAAAAAAAGAAAAGATACTTATAGAAGCCAAAAAAGTATTGCTACATCCTGAAAACTACAAAGGGGATGGTGTTTGGGGCAAAATTGCTGAAAGTTTGTTAGATCCTGTTATGGTAAAAAAACAAGCGCTGAATTCGGTGCGAGCACCTTTTCATATCTATGGCGAAAATGAAATTGAAGAACAAGCAAAATACCAATTGTATGATGCTTTAAAGCTTCCGATTTCTGTCGCTGGGGCTTTAATGCCCGATGCCCATAGTGGTTATGGCTTGCCCATTGGGGGAGTTTTGGCTACCAAGAATGCGGTGATTCCGTATGGGGTTGGTGTCGATATCGGTTGTAGAATGTGTTTAACAATTTATCCGATTCCAGTTTCATACCTCAAAGGGAAAAAACACCAATTGGCAAATTTCCTTTCAGAACATACAAAATTCGGAATGCGAGAAACACATCAAATAAAGCACGACCATGAAATCTTTGAGCGAGATGAATTTAAAAATATCCCTCTCTTAAAAAGATTAAAGGATAAGGCATACAAACAACTGGGTACTTCTGGTGGCGGAAATCATTTCGTAGAATTCGGAACGGTTACTATTACAGATAATCAAAACGAATGGGGCTTGAAACTTGGTGAATATCTAGGTGTATTATCCCATAGCGGGTCACGCGGTCTAGGAGCCAACATTGCAAAACATTACACCTATTTAGCAACAAAGCAATGTCCATTACCAAAACACGTGCAACATTTAGCATGGTTGGATTTGAATACGCATGACGGACAAGAATATTGGTTAGCTATGAATTTAGCAGGTGATTATGCCAAAGCATGTCATGACAATATTCACGCAAGACTTGCTAAGCTTTTAGGTGAAAAACCTGTGGCTAAAATTGAAAACCATCACAATTTTGCTTGGAAACAAGAGGTAAATGGCGAAGAATGTATTGTCCATAGAAAAGGAGCAACACCAGCTGCAAAAGGTGAACTGGGAATTATCCCCGGTTCTATGACCGCGCCTGGCTATATCGTAAGAGGTTTGGGAAACCAAGGGAGTTTACACTCTGCCTCACATGGTGCAGGAAGGCTCTTTTCTAGACGAAAATGTAAAGAATCGTTCACACAAAGCGAGATTAAAAAACAATTAGCGGCACATGAAGTGACTCTTATAGGTGGTGGCATCGATGAGGCGCCAATGGCATATAAAGACATTAAAAAGGTCATGGCAAATCAACAAGAGCTAGTTGAGGTAATCGGAACCTTTACACCAAAAATTGTAAGAATGGACAAGTAAAAATTCATTGTTAGTTGTTGGTTAATAGTTGTTTAAAACAAGACTATCATCTGACGACCGACAACGATCAATTAAAATAATATGGAAACAATTATACAAATAACAGCAGGTAGAGGACCTGCAGAATGTAGCTGGGTGGTTGCTCAGGTACTAAAACTTTTTTTAGTCGAAACCAAGAATAAAGGATTTCAACATAGCATTTTACATCGCGAAAAAGGTAGCCAAAACGGAACGGTACAATCCGTCACCATCCGCTTGACGGGGAAAAATATAGATGCCTATTTAGCTACTTGGTTAGGTACTATTCAATGGATAGGCACCTCAACTTTTCGTAAATATCACAAGCGAAAAAACTGGTTTATAGGTGCTTATGAATTAAAAGAACTTAAAACTATGGCTGTTGATGAAAAACACATTTCTTTTCAGACTATGAGAAGTACGGGACCTGGTGGGCAAAATGTAAACAAGGTAAACTCTGCAGTACGCGCCATTCATGACCCTACCGGTGTGCAAGTAGTTGTTATGGATAGTCGCTCACAACACCAAAACAAAAAACTAGCTATAGCTAGGTTAAAAGAAAAAGTAAACGAAACCAACCTGAAGCAGCTGAAAGAACTAATGGCAAACCAATGGGAAAATCATTTGAACCTACAACGCGGAAATCCTATTCGTGTTTTTAAGGGAACAGATTTTAAACATCAAAAAGGGAATAAAAGCTTAAAGCCTAAACGGCAAAAGATGAAAAACGATTTAAAACAACAAAAATGGGACTTACTATAGCCGACACCTATTATCTAAAGGCAAAAGCGGCATCTGATTACGATTGGGACGAAGTATGTGAATCACTAAACTATGCCCTGTCTTATGATGAAAACCACTGCGCAGCACTTTGTCTTTTAGGTAAAGTATATGCCGCAAACTTGAACCAATATGAAAAAGCCTTTGATTGCTTTGACAGAGTCATTGCAATTGATAGCCACTATCTAGGTGTTTATCCACATTACGTTAAGTACTTAATTTGGGCTGATGAAATTGAAAGAGCAAATAAACTAATTGCTTTTTCCCTTAATTTAAAAGGGATATCAAAAGGAAATATATTTTGGCTTTCAGCGTATGCGTCAGAAACTAAGGAAGCTTATAAAGATGCTCTAAAGTATCTTAAAAAAGCTAAAAAGCATTCATACAATGACGACTACTTCTCTTTTATAGAGGAAGAAGAAAAAAGAATTAAAAAAAAGTTGAAGTTGGATAAGCCCAAAGTAAAAAAGAACAGAAGAAAGAAAAATAAGTAAAACATACTAATTAAGCCTTAGTATAAATATCAAAATGAAATCAAAATTTTTCATTTTGATATTTTTTATTCAATTAGTTTAATCATCTTTCACTTCGTAGCATTGACTATAGCATCTGCAATTTCTGGGTAAACCCATTCTAATGTGTTCCTATTAAAAAGACCAAATTCATCGGCATTACCATTGTCCCACCAAATAGGACAAATACCGCGCTCAGCACATAACTCAGCATAATATTGTGCATGTGCTAAACGATCTGCCACATTATTTGCAAATGTAGAGCCCCATTCTCCCATTACTACTGCCCTACCTTCGTTATCGAACTTATTTTGAATGGTATTAAATTCTTGTGTTAACTGTGCCTTATCTGTATCTGTACCCCAAGTTGGATCAGTTCCTGCTAGACTGAACAAATAAGGAGAATAACTATGAATAGATACAATTATATTTTCATCGTTATTTGGAATTTGGTAATCTTCTAATACATTTTCACCAGTACCTGCGGCATATGTAGAAACCATTATTTTACGAACAGCATTATTGCCACCTGTTGCACGAATTGCATCAACACCTACTTGGTGATATTGATTTACAACATCTCGTCCTTCGGCAGTACCACCTTCCCATTCTTCAGGAGACCCTTCGTGGCGTGGCTCATTCAAAGTTTCAAATATTACATAGTCTCCATAAGGTTTAAATCTGTTGGCAATTTGTGTCCATGTTTTTGTTAATCGATCTTTTACAGCTGGTGCATTTTCATATGTGGGTATAATCCATTCGTCATCATGATGAATATTGATGATGACATACATTTCATTACTTAAAGCAAAGTTTGCAATGTTTTCTACCCTATCTAACCAGTCAGATTCTAAAATATAATCTGGCGCATCGCCTGAATGAAACCGCCAAGTAACAGGTAATCGTAAGGTTTTAAATCCTTTTTCAGCAACTGCATCAATCATTGCCTTTGTGGTTATAGGATTTCCCCATGCGGTTACATCTATATCTTCTGTATCTAAAGTATTACCCAAATTCCAACCAGAACCCATGTCCAGCACAAATTCTTTGGGCGATAAATCTCGCATATCACCATTAAAGACTTCATCTGGTATACTAGTATCATTTGGTGTTTCAACGGTGTTTATTTCATCTAAAGAATCATTATTTACTGGATTTTCTGAACTTGAGCATCCTAATAAAACAGTGATACCCAGTAGAATTAAAAACGTAGAAATATTTTTCATTTACGCCTATTTTTTAAAAGAACAAATCATGTGAAATTAAAGCTACACTTGAGACTTGTTTGTAAATTAATGAAAAATAAGCAATTAAGAAATGAAATGCCATTTAAGACAAATACGACTTTTATAAAGGTTTTCTTGATTAAAGCGTGATTTAGATAATTCTGATGAAACCTCGGTGCAAATGACAAAATGAAGGCTATCGCCTTTTCATTTTTTGTTCCAAACCGCTTTCATAAACTATGTTTATGACGCTTTTGGAAACAAAAAATGAACTGTTCTCACAGTTCATTTTTTTATTCAGTCGGGATGACAGGATTTGAACCTGCGACCACTCGACCCCCAGCCGAGTGCGCTACCGGACTGCGCTACATCCCGAAATATTAATGGAAGAAAATCTCCCTTATTTTGTATAGTTTTTCAACTGCCTAAGATCCACTGTAGTGCAGTTTATCCTGAGCGGAGTCGAAGGGCTACATCCCGAAAATTCCGATTGCAAAAATAGAGAAGTTTTGTAAATTAAAATCACTCTTTTCCTAAAACTTAAATTAGTTATCTCAACGAAACTATCCAGTCTATCATTCTATCTCCCCAGTCTTTTAAATGCTCATCATGCAAACCTAGTCCAAATCCGTGACCACCTTTTGGGTAAATATGCATTGTTGCAGAAACCCCTTTATCCTTTACCGCTTTATAGAATAACAAACTATTTTCTACAGGTACTGCGGTATCATCTGAGGCATGGAGTAAAAAAGTTGGTGGCGTTTGTTCGGTAACTTGTTTTTCATTCGAAAAATACTCGACCATATCAATCGTTGGTTTCTCGCCAATTAAATTATTCTTCGAACCTAGGTGTGTCACTTCACCAAATGATATTACAGGATACCCTAACGCCATAAAATCTGGTCGAGCACTTTCATCATCTATACCATCAATTGGCTCATAAACCTTTTCATTAAAATGTGTTCCTAAGGTAGATGCTAAATGTCCGCCAGCTGAAAACCCAATTATTCCAATCTTATCAGAGTCTACATTAAATTGTTCTGCGTTAGCACGAACAAGCCTTACCGCTCTTTGAGCATCTATAAGTGGCACGTACTTTTTGTCGGTCTGTGATACATCTGACGGCAAACGATATTTTACCACTATCCCAGCAATACCATTGCTATTCAAAAATTTTGCAATATCTGTACCTTCCCAATCATAAGCTAAAATTCCATATCCGCCACCAGGAAAAATTAAAACTGCTTCTCCTGTTGCATCTCGTTTTGATGGTAAATACACCTCAATAGTGGGAACTTGAACTTTACTAATTCGTAAAATTTCATTTTGTTCATGTACTTCCTTTTCTAAGCTCTTTAAATGGTTAGGAATTTTATCTTTTGGCCATAATTGCATAATGGTATCTTGGGCAGCGGTATTACCTATAACAACCAGCATTAATAATAATAGTATGTTTTTCATATGTAGTCTATTAGGTTATTCGCAATCCCATTTAAAGTTGGCTATAGGGTCATGCGATGCTCCTTGTAAATTATAGTGCCACCACTCTGTTCTAGTGGACCAAAACCCATGTTTTTCCATGGTTTCCTTGAGCAACTTTCTGTTATCTAAAATTTCCTGAGGTAAGTCAAAATTATCATGATATGCGCGTTTACCAAAAAAATCAAAATCCGACGGCATTTTCACTTCATCACCATCTAGTGTAACCAAAGTAATATCTACTGCTCCACCCTTATTATGAATAGATCCTTTAACAGGGTTTGCTACGTACTGCGGATTAGGTACTATTTTCCACATTTTATATTGTACAGAATTAGGTCTGTAGCAATCATAGAACTTTATTTTTACTCCGTGCTTTTTAAATTCTTCATTTGCTTTTAGCAAAGCCTTTACTGTTTTTGCCCTTGTATAGCATTCACCACAATCGTATACTTGTTCTTTCAAGAAATTATTATCAGTAGCATATCTTAAGTCATACGCAAAGCCATCACTATAGTCTGCTAATCGAACGAATGTAGTATCTGCAACGCCTTCTAAGCTTTTAAATACAGGTTTCTCTACTTTAGGTTCTATTATTGAATCAACAACAATCTGACCTATGGGCTCTTTTTCTGTTGTAGTCTCTTTGTTGGAAGTTTCAGTTTTACAGCCAACAAGTGTAATTATATTTAAAAATATAATTGATATCGTCGTTTTTAAAATTAATGTCTTTTTCATTTATAATTAGTTATAAGTAAGAAACTTATATTTTTTGTAAAACCGTTTCATGATAAAGAAAGTAAAAATAACACTCTAAAATTTTATAATAAACAATTACATAAGAAACCCTATGATCATCAGATCTGGAGCCACAAAAAAACCTCCTATTTAATTAAAAATAGAAGGTTGCATTGCACTTTTGGTTGTTGGTTTACTTCAAGGTTTTTAAATACGTCAAGCTCTTTGGAACTTGGGTCACCACATTTTTAGATTCGTCTTCTATAAACATGTATTCAATACCTAATTTTTTAGCCTCTGCAACTATGCCAGAAATATCTATTTGTCCTGTTCCTAAGACAACATTGGTATCATCTTCTTCATGACCGGTATTATTACCTTCAATACCTTTTTCCATATCCTTTAAATGTAACAGCGTAATTTTCTTAGGGTATTTCTTCATCAACGCCAACGGATCTGCACCACCATGTTGTGCCCAGAACACATCTAGTTCAAATGTAAAGTCTTTAGCATTCTGTGCCATATAGTCAAACAATGTTCCATTTTTATAAGGTCTAAATTCATACCCATGCGGGTGATACGCCAATACGAGTCCGTTCTGTTTTAGAATTTTACCCGCTTTATTGAAGACTTCCGTGGCATGTTTGGTTTCTTCTAGATCCCATTTGTTATCATCATGGGGTACCCATGCACACATTACGTACGTAGCCCCAAAATCTTTAGCATTTTTAACAACTTTTTCAACATCATTTTCCAAATCTTCAAAGCCAGCACCTACGCTTACCATCTCTAAATCATTTTCAACTAACAAGGCTTTAAAATCCTCTAATGGCATGTCATAGGTCTCCCCTCCTTCAATTTTGGTGATGCCCCATTCATTTATCAACCCTAAGGTGTTAGAAACATCCATTTTAAATTGATTTCTAAGACTATATAACTGTAATCCTACCTCCTGGGCTTGCGCTAAAAAACCACTACACAGAAGAATAGTGGCAATTATTACTTTTTTTATCATCGTGATGTTAATTACGTAAGTAAATTTCCTTCATCATCCCACTCTGCCATAACGTTGCGCTGACTTTGGTCTACACATTTTGCAATCCATTCCGGGTCATAAGCAACACCATGTTGGTCTAGTACATCTTGCGGTACACCGTCCCAAACATTAGGTGAATTTCCTTTATATCCTAAATCTGCAATACCAACTTTAGAGGTATAATACCCTGTAACGGTTAAACCACGCATGGTATAGAAAAACTGTATCTCTAATGGTTGCTCGCTTAATGGTTTCTCACTATCATGCCAGCAGATTTCATCACAAATCTGTTTTTTCTGCTCTAAAGTAGCCGACTTAAATTCGGTACCGAACTCCGTATTACTTTTATGGTCCAACCACATTAAGCCACCTAACAGTGTAGGCGCCATTTCTGGAATATCTTTACCCATAAATTCTACAAGCGCGGGCACCTCTGCTTCTATCGGACCACCATGTGGTTCTTTTGGAGGAAGTATCACAACACTTAAAGCTGCGATAGTTTCCATCTCATGCTCATTGAACAATTGCTCAGCGTTCAGTTTTTCTATACGATCCAATTCTTCTGGCGTTCTACCAAAAAACTTCTCACTGCTGGTTGAAATTACTTCATCTACAGATTCGCCATTCTCAGTCTTACATGAATTGAAGACTAGCCCAGATGTTGCCGCAGCACCACCAAGTATTAAAGTTTGTAAACTCTTTCTTCTATCCATCATCCTAAATATTTTGTGCCTTTAATTGTTCAATGATATAATCTGATGCCCTCCATGAAAGCGCCATTATCGTCCAAGTACAGTTCTTATCTGCTTGAGAAACAAAAACCCCTGCATCTACTATAAATACATTGTCCGCATCATGTAACTGCTGAAACTTATTTGTGACCGATGTTTTAGGATCATCTCCCATTCTAGTGGTACCTACCTCGTGAATAATCTCACCTGGTTTATTTAGTCCATAATCTTTATCCTTACCTGGCTTTTCACCTAAATAATGACCACCCATATTATGAATAATCTCTTCAAAGGTATCTTGCATGTGCTTCGCCTGATTTACCTCGTATTCTGAATGTTTATAATTAAACTTCAAAACAGGAATACCAAATTGATCTACGGTCGTAGGGTCAATTTCACAGTAATTGTCTTTATAAGCAATCGCTTCGCCACGACCACCAAATCCTATAACGGAACCGTAGTATTTCTTTACATCATCACGTAAGCTATCACCATATCCTCCAGATTTTAATCCGAAGTACTGGTTCATGGCATTCGGGTCCCAACCAAAACCGTAGTTTGGCTGTCCCATACCACCCCAAACTTCAATATGATATCCTCTTGGGAAATTCAGTTTTGAATTATCACCCCACCATGGTGAGTAAACGTGCATACCACCTACACCATCTTCATTATAAGATGTCTTCCTATTCATTAACCCTGGTATTACACCCGATGCACTTGATCCTGTTGAATCATGTAAATACCTACCAACAAGGTTGCTACTATTCCCTAATCCGTTAGGGTGTTGCTTACTCTTAGAGTTTAATAGTATACGTGCAGAACTACATGCAGATGCAGCCAATACTACCACTTTACCTCTAAGTTTATATTCTTTTCTATCTTCTTTGTTGATGTAAGATACACCTGTTGCTTTACCTTCTTCATTGGTAAGAACCTCACGTACCATTGAATTCACAAATAATTTCACTTGACCGCCACTCTTTTGAGCCGGAAAGATTAAACAACTACCTGCTGAGAAATCGGCATATATTTGACATGATCTACCGCATTGTCCGCAATAGAAACAAACGCCACGATCTTCATTAATTCTTTTGGTCAACATTGAAAGTCTCCCCGGAATTACCGGTATGTTAGACTTCTTTGCGCCATTGATGTAAAATAATTCGTGCAATCTTGGTTTCGGGGGAGGAAGAAAGAATCCGTCAGGATCGTTTTCTCTACCTTCATTGGTGCCAAATACACCAATTAACTTGTCTAATTTATCGTAATATGGTTTAACATCTTCGTATCCTATTGGCCAGTCATCGCCATGGCCATCACGGGTTTTTCCTTTAAAATCTTTTGGTCCGAAACGTAAAGAAATACGTCCCCAGTGATTAGTTCGTCCTCCGAGCATTCTTGCACGCCACCATTTAAATTCAGTTCCTTCTGCATGTGTATATGGCTCTCCTTCTACTTCCCAATCTCCCCATGACATATCCCATTCACCAAAAGCTCTATCTGTACCTGCTCCTCTTCTTGGAGAATCATATGGTTGTTTTAATTGCGTCATGGTTTTTGGATCAGCTGGATCAAAAAATGGACCGGCTTCTACAACAGCTACATTTAAACCTGCATCTGCCAATTGTTTGGTAGCCATACCACCACCAGCTCCTGAACCTACGATGATAACATCAAAGATTTCTGAGGATTCTTTTATTTGCATAATTTGAGATTAGTTGATGATTACAATTTAATTCTTTATTAAAACATGAGCCTTGTTTTTAGCTGAATAACATGCGTTACTGGACGGACGGATATTTTTTAAGCACAATTGTCCGTTTTGGGCAATTTTGTTATTCACTTACAAAGGTTGAGGCAGGCAAACCAGCGGCATTGAACAAAGTACCTATGTCTGTACTTTTAAAAGCATATCTAACTCCTGTCGGATTTTTCACTTCTTTTGAGCTTAATATTACTTCTTCGTTTTTCAATTTTGCCTTTGCAGGAAACCATTCTCCTGCTGCGTTTGTAATTTCAAAAAGTTCTATTTTATTTCCTTTATTATATAATCCGTCCGCGTTGCTGAAGTTCACTTTTAACCGATTGCCTTCTACTTCAAATGAATCATATAATGGACCATATACTTCTGTATCGGCTAATAACCCGTACTCATTTTTAAGTGCAATATTCGCCAATCGCAAACCTACATCTTGTTTATTTAAAGGGTGAATGTTTTCGGTCGTACAAATATCACTGGTCATGGCCATACCTGTATTTTTCAACGCCAAAGTTCTTCGCTGCTGGTCGCGTACCATACCACCCGCAAACTCTTGGTCATATTTAAATGGAGCTATTTGTACGTAGTAAAACGGAAAATCGTCGTTCCATTCTGTTCGCCAAGAAGTAATCATTTTACTAAAAAGTTCATGATAGCTTTCTGCGTTTGCTGTATTGGCTTCGCCTTGATACCAAAGTGTACCTGCAATTTTAAACTTAGTCAAAGGTGCTATCATGCCATTATACAGAGTAGATTTCTCTACCGTCACCCATTTATTAGTCTCGACCTTTTTATGCGCTTCAATCAATTCTGGATGTGCTTTGAAAACAGCGTCTGGTGTCCAGACTTCTGCGCTAGATGCTCCCCATGCGTTATCTATCAATCCGACCGGAATGTTTAATTCTTCTTGCACCTTTCTTGCAAAAAAATAGGCAACTGCACTAAAATCTTGCATGGTTTCAGGCGAACAAGCTACCCATGTACCTGCCGTATCTTCTTGTGGATATTTAGCAGTTCTCTTCGCTACTGTAAACAATCGAATATTCGGGTAATTTGCATTCTCGACTTCAAAATCTCTATTCGCGATTTTACTGTTTGCACTCCACTCCATATTACTTTGCCCAGAGCAAAGCCACACCTCGCCTATCAATACATCTTTCAAAGTAATTTCGTTTTTACTACCCTTAAATGTTATTTGAAACGGTCCGCCTGCTGCAGGTGTTTTTACATTGATTTCCCATTTTGCATCATTACCTGTTTTAACGGCAACGGTCTCATCGTTCCAACTTGTGTAAATCGTAAACTCTTCATTAGGGTCTGCCCAGCCATAAAGCAATACATCGCTTTCTCGTTGCAAAACCATTTCATTAGAGAATATTTTAGGTAGTGTAATTTCAGCCTTGGCAAAAGTGGTAACCACAAGGCACAGCATCATCAGGATAAAACGTAAATTCATGTAGTCAATACTATTTTGATTTAAATATAATTAAATATGTGCCATATTAACAAATTCATAATCAATCAATGCTATTTTTAAAGTATTCGCTATCTTAACTACATTATTTGTCTTGTTTGTAAACTTCTTAAACTCAACTTGTCATGCCTCACCAGCCAACATTATTTAAGCGCCGAAATTTTATTAAAGCTACTTCGGCATCTTTACTATTTACTTCTTTACCCGCCTTCGGATTCAAATTCTTCGCGAACGAAAAACCGAAAAAAGTAGCACTTATCGGTACTGGTTGGTATGGTACTGGTGATGTATTACGTCTTATTCAGGTGGCAAATGTAGAAGTGGTCTCACTTTGTGATGTTGATACCAATCAATTAAATACTGCAGCAGAATTAGTTTCTGAACGGCAAAAAAATGGCAAAAAACCAAAGCTATTTACCGATTATAGAACCATGCTAAAAAGCACTGAATTAGATATTGTTCTTATTGGCACACCCGATCATTGGCATGCTTTAACTTGTATTGCCGCCTTAAAATCTGGAGCTCACGTTTATGTTCAAAAACCGATTAGCGTAGATGTTATGGAGGGTGAAGCAATGGTCGCTGCTGCTAGAAAATACAACAGGGTGGTTCAAGTGGGTACACAGCGAAAAAGTACTCCGCACCTTATAGATGCTAAAAAGCAAATTATTGATGCCGGATTGCTAGGCACCATTGGTCACGTAGATATGTGCTGCTATTATCACATGCGTGCAAATGGGAATCCGTCAGAGCAAGAAGTACCAGATTTCTTTGATTGTGATATGTGGACAGGTCCTGCACCTATGAGACCTTATGATGGTTTACCACACAAAAGATGGTGGCGTACATTTCGTGAGTATGGTAACGGAATTACAGGTGATATGTGTGTGCACATGCTAGATACCGTTCGTTGGATGCTAGATTTAGGATGGCCTAAACGTATTAGCTCTGAAGGTGGAATTTATGTTCAGAAGGATGGTAAATCTAACATCTCCGATTCACAATCTGCAGTGTTTGAATATGACGGACTTAACTGTAATTGGCAACATAGAACATGGGGAAACCCTGATGATCCTGAATACCCCTGGGCATTTAAAATCTATGGAGAAAAAGGTGTTCTAAAGGGTGATGTGATGAAAGCTGAATTTGTACCCGTAAATGGTAGTGAATCTATTCGTTTTGATGTTCTTTATGAAAAAGAGAAATACCCTGAAGACTTATCTGAAAAAGACATTGAATTACATGCCGCACCCGCAACTCGTAGGCATATGATAGATTTCTTAAATGCAATTAAAAACAATACAAAACCCGTTGCCGATATTGAGAACGGGCACATTTCTACCGCTAGCTGTATTTTGGCAAATATATCGATGGATTTGAAAAGACCTTTAGTTTATGACCCTCAAAGTAGAACGGTAATAAACGACTCAGAAGCTACTGCATTATTGCAAAGAGACTATCGTGGACAATGGGAACACCCACACCCAGATACGGTCTAAATTATTGTAGTTTTTTGGTAGAATCCCTTACCAACAAGCTGGTTTTCACCACCTTAGTTTCATATGGCAAACCAGGATTTTTAATTCTATTTATCAGCAGTTTAGCTGTTTGCTCGCCTATATATTTACCATGCTGACTTACCATTGTCAGTGACGGAGTTACGTATTTAGATAACTGTCCGTTTGTAAAACCAATGATCGAAATATCATTAGGTACGTTATATCCTCTTGCCTTTACCACTTCTAAAACTTGAACAGCAATGAGTTCATCTATACCTATAATCCCATCTATGGTTTTATAATTCAGTAAAAAGGACATCAATAAATCTAAATCATCTTTAATCGTTAGATTGATAACCAACTTAGGATCAAACGGAATATCTAATTCTTCTAACGCTTTCTTATACCCTAGCAATCTTAATTTACCAACGCTTGAACTAGAAATAGGATTTACTACCGCTATATTTTTACAGCCAATATTTATTAAATGCTTAGTAATTTTATAGCCTGCTTCAAGATCATCTACAACTACTTTATCGCACTGCACATTATCCGAAACCCTATCAAATAGCACTACAGGAATATCATTATTGATTACATCAATCAATGCTTCATGTGTGTCTTCATTCTGACTTTCTTCAGCTAGGGACATAATAACACCATCTACAGTACCGGCATCAAAAAATTCTAGCGTTTTTGTTTCTTTTGCTTTAGACTCGTTACTAATGCAACTAATAATATTATAGCCACTTTCATTTGCCACTTTTTCAATTCCGTATAGCACCTGAACAAAAAAGTAATTTAGAATATTAGGCACAACAACGCCAATGGTCTTTGTGCTTTTGTTCAATAGATTAAGTGCCAACCTATTAGGCTTATAATGCTTTTCTTTTGCGTATGCCTGAATTTTTACCTTTAGGTCATTGCTAATCTCATGACTATCATTTATCGCTTTTGAAACGGTAGAGATAGAAACGCCAAAATGCCCGGCAATATCCTTTAAGGTTACTTTTTTCATAATTTATACTGCAAAATAACAGATTTAAATTGACATTTAAATTATGTATAAAAATCAAAATGTCCCTGAGGTATAAACCTAGGGACATTTTAATTTCTTATTAATAAATTCTAATACCCAAAAAGCTACGATACTTAAAGGGATAAAATATTTATATGTATTGATTAATGATATTCTCAAACAATTCTTGCTTACCACTCTGTAATTCCAACTCGCCATTTTCTTTGGCGATATTGTAAAGATCTTTCATATCTAATTTACCGTTTTCAAAATCTTTTCCCTTACCTGAGTCAAAAGAACTGTATCTGTTTTCACGTAACTTGTTATATGAAGATGATTCAATAATTTTATCTGCAGTGATCAAAGCTCTTGCAAAAGTATCAGCACCACCAATATGTGCGTGGAACACGTCTTCTAAGTCTGTACTGTTTCTTCTTATTTTGGCATCGAAGTTTACTCCACCACCTTGCAATCCGCTAGCTGCCAAGAATACCAACATGGCTTCTGTAGTTTCTTGAATATTGTTAGGAAATTGATCGGTATCCCAACCATTTTGATAATCTCCACGGTTCGCATCCATACTACCTAGCATACCAGCTTTAGCGGCTACTGCAATTTCATGCTGAAAAGTATGCTGCGCCAATGTTGCATGGTTTACTTCAATATTCATTTTAAAATCGTTCTCCAAACCATATTCTTTCAAGAACCCAATTGCAGTAGCACAATCAAAATCATACTGATGCTTCATTGGCTCCATAGGTTTTGGCTCAATAAAGAAATTTCCTTTGAACCCTTGGCTACGAGCATAATCTCTTGCCATAGTCAAGAACTGACCCATATGATCTACTTCACGACCTAAATCGGTATTCAACAAAGACATATAACCTTCTCTACCGCCCCAGAAAACATAATTCTCACCACCTAAAGCAATTGTAGCATCTAAAGCCAATTTAATTTGACCGCCTGCTCTTGCCAAGACGTTAAAATCAGGATTGGTAGCAGCACCGTTCATATATCTTGGGTTTGAGAAACAGTTTGCCGTACCCCAAAGTAATTTCTTACCAGATTCTTTTTGCTTTTCTTTTAAGTAGTCTGTGATCGTCGCTAATCTTTTTTCTGATTCTGCAAATGTTGACCCTTCTTGTATTAAATCGAAATCATGAAAACAGTAGTAATCAAAACCTATTTTATCAAAGAATTCAAAAGCGGCATCTGCCTTGTCTTTTGCTGCTTGTACAGCATCTGAAGATTTATCCCATTCAAAACTCTGCGTACCTGGACCAAATGGATCTGAACCTTGACCACAGAAGGTATGCCAATATGCCGTTGAAAACTTAAAGTGATCACGCATGGTTTTACCAGCCACTACTTGATCCGGATTATAGTATTTAAAGGCTAACGGATTGTCAGATTCCTTGCCCTCAAATTTAATTTTGTCTATTCCTTTAAAATATTCCTTGTTTGCCATTATGTTGATTTTATAAGTTGTTCAATATTAATTCTAATTCATTTTTCCAAGTTGCATATGCTTCTTGGTATGCCTTTTTATCTTTCTTCGGACTAAATGTCATTACGTAATCATTATCTAAAATTGCCTTACCGAATGCATCAAAATCACCTTTATAGAGATTCGCAGCTCTTGCCGCACCAATTGCACCAGTAGTATTATAAATTTCAATGTCATACCCTATTAAGGTTGCCACAGTATTCGAAAATATTTCTGAACGAAAAAGATTGTCGTTACCGGCACGCATAACATTCACTTTTATACCGTCTGACTCCATGATTTCCATTCCGTAGACAAACGAAAAAGCAATACCTTCCAATGCAGAACGACACAAATGACCTTTACCGTGATTATTTAAATTTAGGTTGAGAATTCTTGTACCTACATCTTTGCTTTTTAACATTCTTTCGGCTCCGTTACCAAACGGAATCAACGTAACACCATTTGAGCCAATTGGTACTTCATTTGCCAATGTATTCATCTCTTCATAAGATGCAACATTAAGATTATTCAATAACCATCTGTATTGAATACCCGCTCCGTTAATACAAAGTAGTTTGCCAATTCTGGCTGGTTTTCCCGGAGAATAATTTACGTGTGCAAAGTTGTTTACACGAGAGCTTTCTTTTACTGAAAGATTATCTGTTACGGCATATACGACACCAGAGGTACCACCAGTAGCCGCCACTTCACCAGGGTTAAAAACATTTAATGTCAATGCGTTATTTGGCTGATCGCCCGCTCTGTATAATATGGGTGTACCCGTTGATAATCCACTTTCCGTTGCCCCTTTTTCATTTACTTTAGATTGTACTGAAAAAGTATCTACGATATCAGGAATCATTTCTTTGTCCAATCCATACTCATCCAATACCAAATCAGCAATTGTATCTTTTTTAAAATCCCAAAAAATACCTTCTGATAAACCTGATACGGTTGTATTTACCACGCCAGATAGTTTATAGGCGATGTAATCTCCAGGTAGCATCATCTTATAAATCTGCGCGTAAATTTCAGGTTCATTTTCTTTAACCCATTTTAATTTAGAAGCTGTAAAGTTTGAAGGGGAATTTAGAAGATGTGTATCACAAGTTTCTGCACCTATTTCTTCATAGGCTGTTTGACCAATGCCTACTGCCCTACTATCACACCAAATGATAGATTTTCTTAGGGCATTTCCTTCTTTATCAATAAGCACTAGTCCGTGCATTTGATATGATATTCCGATACCTGAAATATCAGATTTACTAATATTTTCTTGTAGACATAATTTCTCGATACCGCTACAAACGTAGCGCCACCAATCTTCTGGACTTTGTTCTGCCCAGCCATTTTTTACAGCTTCCATAGACATTTCTGTCTCGGGCTCTGTAACTACTCCAACACTTTTTCCCGTTGAAGCATTTACCAAAGCAATCTTAATAGATGAACTTCCGATATCTAATCCTAAATGGTACATAAATAGTATAAATTGGTTTGCTGTAATAAGTTAAACCAAAAATAGTTACTATACCGACCATTCGATATTTGCGTCACGAAATATTATAGTTATTAGATTAATCAAAAAATCAAACCGTGTAATTTCATGGTTTTAATAACCTGATTATCAAATAATTATATTCTTAGTTATTAATTAATTATTTTCGAAAGGGTTTTCGTACTACCCTTCATATCAATACATAAGAATTCGTTTTTTAATACTGTTCTAATTGATTTTGAAGCTGCTCTAATTTTGAAAGTGCTTCAGATTTTGAATTTACATCTAGCTTCAAATAAATATTCTGAATATGAAAATTAACTGCACTGGGCGTTACAAATAACTTTTGCGCAATCATTTTATAAGTTGCTCCTTGACATAGAAAGTCAACAATCTGATTTTCTCTTTCCGAGAAAAATGCAAATGTCTTTCTATGAAAATTGCTAATGATTTTCTTAACGATATCATTGCTCATAGCGGCACCTTCTGTTTCTATACTCCGTAATGCATGTTCCAATTTATCCAAGGTCAATGGTTTTGTCAAATAACCGTTTGCTCCTTTCTTGAATGCATTTTTAATAATGTCAAAATCATTGATTTCACTAAACATTATGATTTTTACTTCCCAGTCCTTTTTCTTGAAAAGCTTAATGGCATCTACCCCATTCATATCATCTAATTCAATTTCTGAAAGTACAATATGTGGTTTGGTAAACTTGTAATCTTTAATAGCATTTTTGGCAGATGTATAGCTGCCTACTACTTCATAGCCATCAATTTCTTCGAAGTGATTTTTATAAACAGAATGTAATGAGGTATCTTTTTCTAATACAATTATTCTAATATCTAAATTTTTCATAATCTCCATAGTTTTTGAAGCTTTCATTCTAAAAAAGAACAATAGCAAAAGTTAGTTTTGAGTAATTTCAATCCTCTTTATCAGGATTAAACAACTAAACAATAGGCATGTAATATGAACCAACAGTGTATGCTATACGTTCACTTTTACATATATAATGACAAAGAATGCCCTGAAAAACAATCAAAATAGGGAGATTGTACTTCGCAATTGTTCAGTAAAAATTAAATCAAAAAACGGATTAACGCTAATGAGTCAATTCTGAAAACCTAGGCGTTTGCCAAACTTTGGATTAATGAGATTTCGGAGTTCTAAAATGATAGAAATCTTGTGAAGAAAAAAATGTGTTTTGAAACCGGAATTTAGTAGGTAAAATTCATTCATGGTTGTGGGGGGATTTGGGGTTATACAATTGGGTTTGAATCTTTTTGGTGATCGAAATATATATATTAATATAATATACCCGATGAAAACATAAGAATTTTCGTTCAAATACCAACTTTTTATAAAAAATAAGGTAATTCGTCGATAGTTAACATAAAGTTAAAACCGAGAATTACCACAATTGTAAACCAAAAAATAAAGGAGGGAACCCAGTTATCCCCCCGGACAACAACCCCTCCTTTTATTGACAATTCAAATCAACCATATAACCGTAAAGGCTTATAGATTTTTAATATGTTACTCTATACTTATATCATCATCTTCAAAAGTATTAGATGCAGTCGCCGTTGTTTCGCTTACTTGCATGATCCATTTCTCTTGATTGTATTTTCCGTTTAAATCCGTACTTGCTGCCATTTGTGCATCGTTCTTATAATCGTAGTCTGCTAAGTATACATAATACAGACCATTTTCCTTATTGTAGAATTGCTTTGGATCTAATCCTTTTTCTCGTAATTCTTTCATAAACGCATTCATATACTTCGTTTGGCTGTATACATTTGCTATTACATAGTAACCAGAGTTCATATCTATAACATCAGAATCTACCATCATCTTTACGGGCATCTGTTTAAAGTTATCTCTTGTGGATGGTAATTCTTTAAAATTCGCTCTTCTTGATGCTTTTTCAGCCGCCGCTGTTGTAGTTGTTACCGAAGTTGCTTTTGATGCTGATGCCGTTGCAAATGCATCTTCAGGTTCTGTTACAAAATCCATGGTGTCATCATTTAGATCATTTGAAGCATAAGATGTGTTTTCCTCTACACTAAAGTCTTGTAAAGAACTCTTGATTGTCGTATCAATATCATTACGTAACATTCTAACAATTAATTCGAATCGTTCTTCAAATGCTGCTATTCTTTCTACCTCTATAGAATCTTGACGTAGAATCAATTCATCTAATATAATCTTGTTCTCATAGGCTAAGCTGCTTTCTGAAACTGGAGCAGATGAGTTAGCAGTTGCCTCTTGTCTCTTACGACCAGATTTTCTTGCATTATCACGTTCTTCAATTAAATGAGCTATCTGCTCTTCATAATTGCGTACTATATTATCTATTTGATTGTCTGATGAATTATCTGCTACCGATATCGCCAAATCATCATCTTTAAATTTATAGGCTAAAGTTATTTCATGATTCCAACCTAAATTGGCATCTTCATTTGATAAGTCTTTCTCCATTAAATAACCTAGAGACATTTTCTCACTAAGGTTAAAACCAACGCCTGCCGCTACACCATACTCTTCATCTACCGTAGTTTGTAACCAGCCGTAGTTTGGCATGTCTAATAACAAGGAACCAAAGTAATACAGGCTACCATCATAATTCTGACCTACTTGCGCCATTGGCATTAGTCGGGCTTTTTCAAATAGTCCTCTTGAATGTTCAAATGAATGAGTATACTGTAACGATGCCTTTACACTCTTGGTAGACAATTCGGTTAAAAATTCGTTCGTTGTTTGATTGTATTTTAAAAGGTCTTCTGCGTACAAACCGAAATCGAACTTACCTAAAGACAAGTTCATACCTGGCTGTATGGCAATTTTACTCTCTTTACGTGCATCTGCCAATTGTGGATCGTCTTCACTCACTACAATTCTATTTTTATCCAAACCTTGATTAAAATAAGTAACGTTGGTACCAAAGGTTAAAACAGATTTCTCTCCTAATTGTACTGATGATGCGTAGTTGGCATTGAATCCAAATTCTTGCACAACGCCAGACCACTGACTGTAAACACCAATACCTACTGCGGTATTTTCGTTTAATTTGTTGCTGAACCCTAGAAAATAGTTTTGGCTATTATCATCAAAGGTTGCATATTGATTTCTATGTAGAATGTTTAAATATGATTTGTTCTCACGTACCAAAGAGAACGTTGGGTTTATAAAAAACCTGTTGAAGAATAATTGGTTGTGGTACGTACTGCTTGATCCTAAATTTGCATTGGTTTCTTGACCTTTTACTGTTTGGACAAGAGCCAATAAGAATAAAGCAATAAGAAAACTATTGATTTTATAAGGACTTTCCATAACGATTGATTTTTACGATTAAATTTGAATTTGTCTTTGAATTGGGGGAAATGAATAATGGGTGGTTATTCATCTTCAAATACAGAACTAGAATACTGTGTCTGTCTATCTGAGTTAAAGGCTTCTAAGAAGCGATCGTCTCTATCTTTATCATTTATAGGCTTATCACTTAAATTGAAAGCTACATTTTGCGTATGCTTACCTTGTGCCATTCTGTTAGACACTACATAACCAGAACCATCGCTCTGTAAAAGATTTACCGAGTACTCGTCATAAGAACTATTGATTGTATTGCCCATATTTACTGCTAGACCAACGCTACGTTGCCCAACTTCTACCATATAGACATCTAAGCCACCATAACCATCTCTACCATCTGACGCAAAAACCAAACTACCATTTGAAATAGGATTTGGAAGAACATCATTCTTCGCTGTATTTACTTTTGAACCCAAGTTTTTAGCTTGACCCAACATACCGTTTTTTTGAATTGTTGCTACATAAATATCATACTCGCCAAAAGTACCCGGCATGTTTGACGCGAAGAATAATCGACTACCGTCTGGTGATATCGCCGGATGTTTTGCCGAATAATCACCTGGGCAAACAGCCACTTCGGTAATTTTTTTCCACTCACCACCCACTTTATCGGCTTTATAAATTTTGTGTATTTCTTTCTTTTTTGAGAACAAACCTGTTGTGGGCTTTTGGTATGTTTTTTTACTATAATATGCAGTTCTTCCTCCATTTGTCAATGCTACCGGTGGTGCATACTCACCAGTAGTTTTTGTTGGGGTAGCATTGTTAGATGCAAACTCTTTAACAGAACCTTGGTCATCCCACGGTAAAAAGTTTCTTCTATTATTAGAGGTAAGTCTAGATGGCACAACTGAACGTGTCATTTTGTAATCATCTTTTACCAACTCCGTCCAATTTTCATCGGCTATTTCATTTTGTACTTCTTTACCTAATTGTGATACTGCATGGTCAAATCTTTTCTGGTAGCTCTTCTTCAATGTACCATCTTCAGAAATTTCCATAAGCCTACCGTACCAGTATAATGCATTTGCATATTTTTTGGTCAGGAAATTGGCATTGCCTAAATCTTCAAAGATTTCTGCATCAGAAAAACCAAGAGTCTTTAGTTTATTGTAGTTCTCTGTACGGTTAGTTACTTCTTCAACCTTTCTTTGTTGAAAACTTGTACTGTTGTCATTGTAGGCCAAATCTTGGCCATAGCCCATGGTTGCCATACAAGCAAACAAAAGGCTAATTTTAATTGAATTGTTCATGTTACTAGATTTTGGGGATTAATACTCCAAAGGTCTTGTAACTCATTCAATTGATTATTAATAAAAATTCATAGGTTTTTAAAAATTTAATAAACAATTAAATCGAAAAATCAATACAATTACTTTAAAATCAGATATTTATGAAAATTATTAGCTTATTTTCTAACCTGTTTATTTTTTCTTTTATCTGAAATGTAGGTATAACCTAAATATGCCAATTGTAGGCCTACCGCTGCCATTTTCAATTTTCTACTTCTTACTAATAATTTTGCTACTCCAAATAGTGGTGATAATCCCATAATCTTTTTTTTATTGTTCTCGTCCAAAATAACATTCAACCGTTTTTTAGCTTAACTCTATCCACTGAAATGGTATGTCAATAGCTCTTTAATACTATAGTATTTACTTGTTTATTCAATACAGCAAAAGTTCTATTTTTTATAACTAAGCAATGCCGTCTAATGCCTGTATCTTGCTTATAGAAAATTTGTTTAATCATAGGCGTAACCGTCTACTAAAATTTAATATATGAATACTGATATAAAGAAAATTGAAGACCATTTAAAAGACTTGGTAAGTAAAAATGAAGATGCCATTAAAGGATTTGAGAAAGCATCTGAAAATTCTAAACAAGTAGGAATTAAAAGCTACTTTGAAAAAAAAGTAGTGGACCGCATGACGTTTTTAAGAGAACTTAGAGCAGCGGTGCCAGAACTAGATTTAGGAAGAGTCGAAATTGAAGGTAGTGCAGCAGGTACTTTGCATAGAACATGGATGGATGTAAAAGCATTCTTTGCAGAAGATAATGATGAAGCCATGTTGGAAGAAGCTGTAAGAGGCGATAAAGCAGCCATAGATGATTACGACAAGGCTTTAGCTGAAACTATGATGCCACACCGTTTAAAGGAAATCATTAGAGCACAGAAAGAATTATTGCAAAATGATTTAGAAACTACTGAAATTTTAGAAACTCATATCTAAAATCATTTCCCAATAAACTTAATAGCCCTTGCAATTTGCAAGGGCTTTTTTATGCTCATTAATAAGCTTTCATTTTATCTTTTCGCTTTTTCAGCTGTCGTTCCAATTCACTGACGGACTCATTAACCGACTCCTCAAAATTTTGATTGCTGGCTTCTGCGAAAATTCTTGGACCAGGTAAGCTTAATCTAATATTGCAAATCATACCTGTTTCATCTGATGATGTGTTCTCTTGTTTTAGAAAAACATCTGCTCTAATAATATCGTCGAATTTTGTGTGTAGTTTATTTACCTTTTCTTCTATATACCCTTCTAATCTATCACTGGCAGTTACACCATCGTACTCATATATTATATCCATAATTATATTTAATTTAAAATCGAGACTGTACCCTTTAAGAGCCTAGCCTCGATACTTTAGTTTTTTTTATTTCTAATGTTCTTAAAGAATAGTCTATTTATCTACGTTGACCATCCACCCAATACCGTAGCGATCGGTACATCTTCCAAAATGTCCCCATTCTCGTTCTCTAAACTCGTGATGAATTTGTCCTCCACTAGACAAATCTTCAAATAACTGTTTCCCTTCATCTAAGCTATTGGTATCAACACTCATATTAATCTGATTTCCATTATTCAATGGTGTATCCGGTGCAGCATCGTATGCCATAAAATGCACACCTTTGCCTTTTAATTCTGCGTGTTGTAATTTTTGACGAAAAGATGACGGTACATCTATTTTCTTATCCTCGTATGTTTGTTTGTTTTTAATATCTGCATCGAATAGGTTTCCGTAGAAGTTCAATGCTTCTTGACAATTGCCGTTGAAGGCTAAATATGCTTGTGTTTTCATGATAATTTGTTTTTATACAATTTACCTAATACCCAATATTCGCTTTGTCTTTAAACGCTTAGTTATTGATGCATTTAATAATACTATTCTAGCATGATTTTATTATCATCTATAAACTGAAAGAACGATAATTTTTCATTGGACCCGGTAAAAATTAAATTGGTAGTCAATTCAAAAAGATGTGCTTCCGTTTCAAAAAAGTGCATCATATAACCTGCCGTATTTACAAAGGCTACATACTCCCCTATTGCCGGCAATCTTGGTAGGGTTATTTTTCGTTTCAACAATACGTCTCTTTCCAAACAATAAGCTCCTGTAAAATATACATCTACATGTTCATTTCCTTCAATTTCAGAATTATAGAGCATAAATGGATCTAATAGAAAATCTGCGCTAGAGCTCATCATCTGGCTCATATTCATTTCTAGACCTACCAACCATTGTCCTCTTGCATCTTTTTTTCTGTGGATGACTTTAGCTATCGTCATACCTACTTGATCCAATAAAGAACGACCAGGTTCAATGCGTATTTCTATATCATTTTTGAGCAATAAAGATGCTACCGATAATCTGGATACATCATCCGTAAAATCCAGTACTTCTCTTATAAAGGAACCTTTATTTATTTTATTGAAGTACGGGTAGGTATTGAGCTTTCCGTTTAACTTACCATCTTCCAATCTAAAGCCTAATCCGTTATGATTGAACGTAATATCATTGTTCTGATTTAATACTACGTCCTTTAATTTTTCATTGAAATTGGTCCACTCTTCCTCATCCTCTAAATAATTCATTAAAATACCGCCACCTATATCAATAAAGGAAATAGGATATCCTTTTTCCTTTAAAGCTGATACAATATGAATGCTAACAATTAAACTGAGACTTCGTTGATGTGTAGAATAACTATCTAAATGAAAATGCAGTCCGGTTACTTCTAATAAATCAAAAGTTTTACCGTCACCTACGTAAGAAGCAATAAAACCTACCACCTCATCTACATCAAATCCAAAACGACTATAAAGTTTCTCACCGTCTACTTCAAATCCGCTAATTCTAAAGCCAACATTTGCCTTTTTATTCAATTTAGCGGCTACAGTTTGGGTCAATCTACATTCATCTTCATTATCTAAAATAATAGGTACTCCATTATTTATTGCCAGTTCTATCTGTGCTTCGGTCTTTATGGCTGCAGTCAGTACTAAATTTTCAGCATTTCCGCCCAATGCCAGAGACTGTTCCAATTCTTTAAAACTAGCGGTATCTACACCTATACCAGATACAAATGCCTGTTTTACCAAACCTTTGGATTTATTCGCTTTTCTGGCATAAAAAATTCTATATTTCAATCCGTAAGATTGAAAAACCTGCTGATAGTTTTCACAATTTTTATTGAAAGATGGTAAGTGATGTATATTTATCGGAGAACCATATCTTTCCACCAAACCTCTAACAACCGCTTGGTCATTAAATAGTTCATGCATCCAGTCAGAAGTTTTTGGGGTTAATTGATATTCAGGTTTTCCCTTAAAATACATGTTCTTGTCTTTTATAATTTTCAATTCTTTCATCTTTCTCTTTAATTGCTCCACAAACATATTTTGCCCAAACCGATGCAAAATCGTTTCGGGTTCTTGACAGGGTATCATTGTCAAAGGTTATGCCTTCTGTAGGTGTTCCATAAAATGAAATATCATGGTTGACATGACCATTAACGTCTATAGCATTTCCGGCTTTATTAATTTCTATACAACCTGGTTTATAACTAGTCTTTGATTTATTTTCGAATTCACGAATTAGTCCATTTTTCAATAAATTCTGATAAAGTTCATTTTTAAACCCGCCTTCCTTTGCCCTAGAAATCGTAGCATTTACAAAATAATTTATCTCCGTTCTCTGTCCGTTTTCCATATATAGACTAAAATTACTATCGAAATCGTCTATTGAAATAGTTGCGGATTTAGCATAAGTAAAATCTAAAAACCCAGCTTTACACAGGGCTAACATTTTTTGCACGTTCTTTACTGGCGGACCGTAAGATAGGCGGTTGAACAAGCCGAAATAATACGAATCAAACTCCCTGTGCGAAACCGCATCTAAACCTCCGAAACTGTAGAGCTCATTGAAAATAGGACTGATTTTACGCCATGTGGCAACAGCTGACATGAGCGGACTTTTTTCTTCTCCATTTTTAACCTCATCAATCAAATACTGCATGTAATTTTGTATTTCATCAGTTGATAAGACAGACTTCTCTTTAAACGGATTTACTATAGTTTCCCAATTGAAAACAGGAGCGTCTGGATAGTCCTCATGAAAATATTTCACCTGTTTCTCAATTACCGTAAAATCTTCATCGAAATAGAATTGATGACCGTAATTATTAAAAAGTACATTGTAGTAGGCAAAATAAAATTCATTTTTGATTAAAGGCAGCAGCGAACAATTGAAACTAATAGACCTATCTTGTTTTAATTCTGCTATAATCTCTTTGGTAAAAAAATGTAATTCAGTTTCTGACATAGGTGAACCATTTCTGGGTATCATAGGTAAACCTGTTCTTGAAAATGGGTATATTTTATGAGGCTCTCTCCCTGAAGAAACATATTTTAAATCGCCGATATCATTTTTTTCAAAATTCCCCCCTCTGCCTTCTGTCAAAGCCAAAATTGCATCTATTGCCGTTAAACCGAAACCTTTTATTGCTACCAAAGATGGTGAAGAGATATGCTTTAATTTTTCATTGGTAGGATAAATAAAATCAATCTTATTATCTGAAATATCACTTTGGTTTTTTTGAGTCTTAAAAGAATGGTGACCTGTTGTAAATAGGACTTTATTACAAACAACAGCTTCTTGCGCGCCCCTTTTCCCCTCCGTATAAAATACCTGATATTTATGATTCTTTTTTATCATATTGGTTACCGTACCAATATGCGTAATCACCTTTATATTCTTTGGTAACTGCTCTAATAGCAATCTATAACAATCCACTAAATAACTTCCTACCACTGCTCTTGGAGCATATTTCCCTGGAGCCGCATTGGTGTGGCCCTTTGCCGTCAACCATGTTATAAAGTCTGGTGTAGCACTAGCAATTGAAAAAGGTTCCTGCAATACCCAACTGTTGATATTACGGTTGGCGTAATTCATTATTAAATATTCCGGCTGATCTGTTCTATATACATCACCAGATGCCACAAATTCGGTAGTATTGAAAATATGAATTTGTATATCGTTTAAAATATCAGCTTCATTTAAATAAGCTATCAATCTTTCAAAACCATAAAATCCCTTAGGTCCAAAACCTATAATACCAACTTTATATAAGTTATTATCATTCATAAATTATGCTACCTACCACCCTCCTAACGGAGTAAATGCGTTTTTACTTTCTGGCAATTCTTTCAACAACCAATCTCTATTGTAAATAGTATCTAAATAACGCTCACCGCGATCACATAAAAACAAGGCACAATTACTACCTGCTTCTATTTTTTTGCTATACTTTTTAACGGCACTGATCATACCGCCAGATGAACCTCCACATAAAATAGATTCGGTTTCTAACAACGACCAACACCCTCTTGCGCAGTCAACATCATCTACATAAACATGATCATGAATCTTATTAGTATCTAAAAATTGGGAAGGTACGCCTGCCCCATGCCCCGGAATTAATCGCTTTAATGGTGGACCACCAAATAAAACACTACCAACGGCATCTACTGCAATTATCTTAGTGTTTAGGTTGTTTTCTTTAATATAATCTGCACAGCCCATCAATGTTCCACAGGTACTTGTAGCCACAAATAAGTAATCTAATTCTCCTTCCAAAGAATCCATGATCTCTGTCATGGTTTTATGATGGGTTAACGGGTTGTCTTTATTGCCATACTGGTTAGACCAAAAGCTATTAGGAATACTTATCAATAAATATTGAACTCGCTCTAATCTTGCCGCTAGAAAACCACCATTCTCTTTTGGCTCTGTAACTTTTTCTATACGAGCACCATATGTTCTTAGAATTTTCTCTGTGTGTAAATTTAATTTTGGATCCACAACTACAATCAATTTAAGACCATAGTATAAACATGCCTGAGCCAAACCTACCGCCATATTTCCTGAACTTGATTCTATAACCGTATCTCCCTTTTTTATTCTACCATCTGCAAGTGCTTGTTGTAATATAAAAAGGGAAGTTCTGTCTTTAATACTTCCGGCCGGGTTAGCCGCTTCAAGCTTACCAAAAAGGTTGAATGTACTTTGCTTGAATATTTTATTTAATTGTACCAAAGGAGTATTACCTACGGTGCTTATAATAGATTCAGAAACCGTGTCCGAAATATTTTGAGTTATCATATATAATCAATTAATATCCAAGCAGAAAACAAGGATTATCCATATTGATAAAAATACTTTCACGGGTAATCTTAGAATAGCACAATTCAAAAATTAAATAACTCTTTCGGTTTTAAGTCAAAAATGTAAATCGAAAGCGACATTTTTAAATGAACATACATCAAAATATAGCGTGTATTAGTTTTCTGAATGTTACAGACCTCTTTATATTTCGATAGTATTCACATTTAAAATAGAACTTAAAGATTATTTGTTCTTAAATTATCCACTTTTATCTAAAAAATACCTAATTTCAAAGAACTCAAACAAATAGGAAAAACGAATGGCAAATTTCAGTTTAAAAGTTAATGGAGAAACCAAAGAAGTAGATGTAGATCCCACTACACCAATGCTTTGGGTATTACGAGATCATTTAAAATTGGTAGGTACAAAATTTGGTTGTGGTATTGCCCAATGTGGTGCATGTACCGTTCATTTAGGCGATAATGCCGTGCGCTCTTGCCAGCTACCAGTTTCTGCCGTTGGGGAACAATCCATCACAACTATTGAGGGTCTTTCTGAAAACGGAGATCATCTGGTTCAAAAGGCTTGGTTAGAAGAAGATGTGTACCAATGCGGTTACTGCCAGGCAGGTCAGATTATGAATGCCAGTGCGTTTTTAAAACGAAATCCTAATCCTACAGATACTGAAATTGAAGATGCTATGAACGGTAATATCTGTCGTTGTGGTACTTATACGCGAATCAAAAAAGCAATTAAAAATGCTTCAAGTATTTCTAACGCGTAATTATAACCCCACAATGTTGGGATTTTAACCTTCAAAAAACAAACAGATGACACTTATTAAAACAACATATAATAGACGTTCTTTCTTAAAAAGCGGTACGCTTGCCGGTGGTGGTATGATTTTAGGATTTAGTTGGCTAGCATCTTGTAAACCTACCCCAGAACAAGTTAGTAACATACCAAAAGAATGGTTTGATATCAACAGCTTTCTTAAAATTGGCGACAACGGTATGGTGACTATTATGTCGCCTAACCCAGAAATAGGACAAAATGTAAAGACCTCTATGCCCATGATCGTGGCAGATGAACTTGGTGTGGATTGGAAAAATGTAATTGTAGAGCAAGCCCCTTTGAATACCGATATTTTTCAAAGACAATTGGCAGGTGGTAGTCAATCTATCCGTGTTGGTTGGTCTGGATTAAGAATGGCAGGTGCTACTGCTAGACATATGTTAGTTGCCGCAGCTGCAGACGCATGGCAGGTTGATGCTTCTGAAATTACGGTTGATGCAGGTGTTATAACTCATACCGCATCAAACAACTCAGCCGGATTTGGTGATATGGCTTCTAAAGCAGCTACGATGACCGTACCTGAAGAGGTGAAACTTAAAGAAACAAATGATTTTGATATCATAGGTACCGATAGACGAAATGTTGATGGTCCAAATATTGTTACCGGGAAACCTTTATTCGGTATTGATATTCAAGAAGAAGGAATGATGATCGCCATGATCGTTCACCCACCTGGGTTTGGCATGACCTATAAATCAATGAATGCCGATGCTGTAAAATCTATGCCAGGTATTAAAGATGTTTTCCCAATTGATGCGTATAAAGATGATACAGAGAAACAATGGTCTGATGCTGGTGCCATTAATAAGCTTGTAGCTATTGTTGGTGAATCTACTTGGCAATGTATGCAGGCTAAAAAGGCATTGAATGTGGAATGGGAAGAATCTTCTGCTTTAGAAAGTACAGAAGGACATGATGAAGCATTGACTAAACTATTGAACACGTCCGCAAAACAGCCTGCTCGTAAAGATGGTAATGTAGCTAGTGCATTTAAAAAAGCGGATAAGGTTATAGAGCGTACGTACAGTGCTCCTTTTTTAGCGCACAATACCATGGAACCAATGAACTTTTATGCAGATGTTACCGCTGAAAGGGCTTTGTTCAACGGACCTATACAAACTCCTGAGTTTTTAGAAAAGACACTGGCTTCTAGACTAGGAATGCCAGTTGAAAAAATTGATATTAAAATGAGCCGTATGGGTGGCGGATTTGGTCGTCGTCTGTATGGAACTTTCGGTGTGGAAGCTGCAGTAATTTCCCAACAGATGAAAGCACCTATAAAATTGGTGTATACGCGTGAAGATGATATGACCCAAGGTACCTACCGTCCAACATATAAAGTAAAATATAAAGCAGGTTTAGACAAAGAAGGTAATTTAATTGCATGGCACGTAAAAGGTGCTGGATCTAATGATGATTTACTTTTTGAAAATAGATTTCCGGCAGGTGCCGTCGATAACTACCTAGCTGAAAAATTCAGTTTAGAAACAAATGTAACCACAGGTGCTTGGCGTGCGCCACGCTCTAACTTTGTTGCCGGTGCCGAACAAGCATTTTTAGACGAAGTTGCCGAAGCTGCGGGTAAAGACCCCATAGAGTTTAGATTGAATTTATTTGACAGGGCGATTAAAGATCCTGTTGGCGAACCTGAAAAGAACGACTACGATCCTGTACGTTATGCGGGTGTACTTAAGTTAGTAAGAGATAAAGCTGGTTGGGATGGAAATCAAAAGAACGGTACCGCCAGAGGTGTTTCAGCTTACTACTGCCACAACTCTTACGTTGCGCAAGTTTTAGACATGTCTAGCGATACAAAGTCACCAACGGTTAATAAAGTATGGTGTGCCGTAGATTGCGGAATTGTCATTAACCCAATGGCTGCAAAAAATCAAATTGAAGGCGGAATCATTGATGGTATAGGTCACGCTACGTATAGTGAGATGACTTTTGAAGATGGTAAACCTCAACATAAGAATTTTGATACGTATCGCTTAATACGACATAAAGAAGCACCAAAAGAAATTGAAAGCTTTTTTGTGGATAATGGAATAGACCCTACCGGGTTAGGAGAACCTTCTTTACCACCTATAATTGGAGCTTTAGCAAACGCCCTATACAAAGCAACAGGTCAAAGACATTATAATCAACCATTTATTACTGAAAAATCAGTAATTGGCTAACGCCCTTATGCTATTGTAAACGAAAACGCCGAAATCTAAGATTTCGGCGTTTTTATTTTCCATTAGTTAATTATATCTTGAACCTTAGCACTGCTCTTAAATAACTTCTAGAATCATTATCTATAGTAAGTAAGGTGTTGTTGCTACCGTCTTTTAATTTATTATTTAGACTAAAATTATAGGCAGCACGTAAGTCTAATTGTAAATGATCCGTAAAATGATACTCATACTGTAGACCACCATTAATTAAGGACATATTTATTATTTCTGCATATTCGTTGCCATTTACCAATGCACCATTTTGTAAATTAGAAGTGAAACCATCTAATTGTCCAAATAATTTAAACCGGTGTTTATCTGATAAATGATACTGTAAATTTGACTTTGGGATACCAATATTAAAAGACCAATCTGGTCTAAAATTTTTATAATAGCTAATGAAAGGCAATGGAAATACATAGCCCCTATTTTGTGAATAAGATAATCCGACAATTAAACGAGATGGCTTATCTATTTCAGTTTCAAACTTTTTTATAAATACAACATCTCCTGAAAAAACCAAGTCATGGGCATTTAAACTTTTAGCAGTAAGGTTAGTACTAATGCCTGGTTGAAAACGTACACCTAGGCGCCAATCATTTTTTAACGGTTTTGTAAAACCAATGGTGAAGTCTAGAATTTTAAAATCATTTAATAACTCCCTATCAAAAGGAAGCTCATCATCTTTAAAGCGAAGATGAACGTTGCTATAATCAACTCCTAAAAATAAATACTGCCCTTCTTTCTTAAGTTTTACTGGGTAATTGACAAGAAATCTTGATCGCGTATATTCTACATCTGACCCTTTATTAGGAATAAATGTAAAATCTAAACGAGCCAAATCACTTAATTGCGCTTGTGCCGTAAAGCTAGTTATGAAAAGAAAAAATAATAAGAAATTAAACCGCATTTTCTATTTGAAGTATCTGCTCTGAATAATGATAATGCAAGTACTATCTTTTTATTGTGTTGACTTAGTGCTATTAAGCATAAAACTATCTTAAATAAAATAAGGTGTCTACAATTCTAAAACCTGGGTTACGCTTTCAAGCTGAGCATCAAACAATTCTTTGGTAACTTCTTTTTTATAAAAAGGCACCATTTTATTCAATTGTTCTTTTCCTTTTTCAGATGTTGTTAATTCTGGAAATGCCTTTTCAAGTACATCTAACATAATCTTCACCGATGTAGATGCACCTGGCGATGCCCCCAACAAACACGTAATTCTACCATCTTTACTGCTTATTAGCTGTGTACCAAATTCTAATGAGCCACCTTCAAACTCATCTTTCTTTATGGTCTGCACACGCTGCCCGGCAACCATAATTTCCCAATCTTCATTTTTGGCATCTTTAAGAAATACTCTTAACGAATCCATTCTATCTTCAAAGCTCATAGCTACTTGTTCTACCAAATATTTTGTTAGCGGTAAATTGTGCCAAAACACACCCCACATTGATGGTATATTATCAAAATTGATAGATTTCAATAAATCTAAATACGAGCCTTCCTTTAAAAACTTAGGACTAAAACCTGCAAACGGACCAAATAACAATTCTCTTTTACCGTTGATAAACCGTGTATCTAAATGAGGAACCGACATTGGTGGATCTCCAATACCTGCTTTGCTATACACTTTGGCATTATGCTGATTAATTATATCTGGATTTTTACATACCAACCACTCCCCGCTTACCGGGAAACCACCATAACCATCCTTTTCTTCAATCTCTACTTTTTGCAATAATAACAAACTACCGCCGCCAGCACCTATAAAAACATGTTCGGCATCTACCGTATTCTTAGCACCTGTGTTCAGATTTTCCATTTTTACCAACCAGTCTACATCATGATCGGGATCAATATCTTCTACTTCGGTATTGAACAATACTTTAGTATCATATTGTTTTTCTAGTATATCGAATAATTGGGCTGTTAAGGAACCATAATTCATTTCTGTTCCTCTATTAATTCTAGAAGCCGCCATAACCTCATCTTCGGTTCTATTGTGCATCATCAACGGAAACCACTGCTGCATCTTTTCAACTGCTCTTGTAAACTCTATGGTATTGAACATAAAATGCTCTTTAAAAGCTTTGAATCTATTTTCAAGGTAGTCGGCATTATCTTTCCCTTTTACCCAGCTGTGATGTGGTACCGGAGTAATAAATGATTTTGGATCCTTAATAAGTCCTTCTGCTACCAAAAAAGACCAATATTGTTTAGAGGTTTCAAATTGCGTACAAATGTCTATTGCCTTTTTAATATTGACATGACCATCTTCATCTTCTGGTGTATAATTAAGTTCACATAAGGCAGAATGACCTGTGCCGGCATTGTTCCAAGCTGCAGAACTTTCTTGAGCTACTTTATCTAATCGTTCAACGATCAGCACATTAAGATCTGGCTTTAACTGTTTTACCAATAATGCCAGCGTAGCACTCATGATACCCGCACCTACACAAATAAGGTCATATTCTTTTCTCAATTCCATCAAAATCAAATTTTATTACAGCTTTATACGCTTGAAAAGTTAACTATTTCTTTTGGTTAATTCTGAACGAACCAGAAATTAAAACCATATCATAAAAACAAAAAGCTGGTCTATAGACCAGCTTTTTGTATATCAATCATCATATATTTTAATCCATCACAAACTTAAATCCCGCGGTGATAATACTAGAACTAAAGGTTGTATCCCTATCATATTTATAAAACTTCAAATCAATACTTTTAAGTCCCAATTTCCAGATATGCATTTTCGTAAAAATATCTGTGTAAGAAACGCCCATACCAAATTGGTTTGCCGAATATTTTGACAAATCATAATCTGAGGTATAAAACGTATCTGTAGAAAGTGCTTCTTCATAACCAAAGAAATAATCTGCCGCCGTTTGTTGGTAATATCGATACGAGGGATAAACCGTAAACTTACCTGTAAGCTTAATAGGCACCTCTAAACTTGCTGTATGGGAGTTTATACCCCAATCATCATAGTAATACCTATAGAAGCTCCTTACAACCACCGTTTCATTAATATACCAGTTTAAACGACCGCCGGCAGCAACCTTAAATCTGGTATCCGGTAATTGCTCTATGGCATCTGCCAATTGAAAATTATCTATAAACGAATCTGCGACATCGCTGAAATAAACCCTTTGAAAAGGTGTGGACAACAAACCTTCTTGCTGAATAAGATCTAACGCTAATGAACCTTGTAGATTCTTGCTTAAAATTTGAGAAAAACCGAACCCCACGGAATAAGAATTTCTTGTTTCATCAGAAAATTCATTGAATATGGGGCTGTAATTGGTATTACCCGTAATTGTATTATTACTAAATAGTCCGTTCGCTAAACCATTTGCTCCACTTGCAAAAGGTCTCAATTCAGTAGGATAAATTGCCGTCCAGCTATCTAAATAGACATTAGCATTTACACTAACCTCCGTATTCTTTTCATTAAATAACTTTGTTAATCCACCACCGAAACCTAAAGAAAAATAATCGTATTCTGATGATACGGATAGTTTACCAGAAATTATCGTATTTCTATCATCAGAGCTATGACTATACGAACCTGTAAGATTTGTCCATGTATCTGAACTAGAAGCGCCAGAACTTGCTACAAACGGATCTGCAGGATCACTACCATCAAAAGGACCAATATTACTTGAAGAAGCCGAGGTATATGCTGAAACACCGGCATCTATGGTAAGAACATCGTCATCGTTTAAAGGAATAGACACTATTAAAGTACCTGTAAAATCTGTCAACTCTTCCGTACCCAAACCACCACTTACAGCAGCATTGTCCCCATCTTGGGAATAGTAACTTGTTAAGAAATCTACCTCAGTAGTTTCTAAAACACGCTTTTTGTATGTTTTTACAGAATCTTGAGTTTGCTGAGCATAATTCATGGTGAACACGAATAAAGCCGCTAAAGAAACTGTTATTTTAAATATCTTCATTTTACAAAAATTATATGCTATACTAATTACAGCCGCAGCCACCACCAGTTTTACCTCCGTTTGCACCTGCTGCAGCTTCTCTGTAAGAATGAGCAGTGGTTAAATTCCGGTCTACCTTTTTATCCTGCAAAACCATATCTGGATCATTAATATTAATTTTTTCGTACTCCTTCAACACGGTACAGCTAGTAAAAGAAGCTGCTATCAATGCAAAAATTAAAATCTTCTTCATCATGATTTTTCTATTTCTATATTCTTTGATGTGATAATATTTCCTTTATCATCTATAATAATACATTCCACTTGTGGTAATTGTTCTATTCTATTTAAGCCGACTTCTTTACCCATAACAAATACCGATGTTGCCAAGGCATCTGCTAATTCTGCTTTGGGAGCAAATACGGTAACACTAATAATACCCGTTGCAGGATAACCACTTCTAGGATCAATTATGTGGGTATAACGAATATTATTAAAATTCACATACTTCTCGTAATTGCCAGATGTTACTACTGCCCCATTTTGTATTGGCAATAGTGCAAAAACCTTATTCTTATTCATAGGGTTGGTTATGGCAACTTTCCACTCTTTACCATTGGGCTGTTTTCCCCAAGTATTCATGTCACCTGATGCATTTATGATACCAGCAACAACGCCTTTAGATTTCAATAGCTCTTTTGCCTTATCCGCGGCATACCCTTTACCAATAGCTCCGAAACCAATTTTCATTCCTGCTAACTTCAGAAAAACGGTATGGTTCTCTTTATCTAAAATGATATTGTGATAACCCACTTTGGCAACAGATGCCTTAATGGACTCTTCTGATGGCATAACGGTCATGCTACCATCAAACTTCCAAATTTTATCCATAGAGGCATAACTAATATCAAAAGCCCCATCTGTCAGTTTAGAAATACCTATTCCCCGTTGTATTAAATTGAATAATTCTATATCAACTTGCACTGGCTTAATGCCAGCATTTCTATTAATTTTTGATGTCTGTGAGTTTGAATCCCAAGAAGAAATCAACTTTTCTATTCTTGTTATTTCACTGATAGCCATGTCAATATACACATCGCCTTCAACAGGATCTTTAGCCACTACGGTAATATCAAAACGGCTGCCCATTAATTTAAGGGTACGCTTATAGGGCTCCTGAGCATACAGCATACCAACAGAAAAAAATAATACTATGAGCGTTAGTTTCTTCAATCTATTTTATGAATGAATTCAATTCTTCTATATACTCTTTGGGTGTCAGTTTCTTGTAACTGGTTTCACCATAAACTTCACCATTGGCGTTCATAACCACAACAAAGGGAAAAATCCCCTGTCTGTTATAATTTTCAGCCAATACCTTATTTTTATTCAATTGCTCCTCTGGCAGCGCATTCTTTTTTCTACGAGGAAAATCTGCCTGTAACATTACATAATGCTCTTTTGCATATTCTTTAAACTCATTTGTAGACCATATTGCCCTATCTAATTTAATACAAGGTGCACACCAATCTGAACCTTGAAAAACTAGTATTATTGGCAGATCATTAGTTTCGGCAAGCTCTTTAGCTGTTGTAAAATCCGTATTCCAGTCTTGAGCTAAAACTGAACCTGCCCCAGAAATCAACATCATTATTAGAACTAAATATTGCTTCATAGTCTTTAATATTTAATCAATACACCATAAGAAACTATAACCAACAAATTTGTTTGAAAATAGTTATTAAAATAATTTACACACTAATAGCTAAACGTACCATTTACTAAAAATTGTGCTAGTGCAAAGGCACTGTTCATCTAAATTAAAAATACAATGATTACATAGATAAAAACAAGATATATTAATTATGATCACAATATATATTTGCTATACTTAGAAATATGACTAAAGTCATCTTTAAAAATGACTTCGTACTATACTTTTGAACCTAAAAAATAGAGTTCTACACTATATTCATGCAGATTCTGTATAGAATATTAGAAACTTTAAAAGAAAATGTCAGATTTTAACTTAGATGTTCCTTACCCTTAAATATTCCTATAAATTTGTCAAACACTAATCCTTTTTACACGTGAGTAAAGCTATATATATTGTTACTACAGAACCCAATAGTGGAAAATCTATTGTCTCATTAGGCCTAATGCAACTTCTTTTAGGTAGAACTGCCAAAGTAGGCTATTTCAGACCTATTATTGACGATGTCCCCAATGGCAAAACCGATAACCACATTGATACTGTTCTAAGCTACTTTAATGTAGATATGAAATCAGAAGAAGCTTATGCATACACGCGTAGCCAAGTCGTTCAATTAAAAAACCAGGATAAAGACGACGAAATTGTAGGGCATATTATACACAAGTATAAAACCATTGAAAACAAGTTCGATTTCGTTTTAGTTGAAGGAACTGATTTTTCTGGAGAAGGTGCAATTATTGAGTGGGATATAAACGTGCTTATCGCTAAAAATTTAGGCATACCAGCCGTGATTCTAGCAAGCGGAAAAAATAAAACCTTAAATGAATTGGTCGGTAATCTTTACATGGCTTACGACTCTTTTAAAGAGAAAGGTGTAGATGTACTGTTAATCGTTGCCAATAAAGTACAACCCGAAAATGTCACTATTGTTTCTGAAGGATTAAAAGAAAAATTACCCGATGATGTTTTAGTAGGCACCATACCTGTTAACTCTATTTTAGGTAGCCCAACATTAAAAGAAATTGCCCAAGAATTAGATGCCAAAGTTCTTTTTGGTAAAGATCATATAAATAACCAGGCAGGTAGTTTTAGTGTGGGTGCCATGCAATTACGTAACTACATCACCCATTTAAAAGATGATAGTTTGGTTATTACACCTGGTGATCGTGCAGATATTATTTTGGGTGCGCTACAGGCTAACATTTCAAGTAATTATCCTAGCTTGTCCGGTATTGTTTTAACCGGAGGTCTATTGCCGGAAGAATCCATTATAAAGTTGATAGAAGGTCTTTCTGACATCATTCCCATTCTATCGGTTGCAAGGGGTACGTTCTATGTCACCAACAAAATAGGTACCATTAGACCACGTATTTACGCTGAAAACACTGAAAAAATACAGACATCCATACAAGAATTCGAGAAACATGTACCTACCAAAGAATTGGCTGAACGGTTAATTACTTTCAAGGCTAAGGGTATAACTCCTAGAATGTTTCAGTATAACCTTCTTCAAAAAGCAAAATCTTCTAAAAAACATATTGTTCTGCCAGAAGGTACAGATGAACGAATTTTAATGGCAACAAAAATGTTAATAGATGCCGATGCCGTTACTATTACTCTTTTGGGAAATAGAGAACAGATTATCTCAAAAATTACAGATCTAGATATTGATTTGGACATCAATACTATCGACATTATCGACCCAACGACATCTGATCAGTTTTTAGAATACGCCACTACCCTTTTTGAATTGCGTAAGCATAAGAATGTAAACTTGGCAATGGCTAAAGATTTAATGGAGGATGTCTCATATTTTGGCACTATGATGGTTCATAAAGGACATGCCGATGGTATGGTTTCTGGCGCAGTACATACCACGCAACACACTATTAGACCGGCTCTTCAATTTATAAAGACCAAACCAGGAGTTTCTATTGTGTCTTCTATATTTTTCATGTGCCTACCCAATAGAGTGACCGTTTTTGGAGATTGCGCCATTAATCCTAATCCTAATTCTGAACAATTATCTGAAATAGCCATTTCATCTGCCGCTACAAGTGCCGCATTTGGAATAGAACCAAAAGTAGCCATGCTTTCTTATTCTTCAGGTGCTTCTGGCGTTGGTGAAGATGTGGACAGAGTTAGAAAAGCAACTGAAATCATTAAAGAAAAAAGACCCGATTTAAAGGTTGAAGGTCCTATACAATATGATGCGGCGGTAGATGCTAAAGTAGGACTAAGTAAATTGCCAGATTCTGAGGTAGCAGGGCAAGCTAGCGTTTTTATATTTCCTGACTTGAATACGGGCAACAACACCTACAAGGCTGTACAAAGAGAAACTGGTGCCTTAGCTATTGGACCAATGTTACAAGGTCTAAATAAACCTGTTAATGACTTAAGTCGCGGTTGTACCGTTGATGATATTTTTAATACTGTAATAATTACTGCAATTCAAGCAGAAGGATTCTAAAACCATTTTTATGAAAATTCTAATTATCAATTCTGGTAGTTCTTCTATAAAATATCAACTTTTAGAAATGCCTTCGGCTAAAATAATATGTCTAGGCACTATAGAACGTATTGCCAGTACCGAAGCAATTTCTACCTATAAAACGGATACACATAAGGTTGAAAAAACCTATGAAATTGCAACTCACAAAGCTGGTCTAGAACGAATTACTTCGCTTTTACTTGATGCCGAAATGGGCGTTATCAATAGTACAGAAGACATTGACGCCATTGGTCATCGTGTGGTACATGGTGGTAAAGATTATGTTGACACTACTTTAATCAATGAAGAGGTTAAGAAGAAAATCAAATCGCTCTTTCCTCTAGCCCCTTTACACAATCCTGCGAATTTAGAAGGTATTCTCATGGCGGAAGAAATATTTGAATCTGCTAAACAAATCGTTGTTTTTGATACTGCCTTTCATGGTACGTTACCAATAAAAGCTAAAAAATATGCCGTTCCTAATGTTTTGTTCAATGAAAAAAGAATACAAGCCTATGGATTTCATGGCACTAGTCATAAATATGTATCTGAAAAGGCGAATGAATATTTAGGCAATCAAAATACCAAGTTGATTTCCATTCATTTGGGAAATGGTTGTAGCATTACCGCTATTAAAGATGGAAAAAGTGTAGATCATAGTATGGGGTTTGCACCCTCTAACGGACTTGTAATGGGTACACGAAGTGGTGATATTGACCACGCTATCATCTTCTATATGGTAAAAACACTTGGTTATGAGTTAGATGAAGTAAGCGAACTTTTAAACAAGGAGAGCGGAATGCTGGGGCTTACCGGATATAATGATTTACGAGATATAGAAGAGGAAGCGGGTAAAGGAAATAAAGATTGTATCATAGCCCTTGAAATGAATGCCTACCGTATTAAAAAATACATAGGTGCCTACACCGCCTCTATGAACGGGTTAGATGCCATTATTTTCACTGCTGGTATAGGAGAAAACTCTAGTTTAATGCGTCAACTGGTCTGTAAGGATATGGAGTATTTTAATTTTCATTTAGATGATTCAAAAAATGAATTAAGATCAAAAAACACTAGAGAAATAAATACAACTAATTCTAAGGTTAAAATATTAGTCATACCAACTAATGAAGAATTAGAAATTGCAAAACAGGTATATGCTCTTCTTAACTAGGTCTTTATAAAGTTAATGTCGTCAACAATAATCTAAAAAAAGTCTGGTGTTTAAAACAAACATTGTTTAAAACACCAGACTTACAATTTAAATTCTATTCTTAGAATGTCAAGGCTTATGCCTCACAACTAGCACAATCTTTCTTTTGCTTGAATTTTTGAGCCGCGTTCATACTATGTTGGTAGTACAATGACTTCAATCCTAATTTCCATGCAGTTACGTGAATCTTATTGATTTCTTTAACCGGCATATCTGGGTGAACAATAATATTCACTGACTGCCCTTGATCAATATGATTTTGTCTGTTCGCTGCCTGATAGATAATATCCATCTGGTCAATTTCAGAATACGTTTTAAATACATCTTTCTCTAAGTCTGAAAGGAAATCTAAATGCTGAACAGATCCGTCAAAATCACGAATACTATGCCATACTGCTGTAGTATTCATTCCTTTTTCCTCTAAAAGCTCTACCAAGAAAGGATTTCTAATAGTAGTTTTTACTTTGGCAATATCCTTTACATATGTATTAGACCATATTGGTTCAATACCTTGTGATACTTGACCTAAAATAAAAGCAGAAGATGTTGTTGGTGCAATTGCATTCAAGGTTGCATTTCTTCTACCGTATCCTTTTAATACTTCTGGCTCACCAAATTTTTCGGCTAGCTCTGCAGAAGCGCTGTATGATTTATCTTTTATTGTTTTGAATATTTCACTATTCAAATTATATGCTTCTTGACTGTTAAAAGGCAACATTTTAGATTGTAACAATGAATGCCATCCCAACACCCCTAAACCTAAAGCACGGTTATCTTTTGCGAAGTTATAAGCACGCTCCATGAACATGAACGTTTGGCGATCTTCACGACTTTCTGAATCTCTATAAACTTCTAACTTTTCACAGAACTCGGTAATAACAGCATCTAAAAAGAATACCATTGTTTCTACCGCATCCGTATCTTTCCATTTATCATAATGAAGAACGTTTACAGAAGATAATACACATACAAAAGACCACTCATCACTTGATGGCAACATGATTTCCGTACATAGGTTACTTGCATGAATTTTGTGCCCTTTTTCTTTGTACACATCAGAAGCACCATTGTTAGCGTTATCCTTAAAGAAAATGTACGGATACCCCATTTCACCTCTTCTCTGTAATACTTTAGCCCAGATAGAACGCTTTTCATTATCGCCATCTACCATCTCTTGCATCCACTCATTAGTTACGGTAACACCATGAGTAAGCTCTTGAATTGGGTTCCCTTCAGTACCAATTTCCAAAAATTCTTTAATATCTGCATGCTCTACTGGTAAATATGGAGAAAAACGACCACGACGAACAGAACCCTGACTAACAACATCTACCATAGATTCAAAAAGCTGCATAATGTGTACCGCTCCAGAAGCTTTACCATTATTTTTCACCTCTGCTCCTCTATGCCTAATATTACCAAAGTAACCAGATGTACCACCACCTAATTTAGACATCATACCAACTTCTGACTGTGTATACAAAATGTTACCCATGTCATCAGCGATGTTAGAACCAAAACAGCTAATTGGTAATCCTCTTTCTTTACCGAAATTAGACCAAACCGGTGAAGCCAAAGAGTAAAAACCTTCGCTCATATAGCCATAGAACTTGTCTGAAAAACCAGGCATGCCCAATATCTTTTCTGCTCTATCAGCAATTTCACGAATACGAGTTTCCGCAGAAATACCCGGTGATAAGTAACCAGAACCTAAAAAGTTACGGCTATCTTCATTTAACCACTTAAAACCTTGTTCTTTATCTTCTTTTAGGCTTTTAAGCGCTTCTTTCCTAGCCTGTACCAGTTCATTTGAACCATTCAGTTTTACTTCTTCCTGTATGCTAGTCTCTAATTTAATTTTTGAATCGTTCATTTAAAATAAGTCGTCACTGGTTATACTTTGTGTTCTTTTGCTATAGTTGATAGAGCGTTTTACGAAGAAATCGCCATGTTTGGTACCGATTATTTCATCATCGAACCATTCTGTTTGCGACAGTAATTCTTCGTCTACGTCAAATATTTTTTCGATTCCTATACTTTCTATAGAATCGTTAAATCTCTTTTTAATGAATTCCTTCACCAAATTCTTAGGTAAGAAATCTATTTCCCCGGCTTCAAAAATCCAATCTATAATATCACTTTCCGATACAAATGCTTCTTTACACATTTCTTGTACAGACGCATGGAATTCTTTACTGAACCATGTAGGATTTTCGTCCTTAATAATATTTATTATATCAATTCCAAAATCACCGTGAATCTGCTCTTCTTTAGAGGTAGCCTCTACCACGTTTGAAATACCTTTAAACATGTTCTTATGCTTATTAAAAGCCATAATGATCAAGAACTGAGAAAATAAAGACACATGTTCTATAAATAAAGAGAATAATAGCACAGATTCTGCATATTCTTGATTATCCTCACTCTTAGAGTTCTTAAGAGCAGTTTCTAAATAATGAACCCTTTTCATTATAACAGGCTTCTTCTTCAAATTTTTAAACTCTTCGTTCAATCCTAATATTTCTAACAAGTGTGAATAAGCATCATGATGTCTTACCTCACTTTCTGCAAAAGTTGCACCTACAGAACCAATTTCCGGTTTTGGCATTTTTTGATAGATGTCTCCCCAAAAACTTTTTACCGCTACTTCTATTTGAGAAATAGCCAACATGGTATTCTTTATCGCGTTTCTCTCAATATCGTTTAACCCCGTTTTAAAATCTTGAATATCACTCGTGAAATTAAATTCTGTATGGATCCAATATGAATGTCTTATCGCAGATACATATTCATATAATGCAGGGTATTCATATGGCTTAAGATTTACACGTTTTTCAAACACATTTGACTTTCTTCTTTGTGCCTGTTCGTTTCTATAAATAATGTAAGCTTTTGCTACATCAAAGAAACCACCTTCCATTAATTTATTCTCAACAAAATCTTGAACCTCCTCTACTGTAGGAATATAATTGATATCAGCTTGCTTTCTTTCTAAAAGTGCTGAATGAACATTATTAGAGATAGTTTCAGCTTCACTGGGACCTCCATGTTCTACAGCTGTCATAGCCTTTAAAATGGCATTTGTAATCTTGTGTAAATGAAAAGGTTTTGTCGAAAAATCCCTTTTTATGACTTCTGTGATTTCCATGTTAATATAAAGTTAATGTTGTGGGTAATAAGCGAGGTGTAAAGTTCGAAAATTAATCACCTTAATTTTACATTTACCTCCTTAAGCTTTTAACAGGGTTATCAACAATTTGATTTTTAACGCAAATTAACTGGTTAAAATCTCTCTACAAAACAACACACAAAACACTATAAATCAACATATTAAATCAAATTAATTGAATACAAACACAATGTAAACTTAAAGAAACACTTCAGCTAAAACTTTTTTAAATTATTTTTCGCACCTTTTTTCATAAGCTATTTTTTAAAATAATCTACTATATACCTTGATGTAAATTTTTTATTAAAATTCACCATACTTTAAGTAGTTTTAGGTCAATTAAATAGCTAAAATCATATTAACCGAAGCATTATATTTTTTACTTAAACCGCAACTTTGATCACTTCCTCAAATTCACCCTTTTTCTGATTATTTTACCTTTTGCACCACCAAAACTTTCAGATTGCACTTCTAAGTAAATAATGCCGTTTTTTGTAGGAATTTTTGAAATATAGAAATCTTGTGCCGGAGTTTTCCCTAACCATACTTTTTCATTTTTAGCATTTACATAGTACAAATTATGATGTATTTTTTCAGAATTAGAAGTAAAATGAACATATACTTCAGTACCATTTTAATGAGGAAAAGTTTGAACTTTAAATGTAAATGTTGATGGCTTAGTTTCTTTTGTAGATATCAGCGATAATTCACTATTAGATAACTGGTAATATACTTCTAACCAAATGTGTCCTTTTGTTTTTGTAACTATTATAAATTTTACATTTTTAATTAAAGGAATATCAGCATCTTCATTTCCTTCAAATAATAAACTACTACCAGTATAACTATCATCAAAATTAATTGAAGCTTTTACTTTGATTGTTTATTCTTAAAATTGCCATGTTGATAATATATGTTGTATACTAAGTTTATGCCATTCATTTTGTAAACAGAATCAGAAAATAAATCCATTTAATATTTAATACTTTTGAAAAAGGAAACAGCATATATGACCATTGAAGATTTAGTTGGAGAATATCAAATCTTAGGAAGTAACCAAGATGCCGAACAGCATTCTTACAAAGGAAAACTGATTTTGTCTTTAGATGATAATACCAGAATAGCTGCCATATGGACTATAGGCACTAATCAACAACAAACAGGCACTGGATTTTTTAAAAACAATATTCTAGTTATAAACTTTAGATACATTGGCGAAGACCGTAATATTTACAAAGGTGTTGCTGTTTACCAATGTATTTCTAAAGATATTTTAGACGGATTTTGGTCCGAGAAACATGGAAATCCACTTTATTTAGGAGAAGAGCGTTGTTTTAGAATTAAAACGAACGCCGTACCATTAAATTAAGATTACATAGCAAACATGATATGGCAAGCTATAAAGCCTACCACTGCCAAAATAATACCTACTAAGAAAACATGAAAAGAAGTTCTAAGTAGTTTAAACTTTCTATCAATTGTCTTACCTAAATGAAACGTATCTCTTGCAATGGTCTTATAAAGTTCGTCTCCTTTGTACATTAGACCTGTAAGTTCTTCTGTGTACTCTTCCTCATTCATAGTATTAAAATTACCATAGAACAAAAGGTTATTGGTGCTTCTATCTCCATGGGTAAGTTCTGGTCTAGTGGCAAATACTGCATATGCTATAGATATGAGATTAGTTCCCAACATTATAATTGCCGGATATATAAGATGTGGATCTTTATCTAACTGACTTAATACGGTTCCCAGGATTATTGATAAAATAAGTGCGTTGATGGAAATAAGAATATTGGATTTTCTATCGATCATTGCGTTCAAAGTATACTGATTTTTAGATACCAAACGAAACAAAGTTTCTGCACCACGTTCTGAACGAGGTTCAACTTTTGATAGTTTCTTCTTCAGTTCTTTTAACTTCTCTTTATCGATACCCAATTCGGTAATCAATTGTTTATCAATCGCTTTTTCTTGCTTTTTTAATTCTTTTTCTGATTCTTCCATCATCAAATACTTTTACTAGCTATATATTTTCTTTGCCACTTTACCAATACTTAATCCTTGAGCAAGAATCGATAACAATACAACAACGTAAGTTATGTAAAGTATTATTTCTGCGGAAAGGTCTTCTGACAAACTAAGTGCCAACGCTATAGATATACCGCCGCGTAAGCCTCCCCAAGTTAAAATAGCTACTGTTTTTATAGGTTTACTTTCTTCATGTTTAAGTAAGCTATACGGTAATAATACAGATATAAATCGAGCAAAAAGCACCACGAATATAGACAAGAAGCCTAATGTTAGATATAACGAATCAAATTTTAGCAGGTGTATTGACAACCCTATTAGAACGAACAGAATAGCATTAAATACATCATCTAGAACTTCCCAAATTTCATTCAGCATCTTTCGGGTTATTCCTTTATTTGAAGCAATATTAATTTTATTTCCAATGACCATACCCGAAACTACCATAGCCAACGGTCCGGATACATGAAGTAACGAAGCTATTGCATAACCACCTATGACAATGGCTAAACTTATTAAAACCGCTAATTGCGGATTTTCATTAATAGATTTAATAACTCTATATCCTATATAACCTAAAATCAAACCGTAAACAATTCCACCAACGGCTTCCATTAAAAATAGCTCGCCAATTGCACTACTTACGGATTCATTGCTATTTTCATCTAATCGTGCTACAATTAACAAACCAGAAAACACTACAACACCAATACCGTCATTAAACAAAGATTCACCTTCAATTTTTACTCCCAAACTTTTCTGAATATTTGCCTTTTTCAAAATTGACATTACCGCTATAGGGTCTGTTGGTGAAATTAATGCTCCAAAAAGCAAAGCATGTATAAGAGGTAATTCTATACTTAAAAATTGAGCAAGATAATAGGTTAAAAATCCGACTATTGTAGTAGAAATAAGTACTCCGAACGTTGCAAACAATAATATGGATTTACGCTCTTTTTTTAGGTCATCGATATTAACATGTAAAGATCCAGCAAAAAGCAAGAAACTCAACATACCGTCCATTAACAGACTTCTAAAATCTGTATTGATTACCACATCGCAGAAGTAAAGATAAAATGCAGGAAATATATTTTGAGTCAATGTAATTAAAATGACCGTTGACAAAGCTAAAATCATTAACCCAATGGTTGATGGCAACTTTAACCACTTATAGTTGACGTAACTAAAAAAGGCGGCAATTAAGAATATGATACTAAATGATTGAAACATGTTTTCTTATTTAAATCAAACTAGCGTCAGTGATTATTTCCAGTAATGCCGGACCATCATGTGCTTTTAGTTTTTCTAAAGCAGGTATTAATTCTTCTATTTTGGTAACTCTAATACCAAGTGCCCCACAATTCTCTGCATACTTTGAAAAATTAGCATTGTGTAAAGAAGTTTTCCAAACATCTAATTCAGCCGCTTTTTGCTCCTTTGAAATTTTACCGATTTCCGAGTTGTTTAAAAGCACATGCTTAATGTTCATATTGTATTTCACCAAAGTCATCATCTCACCTAAATACTGACCAAAGCCACCATCACCTGAGACCGACCAAATAGGTCTTTCGTTGCCTTGAGCAGCCCAAGCGCCCATTGCCGCAGGCAATGCAAAACCTATAGAACCCAAGTAACCCGACATTAATACAGATTGATTTTTAGGTTCAAAATAACGACCAAAAGAATAGGTGTTGTTACCAACATCTACGGCAATAACCGCATTGTCTGGTACTACTTTGTTCATTGCATCAAATACTGCAATTGAACTTAGACCAACTGTACTTTCATCTTGCAGCCTACTTGCTTTTTCCTCCTGCCATATCTCCCATCGTTTAGCAATTTCTGGACGTCTATCTACCGTATTTATTTTTCCTTCGGTTTGTCCTTCTATAATGGTCAAGGTTTCAGAAATCTCTCCCCATAGCGCAGCATCAACTTTATGAAATTTACTTAAAGCTGCTGGGTCATAATCTACCTGTATAATAGGTTTTTTAGGCGTAATACCTGTATGATTAGAAAACGATGCTCCAAAAACAATCAATAAATCACTTTCGTTCATAAACCATGAAGCTATGGGCGTTCCGCTTCTTCCTAATACTCCACAACCTAATTCATGATGGTCAGAAATTTGTCCTTTTCCTTTAAAGGTGGTGATTACCGGACAGTTTAATTTTTCTGCAAATGCGATTATAGCATTCATTTGAAAACGAGCGCCATGCCCTACGATTATTGCAGGCTGTTCAGATTCTGTAATCATACCTACTGCTTTCGCTACCATTTGTCTTGGTGGTGAAATATTAAAAGGTGTAATTCTATCTTCTGGAGTCTGTGCTTTTTCATTCTCTGGCTTTGGCATAAAGGCCACCTCATCTGGGAAAGTAATATGAGATACATCTCTATTTATTAATGCGCTTTTAATCGCCAAGCTCATTAATTCACTATGCTTAGAGTTTTGTTGTACACTATGGTTAAAATTGGCTACGGTTTGAAAAGCACCTACCAAATCTACTTCTTGAAAAGCACCTGTTCCCAATACTTGTGTATTTACCTGACCAGAAAGTGCCAACATTGGTGAACGGTCAACCTTAGCATCCCACATACCTGTGAACATATTGGTAGAACCCGGACCTGCAATACCAAAGCAAACTGCGGGTTTCCCCATTAGTTTACCATAAGCAGATGCCGCAAATGCTGCAGCTCCTTCATGACGTATTCCAAAAAACCTGAAATTTCCTTTTTCTTCTTGACGCATCATAGCATCGGCAACCCCTAGGTTTGAGTGACCAACCATACCAAAACCGGTATCAACACCCCAATTTACCATGGTTTCTATCATGACATCAGAAATCGTTTCTGCGTGTTTCTCTTCCTCTTCAATACCCACAAAAATTTCATCGCCCTCTTCCTTTGTTGGAAAAGTTTCAATACCATCATCATAACCACCTGGCGGCACACCGGTACAAGGGTCAAAATCCCAACCGTGCCACGGGCAACGTAACAATCCGTTTTCAATAGAACCTTCGCCTAGAGGTCCACCTTGGTGTGGACACTTATTATCTAAAGCAGAAAATTTGCCTTTAAAATGTGTTAAGCAAATACCTTTATGAGCAGCAGTAACGGTCATTACACGACCTTCTGCCAATCTCTTTTTACTATCTAACACTTTATGCCACACTACTTTCTTTTCCATGGGTCGGTTTTTTTCCGGTTATTTAATTTTTATCAATTGGTATTCTTTAAAATCAGGCATTTGAATATTGAAATGCTCATAAACCGATTTTGGTATTCCCAAATCAGCCATAAATACTTCTACTCCGCTTGGTAATTTTTCCAAAAGATTTTTAGGAGCTGCCAATGTCATTACTTGGTTCGCTTTAAACCCTGATAATTCACCATCTTTAGAAATACCAACGGGAATGTCCAATGATATTCTAAATGCCGTTGATGCGTTTGCTAATGCAATACTTTTTACAAATGCATCTGACAACGGTAATCTTTGAGAGAATCCTAAATAGGCATCTACCCAAATATCCGTTGTTTCTGGAATACCATCTTTAGCTCCAAACAACAACGCTCTTTCTAATTGTGCTTTTGGCAGGTCTTTGGTAATAGGAACTACCAAATCTAAATTCACATTAAACCCCCAAGCAGCAAGTCTGCGAGCAGCTACTAAACCGCCGCCGCCATTGTTTCCATTACCAACGCCAATAGTGATAACAGAGGTCTCATTTGCCTTTTTGGCGATTAATCTTGCTAGTTGAAGCCCCGCATTTTCCATCATCAATTCAATGGACAGATTGAATTTTTCAACCGCCCAATAATCCATCTCTTTAAAGGCTTCTAATGAAAGACTGGTCACCTGCATATTTACTTTTTATAGATATTGATAGCTTCCGTGAAAAACTGTACCGCTTGTTCTTCTTTAATTTTTGTAGCAGGTAAAACTGCTCCTTTAAATCCGTCGTTTTTCCATTCACCTAATGAAAGAGCATCAAACTTAGATGTATCTAAACCGTTATGACCTTTGTATCCGCTGATATAAAAATAGTGTTCATTGATCATGGTATCAGGTACAGCTAAACCAAAGCCTATAGACAAATCATCAGAAATAATAACGTAAGCACCTGAATCAAAATGATGGGGCCAAATACGAATGTCCGATTCCAAACCATTTACCTCAAGCGTTTTTTCTAGACCTGACTGCGTTAAAGTTCTCAAATCTGCTAGCTCTTTTAACTTTGCTACATCTAGCTTAAATGTGAAAGAATCATCAATTGAATACGGTAGGTCGTAATGAAAATCATAGGTATATGTCTTACCCAAAAATATATTCGCAGAATTCGTTAACCACTCCAATACTTGTTTATGGGTTTTACCTTCTAAAGCCAAAGAAGCATTGTTCTTAGGGGAATTCCATTCTAAAGAAAAGTTATTATAGTTTAAAGCAAGAACGTCCCCATCTGTTGATAACGGGTGTGTTTCTAAACGTTGCTTATCAGTTGACCAGCCAAGATTGGTATGACTATCATCTGCTTTCTTCTCTACAAAACTTATTCCTGCTGCAGCCAAATATTGTGCCGCTAAATGCATCATTTTATCCATCTTTATATTTTTTTTAAGCGTTAACACCGCCGTAATTAATTCCTGTTAAACGATGCATGTCATGATTAAAAGTAGATAGGTCATCAAAATTGAATTTTGAGATATCATCATGACCACAAGCTCTAGCAATGACCTTGATAAGATTATTTGTGGCATCAAAATAGTTATGTAATTGTTTTGCTGAAGAATCAATAATCAACCTACTACGCAATGATTCTTTTTGCGTTGCAATACCCACAGGGCAGTTATTACTACCACAAGCACGCATTCCCAAACAACCAATTGCCTGTAAAGCCGAATTAGAGACGGCAATAGCATCTGCACCTAACATAAGGGCTTTACCAAAATCTTCAGCAACTCTTAAACCTCCGGTAATAACCAAGGTTACATCTGTGGCACCTACTTTATCTAAATATTTTCTTGCTCTGGCCAAAGCAGGAATTGTAGGTACATTGATATTATCTCTTAATATGGTTGGTGCAGAACCTGTTCCCCCACCTCTACCATCTAAAATTATATAATCTACACCCACATCTAATGCAAACTGAATATCTTTTTCTATGTGACTTGCAGCAATTTTAAACCCTACCGGTATACCACCTGTACGTTCTCTTACCTGAGCTGCGAAAGATTTGAAGTCATCTACACCATAAAAATCTGGAAAAGTGGCTGGTGAAATTGCCGTCTCGCCTTCTTTTAAACCTCTTACCTCTGCAATTTCCTTACTTACTTTAGCACCTGGCAAATGACCTCCCGTACCTGTTTTTGCTCCTTGTCCGCCTTTAAAATGAAATGCCTGTACATTATCTAACTTATCCCAAGTAAAACCGAATTTTGCCGAAGCCAATTCGTAAAAATACTTGCTATTATTTTCTTGTTCTTGAGGTAACATACCGCCTTCTCCTGAACAAATACCCGTACCAGCCAGTTCTGCTCCTTTAGACAACGCTATTTTTGCTTCGCGTGACAAAGCACCAAAACTCATATCACTCACAAAAAGGGGAATATCTAAATGTAAAGGCTTTTTAGCCTTTGGCCCAATTACCACCTTTGTAGCCACCTCATCTTCATCTAGCAACGGTCTACTTGCCAATTGGGCAGGCAAAAATTGAATATCGCTCCATTTTGGTAACGTATTTCTATCTACACCCATGGAAGCCGAAAAACCGTGATGCCCTAAATTTTTAAGTCCGTTAGTAGCTAATTCCTTTATATACCCTGTATATGGTTCTGTTTCTTCAGGATGTGTATCTGCGTAAGCTCCCAAATAAGCATCTCTATTAAAAGGTTGCGGACTGTCTACTAAATAAGCATCTATCTCTTCTTCATCTACAAATAGACTACCTCTCTCTATTTTAGTAGTAAACTTATGTAATACCTCAGCATTATTATATTCAGAAACCCCGGTATCTACTCTATAATCCCAACCGTGGACACCGCAAATAAGGTTATGACCATCTACATGACCGTCTGACATTAATGCCCCTCTATGCAGACATCTACCGTACAATACAGAAATATCATCATCAAATTTTACGATTACTAAATCCAAACCATTGACTAATGCGTGTTCTGGTTTTTTATTTTCTAAAGTGTCTACTTGAGCAATTGCAATTGGTTTTTTCATGAGTTTTTCTAATTGTTGATTATTAAAGTCGAAGAGGCAAAATAAGCACTTGTACTGCATGAGCTTATTAACATAAGGCTATGCACGAAAATAACGCTCATTATTACTTAAGCAATTTTTTCAACTAATTCGCTTCTCTCTTTACTCTCTTTTTATTTTTTTAGTCTGATGTTTTTAACGCTTTTACAACATTATATTTTGTAACTTTTTTCTTACATTTTAACAAACGCAGAAACTAGTATAATATTTCTTGGCAAGTCGCTATCTTAAAAATTGAAGCCTAATGCAAAAACTATTCTACCACCGTCCGTACTATTAAAATATCCTATGTTAGCTGTAAATGCTTCAGCCCCAATAAGCCAAGCCGATGCACCTACTGAATTATGCCATTTATTTGAAGTATCATCTTCAACCCAAACCCTACCATAATCGAAACTACCGGTAAGTCCGAATCTAAAAGGCACAAGACTGGTTCTTAACCCTCCTAAAGGAAACCTTAAATCTGTATTCTGATAAAAAGATTGTTTTCCAGTAAATCTTTCGTTTCTAAATCCTCTTAAGCTATTGATACCGCCAATAGTTGCTGCATGGTAAAATTCAAAATTATCACCGATCAATGCTTCACCTGCAATCTTGGTTGCAAAAACGATACTTCCACTTTTAGTTAACTTGTGATCTATGATCAATTGTGGTTGTATGTACGCAAAACTATTATCTGCTTCGGTATTATCTATATTCGTTTTATAACCAATGGTCAGCCCTGCATCTAATCCCAAGGTTGGAAAAGCGGCACTATTTTTATTTTTGAAGTTATAAGCAGTTTCTACACCTGCATAGGTTTGCCTATCAAAAAATGCATTCGTCTGTGGTAGTTGTGCTACAAAACGATCGGCTGTATTATCAACCTCAAAAGATTCTACTAAAGGTTTAAAATAGAAAGAACCTCCGTTAATACCTTCCCATTGCAATGACACTGCTGCTTTAAATTTACTAATTCTAATTCTATTAAAATCTAAATCGACCTCATCAGCGTCATAAAGTGTTTCATTACCAAAGCCGAAGAAATTTTCTGAAAAACTAGGACTTGTGTATAAACCCTCTAAACCAAAATTCCAGTTATGAAAAATATTCGAAAACTCCCCTTTATATGACAAATCAAAACCTGATGTACTGCCGTAATATGCAGCATTAATGCTATGCTTATACGTAAATGGATTACGTTGTAAACTATATGAGGTATGATTGCTTATTACTCCTAATTTTACTCCATCATCTGGGTTGAATGCTATTATAGGTAACAACTGATTAAAATTATATTTTACTTTTTTATGATCGTAATTATTTAATTCATAATCATTTACCAACCATTTTTTAGATCTTTTATTTACAATGGTATTCTCCTTATCCTTGTAATCATAAAGTTTTACCTTTCGCGTGTTTTTAAAGTCGTATGTATCATTTTTCTTTCCACCTACTATTTTAATTTTTATAGGATGGTCTCCCTCACCTTCTACCGTGAACGTATCTTTTCCATCCAAGCCAAATAGCCAAATTTCTTTGGTAATGTCATTCGAAAATGTATGATTTAAAAGACCTAAATCTTTACGGTCTATTTTTACCGTAGTCTTACCATCCGCTAATCTAGTTATGGTAAAATCATCTGCTTTCTGTGTTCCTGTAACAACTTGAAACTTGTTCAAATAGAGATAATATGCTTTTGTTATTTTTTTAAGATTATCTCTTCTACCTTTTAATTTCTGTTTAATATCATCTATGATCGGTCCTTTTATCTCATCAGGAATTGCTTCAAAAGCATTTTCAATATCAGCATCTGATAACTGATCTTGAATATGATTGGTTTGCTTCTCCCACTCTTCCCAACCAGAAGCATGAATAAAAGTTAAATCTAAATGATAAGGAGATGATGCAAACCATTTTACACTTCTAAGGTCTTCATCATAAGTTTGCATTTTACGTAGCCCTGGTATTACTCTTGTTAGAAAACTGATTAAAGTACCGTCGTACTTTGAAAATGCTTGGTCACGGTCTCTTGGTATTGGACTACAATACTCCGTTCCGTCTTCATTCTTATAAAGCGCCCAACGCCATTGGTCTTCATGTCTGTCCCAATCTCCCAAAAGCATATCGAATATTCTTGCACGGATATAAGAAGACTCATCTACTACCGATTTACCCGATCTGTTTATTTCTTGTAAAACATCTGCAGTACTTAATATTTTTAACGGTTTTCCAAAACTTTCAGCTTCTACTTGAGTATCGCCTACATGCTCTTCAATCATATACAATTCATCACCAAACTCATCATTATAAACTCCTAATGTTTCTTGTTTAGGAATGTAGTATAAAATAGGATTGGTATGATTGACACCAACTGCATTAGATAACCCACCTACAACGAAAGGAGTATATGGATTTGAAGTCGTATAAAAATCGGCTAAAAATTTATCTACGGTTGTACCGTCTAAAACATCTCCAATGTAAGTTTCTTGAAAAGCATTCGCTTGTAAAAACTTTATGGTACTCTTTTTTAAGGCACGCATAACATACTGCTTACCTTCTTTATCCTCTAATCTAAGTGATTTTGATTGTTGTCCGCCTCCTCGCTTCAACGGGGTTAAACCTCCCATTAAAGTATCTAAGAAAACTACTGGTGCGTTAACTTCTTTACCATAGAATTCTCTGTAATGTTCACCCCATAGCGCTTTATAGAATCCGCTTTTTGTTGCAGCTTCTTTCGTATAAATAGCCGCTGATTTTTTAGCCCCTAGATTTTTATCGAAGTTGTAAACCTGTAAATCTTCAGTTTCGCTTTTTAGTACAGTAGTCTTAAAAACTTCATTAAAAGAACCATTTTCTAAAGCATAGTAATTTGCCTTTACACTACCGTCAGTTGTAATATCTAGGCGAACATAACCTTTTTTAGCGATAGAAAAATCATCTGGTTCACCATTTTTAACGGATTCGATTTTACCAGCAGCACCACTTGTAATTTGAGGAACACTACCATTAATATATTGCAAATTTTTACCTTGACCCGACAAGAAAATAACGTTGTCTGAACCTCTAGCTATTGTTTTCAACCTGTTTCTAAGCGTTCTGTACTGCTTATTTTGAAATTCTTGAGTAGAGAAGCCACCGATACTACTAAAAAAACCCTGCCTACTATTTGTTTTTATGGGGTGATATAATGCAACAAATACGATTTTACCTTGTGCTTTTTTTATTCGATTTTCAAATTCTAAAAAGAACAAATTCCTATTTTGAATCTCAGAATCTTCATTGATATAAATATGATTGTCCCAGTTTTCTAAGAACCATTGAGAATCTACCGTAATCAATTCTACGTTTTCTCCCAAATCTTGATGCTTAATAGGTTCAGCGTCATCAGGAGAAAATTTTGCTTTACTATTCTTCTGTATATATTCTTCAATATCAGAAACACCTTTATGACCTTTTGTCCATTCTTTATTACCAGATACAAAAATGACATCATTACCCAGTTTAGACATAATTGACAACTGCTTGTCTAATGACTTTTCTATTTCAGTCTTAGGTGCTGCATTTCCTAATATTAATACTGTAGGTTTCTTAGCTAACTGCGATTCTTTTGAAATCTCAGAAAGAACCTCTGTATTTGTGGTATCCCAAGTGTTACCAGTAATAAAAATAGACTGCTCTATTTCTTGAGAAAAAACGATACTTGTAAATAATCCTAATGAAGATATTAGGAGAAAACGGGAGAACTTTTTCATTATAGTTGGTTTATTTAAACGTGTCATTATTTAGTTATATGAATTTCTTAGAATATGATATACATTTAGAATCGTAGTCAATGACCTTATCTTTTCGCATTATGCTTAATACATTATTTACTGTCTGCCTAGAGGTGTTGGTCAAGTTGGCAATGTCTTTATGAGAGAGTAGGTTTTTTGCCACTACCCTATCATTTTCTATTTCACCAAACTCCTCTATAAAAGCTTTTATAAATTCAGAGATTCTCGTTTTACTGTCCTTATATAAAAGGTCTTGTAGTCTTGTTTCTAATTTTCTGATACGAAGACCATATATTTTTAACAGACCATTTTTTAAAGACTTATACTCTTCCATTAAGCCTTCCATCATATCAGATTCTATATAACAGATTACCACATCTTCTAAAGCAAGGGCTACTTCTTTAGACGAGTTATCCTTATCATAAATAGATAGCTCACCAAAAATATTACCCTTTTTAACGACGTATTTTACAATGTCATTTTCAGAGTCCACGATTTTAACAGATCCATTTTTTAAAAAGAAAATGCATTTTTTATCTCTTGCTCCTATCTCAATGATGCTGCCTTTGTCTACATGATCCATCTCTAGAAGATCACAAAGTTTCATCATAGAAGGCATTCCTAATTTTTGAAAAAGGCTAAATCCTTCTAAGAACCAATATTTCGTAATTGCTTTCAATATCTATTTTTAATAAAAACCAATATTACTGATTATCAACAGTATGCAAAAACTATAAAACTCACAGAGTTACTTTAGACGACAGTTGAGTAGATTTTAGTAGTTATAAATGCAAAAAATGCTTTGATAAATAGTTTTTCTATTTTTTTTACAATTGGTTGGTTTTAGATTAAGTCGGATTAAAATCAAAATCTTTCATAATTTTTTTAACAATTATCTAAAAAGGGCATTTTCTTTCAAAAAAAGATGTGATTAGAATTCTATATAAAAGACGTAATTTGCACCCCCAAATAATGGAATACATACCATTGGAATTTTATAAATATGATGAAAGATCACGCGTTTTTTATGAGAAGAGCCATTGAAATGGCAGCAAAGGGAATGAACTCGAACGCCGGTGGACCATTTGGTGCCGTGGTAGTTAAAGATGGAGAAATTATTGCTGAAGGCCATAATAAAGTAACCTCTACCAATGACCCCACAGCACATGCAGAAATGGTGGTGATTAGAGATGCCTGTAACAAACTGAATACTTTTCAGCTAACCGATTGTATCATCTATACTTCTTGCGAACCCTGCCCTATGTGCTTTGGTGCTATATATTGGGCTAGACCTAAAGCCGTGTATTTTGGTTGCGATAAGGCGGATGCAAAAGCCATAGATTTCGATGATCAGTTTATTTATGATGAATTAGAAGTTGGTATGCAAGACAGACAAATTCACTTTAAACAAATGCTACAAGAAGAGGCTGTAGAAGTTTTTAATAATTGGGCTTCTAAACAAAATAAGACGAAGTATTGAATCAAGAATGCAAGCCTCTGACCACCGTATATTTTACCTTTCCATTTTAAAAATGAAATGTAAGTGATGTATAGCTTTGTTTGAATATTCAATAGAAACAAATAAACTAATTAATTTTTATATCAGAATATAACAAATTCCAACCTGTTGAAGGATCCCATATAGAATTAGCATTTAATTTACCAGCTAATCGAATGGAATATTCTGGACGATTATATATTGTTGGTTCTGGATCTGCTAAATTTAAATATAATTCATAGTTTCCTTTAGGTAAGGTTTCTGGCCAAAGTATATTTAATTTAATATCTTGTAATTCATCTGTAAACCAATATCTAGGATCACTATCAATTTTAGTTTTAAATGTTTTTTGATTTTCTTTATTTTTAAGAATTAGTTCTGCAAATCTGTAATTATAGGTTGATGCATAACCTTCATTAACAATATCCAATTCGATATTAATTATTTCATTGTTATTTATTTCTTTAGGAAACATTCCTCTTTTAATTACAAATCTGTATCCTAAATTTCTTTTTATTTCATCGATACATTTATTTGTCCAATCTCCATTTACCGCTCCAGACCATGCTGTATTTAAAAAAGAAGTATGAAAGCGTTTTAAATAAGTTTGAGCACCGCCACCTTCAGCATCGCAATCGTTATATGGGCTATATACATCTTCACCATTATCTCCTCCAGGACAAGTTTCTCCACCAAAAACAAGAAATTTGGTTTCTTCAGCCACATACTTTTTCAAGTTTAATGTATCACTTACCGCTGGCCATTCATGAAAGGAATTGTAGGTCCAATAATCATCATAATTTGCTAAAATACAATCGTTATGATGCGCAAGCCTTGCTATTTTACTGCCGTTAAAAGCATTATCTATGGTTAACGGATTAGTCTTTTCCGGATGTGCTTTTACGCCATCCATTGCTCGTAATTTGTAATACGGTGCACGCACTTGAACCATTCTAGATACCGGGACAACTTCTAATAGTTTATTTATAACCTCATTACGGTCTAACCAATTTTGATCAGTTACGGGACCATGTTCTAAATCTCCAAAAAAATCAGAATAAAATTGCTCTCCCCACGGACCAATCAATCCCATTTGAACTACTGAAATAACATCTTTATTCTTCTCTAAAATAGATTTTAATTGATTTAAATGTTCTAAAATAATATTTTTAGGTGCATCTTTAAAAGGAGGCTCACAACAAGAATTGCTATAAGAAAAGCGCAAAACTAGTTTATTACCTACCTTACGTATTATGTCCATATCTTTTTGAATTGAAATTAACATTTCATGAGATATAGGTTTGTCTTTAAAAAGATCCAATTGATAAGACCTATAGGTAAGTGAACTCCCTACAGAAAAACCACCAGCTGCCGGGTTAGGATTTCTCAAATTAAGTAAAATTTGTTCCTCTAACGGCACAAAATTACTCGCTGAAGTTCCAAAAGGTCTATAAAAACCTCTCTCCGGATTTATAAATTCATCATTATCAGTTTCATAAAACACTTCAACTAAAGCTGGCTCCCTGTCTATACAAGAAAAACAGCTTAGAACGAGAATATACAGGTAAATGATTTGTTTTTTCATATTTAGGAGGAATGTTATGATTTTTTAAGGTGTTAAGTGTATATAAAAATTTTAAATATTTTTTTTATAACACAATTATATTATGAATGTCTATATAAGAAATAAACTGTTTATACACAGGACAATTATTTATAAAGGATCTAAATTTTTATATATGTTTTATTCTTATTCATGTACCAAAGTAATGCGTAGAGAATTAAAAAACCTCCAGTAACTATAATAGTTTCATAAAACGTTCCTGTATATTGTTTTAAACCAAATAACAATTGATCAGCAATGGCAGGAAAATTAATTACATGAGAAACTACATAAGCTGTAATAGCGTTAATGCCTATTATTTTTAAAGGTTTGCCCCATTTTACATAACCTTTGACATCAATAACCCAGTAAAAAGTAGCAAGGAGCAAAAAACAAATACCTGAAGAGGTCAGAACAAAAGAACTGTTCCATAATTTCTTTACAATTGGGTGCCAAAAATTTAAAATTAACCCCAATATAATCCCTAAAACACCAATTAAAACAAGGCTGTACGCTACTTTTTTTCTTGGTAGTTGAGATTTTAATAATTCTCCTGCAAATACACCAGATAAAGTAGTTGCAATAAAACCTAATCCACTTAACAACCAAGTATATTGGTAACCATCGTCAAACCTTCCAAAAACTAACCTATCTATATAAATAGCAATGTTTTTATCAGGTAACAACTCACTGTTACCAGCTCCTGGTATATTTGAAAACTCTAATATAAGTGTGTAGAGAATAAGACAAATTATAAAAATAAAATATCTACCTTTTTTATTTAAATGCATATAAGCAATACAAGTAAACAAATAACCAACCGCTATTGCTTGTAGTGTATTACTATAAATTTTAAAATTTTCTATATTTAAATGTAATAGGTTTCCTTGTACTACCCACCCTAAAATAAATAATATTATAAAGCGCTTAATAAAATGTTTATATAGTGAAGAGGCGTTACCCGTTTCTTGAACTCGCCTTTCTAAAGAAAAAGGAATAACCACACCAACCAAGAATAAAAAAAGTGGCATTACTATATCATACAAACGAAAACCAAACCATTCTGGATGATTAAATTGTGTAGCTAAAACCTCTGTAAATTTATTTTGTGAACCTTCGTGTAACTCGATAAAAAAACGATCTGCAAATATTATCATTAACATATCAAAGCCTCTTAATACATCAATAGATAATAACCTGTTATTTTTAACTTTAGTCATAATTCTCATTTATAAATTTAATACATAAGGTTTTTTATTCATGTAAATAGTGACCTATTTAATAAGCAAATTCAAACCAATTATAAGACTTTCTTTTAACCCATCAGCAACAAGCAAAGAATTTAAGATAACCTAGAGCATAAACATTGCTGCTATTGATGGTAAATTAAAGATAATTGTATAACAGAATTCTTTTGCATAATTCTAATAGAAATGGGACTATAATTTTAAAACAGAATTAATTTTGTCAGGTTTATTTTATTTTACGTCAATTAAAGTAGATGTACAAAAAGACAAAATATAAAATTTATATATCCATGAAAAACATAATAATTTTAGGCACCGTTACTTTCTTTATGAGTGCATTTTTTATACTTAACAATCAATTTGGTCTTATTTCTATGGCTGGATTAAATGGAAAAGACCTGCCCATAAAACAAGTAAATGGAAATTTAGCTTCTATATCATTTAATTCTACAGCAAAAATTGATCATACCGAATGGAACACTCTTTTACAGAAACATGTAGCCGATAATGGTAATGTAGATTATAAAGGCTTTTTACAAGATAAAAGTAAATTAGACACCTATTTAAATAGCTTATCAAATCAAGTGCCTACAGATGGTTGGTCTGTTCAAGAACAATTGGCCTATTATATTAATTTATATAATGCACATACGATAGCTTTAATTTTAAGAAATTACCCAACTAAGAGCATTAAAGATATTGACAAACCTTGGGCTACGGATTTTATTAAAATTGGAGATAAAGAATTGTCTTTGGGTGCATTAGAACATAGTATTTTAAGAAAAATGAATGAGCCTCGTATTCATTTCGCCATCAATTGCGCATCAGCCTCATGTCCAAAACTTATTAATGAAGCATATAATCCAGAAAAAATAGAAGCACAATTAGAAAAAGCTACTTTAGGTTTTATTAATTCAAACAACAATACTATCAATCAAGAAAATTTAGAATTATCTAGAATTTTTAAATGGTACAAGGGAGATTTCAATAATGGTAAACTTGTGGAGTTTATTAATCCTTATACAGAATTGGAAATAGCTACAAAAGCTAAAATTAAATATAAAGAATATGATTGGAGTCTTAATGAAAAGGAATAAAGCCTCTTTATTTGACTTTTACCCATGCTTAGTATAAAATAAGAAACCAAGTCAACTTTAACATTGGCTTGGTTTTTTAGTTCTATAAAATACTGATAGTTATACCTGGCATATCAAATAATTCTATTGAATACTCTGCCTCATCAATCCTTCTTGCGCAACTGAAGCTACCAAAACACCTTTTCTGCTATATACGCTACCTCTAGCAAAACCTCTAGAGTTAGATGCACTTGGGCTATCCATACTACATAACAACCATTTTGTAATATCAAAGTCTCTGTGAAACCAAATAGCGTGATCTAAACTGGCGTAAAACGTTTCTCCTTTATTCAACTCTTCCCTATGTGGCAAAGTTGCCGTTGTCAGCAAATTATAATTAGAGGCATAGGCTAATAACTGTTGCTGCATGGGCAAACTAACTGAAAAATTAAGCTCGCGTATTTCATTATCTGAAGGTGTTTTTATCGTTTTACTGTAAATAGTAAAAGTTCCTAAAACCACATTATTTTTAGAAATTATTGGCAATGACCAACACGATTTTAAATTGTACTCTTCTGCAATGTCCTTATAATTTACCCATCTTTTGTCAGTACATATATCAGAAACTATTATTGGTTTTTTAAGGAAAGCAGCAGTGCCACAAGACCCTATATTTTTACCTATAGCTAAACGTTTTATGGCCAAACTAAATGCTTTTGGCAATGAAGGTGCCGCTTCTAATATAAGATGAATACCGTCATCATCAAGTAAACTAATGCTACCTAAATAGCCTTCATGAATAGACTCGTAGTTAAGAACCAACCTTTCAAAAATCTCATGTAGAGATTTATTAACAGTAATTAAATCTAATATTTCATTTTCATGAATTAATAATTGCTCTGTTCTTTTACGCTCTAATACTTCTTGCCCAAGATCTAAGCCCTTTTGCTCTAATTTTTGAATTAGTCGTTTGCTATACAGCTCTAAAACCTCACCATCAGAAATAGCTTCTGATTTTGTATTTCTTACTTCATTTGTTCCTTTTTTTAGACCAAAATCTAAAATTTCATTAACGGTAATAAGAACTTCATCGTAATCTATTGGTTTTCTTAAAAATTTTGCCACGCCTAAGGTTAAGCCAAACTCTTCATCTAATTTTTCGGTGTAGGTAGATGTATAAAAAACAAATGGAATGTCTTTAAATAATTTTTCTTTTTTACATGCTTGACAAAATAAATACCCGTCCATATTTGGCATTAATATTTCAGAAATAATAAGGTCTACAGTACTATTCTCGTATAGTTTTTTAAGTCCATCACTTCCATCGTTAGCTTCAATAACTTTAAAACCTGCCTCCTCAAGAATTACTCTTAACAAGTATAGGTTTTCATAAATATCATCTACTATTAAAATAATTTTTCTATTCATTCATTATTTTTCATTTACAATACGTTCCATTTGAATTACAAAAGTTTCTGGGTTTATTGGTTTTTCTAAATAACCATCGGCACCTGCTTCTCATGCTTTTTCTTTATCCCCACCCATGGCATACGAGGTCACTGCAATAATTGTTGTGTTCTTAGGCAGACCATTATGCCTTAATTTATTACATATTTCATAGCCATCCATATCTGGTAATTGAATATCTATTAAAATAATTTCTGGATTATTTACATGTGCCAATTTAAACCCATCTTTTCCATTATATGCCTTAATAATAGTATAATTACTATGTTCTAACAGATAAGTTAGCATGTACATATTTTGCTCATTATCTTCAATTATTAATGCGTATAAACTTTTAATACCAAAAACTTTATTCTTAAATATACTAAACTTGTCTAAACAATTTTACATTAATTCTATAATCAGTTACACTTTATCATCATAATTTAGTGGTAACGTAAATGAGAAATTACTTCCTTTGCCAACTTTACTTTGCACTTGTATTGTACCTCCTAGTTTTTCTATTAAACTTTTACAAATTGCTAATCCCAGTCCGGTTCCTTCATGTGTTCTACTTAATCCTCCATCAAGTTGAATAAATGGCATAAATAATTTATTCTGATTTATCTTACTTATACCTATACCTTCATCAATTACTTGAGTAACCACATAATTATCAACAATAGTTACTTTTACTTTAATTATTCCTTGGTTAGAGAACTTAATAGCATTAGAAAGCAAATTGAGTAATACTTGCTCTACTCTTCGCTCATCACTATGTAAAGTATTCTCCAACTCAGTAATCTCTGAATGTATTTGAAGTTTTTTATTCAATGCTTGCGGTACTAAAAAGTCTATGGTTTTTTCTAGTGTTGTTAAATAGTTAAAAGGATAAATAGATACTTTTAATTTACCTGCTTCAATTTTAGAGATATCTAATACCTCATTAATTAAACTTAGTAAATGTTGACTGCTATTTTTAACCATAGACAGCTGCTTTTTCTGTTCCTCATTTAATGGACCTGCTAATTCTTTTAATAAAATACCTGTAAAACCAATAATAGAGTTCATTGGTGTTCTTAATTCATGAGACATTGTTGCTAAAAACGCAGATTTCATTAAATCGGCAGAATGTGCTTTTATTTTTTCTTTTTATAACTCAGAAGTTCTTACATCTACCAACTCTTCTAAATTATTTCTGTGCTTTTCTAACTCAACTTCTGCTTTTTTCTTTTCGGTTATATTCCTAATAACTCCTATTAGAAATTTATTCTCATTACTATCAACAAATCTTGTCTTTTTAGTAGAAACTATCTTTTTTTTATTTTCGCTTAATGTTAAAGTTTCTTCATTAACATTTTCAATTCCTGAAGAAATAACATGCTTGTCTATTCTTAAAAAACTCTCTCTTTCTTCAACAGACACGTTTTCTACTAGTGTTTTTCCTAATATATCAACTCTTGAAAGATTAAATAGTGAACAAAAAGCATCATTTACAATTAACAATCTACTTTGATCATCTTTTACAAATACGGGGTCTCCGATACTGTTAATTATATTATCAAAATATTTTTTGCTTTTTATTAATTCCTCTTCTGCGTATTTATGTTCGGTAATATCTGATAACATACCTATATATCCACTTACTACTTTATCTACATCAATTAAGGAAACTGCTTTAGACGAGAGCCATTTTACTTTTCCGTTTTTTTGAAGCAGTCTGAAATCTGAAATAAATTGGTGCCAGTAACAATAGATTCTTGCCATTGACTAACAACTCTTTCTTTGTCCTCGGGATGTATGGCATTTGACCAGCCAAAACCCATAACTTCATTAAAAGATTGTCCCGAATATTTTAGCCATTCTTCATTTACATAATTACAAGCACCATCTTTATCTGCTTGAAAAATTGCAACTGGTACGTTAGATGATAGACCTCTAAATAATTGTTCACTACTTATTAATTTTTCTTCAGATTTTTTACATTGCGTAATATCTTTAGCAACTATACCCAAGGCTATAGATTTTTTAGTAAGGTTGTCTTTAATTAAAAAACCAGACATTTCAATTGGTATTAATGCTCCTGTCTTAAAATTTTTAAATTCAACTTCACCATTCCATTTGTCTTTTTTATAAATATTAGGCATATGCTCATTTAAGATAACCTCTTTATAATTTTGAGGGAAAAAATCTGTTATGGAATCTGCCAATTCTTCATTTGATTTTAAACCTACGAGCTGCCTACCATTAGTATTTAAATATGTTGGTTTACCTTCTAAAGTTGCTAATCCTAGAAAATCATCACTTGTTTCAATTAAAGAAAGCAACATCTGATTATGAGTTTCAGCCTTTTTCTTCTCTGTAATATCTGTATAGTAGATAGTTAAACCTTCCGGAGATGGATAAATTCTACTTTTGAACCATTTATCTAAGGGTTCGAAATAATTTTCAAAGTGAATTGTTTTTTGAGCTTTGCGATAAGCTATGTCAATTGAAGAACCGATACCCTCAGGAAATTCTTTCCATATATGTTTTCCTATTAAACTTTCTGGTGATTTACCTAGAAACTCAGCTGCTTTTTCATTTATATAGGTGTAACACCAGTTTGTATCTAATGATACAAAGCCATCAGAAATTTGATTTAATGTAGATTCAATTTGCGAAATATATTTTTTCTCTACGTGTTGTTTCTCTTCTTTAAGATTAAAGTACTTTTCTCTATAGTTGAGTATTGAAAAAACCTCTCTGTTTTGAGCAGCAATAAAACCACCATTATCTTCCTCTTTATCTATAAACTTTAAATAAATGTATAGAATAAAAGAAAAAATAAAGGCTGAAAACGATTTACCTATTATATGACCAATTAATGAATCTGTGAAAATTGGTGTGTCATACTTGAGAATGAAATTAAAGACAAGAGAATCAAAAAGTAAAACAGAACATAATGAAATGAAAAGAATTAGAAAAAAATATAGTTTATTAAGTTTTGAAATTAAAAACTGGTATATAATTACCAATAAAAAAAATCTAGGAATAATATTATAGTACCTGTAATAAAGTATCTATAATTTATTTGAAAAATAGACGATGAATCTTCAATACTCATCATTTGGTCAGAATGCTCTTAAATATAAGTAATACCAAACAATGCAGACAAAATAACATTTGAAATAATAATGCCAATAATAAGTGCTCTTGCATTAGCTACACCTTCCTTTATATAAATTAATAAAATAGCAAATAATACAGCGCTAAATATAATTACAGAACCAGGGTAGATTGGATATACGTCGAATAAATTAAAACTAACCATGGAACCAGAAAAGGCTTGTAAATATTGTACAGAACCCAAAAGAATGTAAAGTGGAGCTAAACCAAATTTAGTTCTATACTTAAACAAGAAAAGTATACTTGAAGATATAAGTAAAAACTCTAAAAGAGTGGTAGTATATATATTCATATAATTTAAAGTTACCATTTTATTGTAAAACTTAATAACTATTCAAACAAACCAAATTGATTTATTATAGTGTTCTATTACGGTAACTTAAATCTTCGTTTAGATTAAAAAAAATAGTACTAAAAAAATTCACTTAATAAAAGCACGAGTTACCTTCATTAATGATTAACCAACTATATTTCCGCTTCTAATTACATATTTTTTATACATCCATAAATAGTACGTATTTTGTACTAAATTCATGAAATGAAACTTCATTTACTAGATAGATCTAGTCTTGCTAATACCTCTATTACCATATCTCAAAATAATTATAAGAATTTTTTGAAGGTTTGGCATTTTCATGAAGAGCTAGAATTGGTCTATATTATTAAAAGTACCGGCACTAGATTTGTTGGTGATAGTATAGAAAAATTCGAAGCTGGCGAGGTCATATTAATTGGCAAAAATGTGCCACATATGTGGTTAAATGATAAAGTCTATTTCGATAAACATTCTACACTTACAGCGCAAGCTGTATCTATTCATTTTAAAGATAATTTTGTAGGAAAAGAATTTTTATCCCTTCCAGAAATGCAACCCATTTCTCATCTTTTAACGAAAGCATCCCAAGGCATTAAATTTCCCAATGTTACCGATACTATAAAAAATGAATTAAAAAATCTACATAGTCTAGATTCTGCCATTAAAATTACAAGAATTATTGAAATTTTAATCAAACTTGAGCAAAGCCAAAACTATACCTTATTATCCAGTAATGGATTTATCAATACTTTTCATCAAACAGAAAACAAGAGATTGAATATTATTTATGAGTATGTATATCAAAATTTCCATACTCCAATTAGCTCAAAAGATGTTGCTGAATTAGCAAATATGAATGCCTCATCCTTCAGTAGATTTTTCAAGAGTACACACAGAAAACCATTTACAAGATTTTTAAATGAAATACGCATTGGTTTTGCCTGCAAAATGTTATTGGAAAATAAAGAGAGTATCACTTCTATTGCATATGCATGCGGATTCGGAAATATTTCAAACTTCAACCGCCAGTTCAAAATTATCAAAAAAGAATCTCCATCCTCATTTTTAAGCCAACATCGAAAACATTTATAGTCTTTATGCAAAAAAAGTATCAGATTTGGTATTTTATGAGGTGGTTTTAACTTCCCTATTCAAATAATTTTGGATAAAACAAAATCAATGTCAAATTCTATTATAATTACTGAGGTAATATCTAGGGACATCCGCTTCCCTACTAGTAAGTCTCTAGATGGTTCTGATGCAATGAATCCGGATCCAGATTATAGTGCCGCTTACGTAATTTTAAAGACTAATTCACCTGAGGGTTATGAAGGCCACGGTTTAACTTTTACCATTGGTAGAGGAAACGAACTTTGTACTCAAGCCATAAAATCTCTTTCTCATTTAGTTATTGGGAAATCTATAGAAAGCTTCACTATTAATATGGGTGATTTTTGGAAAATGATTACCGGTGATAGTCAGTTACGCTGGTTAGGTCCTGAAAAAGGAGTTATACATTTAGCTACCGGTGCGATTGTTAATGCTGTTTGGGATCTGTATGCCAAAGTAGAAAAGAAACCTCTTTGGAAACTATTGGCAGATATGACTCCTGCTGAATTGGTCTCTTGTGTAGATTTCACTTATATCACAGATGCTATAACTCCTGAAGAAGCTCTTGAGCTTTTGAGTAAAAAGGAAGCTGGCAAACAAGAACGAATTGCGCATTTAAAAGACAAAGGTTATCCTGCGTATACTACATCTGCAGGATGGTTAGGGTACTCTGATGATAAAATGAGACGTCTTTGTAGAGAAGCTAAAGAGAGTGGTTTTAAACATATGAAAATTAAGGTTGGTTCTGACCTAAATGATGATATGAGACGTGCCGCAATTATTCGTGAAGAAATTGGGGACGATTTAAAACTTATGATGGATGCCAATCAAAAGTGGGATGTTGATGAAGCTATCACCAATATGGAATCACTTAAAAAATTTAATCCTTGGTGGATTGAAGAGCCCACAAGTCCTGATGATATTCTAGGACATGCAAAAATTGCCAAAGCTGTTAAGCCAATTGAGGTCGCGACTGGTGAACATTGCCAAAACAGGGTTATCTTTAAGCAGTTAATGCAAGCAGGTGCCATTGGTATTTGCCAAATTGATAGTTGTAGGGTTGGCGGAGTAAATGAAATATTAGCTATTTTGTTAATGGCTGCGAAATTTAATATTCCCGTTTGTCCGCATGCAGGTGGGGTTGGTCTATGTGAATATGTACAACACCTATCTATGATAGATTATATAGCTATTAGCGGGTCTATGGAAAATAGGATAATAGAATTTGTGGATCATTTACACGAGCATTTTTATGACCCTGTGATTATAAAAGATGGTGCGTATATGCCTCCTAAATTACCAGGTTATAGTATTACCATGAAGGAAGACTCTTTGGATACTTATACTTTTCCTGATGGGGCATTTTGGAAAGAAGAATTACAAAAAAACTAAACTATAGAAACATGAGGTTTAACCTTAAAGGTAAAAACGCAATAATAACGGGTGGTGGTAGTGGTATTGGTCAAGCAATTTCTACCACTTTTGCCGCACAAGGAGCAAGCGTTCATATTTTAGAATTAAATGCAGAAAATGCAGAAAGCACAGTAAACTTAATTAAAGAGCAAGGTGGTGAAGCAACAGCTTATAATTGTAATGTTGTTGATCAAAAACAGGTTTTAGCTGTTATCGATGAAATTACATCGGAGCATGAGGTTCATATTTTAATCAATAATGCGGGTATTGCCCATGTTGGTAATATTGAAAAAACCGCGGAAGATGATATGGACCGTGTTTATAACGTAAACGTCAAAGGTCCATATAACTGCATGTATGCCCTTATACCCAAAATGAAGAAAAACGGCGGAGTAATTATTAATATGGCATCAATAGCTTCTAGTGTAGGTATAGATGATCGCTTTGCATATTCTATGAGTAAAGGGGCTATATTAACCATGACCTACTCCATTGCTAAAGATTATATTAATAATGGTATTCGCTGCAACTGCATTTCACCGGCTAGAATTCACACTCCCTTTGTTGACGGATTTATAAAAGCGAACTACCCTGGGCAGGAAGATGAAATGTTTAAAAACCTGTCTGCCACTCAACCAATTGGTCGAATGGGCAAACCGCAAGAAGTAGCTGATCTAGCTTTATACTTATGCTCAGACGAAGCTTCTTTTATTACTGGAACGGATTTCCCAATTGACGGGGGATTCATAAAACTTAACGGATAAAATTTACGATATGAAATTAATACGATTTGGAACACCACAAAATGAAAAACCGGGTGTAATACTTGAAAACGGAGAATGGATAGATACCTCTGCGTTTGGTGAAGATTATGATGAATTATTTTTTGAAAACGATGGCTTAGCCCATCTTAAATCTTGGCTCGACGAAAAAGGCAATGATCTTCCAAAAATAGACAAGAGTACGCGTTTAGGTCCTCCACTAAAAAAACCTTCTAAAATTGTTTGTGTAGGGCTAAATTACGCGAAGCATGCTGCTGAAAGTGGAATGAAGGTACCTACAGAGCCTGTTTTGTTTTTCAAGGCAACTTCTGCGATTGTTGGTCCTAATGATGATGTAATTATTCCCAAAAACAGTAAGAAAACCGACTGGGAAGTTGAGCTAGCTGTGGTCATTGGCAAAAAAGCAAGTTATGTTGAAGAAGCCGATGCTATGGACTATGTTGCTGGTTATATGCTACATAACGATTATAGCGAAAGAGCATTTCAATTAGAAAAAGAAGGGCAATGGGTAAAAGGTAAAAGCTGTGACACCTTCGCTCCTATCGGTCCGTTTTTGGCTACTAAAGATGAAGTGAGCAACCCGCATGTTTTAGATCTTTGGCTAAAGGTAAATGGCGAATTATTACAGAACAGTAATACAGAAGATTTAGTTTTTAACGTACCAGAATTGGTAAGTTATATCAGTCAATATATGACATTGCTACCTGGAGATATCATTTCTACAGGAACACCTTTCGGTGTTGGTTTAGGCTTCAATCCGCCTAGATATTTGAACCCTGGTGATGTTGTCGAATTAGGAATTGAAAAATTAGGAAGCTCTAAACAAGTTGCCAAGGCATATACAAAATGATCATTGACAGCCATCAACATTTTTGGAAGTATGACCCAATTAGAGATAGTTGGATTGATAGCTCTATGAAAATCATTCAGCGTGATTTTTTACCTGGCGACCTTAAACCTATACTTACAAGTAATAATGTTGATGGTTGCATTGCCATACAAGCTGATCAATCTGAAAACGAAACGAAATTCTTACTTCAACTGGCTGCTGAAAACGATTTCATAAAAGGAGTGGTAGGATGGGTAGACCTGTGTAGTACCAATGTACAACAGCGTCTTGAACATTACACAAAAGACAATTTATTTAAAGGAGTTCGACATATTTTACAGGCTGAAAAAGAAGATTTTATTATCTCTGAAGCTTTCTTAGACGGCATTAAAAAATTAGTCCCACTAAATCTAACCTACGATATTTTAATTTTTCCTCATCAGTTAAAAAATAGCACAATGCTAGTGTCTAAATTTCCTGATCAAAAATTTATAATAGACCATTTGGCAAAACCACCAATTAAATCAGGCGAAATAGATAGTTGGAAAGCTGGCATTAAAACACTTGCTAGCTTCACAAATGTGTATTGCAAACTGTCTGGGTTAGCAACAGAGGCTAATTGGAGCACTTGGAAAACAGAAGAACTTACGCCTTATATAGATGTTATTTTCGAAGCTTTTGGTGCCGAACGTATTCTATTCGGATCAGATTGGCCGGTATGCTTATTGGCCGGTAGCTATGCCAAAAACAAAGACGTTGTTACAACATATATTAAGCAATTGTCAAAAAACGAACAGAATCAAGTAATGGGTTTAAATGCCATTAACTTTTACAGATTAAACACTCATTAAATCAACTTATTAAAACATACCAACGATGGATTTAAAACTGAAAGACAAAATTATAATAGTTTCTGGTGGCTCATCGGGAATTGGTAGAGGTATAAGCTTAAGTCTTGCTAAGGAAGGTGCCATACCTTATATTTTAGGTAGAAATAAAGCGAACATCGTATCTGTAATTTCTGAAATCGAAAAAGCAGGTGGTCAAGCAGGTTATGCTTTCGCAGAACTTACCGACCCCGAAAAATGTAAAGATGCCGTTGATAGCTGTATAGAAAGATTTGGTAGAATTGACGGTTTGGTAAATAACGCGGGAGTTAATGATTCTGTAGGTTTAGAAGATGGCAACCATGAAGATTTCATGAGGTCTATATCAAGAAACCTTACACATTATTACATGATGGCTCATTATGCGCTACCTCAACTAAAAAAGAATAAAGGAGCCATTGTAAATATAGGCTCAAAAACTTCGGTTACCGGGCAAGGTGGAACTTCTGGCTACGCTGCTGCCAATGGCGGTAGAAATGCACTTACCAGAGAATGGGCTGTTGAACTACTACCCTACTCCATTCGTGTAAATGCGGTCATAGTTGCCGAATGCTACACGCCATTATATGACCGTTGGATCAAATCTTTTCCAAATCCCGAAGAACGACTTGATAAAATCACCAAAAATATTCCTTTGGAAAATAGAATGACCACAGCTGAGGAAATTGCAGATACAGTCGCATTCCTATTATCTGAAAAGTCTAGCCACACCACAGGGCAACTCATTTTTGTCGATGGCGGCTATAGTCATTTAGATCGCGCATTATAGAACTGACATGACTACCCATACTTCAACTAACAACAAAACTCACCAATAATGTCAAAGTCAGATAAAACTCCTATCGTAGCTACAAAAACTTTGCTGCCATTTATTCTTATAACTTCTCTATTTGCGCTGTGGGGTTTTGCAAATGCTGTTACAGACCCAATGGTACAAGCATTTAAAAAGGTATTAGAACTTTCTAACTCTCAAGCGGCCTGGGTACAGATGGCTTTTTATGGTGGTTACTTTTGCATGGCTTTGCCTGCAGCTCTTTTCGTTAGAAAATATTCTTATAAAGTAGGCGTACTCATAGGTTTAGCACTCTATGCTGTGGGGGCTTTATTATTCTATCCGGCAGCTATCACAGAGCAATTTTGGTTCTTTTGTTTAGGACTTTATATCTTAACTTTCGGACTCGCTTTTTTAGAAACTACTGCCAACCCATATATTTTGGCAATGGGAGATACCAAAACTGCCACCCAACGATTGAATCTGGCACAAGCCTTTAACCCTATTGGTCTATTATTAGGACTATTAGTTGCGCAGCAATTCGTACTTAAAAATTTACAATCTGATGATATTGAAAACTATAGTGCTTTATCCGAAGCTAAAAAATCACTCATTAGAACTTCAGATTTAATGGTCATCAGAGACCCCTATGTTATTCTTGGTCTGGTCATTTTAGCGATATTGGTACTGATTGCCGTTAGCAAAATGCCACAGTCTAAAGGAGATGGTTCAATTCCCAGCTTAAGTCACACTTTTGCTTCCTTGAAAAAAAACAAAAAATATGTCTTTGGCGTAGTATCACAAATATTCTATGTGGGAGCACAGATCATGTGCTGGACCTACATTTATCAATACGCAGAAGCTATTAGTATGGACAGTGAAACTGCTGCCAATTATCAGATTGTTGCCTTCATTTTATTTCTAGTAGGCAGGGTTATTGGAACGTACCTGCTAAGATTTATATCCTCAGGAAAACTACTTTTAGCCTATGCTATTGCAGCCATTATTGCATCTCTAGGAACTATGTTTCTTGTTGGCATTGTAGGTCTTTATTGTCTTGTAGGTCTTTCTTTGTGCATGTCTGTTATGTTCCCAACTATTTATGGGATCGCACTAGAAAACCTAGAAGAAGAGGAATCTAAAATTGGTGCCGCTGGTCTTGTTATGGCTATTGTTGGTGGCGCCTTAATGCCCGGTCTGCAAGGGAAAATTATCGATATTGGCGGATTTGGCGTTGACGACACCCAAATCATGGGATTATCAGAAGTTAATTTTTCATTCATTCTACCATTAATTTGCTTTGTTGTTATTGCTATTTATGGGCAAATGACCAATAAACATTACCAGAGCTAATATGGAAAATCAAAAACATTGTTTTGCCCTAGATTTAAAAAATGACCCTACCCTAATCAAAGAGTATGTGGAGTATCATAAAAATGTCTGGCCAGAAATTACAGAAAGCATAAAAAATTCTCACATAGAAAATTTAGATATTTATCTGGTAGAAAACAGGCTCTTTATGGTTATGGAGACTTCTCCACTGTTTTCTTTTGATAAGAAACAAAAAGCCGACCAAAATAATGACAAAGTACAAGAATGGGAAACTTTAATGTGGAAATACCAACAAGCTATACCCAACTCAAAATCAGGAGAAAAATGGCGATTAATGAACAAAATATTTGAATTATGAGCAAAGCCAAACTTGCCATCAATAATAAATACCCTTCAGTTACCGACCTAAGAAATAAAGCGAAGAAGAAGATTCCAAAATTCGCTTTTGAATATTTGGACGGCGGATGTAATGAAGATGTAAACCTTATTAAAAATACGTCTGAAATTAGAGAGGTTGAGTTGACTCCCAGCTATTTAAGCAAGCATACGGGTTCTAATATGAAAACCGAACTATTTGGTCATACTTATGATGCACCCTTTGGTATTGCCCCTGTTGGTCTCCAAGGACTCATGTGGCCTAATGCTCCAGAAATATTAGCAAAGGCAGCATTCGAGCATAATGTTCCTTTTGTGTTAAGTACTGTATCTACAAGTAGTATTGAAAGAATATCAGAAATAACCGAGGGTCAGGCCTGGTTTCAATTATACCACCCCACCGAGAATAGATTACGAGACGATATGATTCAAAGAGCTGCTCAGGCGGAATGTTCTGTTTTGGTCATTTTATCAGATGTACCTACTTTCGGATTTAGACCTAGAGATATTAGAAATGGTTTGGCAATGCCACCAAAAATGAGTGTAAAGAATATTCTTCAAATTTTAGGAAGACCAGAATGGGCTATGAAAACCCTTATTCACGGACAACCTAATTTTGAAACGCTCAAACCTTATATGCCTAAAAATCTAGATTTAAAGCAACTAGGTAAATTCATGGACCAAACCTTTACAGGTAGATTAAATGAAGAGAAAATAAAACCTATTCGCGATATGTGGAAGGGTAAATTGGTGATAAAAGGTGTTGCTTCTGAAATGGATGCAGAGAAAGCTATTCGTCTGGGCATCGATGGTATCATTGTTTCTAACCATGGTGGTAGACAACTAGATGCCGGCGAATCTACTATTAGACCATTAACGAGAATTGCCGAGAAATATAGCGCCCAAATTAAAGTAATGATGGATAGTGGTTTACGCTCTGGTCCAGATATTGCAAGAACAATGGCTTCTGGTGCAGAATTTACCTTTTTGGGTCGTTCGTTTATGTACGGCGTAGCAGCATTAGGAAATGAAGGTGGAAACCACACTATTTCACTTTTAAAAACCGAATTACAACAGGTAATGGAACAAATTTGCTGTGAAAACACGTTAGATTTTCCCAACCATTTGATTAAGAAAATCAAATAATAAAAACGGATGATTACTTTAATTTAATAAGCACTAAACACTTATTCCGTAAAATAATCATCCGTAAATAGTATTCTTATAATTTGATTACTTCACCCTCACTTCTAAAGGTGCATTTATTTTTTCAGCAAACTGCTTTAAATAGTTGTTCCACTCTACTTTGGTGTTGAATTGCTTACTTTTTTTCCAACCAAATCCGGTGTAATAAACAACTACACCATCATCAACTTTTAGTTGTGCATACAGATTGCTTAAGTCTTTTGCATCGGTTACATATTTATCATAGCCCAACAACGTGTTCGATGGGGCTACAATACCGGTACCTAAGTCAGAACCAAAATAAGGTTCCCAATAACTTACCCAACCTTCTTCGACCTTGGTAGTTACTTCACCATCTTTCTCATGCAATGTAAGTCCTACAGACAGCGTATCAGAACCTTCAACCTCTACCCTGAATTTAGTAAGGTTACTGCCTTTATCCAAAGAAATAAATTTCTTCTCAACAACGTTTTTATCGCCTGCTTTCCAAGGTGCATAGGTAATCCAAAAACTTGTTCGTAAAGGTCCGGTTTCGATGGTTTTATATTCGGTAAAGTTTTTAGAAAACCGATACGTGGTATCTACTTTAACCGCTATACCGCCAACTCCTCTACTGGTACCTACATGAAAATTATCTAAGCCTTCGCCATCATCTTCGTGGTAAGAACCATCTGTCTCCAATTCTTTCTTATACCACTTATTAATTATAGGATAATCTACTCTTTTCAACCACGCATCCATTCCGCTTGAAAGTGTACCTCCAGGGATACTATCCTCTATCATTTTTTGCGCAACAGGTCCATAAGTTCTAAAAGCTACCCTATCATTTTCCCAAGCGTAATCATCGGTACGCTCTGGTACAAATCTTGAATAACATGTTGGTATTTCATCTGTCTGAGCTTCGCTATCTTTTAGCGATATGTTAAATAACTTACTTGAATTTGCTGCTATTTCTGGTTGAAACAAAAGTACATCTGCAGTACCATCACCATCATTATCACTTAATTGCGAAACCAACTCTACATCACTTCCTACTTCATTTATTTGATAAGATTTACCAGATACAAGTTTTAAAGTTTCGCTAGATTTCAAAAGATCTAAATCAACTTCTACAGTCTCAAAAGAACGATCAACATCTAAACTATTAACAACCTCAATTTCTAGCGGTTTTTTTTCACTACCGCAGCTTACCAACAATAAGGTTACAATTGCTGCACAGTATTTTAAATGAATCTGGTTCATACTAATTTTAGTTTTCATTACTTGGTTTACCAATGGTTGCCAAAATACCACCATCAACGTATAAAATATGTCCGTTTACAAAATCGCTCGCTTTAGATGATAAAAATATAGCGGCACCCGATAAATCATCTGGATCTCCCCATTTTGCGGCTGGTGTTCTATTCAAAATAAACTCATTGAACGGGTGACCATCAACCCGAATCGGTGCAGTTTGACTCGTAGCAAAATATCCCGGACCAATACCGTTTACTTGAATATTATGCTTAGCCCATTCTGTAGCCATATTTTGTGTCAGCATTTTTAAACCGCCTTTTGCGGCAGCATAAGCACCAACAGTATTTCTACCCAACTCACTCATCATTGAGCAAATATTGATAATCTTACCTTGCTTCTTCGCAATCATGGTTTTCACCACGTGTTTAGATACAATGAACGGACTCACCAAATCAACATTGATTACTTCTTTAAAGTCTTCGACTTCCATTTCTTCCAATGGTGTTCTTTTAATAATTCCAGCATTATTTACTAAAATATCAATAGAACCCACTGTTGCTTGTATATCGTTTACGGCTTTTATAACGGCAGCATCATCGGTGACATTAAATTTGAATCCGTAAGCTTCAATACCTAAAGACTTATAAAATGCAACTGCATCATCAATTTTAGATTGAGACGAATTACCATTAACAATCAGCTTTGCACCTGCCAATCCTAAGCCTTTCGCCATTGCCATACCAAGACCATGCGTGCTACCCGTTACTAAAGCAACTTTTCCTTTTAAATTAAATAGTTCAGTAGACATACTTTTATTTTAAATCTGTTATTGCCGCAACATCCATATCGCTATAATCTAAATTCTCACCCGCCATACCCCATATAAATGTATAATTAGAAGTACCTGATCCACAGTGAATAGACCATGGTGGTGAAATTACGGCTTGGTGGTTATGCATCCATATATGTCGTGTTTCTTGTGGTTGCCCCATAAAATGACACACTGCCTGACCCTCTGGCACATCTAAATAAAAGTATACTTCCATTCTACGATCATGTACGTGTGCCGGCATGGTATTCCAAACACTTCCGGTTTTTAACTTGGTCATTCCCATTTGCAATTGACAAGTAGTAACCACACCTCCAATGATCATTTGACTAACCGTTCTATGATTTGCCGTCTCTAGTGAACCCAATTCTAATTTGTTAGCTTCTTCTAAGCTTACCTTTTTCGTAGGATAGTTGGTATGCGCCGGTGCCGAATTGATATAAAACTTTGCCGGTTTTTTAGGGTCGTCACTTTTAAAAACGACTTCTTTTGCTCCCATACCAATATACAAAGCATCCTTATGTCCTAAGCTATACGTGGTACCATCTACCTCAACTGCACCCGATTCTCCTACATTAATAATACCCATTTCTCTTCTTTCCAAGAAAAATTCAGCCTTTAACGGGTCAATAGTTTCTAATTTCAAATCAGATTCTGGTACCGCAGAGCCCGCTATATAGCGGTCATAATGAGTATATGTTAAATTGATCTCACCCTTTTTCATAAGGTCATCAATCAGAAATTCATCTCTTAAAGCTGTGGTATCATATTTTTTAACTGCTTCAGGACTAGAAGCATATCTTGTTTGATAGGTTGTAGACATTTAATTATATTTTATTATTGTTTTAATCTGTACACTTTAAAGTTATCTATTGTCATGTGATTTTTCACAGTTCTAAAACCGAAATGACCTTTCGTATATGGATCGGCATCATATAAATCGATCATTTTCACTCCGTTTCTATAATATTGAATTACATTATTATAGGCGATGATTCTAATATGATAAGTTGTATTGGGCTGCAACAAAAATTCTGATTTAGAGAAATCATGTTCGTCCAATAAGGGTCGGTCTCCATTGCCAACATAGCGTCTAAATCTGGTTTTAGAATTATCATGACCACCGACGCCCATATAATATAAGCGCAGACCATCATAGTTGGAAAATTTACCATGACGCTTTGCAGAGTTCTTAAATAAATCATCAGGATGTTCCATATCCGTAGCCATCCAAAAACAATTCATATCAGACACTCGGTCATTCTTTCCTCCATCAGAAATGATGTAGGTATCGTACTCGATCATTATTGGACCTGACAACTCCTTTTTATACCAAATTGTACACCCTGAGGCATCATCAATTTCAAGCTTGCTGTTTTTAATTTCAGAAATTCCACCAGGCATCTGCTCCACCTGCCAAGAGCTTAAATCATCATTAAAATTCTCTTCATGAAGTAAAATAGAACGTACCTCTAAAGTATCATTCAGAGAAAGAACTTTAGAAGTTTGGGCACACCCATAATTGAACAGTACAGTAAACAGCACCAATATTACCGTTTTACAATATGGAATGTTCCTTAAATTCATGTACCTCTTTTAGATTGGTTAATTGATCTTATGCAATATGGTAATTTAACACCCATTTACATATAACTCATCGTTCATAATCGATAAATTATGAATCACGATAAAATTAAACCCTAAAAACCAGTCATTTAGCTTATTCCATTTTCTCCACACTTACAAAATATGCCCCTAAGGTTTTTTCGTTCTTTAAAGTAAACCAGGTTTGTAAATTAGCCTCGCCCTTGGTTAGTTCCACCTTAAATTCGGCATATTCTTGTGTAGGATCTACCGCTATTTCACTGTCGGTTTCCTGTACTTTTAATCTAGCCTTGGTAATAGGTAATGATTTACCCGCCTTACTTGCAGATACACTAGTCCCTTCTTTTGCCGGTCTTACAGCTGCAGTTGCATTTAAAGCTAACTGTGTTTCTTCTGGCCATCTACGTAATTTTATAGAATACGTTCCTGGTTCATCTACATGAATTGCCCAATACCCATTATCCATATAGCCAGTTCTGATATGTCTTTGGTGCCACGGACTATCACCGTCAGTATGCCAATCATGACAATATAATTTTGCCGGATTTTCATTTTCGTTACCCACATAAATTCTTGGTAGATCATCATACCCAGGTAGCAAATCTTGCCACCACTGATCATAAGCTTTCTTAAACTCCGCCATTTTCTCAGGATGTTTGGAAGCTATATTATCTCGCTGCTCAGGGTCTGTAGCCAAATTATATAACTCGGTACTATCTACCAATCGCCATTTACCTTGCATTAAAGAAGTTCTTCGCCATGGTTCTGGGTTTTCGGTACGTTGAGAATTAGTAATAACAATTCGCTCTTTAAAATCTTCACTTTCGTCATTGATCAAAGGCAGCAAACTTTTTCCATCAAAAGATATAGCTGTATCTACTTCTAGATCGCACATTTCTACCAAGGTAGGCAATACATCAAAATGTGCCGTTAGCTCATCAATATCTTTACCAACTGTAATTCCACCATTCTTCCAATGAATAAATAAAGGAACTCGGTGTCCGCCTTCATACTTACTTGCCTTCACACCACGCATACCTGCATTATATCCTTTTTTAATAAAACCATCCAATCTATGCCCTTCCGTTCTTGCTCCTTGAGCCGTACCGTTATCTGTGGTAAAGATCAGAATGGTATTATCCATAAGTTCTGAGGTTTCCAAATAGTCTACAAGCTTCCCTATATTCTCATCTATATTGGCGATCATGCCATAAAAAGCAGGTAAGGGAATATCCTCATTATCCTTATAGGGTTCTATATATTTATCAGCTACAAAATATGGGGAATGTGCCGTATTTGTAGGCAGGTAACAAAAGAAGGGTTTGTCTTTATTTTTCTCTATATGCTTAATGGCTTCATTGAACCAGATATCGGTACTATAACCTTCAAATCTTTTTAGCTCTCCGTTATGCACATACATATCATCAAAATAGTCATTATCCCAATAATCCATGGTTTGCTCCATACCGCCACCACCGTGAGAAAGCACCTCATCAAAGCCATTATCTTGTGGTCTAAACGGATAGTTATCGCCTAAATGCCATTTTCCGAATATTGAGGTGGCATAGCCGTTTTCCTTAAATATGTCAGCCATAGTTGTTTCACGCTCCAACAATAAAGATCTACCGTTTATGGTATGCCATACTCCTGCTCTATTGGCGTTATGACCCGTTAGCAATGCTGCCCTTGTTGGCGCACAGGTGGGGTTTACATGATAATCTGTAAACCGGGCACTTGTTGCATGTAGTTTATCTATGTTAGGCGTTTTTATATACGGATTACCCAATGCCGCTATATCTCCATAACCTTGATCATCTACCAATATTAAAATAACATTCGGCTTTGCTTCTTTCTCTGTTGTGATTTCCTTCTTTTCTTCACATGAAAAAAATAATATTGTTATGGATCCTATAAAAAATGTAAATATTCTATTCGAACGTTTAAGTATTGATTGTAAAAACATAGATTAATAAGTGTTTCTATTCTTTAATTTATTTTTCGGATGGGTAAACCAATTTTAGTGCATCGCTTTATAAAACAGATGATTATTTTGACCGTCATCGCTAACTTTTCCGGCTGATACACCCGTAGTATTATTGCTATTTTCATCTAGAACAACCGGATACTCCGTTAAATTGTTCAGTTTAATATGGGAAGCGGGATAGTTTTCATCGCGCTTCAATAGACCAATAGTTCTATTATCTCCACCTACTTGAATTTTTAAATTTTGATCAGGATTTGGCACAGCGCTTCTAAGAGTAATTTTATGATCGCTTCCTATAATTATAGCGGCATGACCACTACCGTTATATGATTTACCTTCATACGGCAGTAATGTAATATCTGCATTTGTACCGCTATCGTTGACATAATCTACCCCTAGAGCAGGACCATATTGGGTATCTGCATAACTATCTACAATATCGCCAGTACCGATACAAAATCCTCTTTCACAACCAATAGTAGCCGTCCCCGATACATATTTTTTACCCGTTGCATGGGTCAATGTTACCCCTGCTCTCATATTCTTTACCGTGCAATTGATGATGGTAGGGTTAGATGTTCCGCGATTATAGACTACGCCGTCAATAATAGTTTCACCACCATTATAGGCTCTTATGCCACCCTCGCCCAAACTCATCATATAGCCTGCTGGCAATTTGTACCCAAAATACGTCATAAATCCTGCTTTGTCACCGTCTGAACCTGTGCCGGTTTCAGCTAGCATATCATCGGTAGATCGCATAGTACCTTCTATATAACAGCCTTCTATTAAAGGCTCATCTGCAGCTTGCATAAACATTGCATGACCATATGACCTATGAATAATTGTACAGTTTTTTGCATGATTTTTATAACCACGAATTAAAAAGGCGGAGTGTTTAAAATGATTTATCACATTATTACCTCCCTTACCAAATGTTTCTCCATATCCATAAGGATAAGATCCTTTAGTACTTAAATGTAAACCTTCAATTCTATTGCCTGCCCCATCCATAACAACATTACAGGCTCTTCTTGTAGGGTGATCATATACCGAACCTACATCTACCAAAGTCAAATTTTTGATAACATTGTTATTACCAACTACCTGAAGTTCATAAAACTCATTATATTCTTTAAACGCCGTCAACACCTCTGTTTCTACATTGACAGTGACACCGGTAAAATCATATACGCTATTGTTACCGCTAAATAACAACAACACCAAAGCTTCATGATTATCGATTGTAGTATGAAATTTAAATGTACCGTTTTTGATATTGTTGACCGTAATGGTATATGTTCCTTCTTTTAAAACCACATTCGCATTGTCCTGTGATAAATAAGGTACTAATTCTGCTAAAGTCTCCACCTTTGTTTGTGCATAAATTGCCATACTGAAAAGCAGTAAAAGAATAAATGCAAAATATTTTAATTTATGAGTCATACTAGTTGTTAATTTATAAACCTTCTTGTGAATGCTAATTTTATTCAACCTCAACATCCTTGACAAAATCATTCATAATGATATTGTCAGTTGCTACTTTTTTACCATCGATTATTACATTGTCAAATATCACCTGTTCAACAATATGTTCATTATCGAACCCAATAAGCTCTATACTCGCATGGTCTTTAATGATATACGGCTTCCAATCGGGTCCGTCTTGAAAACCGGTTAGTGTGGTGTCAATTGGAGCTGAAGTTGCCGTGATATTTTTAAAAATTACATTTTTAATGTGACCGCGTTCTTCGGTTTCCGTCCATCTTGTTTTTCCTATCCAACAAGATATTAATCTACGGGCTTCCTCTATTCTAATATTATCAAAAGTGATATCACTTATTACAGCATCATCACAATGATATACCCGTAAAGCTGTTTCTCTACCAACATCGTGAATTACGTCACAATTTTCAAAAAGTACATTGCTGATATTCTCGTGAACCTCTGCGCCAATACTAAAAGAGTGAGCCAATTCGTTCCAGACCACACATTTTCGTGTGTGAATATTGTTGACCTCGCCGTATCCACCAAAAGATTTTATAACGACGGCATCATCAAACGTTCTCATAAAACAATTTTCAACCAAAACATCCCTACTGCTAGTGATATCTACACCATCTGCATTACCTCGCCAACCAATAATTTTTATATTATCTACATGTACATCGTCACTACTTTGAATAGGAATTGTCCAATGGCTAGGATCAAAAATGGTTACACCCTCAATTTTTACTTTTTCGGCTTTTTGCGCCAAAATGGTGTAACGCCTTACTTTTTTGGGAATTTTGCTTTGATCGATAATTCCGCGTCCTCTAATGCTTACATTTTTACCTTCTAAAATAAATGATGGTTTTTTTCTTAAATGCCCTCTAATTTCTATTTCTTCTTCCTTAGTTGGAAGAACACAATAAACATATGCTCCTCCTGCAATATAAACGGTCTGCCCATCTTTAACCGTTATCTGGGATACATGGTGCACCCCCGGACCAAAATAAATAACACTTGGGTCGTTTACATCAGGAATATTTTCTTCGAAAGGGTTAGCCAAAATGTGTAAAGATTCTTGCCACTCGCCATTAATTTCAACCGTTACATGACCCGGTTCATTCATTTCAAAAGCTATAGTACTACCCTTAAAAGTTGGCTCAATTCCATATGAAGTAGGCAAAATTTTAACCGTTTCTACTTTTTCATGATAAGCAACGGAAACCGTAACACTTTCATTCATATCAAAAGAAGCTACAGAAGCTTGACCATATTTACCTTGAATTGGGTTTAATCTTGGCACTGGTTTAGATGGAGGTATTTTTGTTCTGTAAACTGGGACTTCTTTACCCTCAACGTATACATTATAAGATTCAGCTAAAACTATACCCTTGGGAGCATCATACACTTTAAATTGCTGCGCCAGTAATTCGGAACCGGAAAAAATTATAGCAAAAAATACCAGCCCCTTACATACATTGGAGAGCACTTCTAATTTTTGACACAAAGCGTTTAAAGTTACTTTATCTAGCATTTTGTTGATTCATTTAATTTCATACACCAATATCAAATCTTTAATAGTAAAAGCATATAAATTAATGCTCCATGTATATAAATTAGATTGCAAAAGGGCTATGCATACCTAATAAATAACCGTTAAGGCTTAGAATCGTTAAAAATTTCAAGATTATTCTGAAAATGTAAAAGCTTTAGCCCCCATTTTAACCAATATCTTTCTTCTAAATTCTTCCACTAGTTTTGGATTATCGTTTGCAATATTCACTTGTTCTGCCAATATATTTTTATGGTCGTACAATTCAACCACTCCGCTTTTATGTTGCGTAAACCGATACCGTTCTGTTCTAATTGTAGTTGCGTGCGATTTAAAAGCTACAGCTTCATGCCCCTCGGCATTTACATTATTTATCAAGGTTTGCAAAGAAGTGCCTTCTGTAAATTTTGGTGTGGACAAACCGGTTAAACCGCAAAGGGTTGGAAACACGTCGACCGATTCTACTATGGCATCGCTCATTTTTCCTTTTTCTACCATCGCCGGATCGTAAATGATCAATGGTGATTTCAGCGATTCTTCGAACAGGCTATGCTTACCCCAAATAGCGTGTTCCCCTAAATGCCAGCCGTGATCTCCCCATAATACTACAATGGTATTTTTATCTGCCCCGGTTTCCTTTAGTTTTTGCATAATATCACCTACATGCTTATCTGCATAGCTTACACATGCCGCGTAATACTTTTTAAGTTCTAGTGCGAAGTCTTTATCCTTTCGTGGGTCTTTATTCCACCTATTATAATTCATGAATTCTCCGGAGCCGTGCCAAGTCGTTTTTCCCTTTGGTTTTTCTGGATGTGATGCTGGCGGAATTTCTACATTCTCATAGAGATCCAAATACTTTTTAGGAACTCCAAATGGCAAATGAGGTTTGATAAGCCCTATCGCCAAAAAGAATGGTTGATCAGCTTTTGCCAACTGATCTAATTGTCGAAGACCTTCTTCGGCAATGTGACCATCAGGATAACTTTTATCATTACCGTCTACAGTTTCTATGACATCTCTGGTATTAGGCGTACGTACTTTACCGTATGCCAAGCCGTGCATTGCTCCCTTTGGGTTTTGCCATTCTGCCACGGGCATGATATGATTATCCCAAGCATTTGGCATTTCTGGAATATTATTGTCATCCCAATTCTCACCACCTCTACCACCAGGGTGATGCGATACCTTTCCCACAGAAACTGTGGTGTAGCCATTATTTCGAAACCATTCTGGCATACTAGGTGCTATACTCGCATTTTTATCTTTAAAGCTTTCCGACCTTTTAAATAAAGACTGATTGTATTCACCCCTATACTCCAATCCGTATTGTCCGGTTAAAAAGGCATAACGTGATGGACCGCAACTAGGAGAGTTTACATAATGTCTGGTAAACGCACGCCCCATTCTCGCTAAACTATCTATGTTGGGCGAATGGATATAGTCGACTCCAAATGAATTTAATTCTGGTCTTAGGTCATCTATACAAATTATAAGCACATTCTTTTGTTGCGCCATGAGAAATTGGCCACCAAAAAGTAGCAAAACAAAAACCACTGTTATTATATTTTTCATAATCGTTTTTAAAAATTAATCAATTTTCTCAAGGTGTAGTACGTGACCTCCACCGGGCGCCATTTTAATTTTTAACTTACTTTCCTTAGTAAGCTCGGTAACACTTATGATATAAGATTCCTTATTATCTAAAAAGTGAGAATCACTTGCGTCTTCATACAATGTAGCTTTGTATTTTTCACCTTCCTCAAGAAAGTCTAATGGTAAATTTATCTCTCTACTTTCCCGATTGGTAAGAGAACCTACAAACCAATTTTCACCTGCTTTTCTAGCGATACTCACATATTCGTCAATTTCACCGTCCAGGACTTTAAAACCATTGAATTGTGCTGGCATTTGTCTAATAGCATTGAATAGATCCTCTTTAGCCATATATGCTTCGGGGCTGTCAGGTAGTACCATCCAGCCAGTATGTACCGTAATTAGTTTTGCCACTTCTGCAACCACAGTTCCCGGTAATTCTTGAAATACTTTATCACGCTTATGCGCCTCATTTAAATCAAAATATCCATTGGTTAAATCTAACGGTCCAGAAATCATATTAATTAAGGTAGCATTTACGGCAGTTTCCGGAAAGTACGACCTTTTAGCATCTGCCTGGGCATGACCATATTCTTTAGACATCAAATTAGGCCATGTTCTATAATCGCCACTTGGAGCTACCGGACTATCATGAAAATTAACCATCATTTTATACTTGGCACACAATTGAACAACCTTTTGAGTATTTATAACTTTCTGTTTGGGCGTTCCCTTCATAAAGCCATATTTGATACCAACAGCACCCCATTCTGCAAACTGCTTTATGACATTCTCCAGTCCGTAAGTTTTGGCTCCAACATTGTTCAAATACAATATTATTCCCACATTGTTCTTTTTACCATAGGCGATACATTCTTCAATATCAATATCGCTTTTTGACGTGGTTGGGTCTGATGATTCGCTAAATTCAGAACCATACCAATCTGCATCGACCAGTAGATATTGTATGCTATTTTGACTGGCAAAATCGATCATTCGTTTATGCGATACGGTATTACCACCATATTCAAAACCATCTTTTGTGGCATAACCCCACACACGCCAATCCCACAGCGCTTTACCCGGTTTAATCCATGAGCTGTCTTCTATTCTGTTGGGTTCATTTAGATTTACCAAAAGATCTGATGAGACCAAACCCCCAGCCTTGTCTCCAACAATAAAAGTTCTCCACGAAGTTTCAAATCCAGAAGTAATGCGTACCGGTTTGTTATTTATCGATAATACACCATTATCGTTTGATGTATTAAAAGTAATAGGTGCCGTGTTGACAATAGCACCTTCTAACGCCGCAATATATTTATCCGTATTGGTTTTAATTACCATAGGTGTTCTCACTTTTTTATGAAACCCTTCGGTACTACTAACAGGACCCAAATTATGGCGTTCTCCATTGTATGCCCAATAGGTATAGTTTCGTGTAATATTCAACTTGGTCAATTCTTGTTGAATGGTTACACTATCACCTAAGATTTTCGGAAATTGATATCTAAATGCGAATCCGTCATTATACATTCTAAACTGAATGTTATAACCAACATTGTTATTGGCGTTTGAAACTACCTTACATGTGTATTCATTATAGCTATTCTTTACGGTCGGTTGCTTTCCATTTATGGTAGACCAGGTATTATCATAGCTTTTATAAGCTACTTCACCAATATGCACATTTTTCGTTAAATCAATCTCCTCTAACTCTAATCCAATAGATGACGAAGAGAAAATTGTATCTGTATCATGCATAAATGAGAACTGCAGATTAGACTTGGTGTTGAAAAGCTGTACGGTCAACTTATGATCTGGTGAAACAAGTATTGGTTCTACTTGATTTTCACAGCCTATCAAAAAAACAACCACATTTATTACTCGAAAAATTATACCGCTAGCCCTCCAATATTTCATCATATACAATTCTTGATTCGTATTAATTACTTGGCTTCATTTTTCCATATGTGACTACCATCCAATAATTTACCATACCCGACATGAAGTAATTTTTTCATTTCAGCAAATTTCTCCGGCTCTGTTTCTATCAGATTTACGGACTCCATTTTATCTTCCATTAGATTATACAATTCAAAGTCCGTTAGTTCACTTTTTTTAATCAACGCTTCATTACCATCGTAAACATTCATTATCTGTGGAAGATATTCCCCATTATTTTTTAAACGAGCCAATATTTTATAATCGCCATATCTCATAGCGACTTTATGTTGGTTTAGAGCATTATAAAAGCCCCAAACCAATGGTTTATTTCTTTCGAATTCTCCTGTTTTTATCAAGGATAGAACCGACTCCCCATCCAACTCTTTTTTAGGTAGTTTTGCCCCCGTAAGCTCAGATAGCGTCGGCAGAAAATCCAATGCGGAAACAACGGCATCTGTAGTACCGGTATACATTGGTTTCCCTATCCAATTTATAATTCCCGGTACACGTATACCTGCTTCGGTTGTCCATAATTTTCTTCCTTTTAATCCTCCTGTCTGCCCAAAAGTTCGTTTTGCACCAGAATACCGTGTAAAAGTTTCGGGTCCGTTATCCGAAGTGAAAATTACCAAGGTGTTATCTGTTCCTTTTTCTTCCAAGTATGCCAATAATCTACCCACTGCCTTATCTACATTGGCAACATTTGCAAAAAACTCGGCTTCTGCACGACCATTGGAATATGGCAAATACTCTTGTACCAAATCTTCTGGTGAAGCTACCGGTTCGTGAGGTTCATGAAATGTGACTTGTAAATAAAACGGATTGTCTCCCGTTCTGTGATCTAACCAGCTCATGGCTTCATCTACCACCAATTGACAACTGAACCCTTCTTGTTGCCCTACTTTCTCTCCGTTACGAACAAAATTCTTTGGGTTTTGATGACTGGGCGATGCATTGTTGTGTGTTGCATACCAATGGTCAAACCCAAAATAATCCGGTTGTGGTTGTGCCGGGTTATTGAACAAAGAACTACAATGCCATTTACCGACCAATGCGGTTTCATAACCCACTGTTTTAAGCATAGCCGGTATGGTTTCCTCCCCTTCTTGCAAGTGTACCTTATCCCTTAAATCCTCACTTTTCTTTGGCCCCGGTATAAAGTCGTACACCCCTGCTCTATTGGGACTACGTCCTGTTAACAACCCTACACGTGAAGGAGAACATACCGGTGCGGCAGCATAATAATTGGTCATTTTAATTCCCGTGGTCGCCAATTTATCAATATTCGGTGTTTTTATAAATGGATGACCATAGGACGATAGATCTCCGTAACCTAGATCATCGCACAAAAAAATAATAATATTAGGCTGTTCTGTCTTTTTATCTTGTTGTGCCCTACTTATTACTACACTAAAAAATAGTAGCATTAATATTGTGGTATTACGTGTGTTCTTTAAAATCATCGTGTATTCTTATTTAGTTTCTTGATCCCATAACCTAAATGGGTCTCCGTAAGTTTCCATTTCCTCTAAAAGTAAATTCTCCATTTCTGCCAACTTAGCTGCGTATTTTGGGTTTTCTGCCAAGTCATTTTGCATTTCTTTGGGTTTACAATGTTCTGCAATATATTCATTAGGATTTTCCGCCAGATTGAATAATTGTGTCTCACGAACCTTACCGTCTAAAACATCATACTTAATCAATTTCCAATCTCCTTTTTTTACGGTGCGCATGCCGGGTGTTGAACCACCCGCATAAACGCCATACATTACATCTCTAATACTATCTTGTTCACCCATAAGTACAGGTTTAAAGCTTTTGCTCTGTACTGTTTCCGGTATATCTATGTCAGCCAAATCACATAATGTAGGTAAAATATCGGTTAAATAAATATTGCCCTTAACTCGTTGGTTCGCCTTAATACCAGGACCTTTTACAATTAAGGGCACCCTCCAAGTATGTTCATATAAATTCTGTTTCCCCATTAAACCATGCCGGCCTACCGCAATTCCATGATCAGAGGTATAGATGATATAGGTATTATCCAATTCGCCCATTGCCTCTAATTTTCTCAAGACTTTATTCAGTTGAATATCAATATTTTCTGAGCATGCATATTCTCTTCCTATTTCGTTTCTAACGGTTTGTTCATCCCTGTTTTTCCAAACACCGCTTACATTTTCTTCATCCCTCAATTCTAAATGACCATGATGAAAAGGGTGACCGTCCAAATAATTATCGGGTAACGGGGGTTGTTTTTCATTGGCTGCTGGAAGATTATTTTTATCGGTATGATTTGTTGCTCCATATTTCGCCAACAATTCCGGAGTGCCATCTCTTACATCATGCGGATGCGATAGACCAAAATAAATGAAAAACGGATTTTTATCGGCTGTTGAATCTCTATCTTCTAAATAGGTCAATACCTGATTAGCGTGCCAAGCACTACCAGATTCGTCAGTGCCACCTCGTTTTGTAGCATCTTTCACCACGGTAAATTGTTTGTTCGCCTTTGGGTATGAATTTCCCTTTTTACATGTGCGCATGGTGCTGTACCCTGCCCTATTGAAAATAGCGCCAATAGTATTCTCCTCTAAATTTTTGGGTTCGTTTGGGTTAATATACCCTTGCATTGATGGGAGGCTCCACACCGTTCTACCGCTCATGATCATATGTCTTGATGGTGTACATACCGCACCTACCATTGCCCCCATATGCCTTGCATCGTCCACTACCAAACCATCTTTTGCCAATTGAGTTATCGTAGGGGCATCTAAAGTAGAAGTGGAATCGTAAAATTTAAAATCGAATGGTGACTGATCATCCACCAATACGAATAAAAAGTTCGGCTTCTTTTTTACCTCAAACGGTTGATTCCTCTCTTTATCCTTACAACTAAAACCAACAATCGCAACTAAAAAGACTACGATAACGTTGCAAAAAATTCTGCCTTTATTCATTTTTTGAATTCATTTAATTTTATCCAGACTTGCACACCAGTTATACTCACCGCTTCTATTAGTTCTACTATATTTTCGGTCTTATATCGAAAGTATTTTTTACTATAGACATATGTTATAATTTATAGTTCATTCTATATAAATTATTCACTTTAATGGGCATTCTCTTAATTTAGAAACTTTTTCATGGGAACAACCTTATCAAATTCTTTAATTTCTATGTTACGATAATAAATTTCTGCCGTTTCTGATTGAAAACCGATGATACCTTCACCCACCGACAGATTCGTACCCATATTTACAATTTCACCGTTTAGCTTATGAATGGTATATGCATTGCCCATTACAATAATTTCGCACTGGTTCCATTCTCCATTCAGGGCATTGTATTTGGGAGATGCATACCCATAAATTTCATTCTTCATGTTAGGCATCTCTTTACCACCATCTTTAGGTAATAAAAATGTTTTGCCATCTGCTGTAGCTGTCCAATTTAAACTTACACCTGCACCCCAAAAATCGCCTGTATGGTTTCTATCGGTAATGTGATTGTAACGTACTTGATATTCTAGACCTTTAGGCCACACCTTGTCATCGAACACATGGTAATAGCAGCCCGCATCATACTGCCATTCATCAAAATTATTGGTTATTTTCTCTCCCCATTTATATTCGAATCGAAGTATGTACTTACTATATTTCTTATTGGTATAGAATAGGCCGTGAGTGCCATTTTCACCAGTATTTAAATTTAAACTATCTGGCATGTGCTTAAAAACATGCACCATGCCATCTTCAATAGCATATACTTCTTTCGCCTTAGCAGTATCTCCATTCCTCAGTTTCAGATGCCAACCATCAAAATTTTTACCATTGAACAATTGTTCAAAACCGTCCTCTATCCTCTTTTGATTTTGTCCATTGGAGATACCCACATTTACGATTAGTGTGACGCAGATAAGTAATAATCGGTGATTTCTCATTGTTTAGTTTTTTCAGTTCTTGGTTGTTCTATTTACACTGTTGTATTCTTTTATAAAATTTTGAAGTACTGCGGGATAGGTATCTCCCGTAGAAGTTCCCCTGCCTTGCATACCACTGCCATAGGTTATAGAATCGCCTAGACAAATGATTTTCTGAGACTTTTCCAGTAGCTGGTTTTCCTTTAAATAGCGCAATACCAGTTCACCAATAAACCGATAGCCCAACGCCGTAGGATGCACTCCGTCCGCGGCACCACTATTGCTTATATTCTTAAAAAATAAATCGCTGTTGTGTTTTGGCAAATCCATATCTTTAAAAATCTGAAATAAATCCAAATAATGCACCGACAATTTCTTTGCTACACGAGACACACTATTTCTTGCTCTATCTAATTTTACGTTGGGTGCTTCATTAAACAACTTTTTATCATGCCTTTTAAACAAATACACGGAATCTGCCGGAGGTGAAGTCATAAGCACTACTTTACTATGCGTTTGCTTTATGCTTTTTACGATATGCTCTAAATTATCTTCATATGCACGATATGAAACCAACTTTCTAGAATTCAGCATATCATTGGTACCGACCATTACTATTACCAAATCTGGTTTTTTTTCCAAAACATCATCATGCAATCTTTCTAAAAGTTGTACCGTGGTATTACCGCCCACACCGGCATTTATTACTTGAGCATAGGTTGATAATGAAGTTGCAACAAATAATGCGATGAAAATGATATGATTTCTGGTTATTCTCATTTAGACTCTTCAACTAGTTGTTTATTATACTCTAACACTTGGTCGTCTTTAAGCAACTGCTCCTTTAAAGCCGTATAGTCAACATCATGAATATTTTTCTCCTCGTCTATCGCCATCGCGGCAAGTGTACCTGCACTTTGACCCAAAATCATAAACACAGGCTCCATTCTTATAGAACCAAATGCAATGTGCGAACCAGAGACCGCAGCAGGAACCAATAAATTTTTACATTCATCTTGCTTTGGTAAGATTGTTCCTAAATGTATTTGATATGGAGCGTCTGGTTCTATTCCTAGATCACCTTCATTTTGTACATAACCTTCTTTGGTGATATAGCGTTGAACATTATGGGAATCCATGGCGTAAGAACCCATACCTATTGGTTTCTGCACTTTCTTTTTACCTAGGATCTCATTATCTGTCATTACAAATTCCCCGATCATTCTTCTAGCTTCGCGAACATAAATTTGATAAGGCCAGTGACCGTTATCCACAAACTCGTCTTTGGCAAGTCCCCACTTTTTAATGCTAGTTCTAAACCGCTCAGGTACGCTTTCATCATGACCCCAGAAATAAAGCAAACCTTTGTGGTAGTCTATATGCTCTTGTAAAATCTCTTTTCGCTTTTCGTACGATGCTTCAGGGTAATCGTAGTTCTTCCCAATGTTATCAGAGCTGAACGGTCCTACGTTATTGACATCGCGCTTTTTATTGGGAATCTTTCCTCCACCGAACATGGAATATCTACCACCTTCAAATACCCTTCTCAATAACTCATATTGTGCTGGGTCATAATTTTCTGGTTTTTCAAAAGGTACCACATTACCTTCTGCATTGGTGGTACATAATCTATAGTTATATGCCTGCACACCTTTATCACCCGAACCATTTTCACCAGGTGGCGCTGTTGATATTCTTGGAAGCACACCGCTGGTGGAATCGCCAGGTATTACATACGGACTAATATTCAACTGTTGAAAGTTGTGGCTATGGTGATAAATGCCTTTTTGTACGCCGTTCCATTCTTCACCATATACACTATTAGCTTCCCTACCTACATGATAATTGACACCTGCGGCTGCCATTAAATCTCCTTCGTAGGTGGCATCAACGAATATATTGGCTTTATAATTCTCCCCGTCTAACATGGTGATAGATTTGATAACGCCGTTATCTACTTCTACCCCTTTTTCCCTATCGAGCCATTTATCACGATGTATGGTAATGTTATGCTCCTTTACAAATTGCTCAAAGATTTGTTCTGCAACATGGGGCTCAAATGTCCACATGGTCTTGAGTTTATCATCTATAGCAGTAGTACCTTGCCCCTCGTTACCATACTCTTCCCTTGGTTGCCAGTTCCAAGCTACTTCATTTTGGTAGTGCTTGTATACTTCTTGATAAAACTCTTTTGAAATACCACCAATAACTTCTTTATTACCCAAATCGGTGAATCCCAATCCGCTAGATGAGAGTCCGCCAATATGGGTTTCCGGACAAACAATAATGACCGATTTATCCATTCTTGCCAATTGCACCGCTGTAGCAATGGCGGCAGATGTGCCACCATAAATGACCACTTCTGCATCTATATTTTTTTCATTATTTGGAGCGCATGCTATTTGCATCAGCAAAAATGCACCAACTATGGACTTGAAAATTGAGGTGTTCGATAAAAAATTCCACATAGGTAAGAACGAGTTATAAGTTGTTGATTATTGATTTATACAAGTTTATTCTTTATTGAACAAAACGTGTATCTCTTATTGTTCAACTTCTATAAATTATCACCTATTATACCAATACAAGGGGTTTTAGGAGCACTAAAGCAAAAAAGTAAGTTTGACTTTTATACTACTAGTTAGCAAGCAAGATGATCTCTTGCCCAACTTTTGTAGGTATATCATATAAGAATGTTGGTTTTAAATCTAGCCCTTCTGATTTCGTCGCTTCGGAAACGACCGGCGTTTTTATTTTTGGCACTTGATAAAATTGATTCTTATTTTCTCCGGATGCAGCAGCCAATTCCTTTGCATTCTGATTTTTTAGTTTACTGTATGAACGCACTCTAAGATTCCCTCCTAAATTCGACTTTATTATTGCTTTTACAACTTTTCCATCTTTCCATGCTAAGGAAGTTATTTCGAATCCTCCCCGAGCTCGTAAACCCGATACTTCACCATCTTCCCATACGTCTGGTAATGCAGGTAACAAATGAATTGCTCCGTCGTGACTTTGCACCAACATTTCCGCAACACCCGAAGTAAACCCAAAATTGCCATCAATTTGAAAAGGTGGGTGAGCATCGAGCATATTGGCATAGGTACCACCACCTTTTGGCGAATCTGGTCTACCGACCAACTTAATCTGGTCGCCCATTAATTTATAAGCGTGGTTGCCATCTAACATTCTAGCCCACAAATTAATTTTCCAGTTCATTGACCAGCCTGTAGAAGGGTCTCCCCGCTGTATAAGCGTGTTCTTGGCTCCTTGAAATAATTCCGGATTTCTATATGGTGAAATTTGATTGGAAGGATACAAACCGTACAAATGAGATACATGACGGTGATCATCTGTTGGGTCATCTAAATCTTGCATCCATTCTTGAAGCTGCTGATATTGACCAATTTTCATTGGTGGTAGCTTCGCCAAAGCGGACTGCATTTCAACTATCATTTTATCATCTATTCGTAGTAATTTTGCTGCTCTTATTGTTTTTGTCAACATATCGAACACCAACTGATTATCCATGGTAGTCCCTGCCGCAATGAATACATTTTTAGAACGGTTCATGGGGCCATGTTCTGGAGAGATAGATGGTGAGACTACCAGTAAACCATTTTCAGGTTCGGGGGTCAAGATGCTTAAACAGAATAGCGCGGCACCTTTCATGGCGGGATATACGGTACTTAAATAATCTAAATCTCCATTAAATTCAAATTTATCGAATAAGTGCTGGCTTAACCATATACCACCAGTTGGCCACATTCCCCATGTTGCTCCATCTACGGGACCTGTAATTCTCCATAGATCAGTATTATGATGGGTTACCCACCCATCTGCACCATACATAACCTTGGCGGTTTCTTTACCTGTTATTGAAAGGTCTTTTACCATTTCAATTAATGGCTCATGCATTTCAGATAAATTGGTGACCTCAGCAGGCCAGTAATTCATTTCAGTATTGATATTTACCGTATATGCACTTTTCCAAGGTGGGATTAATAGATTATTCCATAAGCCCTGTAAGTTTGCTGGCTGACCACCTGGTTGCGATGAGGAGATCAATAAATATCTTCCAAATTGAAAATACAACGCAGCAAGCGATGGGTCAAAACCTGTACTAAATTCTTTTATTCTAACATCGGTGGGATTTTTAACCGCATCAGTACTGCCTAAATTCAATGAGACCCGATTAAAATACTTTTGATAAAAATCTGAATGACGGCTTACCAATTCATCAAAGATTTTAGATGTTGCCTTAGCCATATAATTTGCCGCCCTTTTATGGGCATCTGCACTTACATTATTATAGTCGACAAAATTTGTAGCTATTGAAATGTACAGCATCACGCTATTTGCCTTTGTTACTTTTAATTCTTTTGCTGTTGACGTTATCGCTCCCCCTTCCGGAACTATTTTTATTCTGGCATCAAATTCTACTTCCCCTTTAATTGGGTCGGCATTTTCCGGTAAGCGTTTGTTCTTATTATCACTACCAAAACCTGTCATGACCAAAATAGCATCACCTTCATTATACAAGCTAACTTTCGCAGGTGCGGGGCGATCCATTGTTGCCGTAAAACTAATTTGAGATTCTTTATTGGCGGTAAGTCTCATTACAATAACCTCATCGGTAAAAGAGGAGAAAACCTCCCGTTTATATTCCACTCCTTCTACCGTGTACGTGGTGGTATTCACTGCATTTTCAATATCCAGTTCTCTATAGTAATTGGTGTAATTTTCTTGATCTTTAAAATTCAATCTCAAATTTCCAACCGTTTCGTAGGGCATTCCATGAGAGGTTTTTGAAATAAAATCTCGATTAGCTAAGTTATGGGCTTCATCATATTTTTCTTCAAAAATCAATTCTCGTATATCGGATAATGATTCTTTTGCCTTTGGATTTTCGTTTCTGTGCGGACCACCTGCCCACAGGGTACTTTCGTTCAACTGTATATTTTCACTTGTTGGATTACCGAAAACCATCGCTCCCAAACGACCGTTGCCAATAGGCAAAGCTTCGTTCCAATCTGCCGCTGGTGCCGTATACCATAACTTTAAAGCATTATCCTGTTGTGCATTAGCATTATCCATTGCCACTAAAAGCAGTAAGAATAGAATTCCCGAATATTTTTTTATCATTTCTTATAAATTAATTGTCATAGAAAATGTTGCTTTCATATTTCTAGCTAGCGCAGTGCCTCTAAATACATTTCTTCCGTTTGTTTTCTTAAGCGCTTTAATACATCAACATACTCCTTATTATTTGCCAGATTATTTTGCTCAAGAGGGTCATTCTCTACATCGTACAATTCCTCTATTTTAGGCTTGTGTTCGTAGTAAACAAAATATTTATAACGATCTGTTCTTATTCCACGACTGCGGTAAGACCTGTTGGCGTTTATCAATTCTTGGTTAATTTCATCAACATTTTCTTTGTAACGTTGGTGAAACATTTCTTCAATAAAGAGGTCTTCCATAAATACGGCGTTTCGCCATTGAGACATATCTTGAGTTTTATTCAACAGGTTACTAAAGTCTTTGCCCTGCATACTTTTAGGAGCGGTTATACCTGCCATAGATAAAATAGTGGGCGCAATATCTACGGATGAAATAAGGGCATTTTCGCGAAATCCACGTTCAGATTCCAGTACTCTACCATCATACACAATTAATGGTGCTTTCACCGATTCTTCATAAAGCAAACATTTATCAAAAAGACCATGAGTGCCTTGAAAACGACCATTGTCACTTGTATAAATAATAATTGTATTATCTAAAAGTCCCTGATCCTTTAATTTTGCCACCAATAGACCAACTTGATCATCTAAACTATACCCTTGCGTTGCAAAACGACGAACCAATTTCTGCTGTAATTCTGGAGTAGCAGACCTTTGTTTATGTAGGCGAACTCCCCGTGCATTTTCTTTAACAACTGTAGGTAATTCATCATTACCCCCCTCTACCCAATTTTCTGGTACGCTTAATTCCTTTTCCTTAAACAGATCATGATGAGGCATATACATATCTTTATCATTATCATGTTTTACCGCATAAAAACTAACCGACAAACAAAAGGGTTGATCCTTGGGTTGGGTTTCTATAAAGCGTAACATTGCCTCTCCTGTTCTTAAGGTTCTCCCAGAATTAAGTCTGCCTTTTTTATATATTTCTTGTAAACCTTTATCATCTTCTGGCCACATAGTCACACCGTTTCTATCATGTTCTTGACTTCCTGCAAAAAAATCAAAAACATGAGCCATATTCTTCTTATAAAATTGTTCTTTTGGCATGCTGGGTCTTTGCGCTTCTTTAGTAACAGTAAAGCCAACTTTACCAATAAACCCATTACGATAACCTGCTTTTTTCAGGATGGCAGGATACCCATTATTAAAATCGCTTTGCGACAATGTATAATCAGTTGGTGCTACAAAACCCACTTTATGGTTGGAGTTAAAACGACCCGTTATCATGGTTACCCTACTGGGCATACAAATAGCAACTGCTTGATAAGCTTTATCAAAAACTACAGCAGTACTTGCTAATTTATCAATGTTAGGCGTGTTGAATTCAGGCTTACCGTAACACCCCATATTATCCCACCGTTGATCATCGGTCATTAAGAAAATAATATTTGGGCTCTTAACTTCCTTTTGAGCGTGGCTACTAGCTATTCCTAGTAATCCTACGCAAAAAACAAAAATCAAGTATTGTATACTCTTCATAAACATCTGTACAATTTATGATAACCACATTTTATTCTATTAATCTATAGGCACCTACTGGGTACTCATTCTCTACATCACCTTTGGTAATTATCACTGGTACTTCATTGTGCAAATACATTTTACCGCCCTTGATTTCTACAACAACATTTCCTTTTTCTGTGGAAGAAATTGCTATATCATTAGTTCTTTGCTGCGTACCATTGCCCATAAACAAAACCATGTCTCCGTTTTTCTCCTTTCCAAATAAGGCATACGTAGCATCAGTACTCATTTGTGCATATATTGCTATTTGGTTGTTGACCGTAGAAAAAACTAAATCTTCTCTACCCGATTTATGCTGGACTTTTAACCCAACAAATTCCTTGTTTTTATTTTCATCTTCAAAACTTGAAATACTAGAGATACTTTTTCCTTCGGATGACATAAAAGGTTCATAAACCGATACAAACGGATGCTCCCAAGCCTCGCCATGCTGACGTGCCGCAAAAGTCAAATAAGGTGACTTGCCAACATCATACGGTAAGTTGTGCTTTTTGAATGCTTTGTTTGGTGGTGATTTTATAGAGAATACCTCACGACCTTCTGTACCTATCATCCATAGATTCATAAATACGTCATTTTCACCTTCTGGCATATCTATCTTCCATTCGGCTTGATAATCATCTGATAGCTTCATCGAATTTTTATCCCACATATAATCCAAGGCATATAAATGTCCGCCTGCAAAGCCCATTTCTTCGCTAGGCGTAAGAGATAACGGATTTCCATCAGCATCCATAACTTTCATGGTCTGACCTAAATTATGGTAATAATAATCATGGAATTTATCGCCTTCTCGTTGTTTCTTCGAGCGAAAAACATCTACATAATACCCTGTGTCTTCGCCTGTTTTAACAATACTTACCAAACGCGATTGGTCACTTTGTGTTTCTGGCTCTAAAAAGTAAACATCAGAATAGGTGATGTCTTTATAATAACCTTCTTTTTGTTCCGATTTTGGGTATTGCCCCATCAAGTCAAACGCATGGTAACTCAACATTTCAGTATAGGAAGATACACCGTCTACCATCACCGTATTATGCGCTGGAAATTGGGAATAATATTCAAGATAAACAGGTTGCAAATACCCTGCACCTTTACCAGGATCAGACCCTTGTACAAAACCCTTTCCGTACAATTCCATATTGATTCCATTGGCATGCATGTGGTTACCTAACGATGCATTTAAAGAAGCCATCATTCCGTTTTTACCCGTACCCATGCGTTGCACATGCCAGCTGACATTAGGAGCATAGAAAGTCTGAGTTACATAATCGTCTAAATTACCTTTTTGATATTTCGGATTGATTTCTAAGGGTTTACTCGCAAAAAACGAACTTATATTGGCTCTAGGCTTTCTTGTTTTATCTGATTCATTGTCAGCAAATAGGCGATATAAACCGGTAAATTCTTCTTCTAATTTTTGATTGTCATTTTTCTGCGCAATGCGAATCATATCGCTCATAGGTTCTGAACTCAAAGGTCCATAGTAGCTATCACCGAAAGCAACGGTTTCTCCATTTGGAAATAAATACTGCGGCAACATTTTAACCGCACTTTCCATAACCGGCATATATGGCAATATGTTATGGTCGAAGGTATTATTGAAATCTTCAATAAAATGCGTCAAATCTTTGGTAACACCCATAGAATACCCAGGGCATTCAGCCCAAACCCCATTATCTTTATCATACCCATAATCCATAAACTTGGTCAACGACCATTGGCGTGCAGATGTTACATTTAAGATATAATCAATGTAGTATTCTCGTCCTTTTTTATCTTCATAGTACCTGTCATCTTGTAAAACCATAGCCGCTTTTAAAATGATCTTTGCTTGATGAAGGTTCCAGTTATTCTGCGGTACCCCGTTCTTAATAACTTGGTCTGTCCATCGTTTTATAGTTTTATCATACATAGTAATATGCTGCGGATGATTCGCTTCTATGTACGGATGCAAAAAATCGTATAGTTCAGCTATATCTATTAAAACACCCTCATGTATTACTTGAAAATTGGTAAACCCTACTAAGGTTTGAATATGACCGTTCAGCAAATCGATAGGCTCGCTTCTGTATGACATACCTTCCATATATTTATGAAATATATCGAACGAGAATTCAGCATACTCCTCTTCACTTTCAAGCCAATTGATGAAGGCGGCATCGCGTGCAAGTCTTATGATTTCTTCATTTATAGAATAGATAACACGCCCAGTTTTACCGGGATGCACCCATTCAAACGGATTACCTTCTTTGTTTCTATTCGGCAAATACAATCCCCTTGGGTCATCCATATAGGGTAAAATATCTTCTAGTTTTGGTTTGCCATAAGGGGTGGTGTAATCTCTAGCACCCACAAAACGAACGGTCGGCACAGGGGCTTCTCCATCGGCATGAGAAAAATTCACTCCGTTTACATAAATGTTGGTCGCTTTTGTTTTCCAATGCATCTGTAGACGAGAAACCATCCATTCTGGATCAGAAACATGACGCTCAACATGTGCATCAACCTTATCGTGCAATCCTGCTAAAACATCTTTTGCCCAAGTCTCTTTGTTAATGGTTTTTTGAAGCTCTTTCTTTTCAGAATTTGTAATATACAATCGTGGATACCCTTGTTCTAAATTGGTTGGTAGCGGGATTTTGGTATTTTCTTGGGCATATGAAAGCGAGATACATCCTATTAAAATATAAATACATATACACGTCCTCATAAGTGATTTCTCTTTACTCATACTTATAAAATCATTTTAGTTATTCTCGCGATGGCACTTTCACCACTTCCCCAACACTCTCTATTTGTGGATTTTTAGTTCCTGGGTATAAAAGCACTTTCGTATTCGTTTGATTCTCTAGTTTGATATCTGTAACATGCATTACGGCATCTTTACTAAAGTTGCCATAACTCTCCCAAACTGATAATTTGATCTCTAAATTCTCAGGAATATAATCAGGGTCAGCTGTTTTAATAATTATTTCATGCCCTGACCCATTAATTTTCGCCAATAGATTATTAGCTAAACCTCCCCGACTATCTAAAATAGTCATTTCTACATGGGCGCCTTTGGCATCGGTGTAGGGTACACAGAATGCTTCTGCATATTTGGCATCGGCACTACAGTTGATCACGGTATCTGCATTACCTATATTATAACCTGTTGCCACGCAATCACGAACTACACAATCAATAATTTTATCGCCAGATGTACTTAGTCCTGTACATATACCTCTTCGCATTTGTGTAACCGTACAGTTTTTAACGGTTGTATTCAAGGTCTTATGACCGTTGTATTCCGGGTACATTCGTATACCATCTTCGCTTAAAGAAATGATTTCACCAGGTAGAATTTTACCATCCAAACCTATAATTGTTCCCTCAACATAACCAGGTTTGTGCTTGTGTTTTGGTTTTGTTGCATAAAAACCTTTATCAAACATATACCCCGAAGTCTCCTTAAGAATAGCATTTGTTGTTCGCAACAAACCGTCTACATGGCAATCTTCTATTAAGGTATTCTCCGAGCCTTGTAGAAAAATTGCATGACCCATGGCTCTCATATGGACTTTACACCCTATTAATTTTGCGTTCTTGGCAGGATAGCCTACTCGTATTCCGTTCATTTTTCGAACATCGCCACCACCTAATCCGTATAAACTACCATAGCCCCAAGGACTAGAACCTGCTGTACGTATCTCTATATTTTTTAAGGTTACATCTTCACCAACAACATTAAAAATCTTGTTCTTACTTTGTTTTCCAGGAGTATCGCCATATGTCTCAATATACAGCCCCTCCAACATCACATTTTTACCAGATACTTCAATAACACAATACATGTCATTACCATCGTTGCTAGATTCTAAATCTTTGCGACTAAATAATTTAGTATCGACCATGAACCTTGCTCCTTTCAAGTCAAAATGGGTATTATTACCTGTGAACTCTAGGAATCTTATTTTTTTGGCATCATCAATTTGATAGTTGCCAGCAGCAAGTTTTACTTTTACACTATCAACATTTATGTACGTTTTAAGTTCTGCAATTGAACTTACTTCTATAACCTCTTGTTGCGTATTATCAACCGTTATCTTAAATGATGTCGCTATCACAAAGAGCGAAAGCATTATAAAAATTTGTTTTGTATATCTCATTTGCATGTTATTTATCGGTCTCTTTGAGTGGTATTACCATATTCCATGTTTTGGTGCCGTTACCAAATCCTCCTGGACCATCCATTGTGGCAAAAAATATATGTGTTGGTTTTCCATCTTCCACCAAAACAAAAGGTCTTTCCAATTGACCTTGTTCTATAGTTAGTTCATTGTTCCATTTCACTTTTCGGGTATATGCCAAGGGGTTCTCATCCAACTCCCATTGAATTCCATCTTTAGAATGTGCTAAAACTCCTCCATGGTAGCCGTCAGTAATTGCGCCCGTCATATCTTTCGCAATCATATGAAAGCCAGTATCATCACTCCATAAATGAGGATCTTCGACTTCGCCGAATTTATCCGCAGAAAAGAGTGGTTCGTTACCGACAACACTGTACTTTCCATCAAAAGAATCTGCCGTTGCCACGCCAATAAACTGACCTGTATGGGTTATACCATCTTCTTGGTAACTTCTGCCTTTAAACAATAAGACGACTGAGCCATCTTTCTTAATCAATGGTGAAGGATTGGATGTTATATAACTGTAAAATGAGTTTGGTTGAACATCTAAAATTGGGGCATCCAACCGTTTCCATGGTCCATTCGGACTCTTAGAAATGGCTAAACCAACTCTTTTGCCCCATCGTCCGGCAATACACCATTTGCTATCCAACGTAAGTGCATCTGAATTTTCTTGCGTTAATTCTTCAAACGGATGCGTAGAACCCATATAATAGAGTAAATAATTGTCTTTATACTTTACAATCTTCGGATTATGGCATGACCGACCGTCCCAAAACTGAGCACCCCTAGATCCTAGTGCAACATCATTAAATACGTAAGGACCTTCGGCTGTATCTGAAACGGCATGCACAATTTCGGAAGCTATCATCCACCCAGGGTGAAACTTTAAATATTTTGGCCACCTAGAAGCGTACATATGATATGTACCATCTTCTCCCTTTATCACAGAACTACCCCAAACCCAATAATTTTCCATTATGAGTCCGCCGTCCACAGGTGCCACACCCAAATTATCAAGAATTACGTTTTGGCTTTGTACCATAGAAACAAGCAAACAGCAAATAACCAACAGTCTTTTTCTCATCATGATATAGGTGTGAATTTAATGGTTAGAACACCCTCAACACTAGGCTCTGTAAACTCTACACCTATTTTGTAAGCCGGACCTCCTTCTCTTAAATGCTCAACCGGTACCTTAACATCCTTAATGCTAAATTTAATACCATTGGTTTTAATTTCAGCTTTTACTTTTTGATGCTCCGTTTTTAAAATCACCGTATGATTATCGATAATTTCATATGCGTTCAATGTCATTATTGAAGAAGCAAAACTAACGGGTTCTGTGGCTACAAAATGGTCTTCAATTGTGATAGTGCCTTTTCCTGATTTATCATTAATGACAGTTCTGGTGAGCATCTGCAACATGGGTAATTCATAAGCTGGAAGAATATTCATTACCACCTCATCTTTTTGCTTGTTGAAATCAGCATTTGTTATAATGCCTTTGTATTCAATACCGTTAGACTGTAGTGTATTATTTATCATGGGTACTGGGTGACCCCATGAACTCCTAGCTTTATTATCCGGAGAAAATGAGCCTGCTCGGTAAGACGGTGCACCAATGTCCCCGGCTATAATTTCGTCATTAAGTACCAAACTATACGTGCCAACATCACTATGATTATGGTTCTCTGCATTGTGACCTGCTTTTACCGCAATTGAAAATGGTACTTCTTGTTTTCCTCTAGAAATGACCATTCCGAAATCATTAAAATACGTATGATCGGGTAAATCTGACACGCCTGATTTTTCAGCCACCTGAAACATCTCTGGATTTTGCCAGGCGATCAATTGTTCTGCTGCTTCTTCCATTCGTATTTCTGTTGGTTGCACAGCATCATAGTGTTTTGCAGAAAGGACATTTGCAAAATTGCTTCCTTTACTTGAAATCGATGATACCCCATCTGAAAATGGGGAACATACGCGGTTCTGTATTTCAAAGCCCTCAGGAAAATTGCCTACATTATTCATCTTTTCGGCATTATTGAATCTAAACAAATCTATTCTTCCATTTGTGTAATCGTGCAAAATCTGGGCTAAATAAAGGTAATGACCAAATCCATAGCCCCAATACCCCAAACCTTCTGAACAATACCCGTCATCACCAAATCCGCTTAAATAATACGTCATGCTATTCAGCGCCGAACCTACGGTAGCCAAACGCTTATCATAACTATCTGAATTCGTAATAGTGGTCAATACCGTACCGCTGGTGCAGACCGAATTCCAATTACTGGTACTCTTGATCCACTTATTATTTTCATCTAAATATTTGGTACTTTTTAAATATGAATCGGTTATCCGTTTTTGCAGCTTCGCGTTAATTTCATTTCGCAATTCTAAAGTCAATTTATCTTCCAATAGATTTTCTGCCAACGCCAATACCGACCCAAACTTTCTGGCACCTAAATCAATTGATATTCGTCTTCCTTCCAATACTCCGTTATTATCATCATCATGATTGGGATGCAACCATGATTTCATGCTCATTATCGCTTTGCTATACGCTTCAATCTGTGGTAAAAAAAGCCCTTTATTATCGATACACTCCCCAAGAATAAAATGTTCTAAACGATCCATAGTTCTGTAGTATCTTGGTTTGTAGATTCCCCTATTCCCATCTTTATTGGCAAGGCGATAAATACTATCGGTAATGGGCACTTCTGGTTTTCTGTCCAACAACTCCAATGCCTTTGCCAAATATTCCTTACCAGAGTCTGTGTCCCCGATACCTTTCCAATACATTCTATCCGATATTTTAGGTGCCGGTTCAAATGTTTCTTTAGGCATTACTTTTTTAAGCATTTCAATTTGTTCAGAAGATGGGTAGATAGTATCGCTATCTGCAAGTTTTAGATAAATCGACATATCTAAATATACAGAAGAAGTTTGCCCTATAATATTTTGGTTGAGAACAACCATCGCCATAAAGCAATAAATAAGTTGAAGCGTTTTTTTCATCATATAGAATTAAGTATTGTCCCATGTCTAAGAAGACAAACTTTAACATTGTCGATAGTTTTAATAAAAAAGCCAAGAATCAATCACATTACAATGTTATCAGTTCTTGGCTAAATAGGATATAATATAGTGTGCAGCTCGTATAAATTATGTTCCAATACCAAGTATATAGCATTAAAACACTCATTTTATATACCATTGCTGCTCAATTATAATTTTCAGTAAGTTGTATGCCTCAATTGTTTTATGCCCTCTTACTACTATTTTTTCTTTAGGGCTTTAGCGATAGCTTCTTTTACCAATAGTTCCATTAATAAGTATCCTCGCTCATTGGGGTGAACCGTGTCTCTGCCTAATTCTTTTTTCAACCCTTTTTCTTTATTAACCATTGGCGTATAATAATCTAGATAAAGGACATTATTTTCACTTGCATATGCTTTTATGAGTGTATTTAATTCAATAATTTTATCTGCTGGTTCAACAGAAGGACTCCAAGAATAGCTTGAGGCTGGTAATACAGAAGCTAAAACAACTTTTATATTATTTGCCTTGGCTAACTCTACCATTGAAAAAATATTTCCAGCAATGCGCTTAAGGCCTATAGCTCCTCTATTACCGGCAATATCATTTGTACCGGCTGAGATAACTACTACTTTTGGCTTTAACTCGACAACATCAGGTCTAAACCTTAAAAGCATTTGTGCACTTGTTTGACCACTAATACCTCTATTGACATAAGATGGATTAGCTTCAAAAAATTGACCATGATCTCTAGTCCAATTGTCTGTTATAGAATTACCTATAAACACTACTCTTTGTTCTTTTTTAGCAGGAGATTTTAATTGGGTATTTGCCTGCCTATAACGGTTTAGGTTTGCCCAATCTTCAGTAGGTGTTAATACAATTTTCACAATAGTGGCGATTTCATTTGGCGCTTCATTAGGTAAAAAAACAATTAAATTACCATCGTTTAATTGCGTTTTTAATTTTTTCTCCCCATAATCTAAGTAAGCTGTTCTTACTTTCATATCTCTATCGATAATCAGCTTTCCATCAGATGGCCAATCATACACATGGGCATATATAATATCATCCTTTTTGGTATATATACCCCAATTGGGTTTTTCAAATGGATTCTCTAAAGTATCATTAAAAGCTTCTTCATTTACCTTTTTCCATTCGGTGAGCTTTTCATTGTCTGACTGTTGGTCTTCTGTATTTTCCTGAGCATAAATAGTACTTAGGTTTACTATTGCAAATGCTGCAATCAGTATTAATTTATTCACTATTTTCATTTTCAAAATTTTCAAATTGTTTCACTATCAAAAAAACATTACGGTTCGCCGAAAGGTTACCACAATGTTTTTAAGACTTATACAATCACATTAATCTACCTAGAAAACGCTCTATTTAGCCAATTCTATTTTAACAACAGAAACAGTAGCATCTGGAGCTTGCATCGGCATATCTATGAATACCTCTCTAGAGGTTGCTAATACTTTTAATTCTGCATTAGAATTTGCTAATAAAGTTGCTTTTTTTACTTTTAAATCTTTGTGAAGCTTTAATTTTCCATCTTCTGGCCAGTTAAAAACATGGGCATAAATAACTCCGTCTTTAGTCGTATATCTACCCCATTCTGGCATATCGTACGGACTAGCTTTTGCTCCATAAACTGACTCGCCATTAACTTCGGTCCACTCACCCATCGCCTTTAATCTTCTTATACTTTGTGCAGGAAATCTACCAAAACCATCAGGACCTATATTCAACAAGAAGTTTCCTCCTTTTGATACGATATCGACCAACTTCTGAATAAGGTCTTCGCTACTTTTCCATTTCGTATCGTCTGGCTTATAACCCCAAGTACCGTTCATGGTCATGCAAGCTTCCCAATCTTCATCGATACCCGTTGCTGGTATCTCTTGTTCTGGCGTACCAAAATCTCCGGCAAAATTTCCTTCTACATCCATACCTTCCATTCCATTTCTTCCCTTATCAACTCTGTTGTTGATTATAGTATTTGGCTGTATTTCACGTATAAATCCGTACATATCCTTACCCATTTCTGTAGTGTAATCAGCGATCCAATCACCATCGAACCAGACTACATCGATGTCTCCGTAATTTGTCAACAACTCTTTTACTTGTGGTTTTAGGTAGTTTTTATAGTATTGCGGAAATTCAGGATTCACTACTGTCTGATCTTTTTGACCAGCATTGTAATTTGGAAACAAATTACCTTGTGCCTGCGGATGGTGCCAGTCTACAATGGAGTGATACACTCCAAATTTAATACCCTGTTTTCTTGAAGCTTCTGCTAATTCTCTGATGATATCACGTTTAAATGGGGAGGCATCCATAATGTCATAATCAGACACTTGAGAGTCCCATAAACCGAACCCGTCATGGTGTTTTGAGGTAATTACGATATATTTCATACCGGCATCTTTAGCCATTTTCACCCAATCATCTGCATTGAACAATTCTGGATTGAACATTGCCGGAAACTTCTCATATTCTTCTATCGTATAATCTAATTTATCCATTGCCCATTCGGCACCACCACCAGCTATATTCTCACCTCTTTCACCGCCTATTATAGAATATGCGCCCCAGTGTATGAACATACCGAATTTGGCATCGCGCCACCACTCCATTCGTTCATCTTCAGACAATTGTACTGCTTTTTTAGTTTGTGCACAACTCATATTCATACTTGCTACAAGTACAAGTACCGTTAGTATTTTTGTTAGCTTTTTCATTTCGTTATTGTTTACTGAATTAGATTATTATTTAGTTTGAATTGTTAGTTTTTTCTCTGATTGATTACGCATGACCACTACCGTTAGCTTGCCTTCGTTTTGATAATTTTGATTGATGGTAAAGAAGTCTTTTATGGTGGCAATCGGTTTGCCCTCTACTTCTATAATTACATCTCCTTTTTTGAGACCGTTGTTTTGTACTGCGGGACTTTTGTTCCAAACCCCTAATATGATTACTCCTGCCGCAGATTTTAATCCGTATGCAGATTGCTCTTGTTCAGAGTCTACACTTTTTAAGCTATTGCGAAGCCATTCTACTGTCGGACTTTCTTTGTCTTCGGATTTGCTTCCGGTAGTAAGTACAGGTACTTCTGGGGTTTTAGCTATCCGTTTTAAAGTTGGTATTTGCACACCAAACTCATCCATGGGATAATTTTTAAATCCTATAGCTTTAATTAAAGAATCGTTCATGATCGTAAAATCAAGTTTTGAAGGATTCTTAAATTCCGGATTTCCGTAAACACTGTGTATATCTCTACTATATATCTGAGATTTCATCATGCTTTCTTCATTAGGGAATAGGTTGTAATCCAAGTCTTTTCCCCAACCTTTCAATCCTACATCTTGATATGCCTTGGCTACCACATTATGCGTAAAAACATCTAAGCTATTTGCAAACCACACATGCGGATGCAAAGAATTGTTCACCAAAATATTATTCTCTACCACACGTTCAAAACCTTCTCGCAGTTTAATCCCATTATTTAAACACAGGTTATTGTAAATGTGATAGTTAGATGAGCCATCGTCTAAATCAATATCCCAACCATGGTCGCATCTAAATCTATTCTGACGAATGGTCGTCGTTTTTATAGCATCCCAAGTGTACATTTTTGGGTGCTCTAAAGTCATACTATCCATCACCTTTCTATTCGGGTGCCAAAAACGATCACGCCCCCAAGAATTGAAAGACCCATGGTCACTGGTTTCCAATACGGTATTGAAAACATCATTCTTTTCAATAAGATGTCCGCCCCAAGTACCATCGCTAATATTAATACCGGCTCTAGGCACATCATAAATGCTATTAGAACGTATGGTTATATCCATTGCCATGGCTATTTGCACACCAGCCGTTTGTTTTTCTGTTCTGCCTATTCTGTGAATTAAGTTGTTCTCTACCAAACTGTTTCTAGGGTACAGCTCGTTTTTAGGTCCCGGTAGGGTATCCATCTCTGAATAGGGCACTACTTCTCCATACTGAAAAGCGGGTGATCTAACTGCCGAAGGATCACCAACAAAACTAATAGCACTTGCCCCACAATCATAAATATTATTTTCGGCTATTTTTAAATTGTCATTGTACTTACTTGCAAATATGACATTACCGCCTAAATCTTTAAATATACAGCGTTTTACAGTGCAGTTTTCAGTACCTTCAAAAAATACTACTCCGCCTCTATAGATGGTCCAATCACTTCGTAATAAAGGTTCAAACTCTTCCATAAAAGTACGTTTGGTATGCTGTAAACTTATGTTAGATATGGTTATATCTTTTACAGGATTTTCAGCAGTACCTATTAACTGAAACAGATCTTTTAAGGCCGAAACCTCAGCTGTGGTGTTTACTAGGTTCACACCCTCAGACGGATAATAATAAAGTTTTGAACTTGCTTTATCTAAAAACCACTCGCCCGGTGCATCTAACTCTTCAAACACATTTTCGACCATTCGATATTTTTCATGAGGTCTTGATGGTCTGTTATTTTGATGACCACCTTTTAATTTTGGGGTACCATTATCATTTATTCCAGTAATTTGATAATGGAATCCGCCCCATCTACCGCCATGCAATACATGAAAATATGCTCCTACAGGATTGTTCCATGTGGCTATTCTTTCTTTACTTATAGCATCTGACGCATGCCCTTGCCAGTACCCACCATTTTCATCATAATTTGGGTACCTTGCTAATGTTTGCGGAGTATCATCAATTATTAATTGATCAAAATCTGATTTTTTTGCAACCGAAGTGACATAAATATCTTCGTTGAATTTTTGCCAGTTTGTTTCTAGTTTTCTAGAACCCTTGATAGTAACTTTTGAAGCATCTGTTCCAGTTATTGTTAATCCGTTTAATGAGGAATCGATTACAATGGCTTTCATTAAATAATAATCGCCATCTAAAAGCTTGACCGTTATTTCTGCATTCTCTGAAGTTCCTTTTATTTCTTTCGCTTTATGCAATGCACTTGCAATCGAATTAAACGGATGCTCTTTACTGCCATCACCTACCATTCGTTCATTAGAATCTACATATATTTCTACAGCATTATCTTCTGAAGCACAAGAGCACAACAGAACCACAGCCATGATAAAAAGTAAACATTTATTCATATATCTAATTCTATTCTATTGTTGGTTCTCCTTTTATATAACCTAAAGAGCTCAAAAATTTATCAGCTTCACGAGTTGTCTTTAAATAATATTCATTTGATTTTACTCTAGGGTTAAAAAATCCATGACCTTGACCTTTATAAATAATGACATCGCATCTGCTGAAAACCGCTTCCATTTTCGATTTGTACTCATGTGCCACAGAAACCGGAATTATCTTATCTTGGTCACCTAAAAAGAGTAATGTCGGTGGCGCACCTTTTTCTATATGATGTATGGGAGAAATTGTTAACCAGCTCTTACCCATTCTTTCATGTTGAAAACCACCCTCTCCAGGACCATTATCTACCACGGCATTATACAAAATGACGGCACTTACTTTGGTGTCAATTTTAATATCATCAATGCTGTCATTTACACCCGGAAGCAATGCTACGGCAGCAGCTAAATGACCGCCTGCAGAACCACCTGATGCTACCAATTTAGTCGTATCTATTTGTAACCTTGCTGCATTATGTTTCAAAAAACGAACTGCCGATTTTGCATCTTTTACAGATTCATAAGGTGTGGTACCCTGTCTGCTTTTTACTCTATAATCTGCTAATACCGTTACCATACCACGTGAAGCAAAATATCCTGCTTGACCCCTGAATTGATCTAAAGTTCCTCCATTCCAACCTCCTCCGTAGAAGAAAATGATCGCTGGGAATTTTTTAGTCGAAGTCCAGTTATCCGGTGAATACAATTCCATTTTCAAAGTATCTCCATTAACCACTTTGTAGACCAATTCTTTTAACTGTTTACCTGGTATTGAAATACTATATTTCTTTTGAGCGCTCACAAATATGCTAGCCGAAATGCACAACGCGACCAATATTCTTCTTATACCAATATGTTGTAGCCTACTTTTCATTTGTACTATTTTGAATTTTAACAAGCACTTTTGAATACCCTTTTGATAATCTGAATTCTAACTGTGCATCGTTTGCCCAACTTTTTAGTCCTCTTCTTTTGTCTACTAATTTATCACCTTCAAATAAATGCAATACTGCTTCCTTTCCTTTTGCTGGTTTTGGAATATTAAATACCAACGGATGATCGTTCTGAATCAAAATTTCATCTCCTTCAATTTCAAAGGATATAGTAACTGATTCACCTGATGCTAGAACTCCCCAATTATTTTGTTCAAACCTATACATTCCTGAAAGGAAGATAAAAGTTGGTTGCTCTTTATTCTTATCTGTTCTTACGACGGACATTAATCCTTTTTGATACAAATCTTCCTGCGCTAGAATTGTATTTTCATCCTCATTGACTATCAACTTATCTTGTGTTATACCATCACTAAATTTCACAGCTACTTCTTGGGCGGTACTGTTTTCATCAATTTGTAAAAAATTAACTTCAGAAATAGGATTGTTTCCTGTTACATCTAACGGATTGAATACCATTGCAAACGGATTATCCCAAGCTTCCGCATTGCGCTGTACCATAAGAGTTGGAACCGGTTTATTCAATAATTCCTTTGGTGTAGTTGCGCTTGTGGATGCTTTAGATTTTGGCGCCATTGCCGTAAACAAATTTTGATCGGCACTACCCTTTACCCAAACTTCCATAATATTTGAAGTACGCCCTTCGGTATTAAAACTGAAATTTGCCTGAACAGCTTTCGGCGTCGTCAATTTCTTTTTTTCAGTCAAATAATCGTATGCTTTTATATCGCCTTGGTGACTTCCTAAATCTTTCGTGGCTTCCAATTTCACTAACCCTTCCGTTGTATTCAATTTTAATTCTGTACCTAGATTATGATAGAAATAATCATGCCGTTGCAACACATCATTTTGTTTTCTGGATCTAAAAACATCAACCATATAACCATCTCCTGCAGGACCTTTTATCAGCGATGTAAACCGTAATTGTTTTGCTTCGGTTTTTGGCTCTGTAAACGAGACATTTGAGAATGTAATTTTATCGAAATTTGAAGATGTGCCAGATTTTGGGAAGCTGTTTTCCAATTTAAAAGGATGATAGCTACGCATTGCCGCATAGTCTGAAATACCATCTACTACTACCGTATTATGTGCAGGCATTCTAGAATAGTATTGCCTATGATCATCATGCCAATAGCTAGAACCCTTACCCATATCTGGACCTAGAACATAGCCATTTGCATACAACTCTATTGATACTCCATTCGCATGTGCATGATTGCCATATGTTCCGGTGGTTGCCACCATGACGGCATTATCTCCACTACCCATTCTTTGGTTAAACCAACTGACATTAGGCGCATAAAATGTAGGAGATACCAATTGACTTTTAAGCTCTTCATTTAATTGAACTGATGGTATATCATTAACATAAAAGAATAATTGGAACAAGTCTTTTGCCTCTCTTTTATAATTGCCTTCAGCAATCATATCATCAAGTAAACTCGATATCACTTTTAACTTCTCTTGCTGATTGTATTTGTGATAATTGGAAATCAGTAATTCAAAATTTTCGGCTGGCAGTTTTTTATGTGCAGAATCGCCAAAACCAATAGTATGACCTGATGGAAAAAGGTATTGAAAAGATGACAAAGCGGCTTTTTCGACTACCGGGAAATTAGATAATTCATTTACATCTGTGAAATTATCCAATAGGGTGATGATATTTAAAAGTGTAGTAATCACATGAACGGAATATGAAGCCGACTCGGGCCAAATGCCGTTTTCTTGATCATAGACCAGTAAAGATTCTTTAATTGAAATTTGTCTATCGGTCGACGTATTAAATGTATGTTCTAAATAGTATTCCCTGCCCTTACAATTTTTATAATTTTTATTTGGCTCTAAGACCAAAGCTACATAGGTTAAAAACCGCGCTTGAAACAAGTTCCAATTATTATTAGGTATCCCATTTTTAATAATCTGATCCCCCCATTTTTGAAAAACGGCCTCGCAATGAGCGAGGTTCATTTTTTGAGATTGAAAATGTTCGTATAAAAAGTCGTAAGTGGTAATTAAACTAATTAACACCTTTTCATGAATAACCTCAAAAGTGGCTAATCCAGAAATAAATTGTTGGTTCGTATTTTCTAAATCTACAGGGGCATCCCTAAAATACATACCCTCTATGTAGGTGGTAAAAACTGGTGTTGCAAAATCAGCATACGTTTTATCACCGGTAACCCAATACAAAAAAGCTGCATCTTCTACTAAAGACATGATCTTACGGTTAATACCTTCTATGATATGACCAGATTCTTTAGGTGCTATCCACTCTTTTTTTCCTGTCTTTTTATGCTCTAAATACAATCCTTTGGCGTCATCGGAATAAGGTAATACATTTTCTAAAGATGGCGACCTATAGTCTGTAGCCCAATCTCTTGTACCTGAAAATCGTACCGTAGGCACGGGAGCTTTTCCTTCTGAATGTGAAAAATCACCGCCTTTTAAAAAAACTTTATCATGCCTGGTTTTCCAGTTCATCTGTAGTCTTGAAACCAACCACTCTGGATTTTGCTGCCAAAGCTCAATATACTTTTGCAAACCCTCTTTCTTCCTTTCAATTAAGTCTTTTTTCCATATTACAGTTTTTAAGGATGCTTTAAAAGCATCTTTTTCTTTATTAGTAACATATATTCTTGGATGACTTTCTTCTTGCCCGTAGCCAGGTTTTAGCCCTAGCCACACACAAATTATTAAAACAATATATATACCTGTTCTACCCATTTATTTATTTCTATCGCTGTTTATTTTTCGGTTTTAATGCAACGGTACTGTTTCTGCATCTGGGTTATTCATTGCTTCAATATATTTTCTTAAAATCTCTTGATCCAACTCAGAACTGTCTCCGTATTGATCGCGTAAACCCTGTAGCTGCTCTTTCAGTTCTACTACAACATTAGCATATGCAGGATCATCTATAACATTCTTCATTTCTTGAGTATCTTTCTTTCGGTCATATAATTCCCATTCGTCTACATCATAGTAAAAATGTGCTAGTTTATATTCTTGCGTAATAATGGCATAATGTCTTTTAACCATATGAATTCCTGGGTATTCGTAATAATGATAGTATACCGCTTCTCTCGTCCATTCTTCATCATTTCCTAAGAGTAATGGCAATAAGCTTTCCCCCTGCATATCAGATGGTGCATCAATTCCTGCAATTTCTAAAATGGTTTGTGCAAAATCTAAATTTTGAACCATTTCGGTATTGGTTATACCTGGTTGAATGACATTTGGCCATTTGATCAACAATGGTGTTTTGAAAGATTCATCATAAACGAAGCGCTTATCAAACCACCCATGTTCTCCCAAATAAAAACCTTGATCTGATGTGTAAATAACTACCGTATTTTCTGCTAATTTAGTTTCATCCAAATAATCTAAAAGGCGACCCACATTCTCATCTACCGATGCAATACAGCCTAAATAATCTTGCATATAACGTTGGTAACGCCAGCGCATTAGTTCTTTCTCGCTCATTTCTGGATATTTGGCTTTGAAATCTTCGATTACTGGACCATAGATCGAATCCCAAACGGCACGTTGATCTTTTTTCATACGCCCTACCTCTCTTTCAAAAGCTTCTAGATCCCAGCCAGATGTATCTTTTAGACCAAGCTTTTTCATAACCTCGGGGTACACTTTTGAATCACCTGCCCAGTTCATGTGTTCCAACAAATTCATTTCTGCTGTTTTGGCCGCAGTACCCCTACCCTCATAATCATCAAACAAAGTTAATGGCTCTACAAATGTTTTTTTTGTGTATTCTTTAAAATGGCGAGGTGCCGGTAACCATTCTCTATGTGGTGCTTTTTGCATGGAGAACAACATAAAGGGCTTGTCCGCTTGTCTTCTGTTTTCTAACCAGTCAATAGTCATGTCCATAATAATATCCGTAACATAGCCTTCAACAGTTATTGTGCCTTCATTGGTATTAAAATCAGGATTGTAATATTGCCCTTGCCCTGGTAAGATTTTAAATTCATCGATTCCTTTCGGATTATTCCCAAAATGTAACTTTCCGAACATTGCTGTTTGATAACCCGCTTGTTGCATTAACTGAGGAAAAGTGATCTGCGATTCATCAAAAGGGAATACATTGTCTACCTTTCCATGAATATGACAATGCTTACCGGTTAGTATTGTTGCTCTTGATGGTGCACAAATAGAGTTAGATACGCAAGCATTGGTAAACTTAATACCCTCATGAGCAATTCGGTCTATATTTGGAGTTTCGATCAAATGATTGCTATATGCACTGATGGCCTGGTAGGCATGGTCATCTGACATCATGAAGATTATATTGGGTCGTTTTGGTAAAACAAGTACCTCTTTTTTATTTTCTTTTCCCTTTTCTGTTTTACATGACATTACCACCATAAATAAAAAAAGAAATGTAAATTTTGAGAGATATTTTAGATTCATAATTTTTTGGTTGATTTTAGTTTTTCGCTGCTATATCCGGCAGGATTTTTCGCATTTTTAAATTAAATTACTGCTTTACCTTCTTCTCCTTAACCAGTTGCTTTTTTCTTGTCTGTTATACAGATTCTCCGATGAATTAGTTCTTAGTAAAAACTTGCATACCCAAATATTGCATTACTATTATCAGCGCTAAACAAAACCCTCAATTTTTTTAATATTTGAGGTTATAAATTCACTATTCTACTTGTTCTAATTTGTTGAAGAAATCATTAAAAAACAACAATTGATACTTAATAGAATTTCTCCAATAATCTGTATTATGCTTACCTGGTCTTTCCGTATAATCATGCGGAATTTTTCTTTCTATTAATTTCTCATGTAATCTCTTATTATCTGGATAGAAGAAATCCTCTGTTCCGCAATCTATCTGAAAAATTAACTTTTTATCGCTAATTAGATGTATTAAATTGATGACACTATTCTCCTCCCAATACTCTGGATGCTCAGTTATACTTCCCAAACGTTTTTGTATCTCCCATCGTAAACCATAGGGTCTTAAATCAACACCACCACTCATACTAGCCGCAGCGCCCCAAATATCCGTATGTCTAAAAGCCAAGTATAATGCACCATGCCCACCCATACTTAAACCAGAAATTGCTCTACCTTTTGCCTCTGTAACGGTATTATATTTTTCATCGACAGAGGCTATAAGTTCTTCTGAAACATATGCTTCATATTTATAAGTTGAATCTATTGGGCTATCTAAGTACCAACTTGTTCTTTCACCATCAGGACATACAATTATTACATTATAATAATCTGAGTATTCCTTTAATTTAGGTGCTACTTTTAACCACGTTTTATAATCTCCACCTGCACCATGCAATAAATAAACAACTGAATAGGCGCTCTCTTTTTTTGCATAACCTTCTGGCGTAATAACAACATTTTTAATGTCCTTATTCATTGCATTACTATGCACTATTAGCGTATCTACATCACCGGCAAAAACAAAAATGTTGATATGAAAAAATAGAATTATGCACCCAAATACTTTCTTACTCATACTATAATTATTTTTTATTTAACATTAATTCCTCTAACTCTTCAAGAGTTTTGCCTTTTGTCTCTGGCATCATAAAAGCTACAAAAAGTAATTGCAAAACCATCATAGCGGCAAAAAAGAGAAATACCACTCCTGCCCCTATTGCGGGGTGACTAAATAAATATGGAATCAGTGACGGAATTAATGCCGCTAATACCCAATGCGTTGTACTACCGAAAGATTGACCCGATGCCCGCAAATGATTTGGGAATATTTCAGAGATAAATACCCAGATTACAGCTCCTTGACCAACGGCATGCGCAGCTATAAAAAGAAATAGAAATATAGGAACCGCCATACCTGACCAGTTTAAGAAAAATGCCATTGCAACTAAACTTAATGAGATTATATAGCCAATTGAACCAAAATACATTAAGGTTTTTCTTCCTAATTTATCTATTAGAAAAACTCCTAAAAGTGTGAAAATTAAATTGGTGACCCCAATACCGACACTACTTAAAAGTGCGGTACTTTCACCTAAACCGGCTTCTTCAAAAATTCTTGGAGCATAGTACAAAAAGGCATTTATACCGGAAAATTGATTGAAAAAAGCAATTAAAAAGGCTAATATAAGTGGAAAACGATATTTTTTAATAAAAATAGTTTCTGAAGTATCGGGCTTTTTGTTTCTACCATCAATAGATTTTAATTGTTGCTCAACATCAATATCTGGATTTATTATTGCCAATACTTTCTTGGCTTCTTCTATTTTGTTTTTTGATAATAACCACCTTGGACTTTTCGGTAATTTCAATGCAAAAAGAATATATAAAACAGCAGGAATAGCTTCCACACCTAACATCCATCGCCAATCGTTTTCTCCACTACCACTTAATAAATAGTTTGATAGAAAAGCTATTAAGATACCAAAGACAATATTGAATTGGTACATAGCTACTAACTTTCCGCGTTCCTTAGCTGGTGAAATTTCAGATATATAAGCTGGTGCCGCAATGGTAGAAGCTCCTACCCCAATACCACCTATAAATCTAAAAAGGGCAAAAATATAAGGGTCGTTCGCCAAGCCCGAACCTATTGCAGAAAATGCAAATAGTACCCCAATAGCTATCAAGGTGTTTTTTCTACCATAAATATTGGTAGGCTTACCACCAAAAATAGCACCTACTACGGTTCCCCACAGCGCCATACCCATAACCACCCAGCCGTGAAATGAATCTGACGATTGCCATAAACTTTGTAATTTTTTATCTGCACCAGATATAACTACTACATCAAAACCAAATAGAAATCCGGCAAGCGCAGCAGTTATAGACCATAAAAGTATTTTTTTATTCATGATTAGGTTGTTGTTGTTTTAATAAGGAATTGCTGTACAACTTAAGCGGTTTTATATAAAGGGTGATTTAAGACTTAGCCAATTCCTTTTTTTTTGCATCATCCATTTTCTTTAACCGTAGCAAAGCTTCCATATAATAGTAATCGGCATAAATTATTGGCATATCTATCTCAGAATCATGTGGTAAATGACCCGTAGAATGTAATAAAAGTGCTTGGTTAGTTTCACCGCTATAATATGGAGATTCTGACAATAGGTTAATCATTGTTCTAGCTGCCGCTATATAATTTTCAGATTGTTCTTTACTAGGTACAAATTTTGACAACTCCAATAATCCGCATGCAGCAATAGCAGCTGCCGAAGCATCTTTAGGCGCATCAGGTATTTTTACATCATCAAAATCCCAATATGGTATTCCGTCTTCCGGCAATCTGTCCAAATAATGCTCAGAAACTTTTATAGCCGTATCTAAAAACTCTTTTCTATGGGTTTCCCTGTAGGCAACACTAAACCCATAAATTCCCCAAGCTTGACCTCTAGCCCACATAGATTCATCGCCAAAGCCCTGGTGTGTTTGACCTTTTAAAAATTCGCCCGTTGTTTCATCAAAAGAACCTACATGATATATGGCACTGTCTTTTCTTACTAGATTCTTCATAGTTACCAAAGCATGGCTTTCAGCTACATTATAAAGGTCTTGTGTACCGCCATTCTTTGCCGCCCAAAACAAAAGTTCTAGGTTCATCATATTATCTATAATAGTATTGTGTCTAAACTGAGTTTGCGATGGCCAAGACAATATGGAACCTACATTAGGATTGTAAAGTGTTGCCAAAGTATCTGCTGCTGCCAATAATACATTCTTATATTCTTCATTTTCGGTCAACCTATACCCATTACCATAGCTGGTATATAACATGAACCCTATGTCATGGTTTTCTGCAGGAGTGTAGGCGATACTTTTAAGTGGTGCCGTAAATTTCTCTGCTTGTTTACGAAGTTCTTCGTCTCCAGAAGCTTCATAAGCATACCAAATAACACCAGGCCAAAATCCGCTGCACCAATCTTTTGCCCCTACTAATTCCCAATTAGTTTGACCCTTAGGAATATTTCTAGCAAACCCTTGATCGGGAGTCAATACCTTAAGTGTTGCTTTTGTTTTTTCTACATTCTGTGATAATATCTTTTCTGTAGTAACGACACTAGTCTCCTTTTGATCGGAACAATTAGTTAGCGTTAAGACGAAAAGTAATAGGAATAATCGATTCATATTTTTCTTAATAATTAGACAAAAAATGTCTTCGTTTGTAAAAATTAGACCCGTTAAAAATGACTAGGAAAGTGAAATTTTTACTGGGAAAATTGTTGATCAAATATTGATGAATTACTGTTTAACAAGTTTATTAAGAATGTCTTTTGAAGTAGATAAACTATCATTCAAACACTATAAAATAGCATCCAAAATAACTTATTACCCATGTCATTTTCGGGTTTAATCCTGTATGGTGACCGTTATTGAGCAAAAAGTGTATTATCAGTTGTTTAAAATTACATGATAAATAATGAGGAGTAAAAAATGAAAACTAAGCTGTGTTTACTCACTACTAAAAATCTTGAACAAGAAGTGCGCAGTTAATTACAATACATCACAACTTACTGATTTTAAGTTTATTAATATGAATTGTTAATAATTGTGAATATGTAACCTTTTAATAGGTATGGAAAATAGTGTGAAAACTATAGCTTGTACACCAAGGTTGTATAACAACAAAAAAAATGTTAAAAAAATGAGCATTACGAAATTTAAGCATGCATAAAAAATGAATTTACCCCCCAATTCAGCAAAAAGGAATATAATTTATAACCATTGACTTATAATTTATAATCCTTTGCTTCAATTCTAGTTAACATTGCCTTAACAAATATCAATATGATAATTACTGTATTGGGAAACTGATGAAACGACATTAATTAACTAATTAAATTAACAATCTTATGATTAAACTAATCAAACTTTCTAAATGGAAATTACAGACCATGATACCATTATTGGTAGGGTTTGTAGTTTTGTGTACGAACAATGCTTTCGCGATTACAGCTAGTAATACTCTATCTAGTGATGTACATTTATTAAACTCAGAACAACAACTTACTATTACAGGTACCATAGTAAGTAGTGATGACGGCATGGGGCTACCTGGTGTTGCCGTTGTAGTAAAAGGAACGACCACAGGTACAGTTACTGATTTTGATGGTAATTACTCAATTACCGTTCCTTCATCAGATGCTATACTCGTAGTTTCTTATTTAGGATTTCTAAAGCAAGAAATTGCCGTTGGTTCAAAAAATGTTATCAACGTATCGCTTGAACCTGATACCACTGCATTAGATGAAGTGGTAGTTGTAGGTTATGGTACTGCCAAAAAAGAAACATTAACCGGTTCTGTTGAACAGGTAAAAGCTGAAGCTTTTGAAGATTTGGCTGTTGGTAGTCCGGCATTGGCACTTCAAGGAAGAACTCCTGGTTTAGTAGTTACGCGTACCTCATCTAGACCTGGTGATGAAGGGGTTAATTTTTTAATTAGAGGTGCTTCTTCTATAAATGGTATAGAACCATTAATTGTAATTGATGGAATTCCTTCTATTAACTCATCATCATTTAATGACATGAACCCCAATGATATTGAAAGTATTAGTGTATTAAAAGGTGGATCTGCATCTGTATATGGTTCTCGAGCTGCCGGTGGTGTTATTCTTGTTACTACTAAAAAAGGTAAAGGAAAAATTTCTGTAGATATCAGTACTGTTTCTAGAGTTGGTACTATAGGTATTCGCCCACCAACACCGACAATGTCACAATACGGACAACTATATGCAGCAGCAGCTCGTGAAGATATTGCTTCTGGAAAGCCGCCAAGATATTTCTTTTGGAACGATCTTGAAACAGTTGACAGAATTGCTTCTGGTTTTGAAGGGTATTATGATTTACCTATTAACGGAAACATTTGGTTGGGTAACGCTCCTAGATTTGATGAAATGTTCGGTAACTCGTATTCTAGCCAACATAATATTAGTATATCTGGTGGTACCGAAACAAGTAACTTTCGTATTTCTGCAGGTTATGACAATAACGTTGGTGGTTTAAAAGTAGCAGATGATAGTTCTGACAGGTATAACTTCTCAATGAACTACGGTGTTGATATAAGTGATAGGTTAAATGTAAATACGAATATTACCTATTTCAACAACAAATTTTCTGGACCATCAGGTGGCTTGGGTAGAGAGGCCGCTACTTGGGATGCTCCACTTTTCCCAACGTATAATGCAGATGGCCAATACTATGCAAATTTTGGTGGTGACTTAATTACAGGTGATAGAAATGGTGTTGCACAAGTTATTGATGGTGGCCGTGAAAACAAAACGGTAGAGCAGTTTAAAATATCTGCTTTAGCGAAATATAAATTAACCGATCACTTAGATATTACAGGCTCTTATGCAATTAGTAGACAAAATAGTGAATATCAATCCTATGCTGTTTCTGTGCCACTTTATAGCTGGGGCGGAAAATTCTCTAACAATATAAATAATACTACCTCTATTCAAGAAGGTACGGGTCCTGACAATAATGATGGTAATATCACCTATAAAAACTACAAAGCAACTTTAAATTATTCAAATCAGTTTGGTGATCACAACCTATCGGGACTTGTGGCTATAGAAGCAGAAAAAAACGATGTTAACGAATATTATATCAAAAGAAACGGGTTTGTCGATTATGGGGTTTACGATATTAACTTAGGAGCTACAGATCAATTGGTAACCACTTCTGGTGGCGGTACTTCATGGGGGTTCTTTGGTTATATAGGCCGTATTAACTATGATTACAAAAGCAAGTACCTATTGGAATTGCAAGGTAGACGAGATGGTTCATCAAGATTTGCCGATGGTGCAAAATGGTCCAATTATGGTAGTGTTTCCGGTGGTTGGGTAATTAGCTCAGAAGAGTTCTTACAAGATAGTAACTTAATTTCATTCTTAAAGTTAAGAGGTGGTTATGGTGAGCTTGGTAGTACTTCGGGTATAGGCAATTTTAGTTATTTGTCTACCGTAGGTTTTGGTAATACCGTATTTGGAGAGACAAATGCAGGCCAACAAGCAACCTCTGTAGCTAGTAGCTTATTTAGTAGTAGCACCACTTGGGAAAGAATTGTAACCAAAGAAATAGGTGTTGACTTTAGACTGTTCAACAGCAAGGTTTTCGGTTCTTTTGATCTTTATCAAAAAGAAAATGTAGGTATGTTAGTTAGAGGTATTGAAACAGCTGTTTTAGGTACCGCAACCCCATTTACAAATATTGGAACATTGGAAACCGATGGTTGGGAAGCTATGCTAGGATACCAAGGAAATATAAGTGATTTAGAATTCACCGTAAGCGCAAACATGAGTGATACCAGAAATGAAATTACCCAATATGATGGTGCTCAAACTATTTTCGAAAACTTGAACTCTGCCGAAGATGGACAGAATATATTAAACAGACCTATAAACTCTTTCTTTTTATGGGAAACCGATGGCTATTTTGATTCTCAAGCTGAAGTTGATGCTTATTACGCTAGTTTAAACGAAGGTGGAATATTACCGCTACAGACATCAAACGATGCTTTAAGACCTGGTGATATGCGCGTTGTTGATTCTAACGGAGATGGCACATTGGACAATGAAGATTTAACTTATCATGGTGATGCTGCACCTCACTATGTTTACGGGTTTAATTTTGACCTAAAGTATAAGAATTTTGACCTGAGCGCATTTTTTCAAGGTGCTCTAGATCATAACATCTATAGAACAGGATATTTTGCACAGCCTTTTCAAGCTGAATGGCAAAATCAGTCTAACACATGGTTAGGTAGAACATGGACAGAAGATAATAGAAATGCAGAATTCCCTAGATTGACTACACAACGTGGTTTATCTGCATGGAACTACAGAAGTAAAGATCACATTCTACAGAATAATAGATATATGAGATTGAAGTCTCTTATTATAGGATACAACTTTAGAGATTTAAATATTGGAAACACACCTATAAACAACATCAGAATCTATTTCTCGGGAAATGATTTATTTGAATTAACAAGTGTTAAGGATGGTTACGATCCTGAATTTCAAGCGAGTTCTAACAACAGTGCATACCCATTTATGCGTACTTGGGCATTAGGTTTAAAAGTATCGCTCTAATACAATTAAATAAGTAGTTAATACATCATAAAATCATATACAGATGAAAAAAATAATATATATAATAGTACCATGCCTAATGGTCTTCTTTACATCTTGTGAAGACGACTTTATAGACCTAGACCCACCTGCATCAATAACAGATCAGGTATACTATACCGAAGCAGAACATTTTCTAACTGGATCTAATCAATTTTACCTAGACCTAATGACTTGGAGGTTTGACCAAGGTGTTTATGCCGATCATGGTTCTGATTTGGTTGGGTATACCGAGGATAGTGACATGCAAATTTATAGTAGAGGTGATACTAGAGCACCAGAATCAGACGGATATTACTCAGCTCCCTATTCTGCAATTAGAGATATGAATCTTTTACTGCAAAGAGCTGAAGCCTACGAAGGTGAAGAAAGCATTGTGCCTTACGTTGCCGCTACAAAATTTCATAGAGCATACCAATATTTTAATTTGGTGCAGCGTTTTGGCGGTGTTCCTTTAGTTACAAGACCATTAGATGTTGGTGATGAAGAGCTAAGCGCGCCTCGTAGTAGTAGATATCAAGTTGTTGCTCAAATTTTGGCAGACTTAGATGACGCCATTGCAGGTTTACCAACTGAACAACAAATTGCTTCAGAAGATAAAGGTAAAATCAGCAAATGGGCTGCTATGGCTTTTAAAGCAGATGTTTTATTACATGAGGCTACTTGGATGAAAAACGTAGGTACAACTACTGATGGTGATGGTACAGGTGTTGGTGCCGGTAGTGAAGGTTTTAATGCTTCTAACATAACAACTTATTTACAGGAAGTGGTGACATTAACTAAGACTGTAATGGACCAAGGTGGTTTTGAACTATGGGATTATAATGATGAGTTAAATAACTTAAGTTCTAATTTCTTATTCAACCTAGAAGATGGTGGTTCTAACCCTGCAGGATTAGATAAAGCTACCAACAAAGAATTTATTTTCTATAACAAGTATGATTTTACTTTTAGACAAGCTGGCGATTTACTTAGCCACGTTTATGAAGGTAGAGTTAAGCCTAGTAGAAAAATGATGGATCTATTCTTGAATACCGATGGTTTACCTATTGATCAGTCTCCTTTATTTCAAGGTTATGGAAATACACCCGATGAATTTCAAGATAGAGATTATAGAATGACAGCATATTTCACGTACCACAAGAATCTTGGTGAGATACCACAGAATGGAGATGTAACCTTAAACGGTACAAACAATTTTGGTTACTTCAACTCTAAATTCATGAGTTGGAAATGGGGTACTGACGAAGCTTACAGAGCTACAAAGACAGAAGCTTATGACATGCCTTTTATTCGTTTGGCAGAAGTCTATTTAATGTACGCCGAAGCGTTATTTGAATTAAATGGTAGCCTCACAGATGCTGAAATGGATGAATCAATAAACTTAGTTAAGGCTAGAGCAGGTTTACCTGCAATCTCCAATTCTTTCTTGGCTTCCAATAATATGGATATTGAAACGGAAATTAGAAGAGAACGTACTATTGAGCTTTATGCAGAAGGTGCAACAAGATTCAATGATTTGAAAAGATGGGGTATTGCAGAAGATGAATTGGGAGAAACTATTTATGGTGCCGTTATAGAAGGTACTGTTTATGAAGATAACCCAGAATTATATACACCTGGTGGATATGGTTTTGGAGAAGGAGTTACAGATACAGGAGTTGGTGAAAGAAGAGCTTTAATTGTTCAGCCAGCTGCTACCCGTAATTTCTCTAGAGATAATTATTTATTCCCAATTCCTACATCTCAAATAAGTTTAAATTCTAATATAAACCAGAATCCTGGTTACTAAATAATTTGTGTTGAGTTAGTTTGAAGGCAGTTATACATTATGTATAGCTGCCTTTTATTTTTGTATAATTGCGAGAATAGACATTTCTATCAGAGTTATCATTCGTTAATTCCAAGCAACTCTTATTGTCAGTAAGAAATACACTTCTCTCGGTAATGATTACATCAAAATAATATTAAATAGCAATTTCAATTAGTATTCCTGTTGCTACTTGGCTTTGTTCAGTGAATGAATAGAGAATTAATTCTAACTTAAATCTGCATTCTTAAAAATACCCAACTAGTTTATCTAATTGAAGACCAGTTACTCCATAATCGAGATTAAAAATGCTTCGAGGTTTGTCTTGAAATCAAAGTGTTTTTTCCTTTCAATGTTTCGTGGTTTTGCTCCAAGGTTATTTACTTTCTATCCTCAACTGTTTCACCTTTATTTCCTTCCATATATTCTGTAGGCGTAACATTGAACAATTCTCTAAAGGTTTTACTGAAATACGCTGTTGAATTAAAACCGCACATATGCGTTACTTCTTTGATAGAATAGTTCTTTTGTTCCAATAACTCAGCTGCATATCTAAGTCTAATTGTTCGTATAAAATGACTAGGGTTATTCCCCGTCAATGTATTTATTTTACGGTAGAATTGAGATCGACCAATACCTAATTCTTTTAAAATATCATCTTGCTTAAAATCTTCATCACTTACATTATCTAACACTACCTTAGTAGCCTTATCCAGGAATACTTCATCCATATTATTTGTAGTGACTTCACTCGATGGAAAAATTCCTCCAATTTCAGAAAAACGTTTTCTAAGTCTTTTTTTCGCTTCAATAAGATTTCTAATTCTAGATTTTAAAACACTTGTTACAAAGGGCTTGGATAAATAGGCATCGGCACCATTATCATACCCACTTACCCTATCAATCTCTAGACTTCTTGCCGTAAGTAGAATTACCGGTATATGGCATGTCTCAAACTCGGTTTTCAATAATCTACACATTTCAAATCCATCCATCTTAGGCATCATTACATCACTTATCACCAAATCAGGATAGCGTTTTTTAACCATTTCCAATCCTTCTTCGCCATTCTTTGCCTGCAACACTTTATACTTATCCTGCAAATCGTTCTTTAAATGTTGACGCAATTCTTTATTATCCTCTACAAGCAAAATTGTAGGTTTTTCTATTTCACTTTCTGAATTTAGATTAGGTAATATTAAATTTTCATCATCTGCAATGTACATCTCATATTCTACAGACTTCATTGAATTTATCAAGAATTCATTTTTTACATTCTCAACTTCTACTGGTGCCAACTTGCTATCTAAAGGTAACCTGACAACAAACTTACTCCCTACCCCATATTCACTTTCAACATAAATTTCACCTCCATGTTTTTCAACCAATGCTTGTGTAAAGTTGAGCCCAATACCTGTACCAGATTTGGTAATATCAATATGATAAAAACGAGAGAATATATTTTTAATCTGTTCCTTATCTAAACCTATACCAGAGTCAGTAACCGTAATTTCAACGAAGTCTCCTGTCATTTCCTTTTTAAGGAATAACAATTTCGACGAGCTTTTTTTCTGAGATATCTTTTTTATTGAAAAAGTTATCTCTCCACCTGAATTGGTGAATTTTAAAGCATTTGAAATTAAATTGGTAATGATCTTTTCTACCTTATCTAAATCAAATAAGAAAACAATATCCTCAGATTCCGATATAAATCGATACTCAATCTCTTTCTTATTGGCAAGACCAACAAATAGGGAGAAAATATCTTCGCTAAATTTTACAATGTTTCCTTTTTCTAATTGAAGTGGTGCCATACCTACATCCATCTTTCTATAATCTAACAATTGATTTACTAAGTGTAATAACCTACGTGCACTACGTTGTATAGAAATAGCTGATGATTTTACTTCTTCTGGGTTGTAGTTATAGTTAGTTAATATCTTATCTACCGGATTCATAATCAAAGTAAGCGGTGTTCTAAATTCATGAGATACATTTACAAAGAACTGTAACTTCATCTGATCCAATTCATGCTCTTGGGCTTCTTGAACTTTTTGGGTATAGTAACGTAATACTAAGTACGAAACCAATACACCTAATAAGATATAAAGTACATAAGCCCACCAGGTTCTCCATGGTGGTGAAAGAACTTCAAAATTAACGATTGTTGCCTTAGCTTGCTCCCAATTGCCATCTAAAGATGCCTTCACCTCAAAGCCATATTTACCCGGACTTAGATTAGCATAGCTAACCTCTCTTTTAGTACCAATGGTTTCAAAATCGTTATCAAGACCTTGCAATTTATAAGCATATTTTACCCTTTCCGGGTTTTCAAAATTAAGTGCCAAAAAATCGAATGCGACATAATTTTCATCATAGTTCAATTTTAAATTATCTAAGTCCTCTAACTTATCCTCTAATAAAATCCTCTCATTAATCGTATCACCAACAACTACGGGTATATTATTCAATGTAAATTGAGTAATCTTAGGTTTTAGCGGTGATGAAGGTTTTAACGTAATATCATCTGGGTGAAATATATTAAATCCGTTTATGCCTCCTATTATAATTCTACCATCACTGGTTTTCTCAATAGATTTACTTTGGTATTCGGGCCCTTGCAACCCGTCATGAATATTAAAGTTCTTTAATTGATCTGTTTCTGTATTTAAAAATGAAAGTCCGCTTTTTGTTGTAATCCAAAAGTTGTGATTATCATCTTCTTGTACACCAACCACCAAATTATTGGGTAAACCTTCTTTTGAGGTGTATGACTTAAGGACATTAAATTCTGAATCTAATTTATAAATACCAGTATCTGCGCCCAACCAAATATTACCTAAATGATCTTCAGATATATGATTGATTAGGTTGTCTTCAATACCTGATCTTTTAATTTCGCTAAATGTCAATGTTTCAGGTATTCTTTCATTAAACTGGTTTAATTCAATATAATTTAACCCTAAAGAAGTGCCAACAAATAACCTATTTCTAGAATCAACGAATAAATAGAATATAAAGTTACTGGCCAGACCGTTTTCCTTGCCAGCTATATTTTTAAAATTATAGAACTTATCGGTTACAGGGTCAAAAAGACTTAAACCTTCTGTTCTCAACCCAAGCCATATTCTATTATCATTATCCTCTACCCCTGACCAAACGGAATTTTGGCCTATGGTATTAGGGTTAGATTCATTGTGCAAATAACGTTTAACATTATAACTTTCTGGATCAAATCTATTTAATCCCCCATCTAAAGTACATACCCAAATTTTCCTATTCTTAGACTCAAAGGTGTATAGTATTCTATCTGAACTTATGCTATTGATATTCTTAGGATTATGCCGAAAATGTTGAAATGTATTTTCTTCTTGATCTAATAGATTTAACCCGCCATTGTAGGCACTAATCCAAATTCTGTCTTTTGAGTCTGCCAGAACAGATTGTGCAATTTTCTCGTTAAGACCATCTGGGTTGCCAGGTTGATAGTAATAATGACCAAAAGCATATTGCGACGGGTCTAACTTACTTACACCTTTATCGTAACTACCTATCCAATAAATACCATTACAATCTTCATAAATTTTAGATGGTTTGTTGTTAGGCAATGAAAATGAATCGGAAAAATTATTGACTAAATTCTGAATTATTCTTTCTTCGGTCTTATTTAAAATGAACACTCCATAACCATCTGTTGATGCCCAAATATTACCATCTTCATCTAAATGCATATCTCGAATGGCAATATCGGTTTCATCTGTAAATGATATATGAGAAAAGCTATTTTTAGACCTATTCCAATGAATAATGTTTGAGAGGTTGTTTCCTATCCAAAAATCATTATCAGCATCAACAAATATATTCTTAGGTATATGGTTTAATTCGTAGTTAGAAGTGTTCTCTATTAATACACGATCAAAATTATCTTGCTCAGCGTTATATCTATTTAAATATTCACCATTGGTTCCTAACCAAATTTCATTGTTTTGATCTTTAAGAATTACATTAACTATATTATTATCCAACGAATTTAAATTAGAATCATCATTTAGATAATAATAAAATTTTAATTCAGATACATCTGCATTAAACTCTTCAAGTAAAATTTTTATGACACCATTATTGGTAGCTACCCACAAGGCATTCTTTTCTTCATCAAAAAGTAAAGCATTTATAAATTTACGTGGATTATTAGATAAGGAAAGTTGCTTGTACAGATCTACTCTAAGAAAACTATTGGTTTTCTTATTAAAGTAATTTAAGCCATTGTTAGTTCCTATCCATAAATTACCGTCTTCTCCTTCTACAATTGCATTAATTCTATTATTACTAATTGAATTTTGGTCATTTAATATTGACCTGTACACTTCAAACTCGTACCCATTATACTTATTAAGGCCGTCAATAGTACCAAACCACATAAAACCTTCTGAGTCTTGAAAAATAGTTAAGCAAGTACTGCTCGATAATCCATCAACGGTATCTAAGTTTTCAAACTTAAAATTGTTGAATTGAGCATAAGACAAGAAGCTTATTGAGTAAAACAGGACGAGAAAGAATATCCTTAAATTCATTATTGACCGATTATTATTTTGAACTAAAAAAAGCTAAAAAAGACGCTTTTCACTCCAAAAAGATTTAATAATCAAAATAGCAAAATTTAAGCGAATTATTGATAGATATTCAATAAAAATAAGGGATTACAAGCATTTAACAAATTAAAGCCAAAACACTATTTTAAAAATCTATTTAAAGGATTTTAAAAACTCGATACTAATGGAATTCTTAAAAGTTTTTAGTCACTTATTTAATACTCTGCCTCATTAAACCTTCTTGCGCAACCGAAGCAACCAAAACTCCTTTTCTGTCATAAACACTACCTCTTGCAAAACCACGAGAGTTAGATGCACTTGGGCTATCCATACTATATAACAACCATTTTGTAATATCAAAGTCTCTATGAAACCAGATGGCATGATCTAAACTGGCGTAAAACGTTTCTCCTTTATTCAACTCTTCTCGGTGTGGCAAAGTTGCCGTCGTCAGCAAATTATAATCAGAGGCATAGGCTAATAACTGTTGCTGCATGGGCAAACTAATTTCAGTAGCATCAGAAGTTTTAAGCCAAGTATTAAAGAAAGGAGAACCATTCTCTACCAACTGTGTGGTAAATTTTTCTACTGGCTTAAATTCGAACACCTTAGGCTGTATCGCTTTAAGTCTTTTATATGCGGTAGGATGTAAATCTTTTATCTCTTCAACCTGTTCTAAACTTGTGGTTAATTTCTCTGGTGGAATTAAATTGGGCATTGGAAACTGATGGTTTACTCCGTCAGTTTTTACCTGAAAAGATGCCGCCATATTAAAAATAGCTACTCCATTTTGTTTCGCCACTACTCTTCTGGTAGTAAAACTCCCCCCATTTCTAATGGTATCTACCTCATAACGGATAGGATATCTCAAATCTCCACCCAAAATAAAATAACCATGTAACGAATGGGCTATACGATCTTCTGGAACAGTTTGATAAGCAGCATGTAAAGATTGTGCTAATACTTGCCCTCCAAAAACCCTTCCCCAAGGTGCTTGGTAGTTTTGCCCTTCAAATATGGTTTCTTCTATTTTTTTTAGAGTTATCAACTCTACTAATTCCTTAATTGTCTGCATGTATAGTAACTGATTGTAAGTGGAACAATTTAAGTATAAAAAAAACAAAAGTTCGTGGTTAAACCTATTCCCTTTTGAAAATAATCTAGAAGAACCGGACTTTACATTTCTAAACTCATAGCAAATTTTACCGAATTTTAATTTTGGAAACGAGATAATCTATGCATTAAAAAACACCTTACTAAAAAAAATAACGCATAAGCTAAGAACAAAATTCTTATGAATAAACAAGATTTCATTAAACTATTATATTAAATCAATGATATAATGTTAAAATATTGATTAATTATCAATGTTTATATACCATTGTTATTAATAAGTCTAGACTACCTAAACAAATATCCACAAGTGCATATCTTTTTAATGACTAATTAAAAGATTAAAAGTGAATTCATTTAATCTCTAAAATATCGCATAAAGATTTGGTCTCAGCACTATTAATAAATATGTAAAAAACTTAAATCCTAAAAATGAAAGAAGCAGTAATTGTATCAACCGCTAGAACTCCTATGGGAAGAGCCTATAAGGGCGCTATGAATGCCACACAAACTCCAACAATGGCAGGCTGGACCATTCACGAAGCAGTAAAACGTGCTGGTGTAGACCCCGCAGAAATAGATGATGTTATTATGGGCTGTGCTTTACCTCAAGGAACATCTGGTATGAATATAGGCAGAATGGCAGCACTTGCCGGCGGTTTACCTGTAACCGTTTCTGGCATGACCATTGACCGTCAATGTTCTTCTGGTATGATGGCCATTGCAACAGCTGCAAAACAAATCTTACATGACGGTATGAGTATTACTATAGGTGGCGGAGTAGAATCTATATCTATGGTACAAAACGACCATATGAATACGTTTCATATGGTAGACAAAAAATTAAAGGCAGTCCATAAAGATGTTTATATGCCAATGCTGCAAACAGCAGAAGTGGTTGCCAAACGTTATAAAATTAGCCGCGAAGCGCAAGATGCTTACGGACTTCAATCTCAAATGCGAACCGCAGCTGCACAAGAAGCCGGTAAATTTGACGATGAGATCATACCTGTAGAAACGGTAAAGGCTATCGTAGATAAGGAAACCAAAGAAATGAGATTTCATCCTGCTTATTTAAATAAGGATGAAGGCAATAGACCTGAAACAACCGCCGAAGGTCTTGCAGGTTTGCGTTTAGTGAATGAAGGTGGTACTATAACTGCAGGTAATGCCAGCCAAATGTCTGACGGTGCATCTGCCTGTGTTTTAATGGATTCAAAATTAGCAGAACAACGTGGTGTTTCCCCATTGGGCATTTATCGTGGTATTGCGGTTGCCGGTTGCGAGCCAGACGAAATGGGAATTGGTCCTGTATATGCCATTCCAAAACTATTAAAGGCACATGGACTAAAAATGAGTGATATCGGACTTTGGGAGCTTAATGAAGCTTTTGCTGTTCAAGTACTGTACTGTCAAGAAAAATTAGGTATTCCCAATGAATTAATGAATGTTAACGGCGGTGCTATTTCCATTGGTCACCCTTATGGTATGTCGGGCTCAAGAATGGTCGCACATTCATTAATAGAAGGAAAAAGACGTGGAGCAAAATATGTAGTTTCTACCATGTGTGTTGGTGGTGGAATGGGTGCTGCCGGTCTTTTTGAAGTGGTATAATACAATCCTACAATGTAACTAATACAACCATTACTTATTTATGATATTTAAAAAAACCTCGCGGCTACATCAGCGAGGTTTTTTTATGCAGAAAAATGGTACACTAATTACGGAGACAAGCTTTTTTGACCTACACATTAAAAGCACTCCAATAATACTGTTTTCTAAATCTAACTACATTTTAAACTATTCCACAACCTCTAGCTAATAAAATTGTTTTCCTCAATGAAATAGATTTCAAAAGCAATTGCTTAGCTGTGAATCCTTATACAAATTACAATATCATCAGTTTTAATTTAAGTCACTAAAAAGACCATAAAATTATCATTTACATAAAATTTTAATATAAAAATTATTAAATTAATTTATTAAACTAGTTTAATTTAATTATTCAATAATTGACATATATTAGGGCGAACATTAAACCAATCAACCAAAATGAAAAAATTCCTCTTAACAACATTGGCAATTTTTGCACTTTCAACACTCGCTCTTACAGCACAAACCACAATTTCTGGAGTCATTACAGATTCAGAAATAGGCGAACCCTTAATTGGCGCCAACGTTATAATTCAAGGAACTAATATAGGTGCAAGTACAGATTATGATGGTAAGTTTTCAATAACCAGCAATGAACCGTTACCTTGGAACTTATCGATTAGTTACGCCGGCTATGCTTCTAAAATTATGCCGGTAACAAGTGCTAACACCAATTTAAAATATGATTTAAAACAAACAGCTTTTATTGTAGATGAAGTTGTAATATCTGCTTCACGTAGAAGAGAAAAAGTACAGGAGGCACCCGCTTCGGTCACCGTCCTTTCAGCTAAAAAATTAGTAGGCTCACCACAAATTGATGCCGCAAGAAATTTGGTGAATGTACCTGGTGTTACCGTTCAACAGCAATCTGGCTCTAGAATGAATTTTGAAATGAGGGCAGCTGCTAGTACCTTTAGTACAAGAGTATTTCCTATTAAAGATTACAGGAGTTTAGTGGCTCCAGGAAATAATACCTTTCAATCAGACAAATCTGGACTCAGTAATATTGATATTGAAAGAATTGAAGTGGTTAGAGGTGCAGGTTCTGCACTTTATGGACCAGGAGTAACTTCTGGTGTAATACATTTTATAACCAAAGGCGCAATAGACAACCCTGGTACCACTCTTCAAGTTTATGGTGGTGAATTAAATACATATGGAGCCGCCTTAAGACATGCTACCAAAGTTTCTGATAAATTCGGTTTCAAAATAAATCTCCAATACAATAGAGGTGATGAATTTACACTTGATGGTTCTGAAGGCACAACCGCAGCTGATGGAACATTTACTAGGCAAATAGATAAGTTTCAATCTACCATTGTACAACCTTCATTAACATCTACAGGTGTAGTAGATGATAGTAGTCCTGGTAAAACAATCCTAGAATTAACCCCTAGAGCAGATGGAAATGTAATGCAAGATTATTATTGGAATATGGGTTCAGATATCACATTGGAATTCCGTCCGCAAGATGATTTAAGTATCATTGTAGCAGGTGGATTAAATCAATCTTCTTCTGTGTTCTATAATGATTTGGGAGAAGGTCTATCACAACCGCAAGAAATTTGGGGACAGGCAAGAATGCAAAAAGGTGGATTGTTTGCTCAATTTTATACTACTCACACTAATTTTGGCCCTGAAGACAGACCTATATTCTTATATCAAACAGGAAATAGAACCCCATTAGCTCTAAAACAATACGAAGGGCAATTGCAATACAACTTCGATATTCCTGATTTTTTAAATTCAAATTTTACGGTTGGGTCAGATTACCGTCTTACTAAAACAGATACCGAGGGATTAGTGCATGGTAGAAATGAAGACGATGATGATTATAATGTATTCGGTATTTATGCACAGGGTAAATTTGAATTGGCGAAAAAGTTAGATTTAGTTTTAGCAGGACGTTTTGATAAATTTAATATTCCTGACGAGACTGCCATTGCTCCTAGAATTGCATTAGTGTATAAGGCAAGTCCAAAACATACCTTTAGAGCTTCTTTTAATAATGCTAGCTTCTCTCCTTCTGCGTCTGAATGGAATTACGATTTCCCAGTAAATTCTCCTGTTCCGGGCTTTTTTGATTTTTGGTTAGCTGGGTCAAATGACATTCATTCATTTGATAATGCAACAAGTATCGAATTTTTAAATCATAATGTAACGGCTGCTGGTATAAGTGCGGCGACCGGTATACCCATTGAGTCCCTAACACCTCTTGCCGGTGCACTTCCACAAGAATTACCAAAGGAGTTATTAGGTACTGGAGGTCTTACAAATGAATTTGTACATCAATTTGCGTCAGGCTCATTAATTGCTGCTATGCAAGCCAACGGTTTAGAAGATTTTATTGATGATATTCAAGGCGTGTTGGCAAATAGCCCTACAGGAAATAACGGAACATTTCTTGGAATCAACGCATTGGAAGGCGGTGCACCTAATAATAATTTAACCAATACAGTACGTGGGGTAATAGCAACTTCTAAGACTTATGAAGTTGGTTACAAAGGAATTATAGGTGATAAATTTTCTGCTTCTCTTGATTTGTATGCTATTACAGAAAGAGGCGGTTTTGACTTTACAGCAATTGCTCCGTTAATTGGTTTGACCGAATTTAGCCAAGACCCTTTCTTAGCTAAGACCGGGGAATTAATTGGCGCTTTGGTCGAAGCAGGATTATCTCAAGAAGTAGCAACTGGATTAGTTTCGCAGGCATATGCAGGTACTGCCGCTTTAATACCAAACTTTTATTCAACAGGTAGTGTTGAAACTAATAGAGTGCCACAAGATGATGGAATCTTACATGTTGCTGCAGGTTACAGAGTTTTTGATGCTCCTTATACAAGATATGGCGCAGATTTAGGTCTGCAATATTTTGCATCGGATAAGTTAACATTCTTCGGCAACTATTCTTGGGTTAATGCTTCTGAATTTGAAAGGGAACAAGGTGACGGTACCGCCCCATTTACTACCTTTTTAAATGCACCTGCAAATAAATATCGATTAGGTGCAAATTATGGAGCAGAAAAAGGAATTAGAGCAAACGTATCTTTTCAACATGATGATGCGTTTACTGCAAGTGCCGGACAATTTTCTGGGGAAGTACAAGAAAAAAACTTAGTAGATGCTGGTATCGGTTATGTTTTTGACAATGGACTAGCGGTAGACCTATCCGCTCAAAATTTATTTGACAATGAATATAGAGCTTTGGTCAATATGCCTGCAATCGGTAGAAGAGTTATTGCGAAATTAACGTATAACTTCGGCGGCAATAAAAATTAAAAAAAAGACCGGTAGAATTACTAGCTGATAATCTTTTTATTTTCAATGTAATAGGTTGACGGATCGGTCAATTATTTTGTAGGACACATGTTATTTCTTTAACCGCTCTCATTAAGAAATTTCTAAATTCAACAAAATTCTTATATTTATAAAGTCCCAAAAGGTATTTATAAATAATGACTGCATCCGCTTCCATAGATTATCTTAAAAATCTTAAAAATAAAATTCTCTCATATACAGAGGTGGACGAAGAACTTTTGAATCACTGGCTACGCTATTATAAAAGAATAGATGTTAAAAAGGGTGATACCTTAATTTCTCCCGGGCAAATGGTAGAGCACTTTTACTATGTTGCAAAAGGCTGTATTTACTATTATAAATTGGAAGAAGGTGAGCAAAAAGTGCTTGAATTCTATACAGAGGATATCTTTTTTACAGACTTACCCGCTTACGTAAAAGAAACACCTTCAGACTATTATTTAAGAGCTTCTGAAAATACAGTCGTTTATGCCATACTAAAGACCGATGGTGAAAACTCTTTTAAAAAATCTCATCAATTGGAACGTTTTGGTCGCCTGTCAATGCAAGAAGCCTTTATGAAAATATTTACTCGGGTAGAGCGATTAAGCAACAGAACCAATGAGGAACGTTATTTGCGCTTATTGGAGAAAAGACCTGATCTACTCCAAAGGGTGCCACAGTACCTAATTGCTTCATATTTAGGGCTAACACCTGTAGGACTTTCAAAGATTAGAAAGCGAATTAGCATTTCTCAATAAAGCCAATTATATTAAGAACTACTCATTTTAAGCCTGTTTTACACCCTTTATATTATCATAATCGCAAAATTTTAACTTAATATTTTTATTTTATTAAACTGGTTTAATAAGTTTCATATGAATTAATTCTAAATTGTCGTACGATAATTTCAAAGACAAAATTAGATATGGCAAACCAATATGTAGATTTAGAAACCCTTAAATTTTTATTATATAAAGTACATAACGTGCAAGAAGTTCTTGATCAAGAACGATATGCAGAGTATGACAAAGAGTCTATAGAAATGCTCTTGAATTCTGTTAAGGACTTTTCTGATAAAGAACTCTTTCCGTATTTCAGAGAAATGGATGAACAACCTGCCCATTTTAAAGATGGTGAAATTGTTGTTCATCCACAGGTAAACAAATACATGAAGGCTGCTGGTGAAATGGGCTTTATTTCCGGCTCTTTTTCTTATGAAGATGGTGGTATGCAATTACCGCAAATGGTCTTAAATGCTTCTGCTTTTATTCAAGAAGCAGCTAACAACCACCTACCTGGTTATGTTGGACTTACGGTTGGTTCTGCCGAATTAATAACCCATTTTGCAAATAAAGAATTAAACGAAACCTATGTGCCTAAAATGATGGAAGGTACTTGGGGCGGCACCATGTGTTTAACAGAACCACAAGCTGGTAGTTCATTATCGGATATAGTAACTTCTGCTACCCCAGATGGCGATTCATATAAAATTCACGGACAAAAAATATTTATCTCTGGAGGAGATTACACTGGTGCGCAAAATATTGTTCACTTGGTTCTAGCTAGAATAAAAGGTGCTCCGGCCGGTACTAAAGGAATTTCACTGTTTGTAGTACCTAAAAAGAGACCAACAGAAGACGGAGGCTTAACTCCAAACGATGTGACCACAGTGGCTGATTTTCAGAAAATGGGACAGCGAGGTTATTGTACTACACACCTGTTCTTTGGTGATAAAGAGGATTGTAAAGGCTGGTTAGTGGGTGAACCTCACCAAGGTCTTAAATATATGTTCTTGATGATGAACGGTGCCAGAATTGGTGTTGGTAGAGGTGGTGCAGCAATTGCAACGGCAGCTTACCACGCTTCTTTAAATTATGCAAATGAAAGACCTCAAGGGCGTAAGTTGACAAGTACCGGTAAAAAAGATGCCAATGAAGAGCAAACACTGATAATCAACCACCCGGATGTAAGAAGAATGTTATGGCTACAAAAAGCAGTATCAGAAGGTTCTTTGAGCCTTATCTTTTTAGCTGCTAAATATCAAGATCTTTCATTATCAAGTACAACAGCTGATGACAGAGAGAAATATAGATTGCTATTGGAAATTTTGACTCCCGTTGTTAAAACCTATCCATCAGAAATGGGCAAAGCATCTGTAGATAATGGCGTACAAGTTTTAGGCGGATATGGTTTCTGTTCAGATTATGTATTACAACAATACCTAAGGGATATTAGAATTTTTGCACTTTACGAAGGTACTACAGGGATTCAATCTCAAGATTTATTGGGCAGAAAGATTACCATGAACAATGGTAAAGCTTTACAATTATTATCCGAAGAAATCAAAAACTCCATTACAGCTAGCATGGCTCATGATTCTTTAGCACCTTACGCTAAGAAATTAGCTTCTAAATTAGAATTAACACAAGAGGTATTACAATCATTAATGGGCTTTGCCATGAAAGGTGATTATCAACGTTTCTTAGCTGATGCCACTCCATTTATGGAATTTTTCAGCAACATTTTAATAGGTTGGTTATGGCTAGATTTAGCCAGGGAAGCGCAAAATGCCCTAGTAACGGGCAATACCGATAATAGTACAGAATTCTACGAAAGTAAAATCCATACCATGCAGTTTTATTTTAAATATGAGCTACCAAAAACTTCAGGGCTAGCAGAAATTTTAAAAGATAATAGGGAAGCCTTAACCATAGGTACAGATAAAGAAGTATTTGCATAATTTACTGCACTAACCATTAACATGAGCGCAGACAGAGAGGCATCTTACTAAGGTGCCCTTCTGCAATCATTATTTAATTAAACAAGTAGCAACCAATAGTATAAAATGAGTATAAAACAAAGATTTGATGTTACTGGCAAAGTAGCAATAATAACAGGCTCTAGTAAAGGAATTGGACTTTCTATAGCAAAAGGATTAGCTGAAAACGGTGCAAAGGTAGTCATCAGTAGCAGAAAACAAGATGCTGTTGATGCCATTGCAAAAGAGTTGAACGAAGCTGGCTTTGATGCAGTGGGTATTGCATGCCATATTGGTGATCCAGACCAATGTGAAGCTTTAATCAATAAAACCATAGAAAAATTTGGCAGAATAGACATACTGGTAAACAACGCTGCTATTAACCCATATTATGGTCCCTTAGAAGCTTCCGATAACGAAGTTTTTGACAAAATTATGAATGTAAATGTAAAGGCGCCTTGGCTGCTTTCAAACTTAGCACAACCGCATATGAAAACACAAGGTGGTGGCAGCATTATCAATATCTCTTCCGTAGAAGGAATTCACCCCGGTTTTAATCTTGGCTTATACAGTATTTCAAAATCAGCATTAATAATGCTATCAAAGAATCAAGCAAAAGAATGGGGAAGACATGGTATCCGCTCTAATGCGGTTTGCCCTGGATTGGTTAAAACGAAGCTTAGTGAAGCACTTTGGTCAAATGATAAATTGGCTGCAGGTTACAAAGCAGTAGTACCTTTAAAAAGAATTGCAGTACCAGATGAATTAGCGGGAGTGGTCATGCTTTTAGCCTCTGATGCCGGCTCTTATATGACAGGTGGTGTGTATGCTGTAGATGGTGGTTATTTAATCTCAGGATAAGAAAAGAACTCAGTATTAAGTTGATAAAATAAAAAGCTAATGAATTTCGAACATAGCGAAAAAGCAATTGCATTACAGAAAAAAGTACAAGCTTTTGTGGATGAACACATTCTTCCAGTGGAAGCTGAGGTTGATGCTTTTCATCACCATCCGGATAATGCTTGGAAAAAATGGCCAGGATTAGAAGGCTTAAAGCAAAAAACAAAAGATGCTGGTTTATGGAATTTATTTCTACCTAAAGCTTACGGCGATTTAAGTCCAGGATTAACAAATTTAGAATATGCACCGTTAGCTGAAATAATGGGTCGTACCATATGGGTTCCAGAAATATTTAATTGTAATGCCCCTGACACGGGAAACATGGAAGTACTTGCTAAGTATGGCACTCCCGCTCAGCAAAAACAATGGTTAAAGCCTTTAATGAATGGTGAAATACGTTCTGCTTTTTTAATGACAGAACCAGAAGTTGCATCTTCTGATGCAACGAATATTGAGACCTCCATAGTTGCCGATGGCGATGAATATATTATAAACGGTAAAAAGTGGTGGTCGTCAGGTGCTATGAACCCCAATTGCAAAATTAGTATTGTAATGGGAAAAACAGATTTTGATGCCCCAAGACACCAGCAACAGAGTATGATATTAGTTCCTATGGATACCCCAGGTCTAAAAATAATTAGACACTTACCTGTTTTTGGGTATTCTGACTCTCCAGAAGGGCATGCTGAAATTTTATTGGAAAATGTTCGTGTACCAAAAGAAAATCTATTGGTAGGTGAAGGACAAGGTTTTGCTATTGCTCAAGGTAGATTGGGACCAGGTAGAATTCACCATTGCATGCGCCTGATCGGTATGGCACAAAGGTCTCTTGAAATTATGGCAGAGCGCACCACAAAAAGAAAACCTTTTGGTAGAACATTAGACACCTATAGTAGCATACGACAAGATATTGCCAGTTCTGCGTGTGAAATAGAACAAACACGATTGCTAGTACTATCTGCTGCGGACAAAATGGACAGACTAGGTAATAAAGAAGCTAAAGATCTAATTGCGATGATAAAAATTGTTACACCAAAAATGACCTTAAAAGTAATTGACAGAGCTATTCAAATTTTAGGTGGTATGGGTGTTAGCAACGACACTCCTTTAGCACACTTTTATGCCGCTGCAAGAACCCTTAGGTTGGCAGACGGACCTGATGAGGTGCATATGAGCCAACTTGGTAAAAATGTCATAAAAAGATATGCCAAATAAATAAAACGATAATTAAAAATTTAAAAGCTTCCCTCCTACTTGGGAAAGAAAATAAAAATATGAATATAAAACCGGTTAGAAAAGGTGAAGAATTACAAGAAATTAATCTTAAGAAATTTCTTCTTGAGCACAACTTAATTGCAGATAGCGATAGTCCACTTCAAGTAGAACAATTTGCCAATGGTTTTTCTAATCTTACTTACTTATTAAAAATTGAAAATAAGGAATACGTCTTACGTCGACCTCCATTTGCTGCACCAAAACGAGGACATGATATGAGTCGAGAATACAAGGTTATTTCAAACTTAAATACTGTATTCGATAAAACCCCTAAAGCATATACATATACTGAAGACACTACAATTATTGGAGCTCCATTTTACATCATGAGTAAAGTAAAAGGGATTATCCTGACTGCTAGAGAAGCACATAAACTACAAATTACTCCACTAGAGTTCAAGACCATTTCCAATACATGGCTAGATACTTTTGTAGCTTTTCACGCAATAGATTACAAAGCAGCAGGATTAGAAAACTTGGGACGTCCTGAAGGTTATGTGGAGCGACAAGTAACCAATTGGAGCAAACAATATGTAGCTGCCGCAACAGATGATGTCCCTACTGCCGGGAAAGTCATGAAATGGATGGCAGAAAATCAACCCAAAACCTATGATCACACTTTAATACACAATGATTTTAAATATGACAATGTGGTTTTTAAGGACAATAGCTGGAAAGAAATTGCAGCTATTCTAGATTGGGAAATGTGTACACTTGGTGACCCTTTAATGGACCTAGGTACTTCTTTGGGGTATTGGACCACGTATGCAGACCCAGATTTCATGAAGCAAGGCCTACAGTCTCCAACGGTTATGGAAGGTAATCCTCTTCGTGCAGAGGTTGTACAGCAGTATGCCTTAAAAAGTGGACGAAATGTAGATAACCTAATTTTTTATTATGCCTACGGATTGTTCAAAATTGCTGTAATCGCTCAGCAAATCTACTATCGCTATAAAAATGGACATACGAGCGACCCAAAATTTGCGCACCTAAACAAAGCATCTGAATTATGCTGTAAAACAGCTTGGGAGGCAATTCAAAAAAAACAAATCGATAATTTATTTTAAAATATTTGAAAACAATATCACATCATAAAATTAATCAAGAACAGTTAAAAGCCTTTTCGCTATTACCTGCAGGTAAACCTGTGGTGATGATGAACTTGCTAAAATTTAAAGATACGGTTGCAGAAACCGGATTATCTGGAGCAGAATCTTATAAAGAGTATATGAAAGCGGCTATGCCCTACTTTCAAAAAGCGAACGCTGAAATTCTTTATATGGGAAAACCTCAACGAATATTAATCGGACCTGAAGATGAAGCGTTATGGGATAAAATATTACTCGTAAAATATAACTCTACAGCTGATTTTTTATGGATGATAAAAGCAGAAGGTTATCCCACACATTTTAGAGATCAGTCTTTACAGGATTCCAGATTAATTCAATGCGATTGAAAATTTGAGATTTAAAATATAAGCACTTAGAATACTAAGGTTAAAATAGAAGAAATGAATTTAGAAGATAAAGTAGTAATTATAACTGGTGCCGGAAGCGGTATTGGTGCAGCAGCGGCTAAACTATTAGGTGAACGCAAAGCAAACGTAGTGGTTTCAGACATCAACCTGGATAACGCCGAAAAAATTGCTGATGAAATCAAAAAAAACGGCGGCAAAGCATTTGCCATTAAAACTGATGTTACAAAATATGAAGAGATAGAAGAACTGATATCTCAAACAGTATCAAAATACGACCGTGTTGATGTCATTGTAAACAATGCCGGTATTGGTGGCAAGCATCAATTAAAAACTGCAGAGCACACACATGAAGATTGGCATAATGTTATTGCTGTGAACCAAACAGGGGTCTTTTACTGCATGCAAGCAGCTCTTATACAAATGACGAGGCAAGGTCATGGCAACATAATCAATGTAGCTTCTTTAGCGGGGCTTAAAGCTTCTGGAAATAATCTTTCATACAGTGCAAGCAAATTCGCCGTGGTAGGTATGACCAAATCCGCAGCTTTGGAATATGGTAGTAAAAATATTCGCATTAACGCGGTTTGCCCAGGTTACACACATTCTGCATTATTAGACCAACTGCTAAGCGTTAGACCTGACATGGGTGATTTGCTAAAAAGAATGATCCCTATGAAGAGATTTGGTGAAGCCAATGAAATTGCAGAAGGCATTTGCTTTCTGGCTTCTGATAATTCTAAATTTATGACAGGACAAACATTAACACTAGACGGAGGAACTTCCTTATAAAATATATGAAGACATTAGAAATAACTTATAAAGACGAGTACGCTATTGTACAGATGAACCGTGGAAAGGTAAACGCTATTAATGCGGAAATGGTTTCAGAAATGAGAGAAATTTTCAAAACTATAGCTGCAAATAACAAGGTAAAAGGTGTTATCCTTACTGGTCAACCGCATTATTTTTCTGCAGGATTGGACTTAATTGAACTCTTTCAGTATGACAAAAATCAAATTAGCGATTTCTTCTCTGCCTTTGGTAGTTTGTATTTAGAACTGGTACAATTTAAAAAACCTTTTATATCTGCTATAACCGGTTATTCTCCTGCTGGAGGATGCGTTTTAGCAGTTGCCAGCGATAATCGGTACATGGCAGATGGGGAAAAATATGTTATAGGACTCAACGAGGTTGCCGTAAATATTCAGATTAGTCAAAACCTGACAGAGGTCTATGCATTTTGGATGGGTGACGGATTAGCAAGCAGATATATTTTAGAGGGAAAATTGTTAACTGGTAAAGAAGCGCTTTCTGCCGGTTTGGTAGATGAATTGGTTCCGTTAGAAAATGTTTTGGAACGTGCTGAAAAGCAAATGCGACTTTACATGAAAGCAGACCAGCAAATTTGGAGAAATACCAAAGCGAAAATACGAAAACACCTTCTTGAAAAATTAGATGTAAATGGAGAAAACTCCCTAAAAGAAGCAGCAGAACTTTGGTGGAAACCCGAAATACGAGCAAAGATGAAAGCCTATGTAGAAAGTTTTTCAAGTAAGAAAAAATAAACACTCAACGATTATAAATTAAAATCAATCAGATTCTAACTCTTATCAGATTGATCATAAAATAACTAACTCATGAACAAACAATTATTATTTGTAAAAAGACCAACAGGTGACGCAGACGCTTCTACATGGTCATTAGTGTCTAATCCTATCCCTAAAATAAAAGAAGGAGAAGTATTATTACAACAACATTATGTCTCGCTTGACCCTGCCATGCGCGGTTGGATGAATGAAGCAAAATCATACATACCGCCTATGGAAATAAATTCGGTAATGCGAGCGGGTTCTGTTGGTCAGGTAATAGAAGCTAACAATCACCCAGAATTTAAAGTAGGTGATTATGTTGCCGGTTATGCCGGTGTGCAACAATATATTGCTACAAATGCAGACGGCTATTACAAAGTAGACCCAAAACTGGCACCATTACCCACTTACATTGGCACTTTAGGAATGCCTGGAATGACCGCATACTTTGGCATTACAGAGGTAGGTAAATTAAAAGAAAGTGACATTGTTTTAGTTTCTGGTGCAGCCGGTGCCGTTGGTAGTATTGTTGGGCAGGTTGCTAAAATAAAAGGATGTAAAGTAGTAGGGATTGCAGGCGGTACTGATAAGTGCAAATACGTTGTTGACGAACTAGGTTTTGATGCCTGTATTGATTATAAAAATGAAGATGTTAAACAACGATTAAAGGAAGAATGCCCTAAAGGATTAGATATCTATTTTGATAATGTTGGTGGCGAAATACTTGATATAGCCTTAGGTAGATTGCGCATGAATGCAAGAATAGTTATTTGTGGCGCCATATCACAATACAACAACAAAACCGAAATAAAAGGACCTAGCAACTACCTATCCTTATTAGTAAACAGAGCAAGCATGACAGGTATGGTTGTTTTTGATTATGCGGATAGATATGCTGAAGGTGCTAAAATTTTAGGTGGCTGGATGGCTCAAGGCAAACTAAAAAGTAAAGAGGACATCTACGAGGGAATTGAAAATTTTCCCGAAACCTATAGCCGTCTTTTTTCTGGTGACAAGATGGGTAAATTGGTGTTGAAAATAATAGAGGAATAAATAATAAAATACAAGCACAAATACAAAAATCAAATTCAGAAAGACAAAAGCTGAAATTTGAATTGGTAGTTGAGTTTGACTTTTAAATTTTGAATTTTAATAGGTATGAAAGCAATACGGTGTAAAAAATTTGGTCCCCCCTCTTCTTTATCACTAGAAGAGGTCGATAATTTAAGTCCGAAAGCAAAAGAAGTTTTAGTAGAAGTAAAAGCATGTGGATTAAATTTTCCCGATACATTGATTATTCAAGGTCTGTATCAGTTTAAACCAGAATTACCTTTTACCCCGGGTAGTGATGTAGCCGGTATCGTTAAAGAAGTTGGCGACGGAGTCTCGCATTTAAAAGTGGGTCAAGAAGTATTTGGTTTTGTAGCACATGGTGGCTTGGCAGAAGAGGTATTAATACCTGCTAACGCATGCTTTCCAAAACCTCCCCAAATGGATTTCCCTATTGCAGCTTCATTCTTGATGGCTTACGGTACGTCATATCATGCATTAAGAGACAGAGGTAATTTGAAAGAAGGAGAAACACTTTTGGTTTTAGGTGCCTCTGGTGGTGTAGGCTTGGCAGCTGTTGAATTAGGGAAGCTTATGGGAGCTAAGGTTATTGCAGCAGCTTCTACGGATGACAAGTTGGCTCTATGTAAAGAATATGGTGCCGATGAAATAATAAATTACACCACACAAGACCTTAAAGCTTCTATAAAGCAATTAACAGATGGTAAAGGTGTAGATGTTATATATGACCCTGTTGGCGGAACATATTCAGAAGCCGCTTTTAGAGGTATAGCACGAAATGGCAGGTATTTAGTAGTAGGGTTTGCCGCAGGCGATATCCCTAAAATTCCGCTTAATCTTCCCCTTTTAAAAGAAGCTTCAATTGTCGGTGTTTTTTGGGGTGCATTTGCCATGAAAGATGCTAAAGCGAATATGCAAAATACAATGGCTTTAATGAAATGGCATGCCGAAGGAAAACTAAAACCACATATCCACGCCATTTATAATTTGGAAGATACGGCCACGGCACTTGAAGAAATGACCGACAGAAAAGTGAAGGGTAAATTGATTGTTAAAACCTGAAAGAGAAAGTAACAAACAGCGAAGCATTCTTAACATAACAATTCTATTAACAATATAAGAATAACGAAACAGAACATCATGAGATTAGAAAACAAAATAGCAGTAGTAACAGGCGGTTCTAGAGGAATAGGACAAGCAATATCAGAACTTTTTGCAAAAGAAGGTGCAACCGTAATAATAGTTGATTTATTGCCGGAAGGACAAACCGTAGCAGATGATATTAACGCTAGTGGCGGTAAAGCAGAATTTCACGCCGTGTCAGTTACAGACAAAAAGGCTATTGAAAGTCTTTTTGCATCTATAAACGAAAAGCACGGAAAACTGGATATATTAATTAATAATGCAGGAATTACAAGAGATAAAACTCTTGAAAAAATGAGTGAAGAAGAATTTGATTCTGTAGTAAACGTAAATCTAAAAGGAGTCTTTTTGTGTACCCAGGCCGCAGCACCTTATATGAAAGCCAATAAATATGGTAGAATAGTAAGTGCAGCTTCTAATGTTGGTTTAAGGGGGAATTTTGGTCAAACCAATTATGCCGCAACAAAGGCAGGAGTAATTGCAATGTCAAAAACATGGACTATGGAACTTGGTAAACATGGGATAACAGCCAATGCAATTGCGCCTGGTTTCACCATGACAGACATGGTTGCCAAAATACCAAAAGAACATTTTGCTGCAATTGAAGCAAGTATACCGTTAAAGACCGTTGCACAGCCAATTGATATTGCTTATGGATATCTATACCTAGCATCAGACGAGGCTAGGTTTGTTTCAGGAATTTGTTTAACGATAGATGGTGGAACTTCAAGATAATAACATGGCAAAATTAGAGATAGAGGATTTTAAGGTATTTAGAACATTAGAAGGCAAACCACTTCCTGAAGGTGATTGGATGATAGTAACCCAAGAAATGATCAACGATTTCGCAAAAGCGACCGGTGACCATCAATGGATTCATGTAGATGTTGAAAAAGCTACCAAGTACTCCCCTTTTAAAAAACCTGTTGCACATGGTTTTATGTCGATTTCTATGCTTTCAAAAATGTTAGAAGATCTTATTTCGGTAAAGTCAGTTAAAATGGGTGTTAATTACGGATTGAATAAAGTTCGGTTTCCTAGTCCCGTATTGGTTGATAGCCGCCTTCGATTAGTAGGCAATATTGCCAACATTGAAGAATACGGCGATAACGGATTAAAAGTTACATGGAACTGTACCGTTGAAATTGAAGGTTCAGAAAAACCAGCCTGTGTAGCAGAATTTATCAGTCTTATGTTCTCATAAGACCTTAATAATCATAGTTATGTAAATAAAATCTCTTGTAAATTTTTCGTATTTTAAACTAGCAAAAACAAACAGAAGCAATGACCAGACTCTTTGATCTTTTATACCATCAACTTGAAAATCATCCTTTAGAAAATTCCATAAATGGTCGAGATGCCTCTGGAAAATGGAAATCGTATAGTTCGCAAGAAGTTAAAGAAACTGCCGAAAATATGGCATCAGGATTATTAAATCTTGGTCTAAAACCAGGCGATAAAGTTGCTTTAGTTGTTTATAAAAATAGACCGGAATGGATGATTTTAGATTTTGCTATGCAAATGGCAGGTATCATAAGTATTCCCTTATACCCTACTATTAGTGTTGGCGAATATGAATATATTTTAAACGAAGCGGAGGTAAAAGTAGCTTTTTGCGGTGGCGGAGATTTATATAGCAAATTAAATGCAACACGAAAAAGTGTAGTCACCCTTGAGCACATTTATACATTAGATAAGCAATCTAATATTCCGTATTGGGAAGACGTATTTGACAATTCTCATATTACCGAAATAGAAAAAATTAAAAGCGGGATTACAAATGAAGATCTAGCAACCATTATTTATACCTCCGGTACCACAGGAAACCCAAAAGGGGTTATGCTATCGCACAAAAACATAATGCACATAGTTCTAAACACTTCTCCTCATTTACAAGCGAAACCAGGAGACAATGTATTAAGTTTTTTACCCTTGTGCCATATCTACGAACGCTCTGTTTCATTTGTGTACTATTACAAAAGTGCTAAAATATTTTTTGCTGGCACCGACAATCTAAGTGGTCCTGAAGGTGACTTAGCTGCAGTTAAACCTGCAACATTCACTACTGTCCCTAGATTGCTAGAAAAAATTTACGAGGCTATTTACAACAAAGGATTGGCATTAGATGGTACAAAAAAGAAGCTATTCTTTTGGGCTTTGTCATTGACCGATGATTATGAACTAAATCAAAAATTATCTTTTGTTTCCAAACTAAAATGGAAAATTGCCGATAAATTGATTTTCTCTAAATGGCGAGATGCCCTTGGAGGAAATGTAAAAGCAGTAGTTACAGGTGCTGCTCCTTGCCCAGTTAAGGTTATGCGTGTTTTTTGTGCTGCCGGTATACCTATTCGTGAAGGATATGGACTAACAGAAACTTCACCTACTTTAAGTGTAAATACTATGGAACCAGATGGAGCCCTTTTAGGTTCTGCAGGTCCGCTCATTGATGGTATAGAAATATTAATAGACCAAGAAGATGGGGATTATAGAGAAGGCGAAGGAGAAATTTTAGCCCATGGACCAAATGTTATGATGGGGTATTACAAAAAACCAGAAGTCAATACTCAAGTTTTTTGCGAAAAAGATGGCAAACGTTGGTTTCGCACAGGTGATATTGGTACGCTAGTAAAAGGACCAACGGGACGAGAATTTTTAAAAATTACTGACAGAAAGAAAGAATTACTCAAAACTTCTGGTGGTAAATATGTTGCACCGGCACCTATTGAAAATAGAATAAAAGAGGAGTTTTTGGTAGAACAAATGATGGTTATTGGTGATAAACAAAAATTTGTATCCGCTTTGATTGTCCCTGCAGAGGAAGCATTGAAAAGCTACTGCCATAAAAAGGATATTCCTTGGATCAGTTTAGATGAAATAGCAAAGCACCCCAAGGTACTAAAGCGATATCAAAAAATAATTGATAAATACAACCCTGAATTTAGCCATGTAGAACAAATTAAAAAATTTAAACTTATTGCTCGTGAATGGCTACCAGTACATGCAGATGGTGCAGCTGCAGAATTGACACCTACCCTTAAATTAAAGCGTAGGGTCATAAGAGAGAAGTTTAGCACTGAGATTATGGATATTTATGCTGAACAATAGAAAAACAAAGAATCAACCTTCGTTACAGAAAATTTGTAGTTCATGTTTTAATTGAACTACGCTAATCTTTATGGGAATTTTTTAATTACCATTATTTCATTAGCAATGTCAGGTATAGTTTAAGCTTTTAAACGTCTACACTTAACCGGTTTTAGCGGATATCTGCACTTATTTTACAAATAATACACAGACTTCCTTACAAATGAAAAAACCCTCGCAAATCAAATGATTTACGAGGGTAATTAAAATTGGTCGGGGTGGCAGGATTCGAACCTGCGACCTCCGCGTCCCAAACGCGGCGCGATAACCGGGCTACGCTACACCCCGAATTGGTTATCAAAAAATATGTCTCTCAACATATTGTTGCGGAGAGACAGGGATTCGAACCCTGGGTAAATGTTTCCACCTACGACGATTTAGCAAACCGCTCCTTTCGGCCACTCAGGCACCTCTCCAGTAATTCTTCAATGAACTGTTGCTCTAAATAGCGGATGCAAATGTAGTAAGTATTACTGATTATACACAACTATTTTTAATGTTTTTTTTCAATAAAAAAATACATCCCTGTTACTCAGGATATTCCACTCGCAAATGATAAATATTTATGAGCTTTTGTTTGAATATTTTCTTGATTGTTTCTATTTCTTTGAACGTAATGTCTGCATTCAAAAATTGATTTGCCTTCATTTGACCCGAAATTATTTTATCAACGAACTCATCAATAATTAAAAAAGTAGGATTCTTTAAACTCTTTGATGCCGCTTCTACAGAATCTGCCATCATTAATATTGCAGTCTCTCTAGAGAATGGCAACGGACCAGGATACCTAAAATCCTCTTCATTTACCTCTTCTTCTAATTCTTTCTGTTTCTTGTAGAAATAAAATACCAATGTGGTACCATGGTGAGAACGTATAAAATCTATAATACGATCAGGTATATTATTCTTTCTAGCTATCTCTATTCCCTTTATGACATGATTTATTATAATACGCGCACTGTCTTTAGGACTAAGCTCATCATGCGGATTCACATTTGTCACCTGGTTCTCCGTAAAGTAAGTAGGATCGTTCATTTTACCAATATCATGGTATAAAGCCCCTACCCTGACCAACATAGCGTTTGCTCCAATTTCATTAGCAGCTGCTTCAGCTAAATTGGCGACCTGTAACGAATGATGAAAAGTTCCTGGTGCCTTGTTAGATAATTCCTTTAAAAGCTTAGAATTGGTATCTGACAACTCCAATAACGACACATCTGACACCAGCCCAAAAACTTTCTCATAGATATATATTAAAGGCTGTACAAAAAGGGTAATCATACCATTTAACAGAAAAAGCCCCAATGTGTACCATTCAATATCACTTAAGTCTCCTTCGTGTATGGTATGAAAAGCTAAATATCCAATAATATAAATCAATGTTATTTGACCAACACTAACAAATAGGTTTGCTCTTTTATACAGTTCTGATACCGTCAAAATTGTAACTATACCTGTAATTATCTGAAGAAATATATACTCAAAACTATTGGGTACTACAAAACCTAAAATCAGTATCGTCAATACATGTACAAACAATCCTAATCTAGCATCAAAAAACGTTTTTAAGATTAGCGGAAGTATACATAACGGCACAACAAACACTAATTGATCATTGTACTTTATAACCATAGTGGTAATAAATACCATCAATAAAATATTGAAAAATATAAAAGTGACCTTTACATTATTATCATAAACGGTTCTTCGGTATTTTTTCAAAAACAAGAACAACATAATAAGTACTAGTGCAACCAGAACAGTATACCCTATCAATATATAATAATAGTTATTTGCTGTCCATAACTCAGATTCGTATTCAGATTTTAACGATTCTAATATCTTAAGGTTTTCCGCTTCTACAACTTCCCCTTTAGCAATGATCAATCTTCCTTGATCTACCGTTCCCCTTGTATATGACAATTTGGACAATGCCTCTGCCCTAGCTTTTTGGGTTAGACTATTATCAAAACTTACATTGGGAGCAATAATATCAAAAAAAAGTGCTTGAGTTTCTTTCTCAAAAGCAGATAAATTATTCTCTGCAAGAACTTTACTTACCAAGTTGTTAATTTCGTTTACCCTATAGAAATCTGAAACCCTAACTTTTCTTGCTTCATTATCTTTAACCAAATAAATATAACTCCGCTGAATTTGCTTTCCGTTATTTTGCAAAATACCCTTGGCGTACACCGAATCTAACACCACTTTTGAAAAGTATTTTAAACGTGATTTTTGATTTTCCCCAAGTGCGGCTCTATCCCATTTATTTTCAAATTTTTGCTCAAATTCTTTTGCAACATTACTCACCTCAGCCTGATCATACCTATAATATGGCAACTGATTACTTTCTATTACTTGTTTTTCTTTCGCTATTTCTGCATCGGTTTTTTGAATGGAAAAATCGAAAGGCGCATATAGATTTTCAAACTGCCAAGGTTTCCCTTTTTGAAATTCGTACTTGAACTTTCCTCCCTTAGGCAAGAAAAACACAATAAATGCAACTGCTACAAAATAGAGTATATACTTGAATATGAGCGATTGCTGTTTGTAAAGATTATCCAAAAGAAAATTGTATTAGGTTCTTCAAAAATAGAAAATAATAAGCTGATAACTAGTAATTGAATCGATATCCCTTGGGTTGCTATAGAATTTAGTAATTTCGTGTAATCAAATAATTAAAAACATGAAAGAAGTCGTTATCGTATCAGCCGTAAGAACTCCAATAGGAAGTTTCATGGGTGGATTATCAACAGTTCCTGCTCCAAAATTAGGAGCAATTGCTATTGAAGGCGCTTTAAAAAAAATCAACCTTTCACCTACATTAGTAGATGAGGTAATAATGGGGAATGTAGTGCAAGCCGGTACAGGTCAAGCACCTGCTAGACAAGCTGCTATATTTGCCGGCATACCAAATACTGTTCCTTGTACAACCATCAATAAAGTTTGTGCCTCTGGTATGAAATCAGTAATGCAAGGTGCACAAGCAATTGCTTTAGGCGATGCCGATATCGTTGTTGCAGGCGGCATGGAAAATATGAGCTTAATACCTCATTATGTTCACATGAGAACAGGTACTAAATTTGGACCTACTTCTTTAATTGACGGTATGCAAAAAGACGGTCTTGTAGATGCGTATGATGAAAATGCTATGGGTGTTTGTGCCGATGCATGTGCTACTGAATATGAATTCAGTAGAGAAGATCAAGATGCTTATGCCATACAATCATACAAAAGATCAGCAGACGCCTGGGAAAAAGGAAAATTTGACAATGAAGTTATTCCAGTAGCTGTTCCACAAAGACGCGGAGAACCTAAAATGGTTATTAAAGATGAAGAATTCAGTAATGTTTTTATTGACAAAATTCCGAATTTAAGACCTGCATTTACAAAAGATGGAACGGTAACCGCTGCCAACGCTTCTACAATTAATGATGGTGCCGCTGCATTAATTTTAATGAGCAAAGAAAAAGCAGAAGAGTTAAACCTAAAACCATTGGCAGTCATCAAAAGTTACGCTGATGCAGCTCATGAACCTGAGTGGTTTACTACAGCCCCTGCAAAAGCATTACCAAAAGCTTTGGCAAAAGCTAATCTAAAATTAGAAGAGATAAACTTCTTTGAATTTAACGAAGCCTTCTCTGTGGTAGGTCTTGCCAATATGAAAATACTAGGCTTAAATGATAAAAATGTAAATGTAAACGGAGGTGCTGTTTCTTTAGGACATCCATTAGGATGCTCTGGTGCACGAATTTTAATTACATTATTAAATGTATTGGAACAAAATAATGCTAAACTAGGTGCTGCCGCAATATGTAACGGTGGTGGAGGTGCTTCAGCTATAATTGTTGAAAAAGCATAAGCGCATAAAATTTGTATATGCAATACGGTATTTGTCAATTAAGCATTGTTCCTGTAAGAAGTACTCCAGACGAGGCATCTGAACTGATTACCCAACTTTTGTTCGGTGAACATTATAAGATACTTGAATGCAGGAAGAATTGGTCTAGAATAAAGACTGTTGCTGACAAATGCGAAGGATGGATAATGAACAGCCAGTTAGTTTTTATACCGGAAGAAGAATTTAATGCCATCCAAGCAAATAAAAAATCAAAGCATGTCTCCCAATTAGTATCTTTTGTTGAAGATTCAAATAAAATTTTGACGCCAATACTAATTGGCTCCTGTTTGTTTGAAACCCCTTCATTACCTTTTGATTTTGATGGTAATTTGAGTGGCGAAATTAATACCAAAGAGAACTTGGTTAAAACGGCATTGCTTTATTTAAATTCCCCCGAACTAAAAGGTGGAAAATCTCCTTTTGGGATTGATAGCGCAGGTCTTTCACAAATGGTATACCAAATAAATGGATACCATCTTTTAAGAACTGCAGAGACTCAATCTACTCAAGGTACTGCGTTAAGTTTTGTTGAAGAAAGCGAAGCTGGAGATTTAGCTTTTTTTGATAACGCACAAGGTGAAATTGACCATGTGGGTATAATCATGGAAAACAATCATGTTATTCATGTGAATGGAAAAGTTAGAATTGACCGTTTAGATCACACCGGCATATTCAACAACGAACTTAGAACATACACCCACCAATTACGGGTTATTAAAAAGATAGTATAAAAAAAGGCCCTAGACAGGGCCTTTAATTTTATAGGTGAGTTTACAATTACTCTCCTAACATCTTCTTCATCTTCGTGAAGTTTTCAGTATCACCCATTGCTCCGTAAATATTCTTAAGCTGAGTCATTATATTTTCGTTTTCAGGATTGTTCTTTAACGCATCTTCCAATACATCTGCACCTTGCTTGAACAAACCATCCTTCTTTTCTTTTAACTCATCATATCTTGCAATGTCAGCTCTAGAGTTCCCTAAAGAATTCATTTCATCAATTAACTTATTTCCTTCGTTTACATAAGTAGTAGAAAGATTTAAATAAGCATTAGTATATTCAGGATTAAGCTCAATTGCTTTTTTATAAGATACACGAGCATCTTCATAATTCTCCTGCTCCATGCTAATAACACCAACGTTATAGTGTAAATCTGGATTATCAGGAGCCAATGCAATTGCTTGAGCCATCAATTCTTTAAACTTATCCTTATTTCCTTGATTGAAATATAAGTTAGCTTCGTTCAAAATAAGATTTACATCTTCTGGATCATTCTTTCTTGCCTCTTGATAAGCCTCTAAAGCTTTCTCATCTTGACCTAATTGTGTATAAATCAATGCAGTATTTTTAACGATCTCAGCTTTTTTAGATGGCGTTTTCTCATCTACAGGATTAGAATAAGTACCAGACTTAACCATTAGGTCACGTTGAACTTTATCCATCTCCTCTACTTCACCTGAAGCAGCGTTGGTTGCTTTATAAATCATACCGCCACCATCATAACCAACTTCTTGAAGCTTGTTGTAATAGTCCAAAGCCATTTCATAATGTCCACCGTTTACAGCACTACCTGCAGCATAGTACAAGTATGAAGTATCTTTTGGACTAAGTGTATAACTCATGTACAATTTCTCAGCAGCTTCTTTGAATTTGTTGTTACCGTTATCACTAACAGCAGAGTTTACAAGATCAGCAGTCAATGCAGCCATGTATTGGTTGGTTTCAGAAGTATATTTCTGCTTACCGGAAGCTTCTTCTATTTCTACGACTTTCTTAAAAGAAGATGCCGCTTTTTCAAACGCATCATTATTTCCTTTTTTGGCTAAATCATTATATATCTTACCTCTTGTAAAATAATACTGCGCCTGGGTTTTTTCATCTGCAGCGGCAATTGTACCTGAAGCAGCTTCTAAAGCTGTTTGTGCAGTAGCTGAATCACCAGCTTTCAATGCCTTTTCTGCAGCTTTTATTTCATTCTTTTGAGCAAAACCGACCATTGTAAATGTCAGTGCCGCTACAAGTAATAATCTATTCTTCATTTTTAATATATTAATTATTAGTGTTTACTTTTAAATGATGTTACTCTTCAGTTTCAGGATTATCCGTGTCTGTACTTTCCTCGGAATCAGAAGTATCAATCTCCGTGCCATCTTCTGCATTTACCTCAATATCAAGTATTTCAGCTTCTTCCAAATCATCCTCATCTTTCATAACCTTCGCTACTGCAGCAATAGAGTCGTTACCTTTAATATTAATCAACCTAACACCCTGTGTTGCTCTACCCATTACACGTAAATCTTCTACGCTCATACGTATTGCAATTCCAGATTTATTGATAATCATTAAATCATCAGAATCGGTAACGTTTTTAATTGCTACTAGTCCGCCCGTTTTATCGGTCACACTAATAGTCTTAACTCCTTTACCTCCTCTATTGGTAACTCTATAATCATCAATACTTGATCGCTTACCATAACCTTTTTCCGAAACAACTAATATTTCATCTTCAAAATTATGAACGGAAACCATACCTATTACCTCATCCTCGTCATTTGCTAAAGTAATACCACGAACACCAGAAGCATTTCTACCCATTGGTCGTGTTTTACTTTCTTCGAAACGAATTGCTTTACCAGATTTAAGTCCTAAGAAAATTTCACTAGAACCTGTAGTTAATTTAGCCTCTAACAATTCATCACCTTCACGAACGGTAATGGCATTAATACCATTTTGACGTGGTCTTGAATATTGCTCTAAAGATGTTTTCTTCACAACACCTTTCTTAGTAGCCATAATAACATAGTGCGCATTGATATACTCTTCATCCTTTAAATCTTGTGTACAAATGAAAGCTTTTACACTATCATCTTGTTCAATATTTATAAGGTTCTGAATTGCACGTCCTTTTGATGTTCTACTTCCTTCCGGAATTTCAAACACACGCATCCAGAAACATTTACCCTTCTGGGTAAAGAATAACATATATTGGTGATTGGTACCTACAAATAAATGCTCTAAGAAATCTTCATTTCTTGTAGAAGATGCTTTTTGACCAACCCCACCTCTATTTTGTGTTTTGTATTCACTTAAAGGAGTTCTTTTAATGTAACCCGCATGAGAAATAGTAATTACCACTTGCTCATCTGGAATCATATCTTCCATGCTAAGATCACCACCTGCAATATTAATTACAGATCTTCTTTCATCTCCGTATTTACCTTTAATCTCAAGTAGCTCGTCTTTGATAATAGACATTCTACGTTCTTTCTTATCAAGAATATCTTTTAAATCCGCTATAAGAAGCATGATTTCATCATATTCACTTCTTAACTTATCTTGCTCCAGACCAGTAAGTTGACGAAGTCTCATCTCTACTATTGCCTTCGCTTGAATTTCACTTAATTTGAAACGTTCAATTAAGTTTGCCCTTGCTTCATCTGCATTTTTAGAGGCTCTGATTATAGCAATTACCTCATCGATATTATCTGATGCAATAATTAAACCTTCTAAGATATGAGCACGATCTTCAGCCTTCTTTAATTCGAATTGTGTTCGCCTAACTACCACTTCATGTCTATGCTCAACGAAATAATGAATCATTTCCTTGACATTCAACAATTGAGGTCTTCCATTGACCAATGCAATGTTATTGACACTAAAAGATGTTTGCAAAGCCGTATACTTAAACAGCATGTTCAACACAATATTAGGAATAGCATCCCTCTTTAAAATGTAAACGATACGCATACCGTTTCTATCGGATTCATCTCTAATATTGGCTATACCTTCCAATTTTTTATCATTGACAAGATCGGCAGTTTTCTTAATCATGTCTGCCTTATTGACCTGATAAGGAATTTCGGTAACAACAATACATTCGCGACCTTGAACTTCTTCAAAAGTTGCTTTTGCACGCATTTTTACACGCCCTCTTCCTGTATGAAAAGCTTCTTTTACACCATCATAACCATAAATAGTACCACCAGTTGGAAAATCCGGTGCTTTAATATGTGTTATAAGCTCATCTATCTCAATGTCGTTATTATCTATATATGCAACCGTACCATCTATTACCTCAGATAAGTTATGTGGCGGCATATTGGTTGCCATACCTACAGCAATACCAGATGCACCGTTCACCAACAAACTTGGAACCCTAGTAGGCAGAACCGTCGGTTCTTTTAAAGAGTCATCAAAATTCAATTGATAATCTACGGTTTCCTTTTCTATGTCAATTAGCATATCGTCTGCAATCTTACGCATACGGGCTTCCGTATAACGCATTGCCGCAGGGCTATCACCATCAACAGAACCAAAGTTACCTTGACCATCTACCAACATGTAACGCAAACTCCATTCTTGAGCCATACGTACCATGGCATCATATACCGAAGTATCACCATGTGGGTGATACTTACCTAAAACTTCCCCAACAATACGTGCAGATTTTTTATGAGAGCTATTACTTCTAACTCCTAATTCATGCATTCCGAAAAGAACTCTTCTGTGTACGGGTTTTAATCCATCCCTGACATCTGGCAGGGCTCGTGACACAATGACCGACATTGAGTAATCAATGTAGGCAGATTTCATTTCCTCTTCAATATTAATGGGAATCAATTTTTCACCGTCAGCCATTTTAAAATCTTCTGTTTTTTAATTAGTAAAAAAGCATGCCAATATACTTAAATCCTGAGCGTTTTAAGAATAAGTGGATTTAATAATATTATTTTTTATTAACACTTGGCATAGTTATGTTAATTTTTACTTTATATCAGTATTTAGGTACTATTAAAGCCGCATTTAATGGGTTTTACAATAACTTTAACGATTATAGGTACGGTATTTGCCATTGATTGAATCATATTTAGTAATTTTATAGTAGATAATATAGTATATGGATGATAATTTTTCCCCAAGAGTTAAGGATGTAATTGCTTATAGCAAGGAGGAAGCATTGCGACTTGGTCACGATTTTATCGGTACCGAGCACCTCATGCTAGGGCTTCTTAGAGATGGAAACGGGAAGGCTATAAGCATTTTAGATGCTTTGGAAGTTGATCTGGAACACCTACGTAGAAAAGTAGAAATACTTAGTCCTTCTAACCCTAACGCCAGTGGCGTACAAAAAGATAAAAAGAATTTGCACTTAACAAGGCAGGCAGAGCGTGCATTGAAAACCACATTTCTAGAAGCTAAACTTTTTCAAAGTTCTTCTATAAATACAGCGCACCTTCTACTTTGTATTCTTAGAAATGAAAACGACCCTACTACGAAGCTTTTACATAAACTAAAGGTAGATTATGACGGAGTTAAGGAACAGTTTAAATTTATGATTACAAGCGATGACGATATGGTAGACGGCCCAACGGCCGAATCTTTCCCTAGTGATTCTGAAGATACGAACGAAGGTAAAGAAAGTACTTTCGGTGCTTCTTCTAGTCAAAAAGGTACCAAAAAATCTAAAACTCCGGTATTAGATAATTTTGGTAGAGACCTTACCCAAATGGCTGAGGAAAATAAATTGGACCCAGTTGTTGGTAGAGAAAAAGAAATAGAAAGGGTTTCTCAAATTCTTAGTAGAAGAAAAAAGAACAACCCATTACTTATAGGTGAGCCTGGCGTTGGTAAAAGTGCCATTGCAGAAGGTCTTGCCTTAAGAATTATAGATAAAAAAGTTTCTAGAATTCTTTATAACAAAAGAGTTGTTACACTTGATCTTGCATCTTTAGTTGCCGGTACAAAATACCGTGGACAGTTTGAAGAGCGAATGAAAGCAGTAATGAACGAATTAGAAAAGAATGACGACGTTATTTTATTCATTGATGAAATTCATACTATTGTAGGTGCAGGTGGAGCTACCGGAAGTTTAGATGCTTCCAATATGTTTAAACCAGCATTAGCTAGAGGTGAAATTCAATGTATTGGTGCCACTACCCTAGATGAATACAGACAGTATATTGAAAAGGACGGTGCTTTAGAAAGACGTTTTCAAAAAGTTATTGTTGAACCAACTTCTGTTGATGAGACAATTGAAATTCTTCATAACATAAAAGGTAAATACGAAGATCACCATAATGTAACCTACACTGATGAAGCTATTGAAGCTTGTGTTAAGTTGACTAATAGATACATGACGGATCGTTTTTTACCGGACAAAGCTATTGATGCTTTAGATGAAGCTGGTTCTCGTGTGCACATTGTTAACATGGATGTTCCAAAACAAATTCTTGAATTGGAAAAGAAATTAGAAGATGTACGTGAGCTTAAGAACAGTGTTGTTAAAAAGCAGAAATATGAAGAAGCCGCAAAGCTTCGTGATGACGAAAAAAGTCTAGAAAAGGAACTTGCTATTGCTCAAGAGCGCTGGGAAGATGACAGCAAGCTTAACAAAGAGACCGTTAGTGAAGACAATGTTGCAGATGTTGTTTCTATGATGAGTGGAATTCCTGTAAATAGAATTGCACAAACTGAAAGTAATAAGTTAGCAGGTTTACCTGAACTTATTAAATCTAATGTTATTGGTCAAGATGATGCAGTTGCCAAGGTTTCTAAAGCTATACAACGTAATAGAGCCGGACTTAAAGATCCAAACAAGCCAATTGGTTCGTTTATCTTTTTAGGTCAAACAGGTGTTGGTAAAACACAATTGGCAAAAGTATTGGCTAAAGAACTTTTTGATTCTGAAGACGCACTTATTCGTATAGATATGAGTGAGTATATGGAAAAATTCGCCATCTCTAGATTAGTTGGTGCACCTCCAGGATATGTTGGTTATGAAGAAGGTGGTCAATTAACTGAAAAAGTTAGAAGAAAACCTTACTCTGTTATTCTTTTAGATGAAGTTGAAAAAGCACATCCAGATGTATTCAACATGTTGTTACAAGTATTGGATGATGGTTTCTTAACAGATAGTCTTGGTCGTAAAATCGATTTTAGAAATACCATTATTATAATGACTTCTAATATTGGCGCTAGACAACTAAAGGACTTTGGACAAGGTGTCGGTTTCGGTACTTCTGCCAAAAAGTCACAAGAAGATGCGCATCAAAAAGGTGTTATTGAGAATGCCTTGAAGAAAGCTTTCGCTCCTGAATTCTTAAATAGAATTGATGATGTAATTGTTTTCAACGCTCTTGAAAGAGAAGACATTCATAAGATCATTGATATTGAATTAGCGAAGTTATTCAAGAGAATCAAGGATATTGGTTACCACTTGAACCTTACTGATGAAGCTAAGGATTATATTGCAGAGAAAGGCTTTGACAAACAATATGGAGCTAGACCGCTAAAAAGAGCTATTCAAAAATATATTGAAGATGCACTTGCGGAAGAAATAGTGAATTCTAAACTTAAAGAAGGAGATAGTATTTATATCGATCTTGACAAGAAAAGTGAAGAATTGACTATAAAAATTGAAAAAGCAGAGAAAGAATCACCTAAAACATAGGTATTCTTAATTTACTAATATAAAAAAAGGAGCCCTTTGTAGGGCTCCTTTTTCGTACAATTCAATTTCGATTGTAAGAATACAAATACACTGAATAGTAGCCATACGCAGTACGAACGATATTTTCGCGTTTAAACTAAAAAGTTACCTAGAAAAAGTAGTTCCTTATACTTTCGCTTCAGACACACTATATAATACGATAAGAATGAAGTTAGGATCTACCAAGAAGAAGGTAATTGTGCGGGAGTACGAATTAGAAACCGGAAAAATTCAAGTTTATGATAATTACATGGTATCGATCTTTGACGAGGGAGCGACTTTAACGCTGGAAAGAGCGTATCAGATTATCGGTATATCTGAAATTCATTTTAGAGACAGAAACTTTGGCTTCATAAGTTTACGTAAAAACTCTTTTGCCATAGACCCTACTATATATAACTATCTTAAGCAATTAGACAACCTTAAAGCTTTTGCAATAGTTTCTGTAAAAGAAATAGACATGCATAACTTTAAGATTGAAAAACTGTTTTATAAAAAACCAATGAAGTTTTTCATTGAATTTGACAATGCATTAAAATGGGTTAAAAGAAGAGTTAATTCATAAAGAGAATCAACTTTGTTGATTTTCTTCCTCCACTACAGGTTGTTCAGGTAGTTTAAATAAATCCAAATATGCACCAGCAATATTATCAATAAGATGAGAAGCTGTTAACGATTGAAAACCTGTAGATTCCACAGCAATATCACCGGCTCTACCATGCAAGTAGACTCCAAATATTGCAGCATCTAAAACAGGATAACCCTGAGCTCTTAAACCTGTAATCACACCAGTTAAGACATCACCACTTCCCGCAGTAGCCATACCGGGGTTTCCGGTTGTATTTACATAACCTTTGTCATTCTGAACTACAATGGTATGTGCACCTTTAATAACTATTATACACTTATATTTTTTTGAAAACTTTTTGACCTTGGTTAATTTTTCAAAGTCGTCTTTCCATTTTCCAATTAATCGTTCTAGCTCTTTTGGATGTGGAGTTAATATAGAATCTTCGGGTAAATCTTTTAACAACTCTTTATTCTGAGAAAGAATATTTAGCGCATCCGCATCTATTACTAATGGTGCCTTATTACCTTTTAAAAAATTAGATAAGGCTTTCACTGTAGGTTCACTTGTTCCTATACCAACACCTACTCCTATAACTGACGGCTCTAAATCAAACTTAATATCCGTAAGTTCATTTTCATCTGTATCTGTTAAGACCATAATTTCAGGCAATGAGGTCTGTATAATGTTATATCCTATTCTAGGAACATAAGACGTTACCAGACCACTACCGGAATACAATGCCGCTTTAGATGAAAGACATATAGAACCTATTTTACCATAACTACCACCAATTAGTAATGAATGTCCGTAAGTACCTTTATGACCATATTTCTCTCTAGGTTTATATAAAGTTAGCACTTCATTTTTACCTATTAATTCATAATCGGTTTCCGTAACTCTTAGATATTCTGGATCTAAACCTATATCCAAAACCTCCCATTGTTCAATATACCTACCTGTTTCCGGTAAAAAGAACACCAATTTTGGAGTTTGAAAACTTAATACATAATTTGACTTTATTATAGATTCAAAATCTTCGGGACCTTTATCTGTAAATAATCCTGACGGAATATCAATAGAAAGAATGAAAGCTTGAGAATTATTTAAATACTGAATTACTTTTGTTACCCAAGCGTCTGGTGTTCTATTTAATCCAATTCCAAAAATTCCGTCTACAATAATATCCTCTCTGCCAATTTCTGGTAACTCATCATCACAATTCATAAAATGAGGCCATACCTTACGATCTTTCAATCTATCTAAATTTATCAGAAAATCTTTTGATCGCTTCTCACTGTAATTTATAACGTATACTTCTACATTATAACCATGGTCCACTAGATGCCTAGCAAGGGCAATACCATCACCCCCATTATTGCCAATTCCACAGAATAAATGTATTTTAACGGGAGCTCCTTGCATGCGTAGATGCATCCAATTGAAGAGTTGTAAAGCAGCACGTTCCATTAACTCATTACTTTCTATCTCCTCTTTTTTAATAGAAATCTGATCTGCTTTATAAATCTGTTTTGCGCTATATAATTTCATTCTTTATTGTATTTATATCTAAAAAATAACTATTCCGTAAAAAATTGTGGAATGATTTGTTTAAGTTATCAAATGTACTACTTTTGATTTTCAACCATTAGTATTTATGGACTGCTATAAAACAGACATAACATTCGATTTCACTTCAGCTACTATTACTTATGGTACAACTACGGCTTGTTTCACCCTTAGGGGTTAAAAACTATATTTCTCCGTACCTGTGTTTAATTACACCATATCTTAAATTACAAAGTCAATATTTCATATCATGAAAGTTCTAAAATTTGGTGGTTCATCTGTAGCCAAACCTGAAAATATAATTAAAATTAAAAATATCATCTCTAAGTACAACGACCCTATAATTCTGGTTGTTTCTGCATTAGGTGGTGTAACGGATCTTTTACTAGAAGCTGGATCCTTAGCTTCTGTCCAAGATGAATCCTATAAAAAGATTCTAAGCACATTAGAAGAAAGACATCTTTCTACCATTAAAGAGCTTATGCCGGTTACAGCACAAAGCAAGGTACTTAGCAAAGTAAAAAGCGAGTTCAATGTATTGGAAACTCTTTTAGAAGGTGCCTTTTTTATCGGAGAAATTACTCCGAAATTATCTGACAAAATAGTTAGCTACGGCGAACTTCTATCTTCGTATATTATTAGCGAATATCTAATAAGCGAAAAACTGGATGCTGAGTTCAAAGATAGTAGAGAGCTTATAATCACGCATAAGCTTAACGGTAAAAATGTGGTCAATTTCGCAAAAACCAATGCTAACTGCATAGATTATTTTAAAGTTTCAAATAAAAAAATAATTGTTTGCCCTGGATTTATAGCTACTTCTGAAGAAGGAATTTCTACTACACTAGGCAGAGGTGGTTCTGACTATACGGCTGCTATTTATGCTGCCGCCATTGATGCGGATGTGCTAGAAATCTGGACAGATGTAAGTGGAATGTACACTGCCAACCCTAAAATGGTGAAACAAGCCAAAGCTATACCACATATTTCTTATGAGGAAGCTATGGAACTTTCTCATTTTGGCGCTAAAGTACTTTACCCACCTACAATACAGCCCGTGTTAGCTAAAGGCATATCCATTGTTATTAAGAACACTTTTAGTCCTGATGAAGCTGGTACATTAATTACAAAATCCAAAAACGAAAAAGGAAAGACCGTTCGTGGAATAAGCCATATTGGCAATATTGCTTTGCTATCCTTAGAAGGACCAGGAATGGTAGGAATACCAGGGATTTCTAAACGTTTTTTTGAAGTACTTTCACAAGCGGATATTAGTGTCGTATTAATTACACAGGCTTCTTCTGAACATTCCATATGTGTAGCCATATCTGCGGACGATGTTGAAAATGCAGTACACATAGTAAATGAAGCCTTTGAATATGAAATTGAAAGAGGTCGCATAAAAGAAGTAATGCCTGAAAAAGATTTAGCCATTGTTGCGCTAGTTGGTGACAACATGAAAAGCCATCAAGGATTGAGCGGTAAAATGTTCAGCACTCTTGGTAAAAACAATGTAAATATTAGAGTCATTGCGCAGGGTGCATCTGAAAGAAACATTTCGTGTATAATAGATGAAAAGGATGTAAAAAAAGCACTAAATGCATTGCACGAAGAGTTTTTTGAAGAAAACATTAAGCAATTAAACCTATTTGTAATGGGTGTTGGTAATGTTGGAGCTAAATTTTTAGAGCAAATTAAAGAGCAACGTAAATTCTTGAAAGAGAATTTAAAATTGAATATTCGCGTAATTGGTATGTCTAATTCTAGAACTATGCTTTTTGATGAAAAAGGCATAGACTTAAGTGATTGGTCTGCAAAACTTGCCGAAGGTGAAAAAGCCGATAAGGTCAAGTTTTTAGAATTAGTAAATAGCTTGAATTATAGAAATAGCATCTTCGTTGATAACACAGCAAGTGAAGAGGTTTCTAAAACATATAGCGAATATTTAGGTAACAGCATATCAGTAGTTACTTGTAATAAAATTGCATGTTCTTCTGCCTACGAGAACTATTCAAATCTTAAATCATTGGCAAGAACTTATAACGCGCCCTTTTTATTCGAAACTAATGTTGGCGCCGGTTTACCAATTATTGATACGCTAAAACATCTGATTGCATCAGGAGATAAAATATTGAAAATTCAAGCTGTGTTATCTGGTAGCTTGAACTTTGTTTTCAATAACTTCAATGACAAAACTACCTTTCATGATGTGGTAAAACAAGCTCAGGAAGAGGGGTATACTGAGCCAGATCCAAAAATTGATTTAAGTGGAGTTGACGTAATGCGTAAAATATTAATTTTAGCTCGTGAGAGTGGAAATCAATTAGAAATCAGCGACATTACCAACAATCCATTCTTACCTGAAGAAAGTTTAAACACAGCTAATAATGATGAGTTCTTTGCTTCTTTAATACAAAACGAAGCTCATTTTCAATCCCTATTTACCAGCGCAAAAAATGCAGATAGCAAATTGAAATATGTTGCTCAGTTTGATAATGGAAAGGCTAGTGTTGGTTTACAGGAAATACCTAGGGGACACGATTTTTACAACCTAGAGGGTAGCGATAATATTGTTTTATTTTACACTGAAAGATACCCAGACCAGCCAATGATCATTAAAGGTGCTGGTGCTGGTGCAGCTGTAACGGCTTCAGGTATATTTGCAGATATCATACGAATTGGTAATTTCTAAATTTCATAAATAATATATTCATTATGAACCAGAATGAAATTAAAGTTTTTTGCCCAGCAACGGTTGCAAATGTTTCATGCGGATTTGATGTTCTAGGGGTTGCCCTAGACTCGGTCGGCGATGACATGATTGTTAGAAAGGTATCTAAAAAAGGTATTTTCATAACCAAACTTACCGGGCAAGATCTACCAAAAGAAACTTTAAATAACGTAGCTGGTGTAGCCGGAAACGCTTTTTTATTGGCTTCTGATTATGATGGCGGATTTGAAATTAAAATAGATAAAAAAATAAAGCCAGGTAGTGGTATTGGGAGTAGTGCCGCTAGTTCTGCAGGTGCCGTATGGGCAATGAACCATTTATTGGGAAACCCATTCAGTAAGACCGAACTGGTAAAATTTGCCATGGAAGGTGAACGTTTGGCCAGTGATGTTGCTCATGCAGATAATGTAGCCCCTGCCCTATTCGGTGGTTTTACACTTGTACGTAGCTATAGTCCGCTAGACGTTATAGACATTCCCGCACCATCAGAATTATATGTAACCATAATTCATCCGCAAATAGAAATAAAAACTTCAGATTCTAGAAAGATCTTAAAAACTACTATTTCTATGGAAACCGGAATTAAACAATGGGGTAATGTAGGTGGCTTGGTTGCAGGGTTATTCAAAGAAGATTACGACTTAATTGGTCGTTCTTTAGAAGACCATATTGTAGAACCCATCCGTTCTATCTTAATTCCCGGTTTTGATGAAGTTAAAAAAGTTTCTTTAGAAGCCGGTGCTTTAGGCTCTGGCATCTCTGGGTCTGGACCATCAATTTTTGCATTTAGCAAAGGAAACGAAACAGCTGTAAAAGTTGGTGATGCAATGAAAACCGTTTACGATAAAATCGGTATTGCTTACGAAATACACGTATCAAAAATCAATATGGAAGGTGTTAAACTATTATAAGTTAGACATCACTACAATCATAACAATTAAAAATATTCAGCTTGAAATTCTATAGTTTAAATAATTCAGCGCCTCAGGTTTCTTTTGATACCGCCGTAATTAATGGTATTGCACCTGATAAAGGTTTGTACTTTCCTGAGAAAATCAGTCCACTACCAAGTTCTTTTTTCGAGAACATAGAGAACTTCTCTAACGAAGAAATTGCATTTAAGGCAATACAACAATTTGTAGAAGGCATAGTACCTGACGATGTATTGAAAGACATTTTAAAAGAAGTATTGGACTTTGATTTTCCGGTAGTTGAAATTACACCGAATATTGCCACACTAGAACTATTCCACGGTCCTACGATGGCATTTAAAGATGTTGGTGCTCGTTTTATGGCGCAATGTTTAGGTTATTTTTCCAGATCTTCAAAAAATGAGGTTACCGTACTTGTAGCAACTTCTGGCGACACTGGCGGTGCAGTTGCAAATGGTTTTTTAGGTGTTGCAGGTGTGAATGTGGTTATTCTTTATCCAAGCGGAAAAGTGAGCGATATTCAGGAAAGACAACTAACTACTTTGGGTAAAAATATTACTGCTTTAGAAGTAAATGGTACTTTTGATAATTGCCAAGCTATGGTTAAGAATGCTTTTTTAGACAAAGAACTTCTGGACAATATGAAGTTGACTTCTGCAAATTCCATTAATGTTGCCCGTTGGTTGCCACAATTATTCTATTTCCTTTTTGCTTACAAGCAAGCGAAATCAAAAGGTAAAGAAATAGTGTTTTCTGTTCCTTCAGGTAACTTTGGTAATATTTGCGCAGGATTAGTAGCTCAACGTCTAGGAATGCCTGTAAAACATTTTGTAGCCTCTACGAATGTTAACGATACCGTACCTCAGTTTATGCTTACAAAAGAGTACACTCCTAAACCATCAACAGCTACAATTTCCAATGCTATGGATGTAGGCGACCCTAGTAATTTTATTAGAATCAGGCATTTGTTTCAGGATAATTTTGAAGCATTAAAAGAGAATCTTTCCTCTTATCCTTTTGATGACAATCAAACAAAAGAAGCCTTAAAGGAAATTTACAATATCAACGGATACATTGCCGATCCTCATGGTGCTGTAGGTTACTTGGGCCTAAAGAAATATCAAGAAACACACCCTGACACTTATGGTATTTTCCTAGAAACTGCACACCCAGTTAAATTTTTGGATATTGTTGAGGAAACCTTAAATGAGAAATTGGAAATCCCAACACAAATTGAAAAAGTAATGGGTAAAACAAAAAAATCAATTAAGATTTCAACCTATGAAGGACTCAAAGATTTTCTATTAAAATCGTAGACCTCAATTAAAGGTTACAATATTTTCCCAAATCAAGGTTTAGCCACATTTGCTTCTATTTATTTTCGATAAATTTGTATCGCTAATAAATAGAACAAGATGAAAAATACTGCGCTTACCACAACACACGAATCACTTGGTGCCAAAATGGTACCATTTGCTGGTTACAACATGCCCGTTTCATACGAAGGTGTAAATGCCGAACATGAAACAGTTCGTAATGCTGTTGGGGTTTTTGATGTATCGCATATGGGCGAGTTTTTAATTTCTGGACCAAATGCATTAGCCTTGATTCAGAAAGTTTCTTCTAACGATGCATCTAAATTGACCATTGGTAGAGCTCAGTATAGTTGCCTACCTAATGAAACTGGTGGTATAGTAGATGACCTAATCATTTATAAAATTAAAGAAGAACAATATTTGCTAGTGGTGAACGCTTCAAATATTGAAAAAGACTGGAATCACATTTCATCTTACAATACAGATTTAAAAGCAGATATCCGAGATATCTCTGAAGGATATTCGCTTTTAGCTATTCAAGGTCCTAAGGCTGTTGAAGCAATGCAATCTTTGACTTCTGTTAATTTAGCCGATATAAAATTTTATCATTTTGAAGTTGCCGATTTTGCAGGTATAGACAATGTGATTATTTCTGCAACTGGATATACTGGATCTGGAGGATTTGAAATTTACTGTAAAAATGAAGAGGTTAAACAAATATGGGACAAGGTTTTTGAAGCCGGAGCGGATTTTGGAATTAAACCAATAGGACTAGCGGCTAGAGACACACTTCGTCTAGAAATGGGATACTGCCTTTACGGGAATGATATTGATGATAATACATCTCCCTTTGAAGCTGGATTAGGATGGGTAACCAAATTCACCAAAGAGTTTGTAAACTCTGAGGCTTTGGCAAAAGAAAAGCAACACGGTCCAGAACGCAAATTAGTAGCTTTTGAATTAGATGAACGTGGCATACCAAGACATGGTTATGATATAGTTGATGGTAGTGGAAAAACTATTGGCATAGTAACATCTGGTACGATGTCGCCTTCTATGGGAACCGGAATCGGACTAGGGTATGTTCCACCGATATTTACGGAAGTAGGTAGCAAAATCAATATTCAAATAAGAAAGAAAGCTGTATCTGCAACTATAGTTAAATTACCATTTTACAAAAAGTAAATGATAGATTTTCAACGTATTCTTACCGCTATAAATGAAGCTGCATCCAATGAGAAGGAAAGGGGAGAAATTGCTAATTACATTCCAGAATTAGCAAAAGTAGATGTAAACAATTTTGGTATACACCTCATAGACAATCTGCAGAACGACTTTTCTGCAGGAAATTCAAACGAACTGTTTTCAATTCAAAGTATTTCTAAAGTTCTAACATTGTCTATGGCATTAAGCCTTATTGGAGAAGACGTTTGGAAACGTGTTGATGTTGAACCATCTGGTGATCCATTTAACCATCTATCGTTATTAGAATTAGAAAACGGAATTCCAAGAAATCCGTTAATAAACCCTGGCGCTATAGTTATTGCGGATATTTTGGTTTCACAATTAAAGAATCCGAAAGAAGATTTTCTAAACTACGTTAGAAATATTGCAGGTGATAACACAATAGATTATGATGAAACCGTAGCACTTTCCGAAAAGAAAACAGGATTTCGAAATTTTGCAGCTGCCAACTTATTAAAATCTTATGGCAATTTAAATAATGAGGTAGATGTTGTACTAGACTTCTATTTTCATCAATGTTCACTTGCCATGAATTGTGCACAGCTAACACATATATTCTACGTTTTCATGAATCATGGTAAATGTAGAAGAAACAAGACATATTTAACATTATCTCAAGTAAAACGAATTAATGCTATAATGCTAACGTGCGGATTCTACGATGAAGCAGGCGAATTTGCTTTTGAAGTTGGCTTACCCGGCAAGAGTGGTGTTGGTGGCGGTATTGTAGCATTACTACCAAATAAATTCTGTGTAGCTACATGGTCTCCCGGTCTCAATCCTAAAGGAAATTCCAAATTAGGAATGCTAGCCCTTGAAAAATTAACCACAGAAACTGAACTTTCTATTTTTTGAAATTAGACTCTAAAAAAATACTGATTCTTGGCGGAAGCGGATTCATAGGTAATGCAATTTACAAAGAGCTTTGTAATTATTTTGACACCTATGGCACCTATTGTCATGCCGCAAATTCTTTTTCATCTAACAAACAATTTATACATTATAATTTAGAGGAAGATGATATTGTTGAAGTATTAGAAGAACTGAAACCACAGGTTATAGTTTCCGCATTAAGAGGTAATTTTGCAGCCCTTGTTATTGCACACAGTCATTTAGCCGAGTATGTTTTAAAAGAAGACTGTAAAATTTACTTTATATCCTCTGCCAATGTTTTTGATGCCTATAGTAAATATCCATCCTATGAAATGGACAAGACTTTATCTGAAAGTGTGTATGGCAGACTGAAAATTAAGATTGAAAATATGCTGCTTAGGTTACCAAAAGATAAAATGGCTATTTTAAGAGTTCCTATGGTTTTTGGCAACAGTTCTCCAAGAGTAAAGGATATGAAAAAAGCGATTATAGCCAACGAACCTGTAGAGGTCTTTCCTAATTTGATATTAAATGTCACTAATGATGATAAACTAACCCAGCAAATTCATTATCTTATAAATAGAAACAAAACCGGTATTTATCATTTAGGAAGTAATGACTTAACACATCACGAAGATTTTATAAAGGAAGTATTAGAACGTGTTGGCAATTTCAACCCAATAATCAAAAGGGTATATACTACCAATGAAGATAGATATTTGGCAGTTTTACCAAAGACCAATACATTACCTAAAAATTTACAGTTTACTTTTCAAGATATTATTGACCATCATGTTTTAAATTAGCAGCAATTATGAAAGAAATGGAAAAATTTACTGACCAGCAAATAGCGGATTATTTGGGTCAATTGGACGGATGGGAATATGTGGATGGCGCCATAGAAACCACATTTGAATTTAAAAATTTCAAAGAAGCCTTTTCTGTAATGACAAGAATTGCATTTGAGTGCGAAGCTCAAGATCACCACCCAGATTGGAGCAATGTGTACAACACCTTGAATATTCGTTTAAATACTCATGATGCCAATGGTGTTACCGAAAAAGATTTTGTTCTAGCTAGAACTATAGAAGATATTATAGAAAGTGAATTTTAATAATCAATACTAATAGTTAAAAATGGTATTCATGAAATTTATTTAATGATTTCTGAACATTGACCGTTTTTGTACATTTGTTTAAAATAATTTACCATGGGAAGAGCTTTTGAGTTTAGAAAAGCACGTAAAATGAAAAGATGGTCAGCAATGTCCAAAGCCTTTACTCGTATTGGCAAAGATATTGTGATGGCCGTAAAAGAAGGAGGACCGGATCCTGATTCAAATTCGCGATTAAGAGCGGTTATACAAAATGCCAAGTCGGTCAACATGCCGAAAGACAATGTGGAACGCGCTATAAAAAGAGGGAGTGATAAAAGTCTTGGTGATTACAAAGAAGTTCTTTTTGAAGGATATGCTCCTCATGGTATAGCTGTTCTAGTAGAAACCGCTACTGACAATAATACAAGAACGGTTGCTAACGTTAGAAGTTACTTCAATAAATGCAACGGTAATTTAGGTACTTCAGGTTCCGTTGAATTCATGTTCGATCATACTTGTAACTTCCGTATTCCAGCTGAAGGTTTAGACCCTGAAGAAATAGAATTAGAATTAATTGATTTTGGCGCTGAAGAAGTTTTCGTAGACGATGACGGAATATTAATATACGGACCTTTTGAAAGTTTTGGTGCTCTTCAAAAAGAATTGGAGAACCGTGAAATTGAAATTTTATCATCAGGCTTTGAACGTATACCACAAGTGACAAAGGCACTTAACGAAGAAGAAACTGCTGATGTTGAAAAGCTTCTAGAAAAACTAGAAGAAGATGATGATGTACAGAACGTATATCACTCTATGCAGGAATAAGCTTTATCAAGTTATATGAAAAAAGGAGACCTAGTTGGTCTCCTTTTTTTTATAAAGAAATAATTTATTTCATATTAAGGAACATAAACATCTCCCTGCTGATTAAAATTAGAAACCAATAATGAAAAATCTAATGCAGAAACTGACTTATCCCCATTTATATCAGCAGCTTCGTTATAACCTGTAGACCCTTCAGAGATATTAAAACTGGCAACTAACAAGGAAAAATCTAGTGCAGTTACTTGATTATCATTATTAGTGTCCCCACCTAACAGTTGTCCTAAATCGAATGAATTAACACCATTAACTATGTCAACATTCAATAATACTATCTGCAAATGTTTATTTGCTTTTACTACTAAATTATATGTACCTATTTCAAGACCCGAAAAAGATAAAAGACCCTCACTAACAGTAGTATTTATTTCAGTAGTTAACACTGGTGTTTCTACTCCACTTGTATAAACTTCTACGGTAAAATCAATATTACTAGAAATAGAATTATTCCAAGACTGTAACGTATATGACAAATTTACATCAGAGTTAACAGCTTCTGGGTCATATTCTAATACAATTATATTCGAAGCAATACTATTACCGTTTGGAGAGGTGGTGATAGCTATAAAATGATTCAATCCTCCATCAGGTGCATTACCCGTACCTAACGTTTTTGTTAATATAACAGGGACAGAACCTATACCCGATGCATCTAGTGTTATGGAATACAATTCCTTCGCCATTGCAGAATTAGCTTCAAATGGATCTACATCGTAACCTACCGTAGGGTTCCCTGGGTCAATAAATAAATGTGAATCAACTCTCAACAATTCAACTGTTGCATTTGGTTCTCCGATAATATTAATAGTTTGGTTTGAATTATTAGTTAATGATGGAGCGGATAGACCAGCAGCTGTAATAATTGGTGCTGTTAAGTCTGTTTCAGTTATTATAGCATCTGAACCTCCTAGTGAACCTTGATCCCACAATGCAGATGTGTAAGATTGACCATTGGCAAAATATACTGTGACCTTTGCGCCAATTAATTCAAACCCTGAAATCGACCCTGAATCACCTGCGCTTAAGTCACCTTTGATACTAGTTGGATCCATATCAGCTCCAAAATAAAATGTTTCTCCAGAGTTAAAATCAGTAAAATCAACAGCAACACCATCAAATCCTTCTGAATTATCAACCCCATTATGAGGGTTGAAGAAAGGGTCGAGACATGGGTCAATAACTGATTGACCCACGGCAACAGCACCACTTCCTAAGTTTCCTGGTGTAAGGCACTTAGCTGTTGAATCACCGGCAGTTCCTACTGGATCAAAAACAACATCGAACATAAAAGCTGATGTCGTCTCAATTTCCAACCTTGTAATATCGACTGTACCAGTATTCTCTATTATAAAAGAATTATTACCATATGTACTTGCCTCTATACCCAATCCCGGAGTTACTTGAACTAACGCGGAACCAACACCGGATTGCCCTTGGGATACTATCCAATCGAAATTTATTACAGACGAGGCTGCTGGAGAACAGTTATCTGATACAGAAACTTGTACAGCATAAGGGCTACTTTCTGAAGCACCGGCAGAACCTCCTTCAACTTGCAGAGATTCTGCGCCGTTTAAAGTTGATGTAGGTACACCGGTTCCTTGTAAATCAATATTAGTCAAACCGAACCGATCAACTTTATGCCCTGCAGATCTTTCTGATATTTGAACGGAGAAAGTCCCTGAATTTGGAAAATAGGCGTAAATGGGAAAACCATTATTATCAATGGTTTTAGCATCCCATTTATTTCCTCCACCTCCACTTCTATAGACCTTAAAAAAGCCTTTACTACCGGGATTTTCATTACCATGATTCGGTCTGCCTTGAGCATTCCCAGCTGGGTAATAAAGTGTTTTTGACCCACTACCACTTAAAAGATTTTCCAACTCTGAAGTACTACTTAAAGCACCACCCTGTACACTAAAGAAATGAACATCGGCGGTATTATCTACCTTGAACCATGTATCGTTTTCTTCAGTAGCATTTGTACCCGTAAATTCAGATTTCATATGTAACCTGTAAACACCTGGTGTACTTATTTGAACGTTATAAGTTAGCACTTGTCCTCCTGTTGCATTACCATAATTATTTTGACTGGCTACTAAGTATGACGGCGAACCAGGTTCTAAATTCCATCCACTAGGAGACTCAACAAAATCAGTTTCCGCTTCAATTATTACCAAACCATTTTCTTCGATAAAAGCACCATCAACACCAGAACCACCTGTACCTTCCTCAAGTACACCACTTATAAGTCCTGTTGATGAATTCATCGTCAACCCAGTAGGTAAATTAGATGCCGTATAAATAAACTCCCCACAATTATCATCATCAAGTGCCACAATTTGAACATTAACCTCTTCACCTTCAATATTATTTTTGGTAGCTATTGCCGTAATTTTGGGTGCTAGATTTCCTGAAAAATTTAATGCTTTGATTTGAATTCCTTTTAAAGCGGGGTTTTCAACACCATGAATAAATTCAAGATCAATAACTCCATCAGAAACTGTTGTAAATGAACGTACAAAAGCTCCTTTTGGTCCTGCTATAGCATAAGGATCAATTGCCGTGAAAATTGACGGAACTTCTCCATCTACAGATATATCAAACACTCTTTGGTCAATTCCTGAAATGCCATTATATAATTCAGCAAACAATAATACTATTTCGACTTGAGTACCAGTCTCCACAGGAAACTGCCATAACATTTCTGGTGCAGCTACAGCATCATATCTTTCTGAGTTAAATATAATTGGATCGATTTCTGGATATGCATCCAATGATGGATCAGTTGTAATTATTGATCCGGGATGGGCTGCACCAGAAGAACCTAAAAATATACTATTACCTACAGTACTAGCTGATAAATAAGGAGAATTGCCTTCTAATCCAAAATTACTCTGATCAGCACCCCAATCTAACTCTGAGCCGTCTGCAGCTACCGTTAGAGGACCTCCAACGTTAACTCTGTAAAGAACTTGCTCTACCCCACCACCTGCACCTGGTGTTACCGTCCATGTAAACGTAATTATTTGGGCATCTTCTGTATTTGAATCGCTATCATCAACTGTTATGGTTACCGGGTAGATACCGTTTGAATTTGGTCCGCCAAAAGCAGCTCCGTTTAAAATTGTTCCAAAAATATCACCATTTGTCGGTTCCAAATCCAAACCATTTGGTAATCCTATAGCAGTATATATTAGGTTACCGTTTCCGCCGGTTGCAGCAACATCTATCAAAGCCTCTGTTCCTTCTTGATTACTTTGATTAGAAATAGGGTTAGCTATGATCGCTATATCTTCTACTTCAATATCACTTGACAATACCTCTATTGTAGAAAGCTTGGCATTATTTGTAGATGCGGTCATTACAATACTTAAAAACCCATCAGTTACATTGATATTACTAAATTGTTTTGTCACAGCAGTAGCTGTTCCAACGTCTGCAAAAATATCATAAGCGGATATTTCTGTTTGTCCTTCAATCTCTATATCAAAAACTCTAGCACCGACACCTCCATTTCCTCCTGTAAAAAACAATTCTGCCATGGAAAGATTAACATTATAAGTACCAACTTGCGTTACAGGAATTTCATAATTTAACACTGTTGCATATCGTTCGGTTTGGTACAGAACATCATCAACAGTGTTTTCAATAGCTTTTGCATTCGCATAGAGTTCTCCTCCTACAAAAAATTCATCTGCTGACCACTCATTACCTTCATTATCCGTGAATGCAGGTCCACCCGCATTAATTCTTATGATTTCAGCAGGTACTGCTGCTTCGTCAAATTCTACTAGAATATAGTTAGATAAATTACTAGTAGCACCATCATCATCAACAACTACAGCTGCAAAAATGGCAAATCCTGCTTCTTCATCCGAATCACTAAGTGTAACTGGAAAAGTAACTTGACTAGAGTTATCGGCAATACCGTCAAACTCCTGAATATTAATAATACTATTAATTTCCCATGGGTCTATATTATATCCAACATCTGCATATGGTCCTGTTAAACCATCTATAAACAGACCTGCTTCTAATTGTAAAAGAGAAACATTTGCATCAACAGGTGCAGTCACAATAATAGTTTGATTTGAATTTGACACTACGCTTTGTGATTCAACCCCTAGCATTTCAATTACAGGAGCATTAGGCAAGGCGTTTCTAACCACATTTACAGATTGACTATCAGAATCTGGTTGGGTTCTATATAACTCAATAGTCCAGACCTCTCCCGTATCAAATGATACAGTCACCATTGAACCCGCCAATTCCAATCCAGAAACACTTCCTGAGTCATTTGGACCTGGAGAACTACCTCCTTTAATACTAATTGGATCTACATCTAAACCAAACGCTATTTCTTCTGTTGGTTCAAAATCATTGAAATCAATAGACAATTCATAAAACCCACCTTCATATGGATTTGCAAAGGTATGGGTAGTTTTACCTGTAGTTACATCTCCACCGGCATTAGCAGTAAAATCTTTAGAGGTACCATCGCCAGCATTTCCATTAGGGTCAAAAACAACTTCCGGCAACAAAGCTGTTGCCAAATTAAATGTCACATTAGTTATATTGGCACCAATTGCATTATTCTTTATATAAAAAGAAGAATTTCCGTAAGTACTGCCGTCAATTCCATTTGTGTTAATTTCTACTAAAGCGGATGTTTCAGATAAATTTTGTTCTACCAAAAAATAATCCCAACTAGCGGAAAATTCTGGTGAAGCATTGGCAGAGGTCGCAATTGGACCTGCTGCGAGTGCACTTGGCACACCATTGATTGTGTATGAACCTTGAACCGCTGCTAATAAATCACCACTAACAGTAACAGGATTTCCTATTTCTGTACGGTCGCCACTGTCAATCGTATAACTAGCCTGTACCGAACCTGTACCAGGATCTACACTTAAATATAATTTAATAGCAGTTGCGGCTAAAATACCAGGAACATTAATAACTTGGTCATCTGAACTAACGCCATTTTCTTCATATAATATTTGTAATGCGGGTGTACCTCCATTGTTTCTTAGCGTTAACTTTAAATAATTGTCTTGATTACCTGAACCAATAAATATGCCATGAGCAGCATAGTTAACGGGGGGTATATCATTGAAAAATGGACCATTAATTTGTCCTAACACAGAAAATGAACCTGTAGCAATGGATGAATTTATAGGAAACTGAAATGCATTCTTTTGAGAATTCGTAGCCTGATATGCATCACCATCTGAAACTGAAGGATCTGTGTATACACCAGCAGTTCCTCCAAAAACCAATTCATCTCCTACGTCATCAATCAAATTGAGATAATCATCGGTTCCATTAGTCATTATTCCTGTATAACCAATAGTTCCAAAACCGTAACCTGTTGAATTAAACAAATCTAATCTAAAAGGGATATTACCTATACCACTTTTACCATTTTCGGCATCAAAGCAAAACGCATCGTTTACATCCAGAATACCATCATTATCATCGTCAGTATCATTAAAATCTGACCGCTTAAAACCATTGTACTCTACTACATCATCAAAATCATTTGGTTGGCTAGCTCCAGAACAAGGGTTGCTCCCACTTGCTATTTCATCAGCATTAGTATAACCATCTCCATCGTCGTCAATAGTATCATCATTCAAACCGTCACAAGTTCCAGGATCGATGCCATTATAATCTGTTGGTTCGAATATTGTTATATTATCCTCTCCATAGGTTACCGCCCAAACCGTACCTGCAAAGGTATCGTTATCACCTTGAGCAATTACATCTAATGGATTGGACCCAAAACCGGAAGCAAAAGTTGCACTTCCATTACTACAATCACCCACAGTTGATGTACCATTTTGAGAGACATCTGGACAATTGGTCGCGACCTTTCCATCCTCACTTAAAACAACTTTATAAATGTTACCATTATATGCTGCCAATAATAAATTGCCTTTCAAAGCGTTGTCAAAATTACTTGCCGTATATTCTGTTAAACCGTTCGTTGAAGGTCCATAATTGGAAAGTGTATTATCATCTTGCCCAGAATTTCTAAAATCTCCTTCGGCGGGATTTGCCATTGAAGCCGGTACTGGTGGCCAATCTACAGGTAAAGAACTGTTTGCGAAATTAGGGTCATCTGGACTTAAAATTTCGTTTCGAAATGTTCCGTTCACATAAAGTCCAGCTCCGACCGGATTAGCTCTAATAGGTGCAGGATGTCCTCCGTAATATATTTCATTTGGAGCCGCATAATTAAAATCACCTGGTACCAAAGGTCTAATATAATGCAAACCATTTTTATTATTCACTTTATCATCACCACCAGGTCCACTACCATTTGACCCAGGTTCGCCAGATAAAAAATTATTCGTAACTGTAGCAGTGCCCCCGACTGGTATTTCTGAAGTATAATCGGCCTCACCTTCTGGATGACCGCCCCAGCCACCATTCGCCCCATTATCAACACCATACATTTTACCTGACTCCGTCAAAATAATGTCATACAAATTTCTAAATCCAGTAGCATGCAACTGAACAGGTCCAGCCAAATCTATTTTGGCTTGATTTAAACCATCATTACCACCAAAAGGATCTCCAGGGTCTATACCATCATATCCTGGAGCATTAATATCATCAATACCATTTACATTGGGTCTAGTTGGGTCATCTAAAGTTGGTAAATCATATTTGTATTTTGATTGATCTGACCACGTTTTAACAGGCATACTTTCAAGCATACTTAAGTTTACCTTTATTATCGCTGCTGAATATACATACTCCGTAGTTAAGGCAAAATTGTTTGAAGGAGCTCCGGCATTAGTATGTCCGCCCACGGCTAGATATAATGTATTTGTAGTTTCGTCAATTTGAATACCATTTGTTGCATGGTTTTCTTCTGATCTTGGCAACCCTCTTACTAAATCCACTTTTTCCCATTCAGTACATATATTGTCTACAACACCTCCTATACATGTTAAACAAGATAACATACCAGAATTAGTATCTAACCCGCTATCGTTACCTCCACCTCCAGCACCTATTCTTGGATCACTAGAACTAACATATAATTTTGGATTATATGCCGTACCTGTTACATATATACCAGTTACCTGTCTATTTCCCTGACCGTCTGCAAGTCCTGTAATATCGCTATGGTTTTGAATGTTCTGCACCAAATTAATAGTTTCCGTAGCTACTACATCATAATCATTTGCACCGTTTCTATTAATTGTATATGAATAGATTGTACCATTTTGTTGCGAAACATATAATCTATCATCCGGTCCAAATTGAAGTGAAGTTGGGTTATTGGAAGATTCCCCAGATAGACCACTAGCACCAAAATCTTGAGAATGAATAAGCAATGGTAATGTAATTCCTAAGCATATCAAGATAAATTTGATTTGCTTAGGAATTGAGTGGTTTGGTTTGATATTTTTCATAATCTAAATCTTTATTATAGTATTATAATTGTGGGTATAAATGAGATTCTACTATTGCCGTTTAATAACCATTTGTTCTTGAAATTGCTGTCCTTTAACATCTTGAGTTTTGAGAAAATAAACTCCGACCGGTAATTCTTGTACGTTTACAGGTTCACCTCTTTCGTCAATTTCACCACCTTTTATTGTTCTTACTAATCTACCAGTTACATCGAATACTTGAATTTCTTCAACTGTAGTTGGTAATTCGAAACTCAATGAAGTTTCACTCACAGCGGGGTTAGGGAAAACTGTCATTTTGTTAAACGATTCTACAGTTGTTATCGACTTTGATGTCGATGACGAAACCGGTAAATACTGTATTAACGTCGCCTTTGTGGCAGTGGCACTGTCGTCTACATAACCAGATATTCCACCACGTCCGCGCAAATGAATGCTTACAAGGTCGGTGTTACCATCGCTGTACACCTGCACACGGAGCGCATCCGCCTCGATAGGGTACTGATCGGGACCGCCCCATTCATAGATGCCCGAGTCGATCCAGCCGCCACGACCCTCTTCCAGAACGGTCCATGTCCCGTTGCGCAGATATGAGATACGCCACATCGAGTTCGGCTGGGGCTGGTTCGGGTACGTTCCACCGAAAGTGATATAATTGATCCGCTTGGTACTCGACCAATCGACCTGCCAACGGAAACCATCATCGGCTCCGGGACGGCCCAGGTTGTCATAACGGCCCACACCGTATTCATTGAAACGTGTAGGCGTATAATAGTTATCCGCTACCGGATCGTACAATATAGCCTGCATCGTACCACGGCCACCGTTGACCGTGCCGCCAAGAACCGCATCCTCCAAAAGTGCCAGGTTGATATCAGAATCGGGAACGTTGAACTCTCCCGAAACATCCACTACCTCGACACGTCTGATTACTTCCTCAGCCTCGTTAATCCCGTCGGTGGAACTGTAAACAATATTATAACTGCCCACAACGTCCATAAAGGAACTCGAGTCTATGTCTACCGGTGATCCGTCATCCGTCGTAGCACCAAGCTCGGTATAGCCCTCGCCAAGCTCTATCACCTGGGGGTTCGCTCCGTTCAAAGTGATCACAGGCGCGGTCGTGTCCGGACCATGGTCGCCAGGCAGATACTGTATCAGCGTCGCTTTTATAGCAGTGGAACTGTCGTCCACATATTGTGATATTCCGCCACGTCCGCGCAGATGGATGCTCACAAGATCGCTGTTGCCGTCACTGTAAACCTGCACACGGAGCGCATCCGCCTCGATAGGGTACTGATCCCCACCGCCCCATTCATAGATGCCAGAGTCGATCCAGCCGCCCTTGCCCTCTTCCAGAACGGTCCATATACCGTTGCGTTCATAGGATATACGCCACATCGAGTTCGGCTGGGGCTGGTTCGGGTACGTTCCGCCGAAGGTGATATAATTGATCCGCTTGGTACTGGACCAGTCCACCTGCCAACGGAAACCCTCATCCGCACCGGGACGGCCCAGGTTGTCCTTATAGGTAACACCGTATTCGTTGAAACGCGTAGGCGTGTAATAATTGTCCGCCACAGGGTCGTAGAGGATGGCCTCCATAGTTCCACGGCCTCCGTTGACCGTGCCGCCAAGGACAGCATCCTCCAAAAGTGCCAGGTTGATATCAGAATCGGGAGTATTGAACTCTCCCGAAACTTCCACTACCTCGACACGTCTTACTACATCCTCTGCCTCGTTGATTCCGTCGGTGGAACTGTAAACAATATCATAACTGCCTACCGCATCCATAAAACTACCGGAGTCTATCGTTACAAGGGAACCGTCATCCGTCGACGCCCCGAGCTCCGTATAACCGTCGCCCAGCTCTATCACCTGGGGGTTCGCTCCGTTCAAAGTTATGATGGGCGCGGTAGTGTCGATAACATCCACTACCCTGACCACATCTTCCGATTCGTTGATCCCGTCGGTGGAACTGTAAACAATATTATAACTGCCCACAACGTCCATAAAGGAACTCGAGTCTATGTCTACCGGTGATCCGTCATCCGTCGTAGCACCAAGCTCGGTATAGCCCTCGCCAAGCTCTATCACCTGGGGGTTCGCTCCGTTCAAAGTGATCACAGGCGCGGTCGTGTCCGGACCATGGTCGCCCGGCAGATACTGTATCAACGTCGCCTTGGTGGCCGTGGAACTGTCGTCCACAGATCCCGATATTCCGCCACGTCCGCGCAGGTGGATGCTCACAAGATCGCTGTTGCCGTCGCTGTACACCTGCACACGGAGCGCATCCGCCTCGATAGGGTACTGATCCCCACCGCCCCATTCATAGATGCCAGAGTCGATCCAGCCGCCCTTGCCCTCTTCCAGAACGGTCCATATACCGTTGCGTTCATAGGATATACGCCACATCGAGTTCGGCTGGGGCTGGTTCGGGTACGTTCCGCCGAAGGTGATATAATTGATCCGCTTGGTACTGGACCAGTCCACCTGCCAACGGAAACCCTCATCCGCACCGGGACGGCCCAGGTTGTCCTTATAGGTAACACCGTATTCGTTGAAACGCGTAGGCGTGTAATAATTGTCCGCCACAGGGTCGTAGAGGATGGCCTCCATAGTTCCACGGCCTCCGTTGACCGTGCCGCCAAGGACAGCATCCTCCAAAAGTGCCAGGTTGATATCAGAATCGGGAGTATTGAACTCTCCCGAAACTTCCACTACCTCGACACGTCTTACTACATCCTCTGCCTCGTTGATTCCGTCGGTGGAACTGTAAACAATATCATAACTGCCTACCGCATCCATAAAACTACCGGAGTCTATCGTTACAAGGGAACCGTCATCCGTCGTAGCACCAAGCTCCGTATAGCCCTCGCCCAACTCTATCACCTGGGGGTTCGCCCCGTTAAGCGTGATAACAGGTGCGGTCGTGTCGATAACATCCACTACCCTGACCACATCTTCCGATTCGTTGATCCCGTCGGTGGAACTGTAAACAATATTATAACTGCCCACAACGTCCATAAAGGAACTCGAGTCTATGTCTACCGGTGATCCGTCATCCGTCGTAGCACCAAGCTCGGTATAGCCCTCGCCAAGCTCTATCACCTGGGGGTTCGCTCCATTCAAAGTGATCACAGGCGCGGTCGTGTCCACAACTTCTACTATCCTGACTACATCCTCAGCCTCGTTAATCCCGTCGGTGGAATTGTATACGATATCATAACTGCCCACAACGTCCATAAAGGAACTCGAGTCTATGTCTACCGGTGATCCGTCATCCGTCGTAGCCCCAAGCTCCGTATAGCCCTCGCCAAGCTCTATAACCTGGGGGTCCGGTCCGTTAAGCGTAATTATGGGGGGGGTAAAGTCTAATTTAACTTTAAGTATATTTGAAATATCGCAAGCACTAGGTCCACAATCTTCGCTATCAGGTATAACGGTCGAAACAACATAATAAACTTGATCGTTTGAAAGACCTGTAAAGTTCACATCCAAATTCAAATTTCCTGTTCCATCCAATACGCCAGAAAACTGCTGTAAAGACTGAGTTTTATTCATTTCAAAAATATCTATTGGCACATAAGAATCTAAATCTTCAATTGAAGTACCAAAAATCAATACTTTGATATTAGCATTAGTAGGGCCATTTACAGAAATTGTTTGCTCTGTAGAGTTAATAGAAAAGTTATCTGAATTGCTCTCTAAGCTAATGGTTGGAGCGTTACATTGTAATGTGCTAGGGCTAAAATAATTTTCTGAATTTACTTCACTATTACCAACTTGAAATAATTGTCTGGTAGAGGAACTATCATTAGAATACGTCACAGTTACAGTTGTACCAATTAATTCTAAACCACTAATAGCCCCGGCATTACCGGCAGAATTAAAACCTTCGATACTTCTAGGATCTACATCAACTGCAATATCAACAGTTTCACCTGCTTCAAAATCATTGAAATTTAATGTCATTATATTATATCCGCCTGGTCCATTAGGACCTGAGAAGGGCTCTGTACAATCTATATCTGACCCAGTTCCATTATTACCTGGAATGGTTAAGCCGACATTAGAATCGCCACCTGTTTGAGAAACAATTGTTACACATTGAGCAGTTGCATCACCCGCTGTACCTATAGGGTCAAAAACAATGTTCGGAAAAACCGCTGTGCTCAAATCAATGCTTATCGAAGTAATAGTTACGTTCCCCGTAGAATTATTTGTGATAACAAGACCACCTCCATATGTACTTGAATTTCCAATATTTCCGCCAGTATCAAAAGCAACTCTTGCACATGGAATTGACTCTGAAACTGTAAGACTAACAATTGAAATGACGTTATTAACATTTGTTCCCGAGGCAGTTATAGTAGCTGAATAATCACCTGGGGGCAATTCCTCAGTATTTATACTAAATCCATCGTTTGCCGTATTCACAACTAACCATGTTGGTGATGATAAAGTAGCGTCATCTAGTACAGAAATCAATAAATCTTCTGGCACTTGACTTCCATCTGTAGTAGTAAGATTAAAAGAACCAGCTGCCTGCTCATTCGAATTTAGAACAAATTCAAAATTATCATCACTAAATACCAAACTAGGCAACTCTAACACCTCAAAAGTAATAGGTATTGAAATATCGTTATATCCAGGAACATCTGACGCAGTTAAAGTAGCACCATAAAATCCTGGAGCAAGCCCTGTACTGTTAAATAATATCTGATTAGTAACCCCTTGAACAACATTTAAATCTGTAGTTGACCAAGTTGAAATATTTGATGTTTCATTATCTAAAATTAAAATATTAGCTCCTGTTGGCAAAATGGAACCATTGTTTGATTCTAAAAGATATTCCAAAGAAACTGTTTCATCAACAAATAAAGTTGTAGATAAAGAATTTGGAATAATTTGCAGCTCAGGTTCATTTGCTACGATAACACTGCCGTTATTTGTGGCCGTTAAAACATTTGTCGAGTTGAAAGTAACAATCGTACTTGGAGCTCCAATAGGATCAACAAAAGAAATACTTGTCTCTCCGGAGTTTATTGCTGTAAAATTGATTTTCAACAAATTAAAATTTCCGGAAGGGAAAGGTGGCAATAAATTCCCCGCTCCATAATCTATTGTCCCTTGTTCATTGTCAAATGAAGCTGGTACTAATGGAACTGAAAGAATATCGGTAATTGGAGTTAAATTATTCACTTGTAAAATTGAAGTATCGAATGAAAGATGTGCCTCGGCTAAATCTATAAATTGTGCACCCGTTTGAACCATAATTAATAATTCAAACTCATCTCCAATTTCCACATTGGTCAACATAGGGTTTACAGAAAGAAAAACCCCTTCCTCATAAACATTTACAGTTCTTGTTTTTTGAACAGCAATATTGCCAGCGGCATCAGTTGCATCATAAGTGATAATATAGGTTGAAACTACCGAAGTATCTACAGTATCACCGCCAATAATAACACTTACATTAGAATCTATATTATCAATGGCAGCTGCATTTAATTCTGTATAAACGTCTCCAATTGTTAAATTAACTATTGCTTCCCCATTTAAAGTTATGACTGGGGCAGTGTTGTCTGGCAAAGCTTCAACATTTATATTTCTAATTACTTGTATTGCTTGATTTCCAGCCGAATCTATGGCATCATAACTCACTATATAACTACCTGGACTATTTGTATCAACAGAATCTCCTCCTATTACAACAGTTAAACTGTTGTCAACATTGTCTGTCACCGTAGCCCCCAATTCTTGATATGTATCGCCAACATTAAGTTCTACGATCGCATCTCCAATCAAAACAATTAAAGGAGATTCTGTATCCGGAACTGCATTTACATTTACAGTTCTAATAACCTGAACAGCAGCATTACCTGCAGAGTCTTCTGCATCATAAGTAATTATATATTGGTTTTCAACTGAAGTATCTACAGTATCACCACTTATGGTTGCTACTAAATCTAAATCTATATTATCAGACACATTTGCACCTAATTCTTGATATACATCACCCACCGTAAGATCAATTATACTATCTCCATTTAACACAATTACAGGAGATTCTATGTCTGGAGCAGCATTCACATTAACCGTTCTAATAACCTGAACAGCAACATTACCTGCTGCATCTTCTGCATTATAGGTAATTATATATTGATTTTCGACTGAAGTATCTACAGTATCACCACCTATGCTTGCAACCAAATCTAAATCTATGTTATCAGATACAATAGCCCCTAGTTCGGTATAAACATCACCAACTTCTAGATTAATAATTTCGCTACCATTTAAAACAATTTCCGGAGATTCTGTGTCTGCCAATCCATTGACTACGACACTTGCTGTCACGATGGTTGTGACACCACAACTATCAGTCACAGAAGCTGTAATTAGATGTGTTCCCTCAACATTTAAAACAGCCGTAATACTTTCTCCAGAACCTAAATCCCCACCATTGTCAGTTTCTATATCTGAACTCCAACTAACTATTAATGAATTATAATCATCTTCATTATCAGAAGCTGTGCTGCTAAAACTAATTGTATCACCCGATACTACCTGCTGAGGTGCCGCAATTATATCTGTCAATAATGGTTGGGTATTAGAAATTGAATTGACAGTTACACTTTCTATAACTAAAGACGGTGTAGCATCTTGAACTTGTGCTATATAAGTTTTAGATCCAATAACTCCAGACACCTCTAATGTGGAGCCTACGCCAACTTGTACATCATTTTCATCTTTCCAAATAATTATGGAGCTCAAATCTCCCTGTTCATTATCCACAGCATTTGCCGTAAGAATAAAATCTTCTCCATCATTATCACAATCTAAAATATCTAAAGAAGGTTCTATCGTTAGTACAGGAGCTGCATTCGGCATATAATTAGAGGTTTCGATAATACAGAACCCACTTAGTTTGGCGTTGTCAACAATAGCATCCAAATCAATATTTAAAATTCCATCAGAAACTGTAACTGCAAATGTTTTTGTAGCTGATGTCAATGGTCCATATTCAGAAAATAAATCAACATCTGACTCTACAGAACCCTCAACGTTTATATCAAAAACTCTATCTCCTACACCTAGAGAAGTACCTCCTCCAGCTACACCTATGTATAATTCAGCGAAATATAATTCGACCGTAAATGCTCCATTTCCAGTAGGTATTGCATAATTCAAAGGATCATTATAATTTTCGGAAAGAAAAAGAACCTCTTCGTCACTGCCGGAAACTATACCATTAAAAGTTGTATTTAGTTTATTATAAGCTGTAGCTTCCGATGTCAAATATTCATCTGAACTAAAAGTCTTTCCAAATGCATTGGAGGAAGGTTGATTACCTACATTAACGCAAACAGGGAATATCATTTCTGTATTTACAATCCACTCAAAAGATGTTATTGTATTTTCTAACTGATCATCCGTTGCCGTAATAATAACATTATACGGACTATCCTTTGCTGCACCCTCAATAATAGTTCCGCTTATTACGCCTGATACTGGATCAATTGACAAACCTAATGGTAATGTTCCGTTATCAGAGAGTGTAATAATACCTCCATCCGGGTCTTCCGCTATAACCAACAAACCTAAAGGTGAATCACCTTCAAAATTAGTTTGAGTACTCAACTCAGTAACAAATAAAGGAGGAGTGGTACTAGATGGTTCTGTAATTTCAATTTCAAATTGTTCCGTTATAGGTGAACTGTTTCCATCGCTAATAATTGCATTAACAACATGAATACCTATCGAACTTACATCTGGCGTACCTATAATTTGATTATTAGCAGCATCTAGACTTAGACCTGTGGGAAGAGTATTTAAGACAATACTTAAATTATCATTCTCCGAGTCACTTATATTCAAAGGCCAAACAATAGGCTGAAGTGCTTCAGCAGATAAATTCCCTATATCTGAAGTTGGCATTAAATTAGCAGCACTTAATTCTGTTATACAAAATCCTGATATTTTTCCATTATCCGTGGAAGCAGGTCCTACTTCTATTTCAATAGCCCCATCAATAACGTTTACATAGTAGGTTCTAATAATAGCTGTTTGGTTTGTGTTCAACCCACCTTTAATAGGATCAACTAAATCATATTCATCTAGTATAACTTCCCCTTCGAGAAGAATGTCGAAAACTCTCCCTCCTGAAGATTGATGATATACTTCTGCTAAGTATAAATCTACTTGATAAGAACCATTAGTAACTGGAACAGAATATTTAAATGAAGGATTCGCGGTATTTTGACCCCCGTAAATTTCTTTTTGAAATAATAGTAATTCATCTGTCGTATTCGCACCTGAAATAACCCCATTATAGCCTGAATATTTTTTACCGTTGGTGCGACTAAAACCCTCTCCCTCAGGAGCTAGATTGTTGGGGTCACCAATAAAAGTTCTTCCAAAAGCAGTTAATCCTTCTGAACCAGATGCTACACAAATTTGAAATGGACCTGCAATAACATTAATAGTCCTTGTCTCACTCGATGAATTTCCTGCCAAATCTGTAGCAGAATATATTATGGTGTAAACGCCCTCAGTATTGGAATCGACAATTCCACTAGTATTTACGGTTACCGAAGTATCAACGTTATCAGTAGCTGTGGCACCAGCATCAATATAGTCGTCACCTAAATTTATATTTATTACAGCCTCACCGTTAAGGGTAATAATCGGAGCCTCAGTATCAGCAATTAAAGAATTAACTGTAAAATTAAGAATTGCCTTTGCTCCAGAGCAGTCAAATTCGACATGATTAGCTTGTGCCGCCACAACTACAATAGTATTAGCTCCTTCTACAATACCGTTACCATTACCATCAAATGCTAAATCTCCGCTATTTTCATCAAATGTAAATACAGTTTGATTTCCATATGGTGCAGTAGAAATTCTTTTACTAACATCAATATTATTTATATCTGATGGATTAATAAAAAAGTGAAAATGTTCATTTGGATTGGCTACAGTGCCAAATAACAAATCTAAAGCACTTACTTCAATATCTACAGATGCATTTGTCAAAACACTACCTTCTGACGGACTATTAAATGATACTTGAGGACAAGAAACTTCAATATTAATTTCATCAAAACTCGTTAAACCTTCAGAATCAGATACAAAAGCTTTTAAATTTTGAATACCTGGTTCTAGAAAAACTCCACTAACAGATTCACCTATATTCGGTGTGGGCAAAAAACCTGTATCAGTATCCGAAGACCAACTTATACTTGAAGAAATATCACCACCCTCACTTTCTGCTGATCCTGAAATACTAAATTCTACACCTCGTGAAACAGCAATACCATCCTCAGGAGTGATAATAGAAACCTCAGGACCTATATTTGACAGACCAACAAACGATACGTTGAAAAAGTCTGTATTAGAATAATATTGTGGTCCTCCAGACCAATCTAAACGTAAGGTTTGTATGCCCTGAATTAGTTCTACAGTTGCTGCATAATCACCAAAAGCCGCCCAGCTAGCTCCTTGAGGAACAATAACCGTAGCTGTTGGTTCGTTATTAATCATTAATGTACCTACTTGTGCAGTTCCATTTGATGAGTTGAAATTAAACTCATATAATCCAGTTGTTGGCACATCGATTGTGTATTCAACAAAATCTCCTGGGCCAGTAAAACCAACTACCGTTTTAGCACCAACTTCAACACCAACACCAACACCCCCTCCAAGGTTGCCTTGGTTGTCATATGATTCAGCCTCTATCAATACAATTTCAGTTGTTGATAATACTTGAGGTACATCATTCACAGTAACCTCAAATGATTCAACTATAGTATTCAAATCTTCATCTGTAACCGTAATTGAAACTGTATAAACCGCACTACTGTCTCCATTTGACCCACCATCCCCAAAAGTGGGTAAAAAATTAAGGTCTGAAACATACGATCCAGCGGTATTTATAATTACTGTTTCAGTTATAAAATTATTTGCATCAAAAGGATATGGATCTGTCTGTTGTCCATTATTATTGGATTGTAGCTCTTGAGGTTCATTTGAAATAGAAGAAATAGTAACAATTAAATTGTCATTATCAATATCACTTATTTCAATAATGTTATTTAAATCTAAATCATCTCCCTCAAATAAAATTTGGTCGGCAATTGGTGATATGGTAGGTATAGAATTACCGATGGTTTCAATAACCGACACCTCTTTAGTAATTGTATCTGATAATCCTTTATCATCTTCAACAGTTAAACTAACTTGATAGGTACCAGAATTTAAATATGTATGATTTACAATTTGACCAGTTACATTTGGAGAGCTATCTCCAAAATTCCATGTATATGAGAAAATTGTATTATTGCCATCCGTATCAGTAGAACTACTGGCATCAAAATATACGTCTAAACTTTGAGCACCATTACCTACCACTAATGTGTAATTAGCTGTAGGAGGTTGGTTAGAAGTTCCAACATTTACAGTTGCTCCATATGTTTGATCAAGCAACTGACTACCTGCCGAAAATAAAACAGTATCTGCCACTCCATCAGGATCATAGAAATCTATATTAGCGTTTCCATCGGCAATTGCAATAAAACTAATGGTCAACAAATTAAAATCACCCGAAGGTGGGCTCGAAAAAGCAGCCAACAAATAACTAATAGTTCCTAAATTATTATTTGAAATTGGTGGTCCCTGAAAAGAAGAAATCAAAGTACTCTCTAATTCTATATTAGTTACTTGAAGAACAGAATTATTAAATGTCAAATAACCTTCAGCAACATCAATAGGAGAAGTTGCATTATTTACTTCTACAATCAAATCAAAATTATCTCCAACTGATACATTAGAAATAGATGGCGTAATCGATAATTCTGACTGACCGCAGAGACTTAAAGAACTTATAAAAAAAGTAAAAAGTAACATCGAACTTCTATAGACAATCCAAGGTTCAAAATCTGTTTTTAATAAATTTTGAATAATGGAATTTTCATATAAACCGTAGAATAATAGTAGCTGTTTCTTCATAAGACAGGTGAAATTGGTAGATTAAAATGATGGTGAGATATATTCAAAGTAGACGATTTCGCAAACGAACACCTTAATAATTGTGTTATTACGAAATATTTATAGATAAAAAAACAGGTATGAATATTCGTTAAACTATAATATAGCTTAAGAATACTGATCAGGTAATTTTTGGTCATTTAAAATAGGTTTGGTTAAAGAATAACCAAAGCACTACAAGGTTAATTTATTATCGTAAGTGGGGTACGAAATAAATACCTTTTCTGAAGGGGGAAATTTTAGCTCAAAAAACTAAAATCACAAAAAATATATCTATGACAAGAATATGTAATTAACTTAAATTTTGTATCATTTCATTCTTTTTTAACGATTAAAGTATATTTTTTTCGTTAAACGGATCATTTATAACATTACATGTTATTAAAGTTCTCCTTTTGTTATTTGTAATGAAAGATTTCTATTTGTTGTTGATTATTAATAATAATAATTTTTTATAATTTCTTTATCAATATTTTCTGTTGGAATTCGACACCAAAGGAATCTGTCGTCTTAACAAAATAAACTCCATCGGGCATTTCCTGAACATTTATAGGAGTACCTCTTTCATCTATAAGTCCGCCATTAATCATCTGCACCAATCTACCTGTTACATCGAATATTTGAATCTCACCTACAGTCGTGGGTCGATCGAAATTTATCGATGTTTCGTAAACGGCAGGGTTCGGGTAAATTACCATATCGTTATTAAGCTCCCCGATTGTCCTGGAGGTTATATATGATCCCGGCAGATACTGTATCAACGTCGCCTTGGTGGCCGTGGAACTGTCGTCCACATATTGTGATATTCCGCCGCGTCCGCGCAGATGGATGCTCACAAGATCGCTGTTGCCGTCACTGTACACCTGCACACGGAGCGCATCCGCCTCGATAGGGTACTGATCCCCACCGCCCCATTCATAGATGCCAGAGTCGATCCAGCCGCCACGACCCTCTTCCAGAACGGTCCATATACCGTTGCGTTCATAGGATATACGCCACATCGAGTTCGGCTGGGGCTGGTTCGGGTACGTTCCGCCGAAGGTGATATAATTGATCCGCTTGGTACTGGACCAGTCCACCTGCCAACGGAAACCGTCATCCGCACCGGGACGGCCCAGGTTGTCCTTATAGGCAACACCGTATTCGTTGAAACGCGTAGGCGTGTAATAATTGTCCGCCACGGGGTCGTAGAGGATGACCTCCATAGTTCCACGGCCTCCGTTGACCGTGCCGCCAAGGACAGCATCCTCTGCCAGCGCCAGGTTGATATCAGAATCGGGAACGTTGAACTCTCCAGATACATCCACTACCTCGACACGCCTGATCACTTCCTCCGATCGGTTCGTACCATCGGTGGAACTATATACGATATCGTAACTGCCCGCAACGTCCATAAAGGAACTCGAGTCTATGTCAACCGGTGATCCGTCATCCGTCGTAGCACCAAGCTCCGTATAGCCCTCGCCCAGCTCTATCACCTGGGGGTTCGCCCCGTTAAGCGTGATCACAGGCGCGGTCGTGTCGATAACATCCACTACCCTGACCACATCTTCCGATTCGTTGATCCCGTCGGTGGAACTGTAAACAATATTATAACTGTCCACAACGTCCATAAAGGAACTCGAGTCTATGTCTACCGGTGATCCGTCATCCGTCGTTGCACCAAGCTCGGTATAGCCCTCGCCAAGCTCTATCACCTGGGGGTTCGCTCCATTCAAAGTGATCACAGGCGCGGTCGTGTCCGGACCATGGTCGCCCGGCAGATACTGTATCAACGTCGCCTTGGTGGCCGTGGAACTGTCGTCCACAGACCCCGATATTCCGCCGCGCCCGCGCAGATGGATGCTCACAAGATCGTTGTTGCCGTCGCTGTACACCTGCACTCGGAGCGCATCCGCCTCGATAGGGTACTGATCCCCACCGCCCCATTCATAGATGCCAGAGTCGATCCAGCCGCCACGACCCTCTTCCAGAACGGTCCATGTCCCGTTGCGCAGATAGGATATGCGCCACATGGAATTAGGTTGTGGCTGGTTAGGGTACGTACCGCCGAAAGTAATATAATTGATTCGCTTGGGACTAGACCAGTCTACCTGCCAACGGAATCCGTCATCCGCTGCGGGACGACCAAGGTTCTCCCTATATGCAACACCGTACTCATTGAAACGTATGGGCGTATAATAATCGTCCGCAACGGGATCGTATAAAATAGCATCTACCGTTCCCCTACCTTCACCTACACTACCACTAATCGATGCATCATCTACCAGACCAAGGTTGATAGCTGGATCCGCTTGGTTCCAATCTATAGATGTTTCCACCACCTCTACCGTTCTTATAACTTCCTCAGAATCATTTATTCCATCCGTAGCGCTATATATGATATCGTAACTACCAACGGCATCAACGAAGGCACTGGAGTCTACACTGACAGGTGAACCGTCATCCGTCGTTGCGCCCAGTTCGGAATACCCCTCGCCCAACTCTATTACCTGCGGGTCCGCTCCGTTCAACGTTATTACCGGTGCTGTCGTATCAACTGAACTTATAACATTTACTATGCGGATCACTTCCTCAGAATCGTTTATTCCATCCGTAGCGCTATATATGATACCGTAACTACCAACGGCATCAACGAAGGCACTGGAGTCTATATTGACAGGTGAACCGTCATCCGTCGTTGCGCCCAATTCGAAATATCCCTCTCCCAACTCTATTATCTGTGGGTCCGCTCCGTTCAACGTTATTACCGGCGCCACCGTATCCGGACCGTGGTCGCCCGGAAGATACTGTATCAATGTGGCCTTGGTGGCCGTTCCGCTATCGTTGTTATATGTAGATATACCGCCGCGCCCACGTAAATGGATACTTACCAGATCGCTGTTACCGTCGCTATAGACCTGTACTCGAAGTGCATCGGCCTCGATAGGAAACTGAGTACCTCCGCCCCATTCATAGATTCCCGAATCGATCCAGCCTCCCTTGCCCTCTTCCAGTACTGCCCAGCTACCATTGCGCAGATAGGATATGCGCCACATGGAATTAGGTTGTGGCTGGTTAGGGTACGTACCGCCGAAAGTAATATAATTGATTCGCTTGGGACTAGACCAGTCTACCTGCCAACGGAATCCGTCATCTGCTGCGGGACGACCAAGGTTCTCCCTATATGCAACACCGTACTCATTGAAACGTATGGGCGTATAATAATCGTCCGCAACGGGATCGTATAAAATAGCATCTACCGTTCCCCTACCACCGGTCACACTACCGCTTAAAACCGCATCTTCCAATAGTGCAAGGTTCACATCAGAATCAGGAGCGTTGAAAATTATATCCGTAGGTTCAAATTCTAGTTGATTTATCCATTCCTCCAATAGAGCAACTCCTTTTTTATCTATTTTTTGTTTCGCTATTGGCGGCATCATTGTTCCTGGAACTAAATTATTTGTCCTATGGTAAATTTGAGACTTTGACGCATTCCCTGGATATATAATTTTTTGATCAGAATCCAACCCTTCTATAGGTTCATTTACTCCTGAAGTCATCAAACGTGTTTCCGCGAAGGTGTTTACTAATCTTAAATCAAAAACTGGACGAATGTTATTATCCGGTTGATGACAATAAGCACAATTTAAATCTAAATATGAACGAGCCTTATCTTCTAAACTAGCATTTTGATCATCTATGGATTTATATGTAAGGAAATTCGAAATATCCGAATCAGTGATAGAACGATTTAAAATACCCAAATAACTTAACGTTACCAGTTGATTGCCCTGTATACCATCAGGAGTATGTTTCGAATAATCAAAAGTGCTATTTAAGTAACGTGTTCTTGTCCCCAAAGTTCCTTGTGAAGCTTCATTGTGACAGTTTAGACAATCGTTCAAGGAGGGGTATGTCCAAATTTCGGTACGCGTTCCGCCGCCTACTTCAGTAATAGCAATCTGTTCGTAATCACCAGTATTCATATTAACGAGGTAAGCTTCCGTTTGTTCTTGATTCCATTTATAGGACAAATAAGTCCAATCACCATTTGTATTTTTAATAGAAAATCTAGTTTCTACTTTTTTCGTAATTGCTGGATTATTTTCATTTATAGGATAATCAAAATGCTTAATTAAAACAGATCCAACTGGAAATACCCATGTTCCATCTTCTGAAAATTGCACCTGTTCTTCAAGAGAATTGTAATCACCATTGTTTGGTATAGCCATCCAACGTTTTTTATACGCGCCGTCAGACCAAAAAGAATCTATTAAGTCATATGGCACAAAACCATCTGTTACCGTAAGATTATCTAAATCTGTAAAAGCACCTGTTTGCGATAGCAATTGTGGCATATTACCTTCTGTTCCAGGTGCTACAAAACGATATAATGAAACATTATGACCCTGTACCAAATAGTAAATATTACCATCTGTACCTTCTCCAAAAGAAATTGGTCTTTTAGGAAGAGTTCCTATTGCTTCATAGCTTCCACTATTGACATCTACTGAAAGAATTTTTCTGGTAACCCAGTCAGCAGTAATAAACTTTCCTATAAATGAGGTATATACCGCCCCCCTATATACGTTACCTCCTATAATAGAACCAGCATCTGTTCTAGAAAATGCAGTCAAAGGAGTCTCATGAGACATATTATTTAGCATTTCGATATTACACTGATTAAAGGGCCCAGGAACTAAACCCTCCCAAACAGGCCACCCATAATTCTTTCCCTTAGAAACAATATTTATTTCATCATGTGTACTTTGACCTACTTCTCCTATATATAACTCTCCTGTTTGAGAATCTTTACTCATTCTATGGGGACTTCGATTACCTATTGTGTAATACTCTTCAAAGTTATTACCAGATGTGCTTAGAAAAGGGTTATCGTTGGGTATCCAATATAAATGACCTGTTAATTCATCAGTTTTACCTGCATTGGCTGGCATTGTCCGCCTAGGTGGATGACTTTTAGATTCATCCATATCTACGTCAATGCGTAGCACTCCTCCATCAAGATTGTCAATTATATTTTGGGCATTGACAGCCCTACCTTGCTCACCAGTGGCTATATAAAGAAATCCATCACTTCCAAATTCCATAGCACCACCTCTATGAGTTGTATTCAACATACGACGACGCATCATACGTTCTCTAGAATTTGAAATTAAAACCATATTCGAAGGGTTTACTTCAAACCGATCTAAATGAATATAGTTTCCATGAAAATTAGCGAGATTACAGCCATAGGTGCCAGTACCACCACTATTTAAAGTGTTATCTCCAGTCTCAGACTCTGTAGTATAATAAATGTATACATAATTATTTCCTTCTGAACCAAAATTTGGGTGAATTTCCAACCCTAATAAACCACCATCCCATACTTCAAGATTTGGAGTTACAGCATCACCAATTTCATTTGAAAAGTCCACTAAAAGGTTTTTAACGGAAGTATCTTGGCTATCATCAATCCAAAAGATTTTACCATCTAATTGCCCTATCACGATACGTGTTTGCCCTGGAACTACCGTATAGGTTAATGGCCAGTCAAATCTTATGTTGGGATAAGCTATCTCATAAGGATCTCCCTCAAGTTTAACATCTGGGAAATTACCATTTAGAAAAGTACCAATTGGTTTTGTTTCTGTGAGACCTGGTCCAAAAAACATAGAACCGAAACTCATAGACATTGAAATTACAACTAGACCAGCAACTATCTTAAACCATTGACTTAACCCCCTATATATTTTCATTTAAGTATATTTAACAGCTATCCATCAACAATAATCGATTGTTAACAAACACCATATGAAACATTAAAAAAGTAGGGGAAATCTATTAATCTATTGACTCTATTAAAATTACGACAGTATTGGATTAACGAAAAATTAACATCTGAAAACCAGATAAAACACTTAAAAAGTCGATAAACGACAGCTTTGGTAATGAATATAAGGAAAGTTAAAATTCAATTAGAAAGCAGAACTTCTTTCTATATTAGTTTTATAACATAATTCTTCTAAAACTCTATACATGCTTCCCCTCCACCCCATCAAAAAAAGCATGATATTTTTTAAAATCGGCTTCTTTATCTTCTGTTGGGATAAGAGGTTCTGATAATTTTATTTCTTTTTTGCCATAGTCAAAGGCAACTAGTACTATGGGTACATTAGCAGTTTTAGCTATATAGTAGAATCCTGTTTTCCATTTTTCTACTTTCTTTCGTGTGCCTTCAGGAGAAAGTGCCAGCCTAAACTTTTTTCTTTCACTGAATATGGCTGCTGTAGCTTTTACCGTATCGCTATTTTTTGTTCTATCAATTGGAGCACCACCTGTCCACCTAAAAAACCAACCAAAAGGGGCTTTAAACAGGCTTTTCTTTCCAACATAGTTTATTTCTTCTTGCCAAACGGCTCGTATTAACAACCCCAAGAGAAAATCCCACCAACTAGTATGTGGCACTACAATAGCAACAAACTTATCTAGATGTGAAGGGAATTCACCATTAAGTTTCCACCCTAGCATTTTAAAATATATAAATTTTGCTATTTGCTGCATAAGACTAAGATGTAGGCTATGATATTAATTAACCTACTGATTAAATAAATGAAATAAACTATATTTTTTGATAAATAGCCTTTAGCTTTTCGGGAGTAATGATTAATTTCCATTCTTCCCCTAACGCATTTTCCCATAAAGGTTCCATACCCATAGCAACAGAAATCATAGTATCCATTTCTGCTGTTGTCAATTTTGAGCATACCTGTTTTGGTAATACTATATTATGTTTCTTAAGCATTTTGTTGAACACCTCCACTCCTTCTGGATAAAACTCTTCTAAATATTGAAAAACAAGACAATTACCTATTCCGTGCTTTACACCTAAAACGTAACCCAAACCATAACTCATAGCATGTGCTACGCCAACTTGTGAATATGCAATACTCATACCACCATGCCAAGATGCCATCATAAGCTTCTCTCTACTTTCCGATTCTTCTATATCCTCTAAAAATACTTCTTTGCAAAGTTCTAATGATTTCTCACCATAACTTTGACTAAAAGCATTTAGAAATGTTCCGTTCAAAGATTCTACACAATGTATATAGCAATCCATACCGGTATAAAACCATTGTTCTTTTGATACGCCTTTAGTTAAATCTGGATCTAACAAAACCTGATCAAAAGTGGTATAATCCGAATTTATACCCAGTTTCTTTTCTGGTCCCATTAACACGGTAGTTCTTGAAACTTCTGCACCGGTTCCACTTATTGTGGGTATACCTACATGGTAAATTGATTGCTTATTCACTAAATCCCAGCCTTGATATTCTGATGCACTACCTTTATTGGTTAGCATAATAGCCACTGCTTTTGCTAAATCTAATAGCGTACCACCACCAATACCTATAATACCCGATGGCAATTCGGTGAATTTTTCCTGTATCATTTTAACAAGAGCATCCACTTGTTCTGTTTTGGGCTCTTCTTCTGCAGATATCAGTATAATTTGATCACAAAAAATGCTTGGAATCCTACTTATAAGTTCAGTATTCTCAAAAACATCATCTACCAAATAAATCATTGGTGCTTCTGAATGCTTTCTTTTAGGCATTAAAATATCACCTAGGGTATTAAAACTTCCTTTTCCATAAACTACTCTTGGCACCATTGGAAAATTTCTAAACTCCTCCGATGCTTTTGTTGGTATTTTCTTCAATGTCATTTGTTTATTCACGTCCATCTCCATTACACATATTCCAAAATATCCGTTAGTGCAGAAATTGTCATGTATCCCTTATTCTCTATTGGTCCTTTTACCTCTTCGTGTTCCCATGTAGTATGAAAGGGTACATGTATGGCACGTGCACCTAATTCTACTAAAGGTAAAACGTCTGATTTCAGAGAATTACCTATCATTAAAAACTCACTTGGTGCTATTTGCAAATGCTCTAAAAGATCGCTGTAATTCTTTTCCTTTTTATCGCTCAATACTTCTACATGATGAAAATATTCCGATAATCCTGATCGTTCTAGTTTTCGTTCTTGATCTAAAAGATCTCCTTTTGTCAAGACAATTAATCGGTATTTATCTTTTAAGCTTTTTAAAACATCTTCTACTCCATCCAATAATTCTACGGGCTGGGTAATCATATCTTTTCCCAAATCTAATAGTGCACTTATGGTTTTGGATGAAACTTGATTATTAGAAAGTTCTAAAGCACATTCTACCATAGAAAGCACAAAACCCTTTATGCCGTATCCGTATAAATCTAAATTCTTTATTTCAGTTCTAAAAAGTTCTTGATCTATCTTATTCTTGGTTTCGTACTTCTCCAATAAATTGGCAAACTTATCTTCAGTATCTCTAAAGTAAGTCTCATTTACCCACAAGGTATCATCAGCATCAAAACCGATTACATTAATTCCGTCAAAATTTATTTCCATGCTGCTTGAGCTTTCTTTAAGTCTTCAGGAGTATCAATTTCTATGCCCTGAACATTCGTTTCTACCATTTTAATTTTTTTGCCATATTCCAAATAGCGAATGGCTTCGATTTTCTCCGTTGCTTCCAATTGCAACATAGGTAACCTTTGAAAATCCATTAAAGCACTTTTTCTAAAAGCATATATACCTTTGTGCTTATAATATATGGTGTTGTCACTTTTTGCTCTTGGATAAGGTATAGGTGACCTTGAAAAATATAGAGCAAAATCTCTATTATCCACTATTACCTTTACCGTATTCGGATTATTGATTTCTTCCTCATCTGAAATTTTCACCATTAGAGAAGCTAAATCAATTTCCTTATGAATATCATCTTCAAAAACCTTCATCACCCCTTCTAAGCTTTCCCTATCAGTAAAGGGCTCATCGCCTTGCACATTTACGATAATATCGACATCCATCTGCATAACGGCCTCTGCAATACGATCACTACCACAATCATGCTCTTTTTTACTCATGATCGCCAAGCCACCTGCTTTAACGATGGTATCATAGATAACCTCACTATCTGTAACCACATATACTTCATCAAACAATTTGGTATGTACCGCAGCTTGATATGTTCTTAAAATGACCGGTTTACCAGCTAAATCCTGCATTAGCTTCGCAGGAAATCTTGATGCCGCATAACGGGCAGGTATCATTGCTATTTTCTTCAACTACTTTTATTTTATGTTTTTGCCTTTGGTCTTAAGCTTCTGTATATCCTAAAAATGACAACCAAAATGATTATGACCAAAACCGCTGCTAAGATAGGTGCAAATATCGACGCGACCGATACTACAGCGGCAGTACCTGTTTCTACCGTAGTAATCAGCGGATTCGCCAAACCACCTGTTGTGGCAGTAGATGCCAATCTTCCTGTTGCCCCTGCTCCTTTAATCGCCGTAGCTGTACCGCCACCAGCTATAATAGCCAATGACCACGTTATCACTGGATCTAAATCTGCAACTGTTGAAACCATAACCGCTGTACCTGCTATTGCTGCTAAAGGCACCGCTATACTATCTAATAAATTATCGAACCAAGGGATGAAATAGGCAAATATTTCTAATAATGTCGCGACGCCTAAAGTTAAAACCGCTACTAAACTGCCTATCCATTGCCAATTATCGTTTAGTTCCCATACTCCGAAATATGACGCCAAACTCAAAGCAAATAAGGGTAGAAATACCCTAAAACCCACAGATGCGGCTAATCCTATTCCTAAAAATATACTTAATACCGTATCTGTTGTCATATTCTATTTACTATTATAAGATATTCTTTCCTATAGATCAATAATTACTAAAATAACCTTTTCTTAATCAAGAAAAAAATCATCTTTAAAACCAATAAGATACAACTTGCTCTTTGCTCTGGTTACCGCGGTATACAACCAACGTAAGTATTCTTTATCTATCCCATTAGGCAAATATGGTTGCTCAACAAAAACAGTATCCCATTGTCCCCCTTGAGATTTATGACAGGTTATGGCGTACGAGAACTTTACTTGCAACCCATTGAAGTACTTGTTATTCTTAACCCCTAAAAATTTCTTGTACTTAGAACTCTCATGGGCAAAATCTTTCATGACTTCTTGATACAACCTATTGCCATCTTCATAAGACAACGACGGAGATTCTGCCGTTATGGTATCTAACAATAATACGGTTTCAAAAGGTGGCATATTAGGGTAATCTACCATCTTCACTTTAACCTCGGCAAACTTAAACGTAAAAATCTCTTTGATATCGAATATTTCTAGAATCTCTATAATATCTCCGTTTGCAATAAAACCAGCTTCTGTGCTTGGCTTTAACCAATAATAGTTATTCTTAACCACCATCATAAAATCGCCTACGGCAATATCATTCTCTAAAAATAATATCCGTTCTCGAATATTCTGATTGTAAAGATTTGCACGTTTATTAGAGCGTACAATAAATGCCGTTTCCTCTTTTCCGTTTTCTGAGTATGAACTGTCAATGGCTTCTTGAATTTCATTACCATCTATTAAGCGTACTATATCAGTGAAAGGATCTACATCAAATTTAAAATCTTCAAAGAATTCACTTTGTAATTGTTCTCTTAACAAGGTAGCATTTGCCAAAATTCCCGAATCACCTGCTTGCCTAACTACTTCATTCAATTCTAAACGAACCACTTCTTTATTATAATTAAGTGAAAGTTTATCGCCATCCAAAGCCGGACTCAATACTAAATGAACCGGAGGTAACTGCGCGGTGTCTCCTATTAATAACAACTTACATTTGTGACCAGAGTACACGAACATCATTAAGTCATCTAATAACGAACCGTTTTCAAATAATTTAGAATCTGCAGCCGTATCTGTTATCATTGATGCTTCATCAACTATAAATAAAGTATCCCTATGTTTATTAGGTGCCAAAACAAACTGTACTCCTCCTCCACTTTGTTTCTTCGGAAAATATATTTTCCTATGGATGGTAAATGCCTGTGTTTTTGAATAATTTGACATCACTTTTGCCGCTCTCCCAGTAGGTGCCATGAGCACAGCTTTCTTCTGAACCTTCCATAAACTGTTAACTAAAGTGCCTATTAAAGTAGTTTTACCGGTACCTGCGTAACCTTTTAACAAAAAAACTTCATCCTTAACCGTTGAAAGTGTAAACTCAGCCAATTTTTGCAAAGCCACTGATTGTGTGGCAGTTGGTGTGTGAGGAAATTTGGTTTCTAGTATACTATAGAATGATGCGGGTGTAGTTGGTTTCATGTGCCTTCAAAGATAAAGATGATTTTTAGCCTAAAAACTTTTACGATTAAAAAAAAATTGTAGATTTGTGAAGACCACTAAATAAAAATAACACATACGAAATGAAGACCATAATACAAATTGTACTTTGGATTGGATGTATCGCTTTAGGATACTTTATTTACAACTCCATTACTGGACCAATCAAATTTAAAGAAGTAAAAATAGAGCGTTATTCGCAGGTTATCGCCAAATTGAAAGACATTAAAAACTCTCAAGAGGCTTACAAAACTGTGAATGGCAAATACGCAAATGACTTTAATAGTCTTATTCGTTTTATCGACACTGGTAAATATGTTATTACTCAGCAGAGAGATTCTTCTTTCATGGAATTTGACAAAGCATACGGTATTGATATGTTGAAAGAAATGAAAATCATTGATACATTAGGTACTGTTTCTGTAAAAGATTCACTTTTTAAATCTGATGGTAGATACAAAAGCTTAATGGATGTACCTACAGCAGCAAATGGTGAAAAGTTTACAATGAAGGCTGGATTTGTAGAAAAAAGTGGATATAAAGCCCCTGTTTTTGAGGCAAAAGTTGATAAAGAAGTTATCCTTTACGATCAGCCAAAAGATTTATTATCTCGTGAAAAAGCAGCCTTAAGTGTAGAAGAAGTAAATGGACCAACTATTTATGTAGGTTCTTTAGATGAAGTTAGCACAAGCGGTAACTGGCCTTCCATATATGACAAAAAAGTTAAAAAATAGTAGCTTAAATATAGCGGATAAAAATTTTAAAAAATTGTCCATTCAGGTTAGCTTGAATGGACTTTCTTTTTGTGTAGCAGATACTGTTTCGCAAAAATTGTTGATTTCTGACAGAATCGATTTTTCTGATGAAAAAAACCCGATGACCGCTAAAGATGAATTGGAAAAGCTTTTTCAGAAGCATGATATAGAAAACATGCAGTTTGATGAAGTAGTTGCTGTTCATAGAAATACACTTTTTGGTCTGGTACCAAAATCATTATTCAACCCTAATCATTTAAATGAATACCTTAAATTCAATACCAAGGTATTAGCAAATGATGTTTTAGCCTATGACGAGGTAGAAAATCATGATTTGGTAAATGTGTATGTGCCCTATGTGAACATCAACAATTACATATACGATCTTTTTGGCGAGTTCGATTTTATGCACAATGGCACGGTGTTATTACAATCTTTGCTAAACAACCAAACACAGAATCAAGAAATTACATGTTTTGTACATGTAAACAAAGAGCAACTAGATATTACCGTTCTAAACCAACGCAAACTTCTTCTGTACAACAGCTTTAAATTTCAAACAAAAGAAGACTTTGTCTACTACCTATTATTCGTAATCGAGCAATTAGAATTAGACCCAAAGACCGTAGTTGTAAAACTATTTGGAGATATTGAAGAAGATAACGAAACTTTTCAACTTTGCTATACGTATATTCAACATATCAGTATTTTTGAACCATCAGCAGCTCAACTATTAAAACTTGGAGAACCTTCAACAGGCTCAATAGATTTCACCCTTATTAATACTATATAATGCGCATCATATCAGGAAAACATAAAGGTCGTCATTTAATGGCCCCTAAAAAACTACCTGTTAGACCTACAAAAGATATGGCTAAAGAAAGCTTGTTCAATATTTTGAACAATAGCTACTATTTTCCAGACCTTAAAGTTCTTGACCTTTTTGCAGGTACCGGTAATATTAGCTACGAATTCTCTTCTAGAGGTGTTGATGATGTACTTGCCATTGATGCACACTCTGGCTGTATTCAATTTATTGACAAAACAGTTGAATTGCTAGACATGAATATTCGTACTTTAAAGAGTGATGTGTTTAGTTTTCTTCAAAGAAATACAGAGAAATTCGATATCATATTCGCTGACCCCTTCTACGATATGGAATTAGCCGATTTTGAAAAATTGCCCAAACTAGTTTTTGAAAATGATCTTCTCTTGGAAGACGGCGTATTAATTATTGAACATTCTAACCGTACCAGTTTAGCAGAATTTCCACACTATAAAAATTCTAGAAAATACGGCGGAAGCGTTTTTAGCTTTTTTGAGAAGTAATTTTTAAATGACCAGCCTTAATTCTGAAATGTAAAGAATCTTAACTACACTCAAGGTTGTTACCATTAGGTAAATTTCGCACTTACCATTTCAATAAAAAAAGCAGGCCATAAGCCGGATTCTGTATTCTGAAAAAAATCAGAATTCCTTATCATTTATCTAGGCAAAGGGTTACCCCTGAGCTCTAACCGCCTACCCTTCGGCTTGAGCGTGCAGCCCTCAAACACCGATTTACATGACGTTTCACCGTATAGAGTTTACCTGGTTTCACTACAGCCGAACTGTACTTGCTTTCTGTTGCACTTGTCCTCACATCTCTGCGGACGGGCGTTACCCGCTATACTGCACTATGGTGTCCAGACTTTCCTCTCCCAATTACTTGGCAGCGATAAGGTGGCCTGCTGAGCGCAAATGTACTGCAATTGTTGATAACTAAGGATGATCTCTTTTCTTTATTCTCGTTAGAATTAATGGCTATAATTATATTTGTATAAGTTTAATTAGAGATAGAATTTTGGAACCATTTATTGTATCGGCTAGAAAGTATAGACCCCAGACATTTAAAGATGTTGTGGGCCAACAGTCTATAACCAATACACTACAAAATGCAATAGACCAAAATCACCTAGCACAAGCTTTATTATTCTGTGGACCCAGAGGTGTTGGTAAAACTACTTGCGCACGTATTTTGGCAAAACAGATAAATTCTGATGGTACCGAAAAGGAAAATGAAGATTTTGCCTTTAATATTTTTGAACTGGATGCCGCCTCTAACAACTCTGTAGACGATATTCGTAATCTTATCGACCAAGTACGCATACCACCACAGGTAGGTAAATACAAAGTATATATCATTGATGAGGTGCATATGTTGTCTCAGTCTGCTTTCAACGCATTTCTAAAAACTTTAGAAGAGCCACCAAAGCATGCTATTTTTATTTTGGCAACGACAGAAAAGCACAAAATCATACCTACTATTCTTTCTAGATGTCAAATTTTCGATTTCAAAAGAATTACCGTTAAAGATGCTGCCGAGTATTTAAAATATATTGCTGAAAACCAAGGTGTAAATGCTGAGGATGATGCACTACATATCATTGCCCAAAAGGCAGATGGCGCTATGCGTGATGCCTTATCTATTTTTGATAGAGTAGTCAGTTTTTCCGGTTCAGAGCTTACTCGTAAAGCGGTTACTGAAAATTTAAATGTCTTAGATTATGATACTTATTTTGAAGCTACAGATTTAATCCTAAACCATAATATACCTGGCTTACTTATATTATTCAATAAGACATTATCTCTCGGTTTTGACGGACACCATTTCATATCTGGACTAGCATCTCATTTCAGGGATTTAATGGTATGCCAGCATCCTGATACAATTAACTTGTTAGAAGTTGGTGAAGCAGCGCAACAATTATATAGAGATCAAAGTAAAAAGACTGCTCCCTCCTTTTTATTGCAAGGTTTGGAAATATCAAACGACTGTGATTTAAAGTATAAAACAAGTAAAAATCAACGCTTACTTGTTGAGCTTACACTTATGAAACTTGCCTCTATCAATTTTGATGGAGAAAAAAAAAATCCTGAATCCGTAGCTCTAAACAATAAGACTATTGATTTCATTGCCCCTTCCGCATTTTACAACCAAGCGCCTAAAAAAGAATCTAAGGTTAATCCTGTAAGCGGAAATCAACCGGCAGTTACCCAAACCAATGTTCCTAAAGAAACAAATGTTGTAAACAAGACTTCTGAAACTACGGTAGAAGATAAAAAACCTGTAGCAGCTGTTGAGACACAAGTGGCACCGATAAAAACTAAAGAACCTCAACAAAATACTGAAAAATCAACGTCAGCGGAAATCAGTACTGACGTTAAAAAACCAATTATTAATCGTCCTACCAAAAGGGTTTCTGGACTTTCAATTTCTAGCTTAAACGCCAAAAAACAACACGAACTAAACAAAATCGAGGTTGTTATTGACGAAAATAACTTACCTAAAGAACCATTCACTGAAGAAGAACTTCGTAAACATTGGGCAGATTTTATAGAGATCATCGATAAAAAGGGTCAAAAAATCCTTGCTTCTAACTTGCATTCAGATATTCCTAAACTAAAAGAGGGCTTCGCTATTCATTTAGAGCTTCCAAACAGTACAATGAAAAAGGAAATAGAACGTGAACAGTTCGAATTGATGGAGTATTTACGTGCTAAACTGAATAACCATTTCGTTCATCTAGTTATTAAAGTCAATGAAACAACAGCAACTAAATTTGCTTTTACACCCGAAGAGAAATACGAGAAACTAAGAGAGAAAAATCCGGTGATTGATTTATTGAGACAGGAATTCGATTTGTTCTTATAGCTTTCTCTTAATTCTAAAAGCAAAGACTAAAAGAACTATTGAAATAATCAGAAGTCCAAAAGCCTCTCGCCCTAATTCTACAGTAACGATATCTCCATCATTTAAATCGAATCCTTGAAAATCTGAAGGATAAAGGTAAACGAAGCCAATAAAAGCAAATATTCCTAATATCAACGGTACTATATAGCCTATTTTATTCAATGCGAACAACAAAGACATTAAAGCCGCAACGCCATAGATGATAATCCAATGTAACGAGTCTGGATCATTGTATTGTAAAACAGCGCCAACAGAAAATAACATGGCAAAAACGTAACCTAAGATCTTAAATAATAGATTCATTTGAGTTTAGTTTAATAAGTGATCTTCAATAAGATCACGCACTTGTACTGCACTAATTCTCTGATCGTTATCGCCAGATAAATGGTTACTAATGAAGATAGGAAAATCTTCTTCTTCTTCAGTTAAACGACCGTGTGATCCTTTAATTAGAGTTGCATCAATTGGGATGATATTCATGACGGTTCTAAAGCCCATCTTCTTTTTTAGTAGCTTACCAACCACTTTGGCCATTACCAATTTATCTTTTGGGTCTGTCATCATTTCAACCGGATCGTAGCCTGGTTTTTTATGAATATCAACCATTCTTGCATAATCCGGTGCTTTTGCATCATTTAGCCAGAAGTAATACGTAAACCAAGAATCTTTATCAGCTACCACCACTATATCGCCACAGCGTTCATGATCTATATGATAAGTTTTTAAATCTTCTTCGTAAAGTACTTTTTCTACACCTTCGACAGCTTTAATCAATTCAACTACCCGTTCAATGTCTTGGGTATTCTTGCAATACACATGTGCAATTTGATGGTCTGCAACGGCAAATACATCACTTGCCCCTGCATCTAAGAGCTCTAATCCTCTTTCTTCACGCACAGCTATCAAACCTTCTTTACGTAATACGCGATTAAGATGAATGGGTCTGTTTACATTTGTAATTCCGTATTCAGAAAGCAGTATCACTCTGGTATCAAATGCTTCATAATGTTGCACTAATTGTTTTACTACAGCGTCTATTTCACTTAAATCTTTGGATATGATATTAAAATCAAGTCCATATCGCTGTAAATTATAATCTAAATGCGGTAGATAAATAAAGGTTAGATCTGGATTATGCTCTTTATCCGTCAATAAAGCAGCATCTGCAATCCACTTTGATGAATTGATAGTTGTTTTAGGTCCCCAAAACTCAAACAATGGAAAAGTACCTAATGCTTTTTGCATATCGTCACGCAACTGTGCGGGATGAGAATACACATCTGGAATTTTTCTGCCATCTGCCAAATAATTTGGTCTTGGCGTTAGGCTATAGTCAACATTACTATACATATTGTACCACCAAAAATGATTGGCACAAGTAAAATCAGGATGTTGCTCTTTAATATCATCCCAAATTTTTGGCTGCTCCACCAATTTGTTAGATTGTCGCCAGAATTTGACTTCGCATTCATCTTTAAAATACCAGCCATTACCAACAATACCATGTTCTGATGGCCATTTACCGGTAACATAGGTAGATTGTACAGCACAGGTAACACCTGGCAGTACAGGTTCTATATATGATGACTGACCTTTTTCTAAAAATGATTTTATAAACGGAGTGTGTTCACCTATCAATCGCTTCGTTAATCCTACTACATTTATGACTACCGTTTTCTTCATATTACATATGTGATTTAAACCACTCTATTTCGCGAATTATGGATACTGATAAATCTTGTTTTAAATCTGTAGGAAGCACATCCCAAGTATAAGTTTCTATTTCTAAATGTTCAGATATAGGATCAATCCTTAGATACTCCATCGTTTTTAGAATATGGTCTTGTGTTGAAAACAACTCGCCGTATTTTTCCAAGAAAATAGGAACGTGATAATGCGCACGTAGTTCTTTATGATTTCTCTCCCCTTCTAAAACTAAAGGCAAATCACTATACGTTTTTACTTTGCCATCGATTTTCTCTGTTACTTGATGTAAATAAGTTGGCTCATTAAATTGGGATAATTCTTCCCAAATACGTTCATCATCGGTTCCATTAAAAAGAATTTTCAATGCGGCACTTACTTGAATTTTTCCTACCCTAATATTATTTGCCTTGAACTTTGCAAAGGTATCCGTAGGCTCTTCATAAGCTAGTGAGAAATGACAAACGTCATAACAAACCGTGATGTACTTTTTAATTAATGCTTCTGCTTCATCGGGATTCAATCCTAATTCCTGCTTAAAATATGCAATCCCCAAAGGCACTAGATAATCGGAATAAAACATCAATACCTCATCACTATTTTCCAGTAATCCGTCTGGTTCTGGTTCAATATCTAGATGTAAATAGGTTTCTGTAGTTTGTTCAATTTCAAATAATTGTTTGGCAACTTCGAGCATGTTTTTAGCACCAACTTGAAATGTATTTTGTGTTTCGCTTTCTGTTTTATGCCAATATTTATAGGTAATGGGTGAAGTTGAAATTCCGCCATTCATTCCTTCAGGGATTAACACCGACAATTGACGGAACAATCTCTTTGTATACTTTAAACGGTCACTAGTAGTCCAATCTGGAGCATGCACCATATCTTTTACACGTTCATCGTGAAAATTCCCATATGGAAATCCATTCATGGTAAATACATAAAGATTATTGTCGTGTAACCAACTTTTAAAATGAGACATGTTATCACCTAAATCAAGCTCCTCACTCGCTTTATTAGATAAGCGCAGCCCCAAACCAAAAGGTTGTTCTTTTGAAACTTCTTGCTTTATACCCGGTACATGGCTTTTAATACTCTCAAAAGTACTTTTCCAATCTTGCCCAGGGTGAATGTTAGTACAGTAGGTTAAATGAAAGTTATCTCGTAGCTGCATTGAACTTAATTTAATGCGAATTGATGATTCAATTTTGTAATCGCCTGTGCCATTAGCATCATATCAATGGTATGAACATCATGCTTGACTCCCAAGTCAGAAATTAGAGTAATTGTTAACTGCCCACCCAAATGCTCTCTAAACTCTTCTATACCATCTAATAAAGACTGAATTTCTTCTTCACTTTCAACAGGAAGCGATAGATCAAAACCTATAGCAATCATTACATCTAATATGTACTGTAAATCTTCTTCGGAAATTAAACCTATTAATTGTGCGTAGGTGACGTCTAATGCAATACCCTTTGCTACAGCTTCTCCATGTCTCAATTCATAATTGGTCATGAATTCCATCTTGTGAGCAGCCCAATGTCCAAAATCTAACGGTCTTGATGATCCTGATTCAAATGGGTCACCACCTTGGGCAATATGGTGCATGTGCATTTCTGCACACTTATAAATGACATATTGCATAGGTTCCATTTCCCTATTTTTCAAAGCCGTGGCATTATCCGCTATATATTTAAAGAAGGTCTTATCCTTAATTAATGCTACTTTTATAGCTTCGGATATACCGGAAATCCAATCTCGTTGTTCTAGAGTTTCCAAAAAATTGCTATCGTTAATAATGGCAAATGGCGGAGCAAATGTCCCTAAGAAATTCTTCTTCTTAAATGCATTTACACTGTTCTTTACACCAACGGCAGAATCGTTCTGAGATAAAACCGTAGTAGGTATTCTGATCAACTTTACTCCCCTATGTGCAATAGCTGCAGCATAGCCAACCATATCTATCACCGCACCACCACCGATAACTACAACGAATGAATGGCGACAAATTTTATTTTGGTTGACTCCTTTTAAAACGGATTCAATGGCATCATCACTGTTCTTTACCTGCTCGCCACCCGGTAAAACTAACGTATTAGTATACTTTATAGTTTGCTGATGCTTTTCGCAATATTTTTCAATCTGATTTATTAATGTAGGATGATGGTTTTCAACTCCGTCATCCAATACAAAAAGAAGCTTAACAGGCTCAAAATCTTTATAGTCTGCAATTAAGTTTGCGAACAAAAGGTTTTCTAAATCAAAGAGTCCCGAAGTAAAATACAATTGATAATCATATTGTACTTGAAAAGACTGTTTTATAGGTTGTAATTGCATACGAATTTTATGTTACTGCAAATAATTTAGACAAAAGCATTGAAATCGGTAATAGTAATAAAACCGCTAATGCCAAATACCAATTAGAAAAACCGGCTACCCAACAAGCATTCATTACGACTAACGACAAAACACCTCCCATAACCGCTTTCTTAATATTCTTAGGGGAATTCTCCTTGTATGCTTGTAATAATGGCTTATAAATCAAATACCCGAATAAAAATAAGAACGGCAATAAGACCACAATACTGTCTTTCTGTTGCATTACAATTAACGTAATAGATAGTATAACTATTGCATACAAAATACCAGCCCAAACAATATGATTTTTATTGTTACCATGTACTTCTCCTCTACTTATTAATGTAATGGCAAAAATATAAACTACTGGCACCAATGTTATATACCAATCTGAAAGAGTTCCTAAAATTGACATTCCCATTAAAAGGTTCAATCCCCGGCATATACCCATATTCAAAGGTCCGGCGAATCCAAATTGCTTGAAATACCCGTCATAGGTTAAAATTGCAATGGTCAAGGCAACTGAAATGAGTCCGGATAACATCGTACATTTAAATGCCAAAGTAATACCAATCAACATTAGTATAGTTCCAAAATAAATAGCTTCACGTTTTGGTACCAGTCCGCTAGGTATAGCCCTTTCCGGTCTTTCAACAACATCTAACGCTGCATCGAAAACATCGTTAAAAACAACTCCGCCAGCATACAATGCTACCGAAGAAAAGACCAATAAAAGTACGTCACCACTTTGCTCGGTTAGAAAACCGAGTACGTCTATGGTACTTAAATATAATGCAATGGCAATACCTGCCAATATATCCGCTGCTGCAGTTGGCAAATTTGCAGGTCTTGCTAAACGAGCAAAACCCATTAATTTATCTTTCATTTTAGGTAATTTGGTCTTCGTCTATTCTTGGTTTCTGACCTCTTAAAACACTATTATCATTAAATAGTTGGGATTGGTTAATGCTATCTGGCTGTAACCAATGTGCTTCTTTCATTTTACCGTTTTTACTAAACGCATCTAAAGCATTTTGGTAACAAGTCTTTCTTACATCTTCCATAGAAATACCTCTTTTCAGCATTAAATTAGCTGTTTTTGGTACTGCAAGAGGGTCACTAACGCCCCAATCTGCAGAGCTATCTACGATAATGTTAGAACTTCCAAATTTTCTAACTACTTCTACCATACGTTCATTACCCATTTTTGTTTTTGGATAAATTGTAAATGCAGCAATAAATCCGCGGTCAAGAACTTCTTTTACCGTTTCTTCATTATTATGGTCAATAATTACATTGGCAGGATCTAAACCATGCTCCAAACATACTTCCATACTTTTTATGGTTCCTGCTTTTTTATCTCGGTGCGGTGTATGTACTTGTACAGTCATATCCAATTCTTTAGCCATATCAAGTTGCATTCTAAAGAACTTATCTTCTGCAGGAGTTTGATCATCGTAACCTATTTCACCAATAGCAACTACATTCTCTTTATGTAGGTATAAAGGCAATAATTCAATTACCTGCTCTGCCAAGGCTTCATTGTTGGCTTCCTTAGAATTTAAACCAATAGTACAGTAATGTTTAATTCCGAATTGGCTAGCCCTAAAAGGCTCCCAACCTACCAGGCTACTAAAGTAATCTTGAAAAGAACCTACTTGAGTTCTTGGCTGACCAAGCCAAAACGAAGGTTCTATTACCGCCACAACACCCGCAGCCGCCATTGCTTCATAATCATCTGTTGTTCTTGACGTCATGTGAACATGTGGGTCAATAATCATCATTTTATCTTCCATTCTAATGTTGTTTAATCGTATTCCAAGTTATTTGCCCGTCCGCTATTTTGTGTTTTAGCTCTGGTTTACTATTTAAAAGTGCCATTGCTTTATCATTTTCTGATAGATAACAACAAAGTGCTCCGGCATTATTTTCTATTACATCTTCACTATTAAGAAGCTTCTTCATATCATTTAAAAGTTCTTCATTCAAAAACTTTGAAACTGGTCTCCAAAATAACGGGTCTATTTTTCTGCCCGCTGCCCATCTTTCATGTGCATAATCAGATATTATTCTTGTTAAATCTTGATTTGCCCTTTCGTCAACAGCTTCTATTTGAGAAAGGTCACGCTCCATAAATGCCGCTTTCAAAAACATTTGGTTCCACTGTTGGTCATTGAAAAACTTTGCAGGGTAAGGATTGTTCAATGATATGGCATCAAAAATAGTAGCAATATTTGTTCTTAAAGCTTCTACCGCTGTTTGTTTGTAAGCCTCAGGATTTGGTAATAATATCAAGTATTTGAGAAATGTTTCTAACTCACTTGTATCAGCCACTTGTATAATATTCGCCACTTTAGGAGTATAAAACTCCAAATCTTGAACAAGAACCTCTGACAACAAATAGATACGTGCTATTTGTAAAATGTTTGCTTTATGCTCACTAAAATAACGGGCACTTTCAGAATCTTGACTTTCAAATGAAATTGATTTTACCCCTTCAAACTTTACATTCAAAAGGCTGTAAGTCATAAATAAGTCTTTTGAAGACTTATCATATGCCAATTTTTCAATTTTACCCTTTAACCAAGCAACACTTTCTGCATTTCCATATTTTATTAATATACTCTGAATATCTTCTTGATTGTGCATTTTAAAATATAGGATTGATCTTACTTCAAAAATAATTATTATTCAGCAGTAAGTCGTCTAGGTTTTTGATTAAAATTGGTGAGGTCTTCAAAATCTTTCTAATTTTGGAAAAAAGTAAATTATGCTAGGCTTAAAACTACCTACCGACCCTAGATGGGTTAATATTGTCGAAAAAAATATTGACGAAATATTGACCGATCATGCGTACTGCGAGCAAAAAGCGGCTAGTACGGCAATCTCTTTAATAGTCTCTTTTCCTGAATACACTGAGCTAGTTACAGAGATGGTAGCTTTATCCAGGGAGGAAATGGGTCATTTTAAAATGGTACACGATCTTATTTTACAACGTGGCAATACTTTAGGTAGAGACCGTAAGGATGATTATGTAATTGAACTCATTAAATTTTTTCCAAAGGGAGGAAGTAGAACTACCCAACTGGTTCATAGATTGCTTTATGCCGGACTAATTGAAGCCCGTAGTTGTGAGCGTTTTAGATTGCTTTCCGAAGAATTGGAAGATAAAAAATTAGCCGATTTCTATCATAAATTAATGATTAGTGAAGCTGGACACTATACCATGTTCTTAAAATTTGCCCGTAAATATGGTGAACTAGAAGAAGTGAACAAAAAATGGGACAGCCTTTTAGAATATGAAGCCCAAATCATGAAAGACCTAGGAACTAAGGAATCTATTCACGGTTAAATCTTAACTTAGTTGTTCTCAGAATTGTATAAATCTTTAATTATACCATCCGATAGTCCTATTTTAGGTACATGAATTTTCTTTGCTCCACTCCATTTTGCCGCTGAAAGAAATATTTTAGTTGCCGGAATGATAACGTCTGCCCTATCGGGGTTTAAGCCTAGTTCTGATATTCTATCATCATAACTTAAGCTATCTAAAAAATGGTATTGGGCATTCAGCCATATATAAGATAATGGTTCGCCTTCTTTTCTACCTGATAACTTATGCAACTTATTGATATTACCCCCAGAGCCTATGATGGATAACTTAGGCTTGTCCTTTAAATTCACCTTTATCCATTCTTCTAATTTTTTCCAAGTTTCTGGTTTCACCATATCGTTCAAAAGTCTTACCGTACCTAACTTAAAAGATTTTGAGACTTTGATATTGCCATTTGAAAATAAGGTAAACTCCGTGCTACCTCCACCAACGTCTATATATAAATAACATTGATCATCTTTTATTAAATTCTTTAAATCTGTTGAGGCAATAATGGCAGCTTCTTGCTTACCATCTATTAAATCTATTTTAACTCCAGATTCTTGAACAACCTTCTCTATTATTTCATTCCCATTATTAGCCTCTCTCATGGCAGATGTAGCACAGGCTCTATACTTTTCAACACCAGCAACTTCCATCAAAAGCTTAAAAGCCTTCATGGTCTTAATGAGTCTAGCTTCATTAACTTCTGATATTTCACCTACTGTAAACGAATCTTCACCTAAACGTACAGGTACCCTTACTAAAGCACTTTTTCTAAACTGAGTCTTTTTACCCTTATCCTCAATAACATTGTGTGTAAGCAACCTAATGGCATTAGAGCCTATATCTATCGCTGCAAATTTTCTTACCTTCAATAGACCTCTTTTTTAAGATTCTTGTTTATTCGCATAATACTCATACGTAGCAAATTGAGACCTTATTCTAGGTAACGTTGTTTTTCTATATGCATTATCCTGTGCTACGTTGAACACACGCGCTTTCGTATTATCTTCCCAACAGATATCAAAAGTATCCATCAATTCTTTCTTAATGTCCTCATCATAGATTGGGCAACCTACTTCAACTCTATAATCAAGATTTCTAGTCATCCAATCTGCAGAGGAAATATACATTTTTGTATCACCATCATTCGCAAATGCAAAGAAGCGGGTATGCTCCAAAAATTTATCTATTACACTTATCGCTTCTATGTTTTCACTCATGCCTTCAACCCCTGGTATTAAGCAACATATACCTCTTATAATCAACTGGATCTTTACTCCCGCTCTACTTGCTTCATAAAGCTTGTCTACCATCTTGTAAGAGGTAAAACTGTTCATTTTAATCTTGATAAAAGCTACTTTACCTTGCTTGGCATTTGCTATCTCATTATCAATCAATTTCATGAATGCATTTTTAGTATAATGCGGAGAAACAATAAGGTGTTTGTATTTATTGATTTTATAAGTAGTCTCAAAGAAATCAAAGACCTTATTCAACTCTTTTAATATAGAATCATCTGCTGTAAATAGTGTAAAATCAGTATAAATTCTTGCCGTTGATTCATTAAAGTTACCTGTACTTACAAATCCGTAGCGTTTTAAAGAATTTCCTTCTTCTCTTTCTATCAAACATATTTTACTGTGCACTTTTAAACCTGGTACTCCGAAAATAAGTTTCACCCCTTCTGCCTGAAGTTGCTCTGCATATTCAATATTCGCTTGCTCATCAAAACGAGCTTGAAGTTCAATCTGTACCGTTACCTGTTTCCCATTTTTAACCGCGTTTATTAGAGAGGCCGCAATTTGAGAATTACTTGCCAATCTATATACCGTAATCTTAATAGTACGCACTTTAGGGTCCAACGCCGCTTCACGCAAAAACTTTAGTACATAGGTAAAGGTGTGATAAGGAGTATACTGTAAATAGTCTTTTTTAGCTATGCTTTCCAAAATACTACCCTCAACACTAAGACCTTTTACCGGTAAGGGTGTTATTTTATCGTACAGTAAATCTTTTCTTCCCAAACTAGGAAAGCCCATATAATCTCTACGATTGTGATATCTACCACCTGGTATAACACTATCCGTATCTTCTATATTCATCTTCTCTTTAAGAAAAGTCAAAGTATCCCTACCTATACTTTTGTCATAAACAAAACGAACAGGATCACTGATTTTTCTATGCTCTACACTTGACGATATTTTCTCTATAAAACTTTTACTTAAGTCATTATCTATATCTAGCTCTGCATCTCTGGTTATTTTAATCATGTGAGCAGAAATAGACTCGTACTCAAACATGGTGAAAATATTCCCCAAACAATATCTAATTAAATCATCTAGTATAATGATATAACTTTTATCTCCTTCATCTGGCAAAACCACGAAACGGTCTATCCCCTTAGGTATTTCAATTAGTGCATAACGCTTCTCTTTTTTACTTTCCTCACTTTTAATAACCATTTTTACAGCTAAATACGCTGCCGTATCTTTTAAGGTAGGAAAACGCGTAAGATCATTTAAGATAATAGTCATTAACTGCGGACTTACTTCTTTTAAGAAATAAGCTTTCACGAATTCTTTTTGATTTTCGTTTAATTCCGTTTCCTTGATAATAAAAATATTCTTACCCTCAAGCTCATGCTCAATTCTTCTTAGAATAGTCAAACTCTTGGTTTGCTGCTCAATTACAATATTTGTAATCTCCTCTAAAAGGTCTTTTGCTTTTTCACCTCCTAAAACACTTTTACCTGTTTTACCGGCTTCAACTATTCGCTTTACAGTTGCGTAACGAACTTTGAAAAACTCATCTAAGTTATTTGAGAAAATACCTAAAAAACGAAGTCTTTCAATTAATGGAACATTCTTATCCGCGCTTTCTTGTAATACACGTTCGTTGAACCATAACCAACTTATTTCTCTATTTACGTACTGGTTGTTATTTTTTATCATGCTTTTAGTTGCTTCGGAAAAATGGTTTGTATTGTTGAGCCTTTATTAACATTAGCCCAGGTATTTTCATTGAATTGCAAATGAACAAATCCGCTAGTAGGCACATTGTCAATATGCTTATCTCCCATAGAATTTGCTAAATGGGTAAAGGTATGGTTGTGTCCAAAAAGAAAGACATTATCTAAATTATCATCTAAATCTTTAATAAACTGGAATACTTGATTCCCTGAAAAATCATACAGATGCGCATCTACACTACAATTCTCTAACGGATAATTCAGAATTCGCAAACAAATCATACAGGTATGAAACGCCCTGTTTGCCGGACTGGTATATACATGATCTATTTTTAAATTTAGTTTGGAAATTTCTTCGCCTACCAAACGGGCGTCAGAAATTCCTCTTTGCAATAATGCCCTGTCTTCATCGCCAACATTTAGCTCCCAAGAAGATTTACCATGGCGCATTAAAAATAGATTTTTCATCTTACTTATTTAAGGAGCTAATCGCTCAATTTTCCAATCATATTCATTTGTAAGGGTGTACCTAATACGATCATGCAATCTATTAGGTCTTCCTTGCCAAAACTCTATAGAAACCGGTCTTACTAAATAGCCGCCCCAATGGTCTGGTCTTTCAATTTCCTTACCTTCATATTCTTTCTCCAACTTGGTAAGTTGATCCTCTAAAACAGCTCTTGAGTCTATTACCGTACTCTGATCGGAAACCATCGCTCCTAACTTGCTTCCGTCTGGTCTTGAATCAAAATACCCGTCAGATAGATTTTTAGGCAGTTTTTCCGCAATTCCTTTTATGATTACTTGGCGTTCTAAATTTGCCCAGAAAAAAGAAATACAGATATTTGGGTTTGCGCTAATGGCACGACCTTTCTCACTATTGTAATTCGTATAAAAGATAAAACCTTCGTGAGTATATTTTTTTAGAAGTACTACCCTACTTTTAGGAAAACCATCTAAACCAACTGTAGATACCGTCATGGCATTTGGTTCATCTACTCCATCAGATTTTTCAACCTCATAGAACCATGTTTGAAAAAGTTGAATTGGATTGTCAGATATACTGTCTTCCATCAACGCACTTTTCTCGTAAGATTTCCTGTAATCGCCTAAATCTTTTTGCATCATTTTCGTGTTAAAAACAAGATAAACAAAGTTCTAAAAAGAAAGGAAAATAAACGTTATAAAAATGTATTTAATAGCTTAAAAATCAAAAGTCTTACCATCATCGGCAAGAAGTACATTAGGAAAAATTGTAGAAGCTTCTTCTTTAAATAGGGCTATAGATTTATATCGAGTAGAATAATGACCTAATATTAAGGTTCTTACATTAGCATCTCTTGCTACTTTTGCTGCCTGCATAGCTGTAGCGTGCTTAGTTTTTGTTGCCAATTCTGCCTCTGACTGTAAAAAGGTAGATTCATGATACAAAACATCAACATCTTTAATCTTCTCAGCTAAGCTTTCATCATAAACAGTATCACTACAAAAAGCGTATGATTCTGGCTTTGGTGGATCAAAAGTTAATGTACTATTAGCTATCACTTCTCCATTATCTAAAGTAATATCCTTACCATTTTTTATGTTTTGATAATATGCCTTATCAATACCATATTCCTCAGCAGCTTCAATATTCAGTTTTCGCTTTCCAATTTTTTCCTGAAACAAGTAACCATTTGTATAAATTCTATGATCTAGCGGTATTGTTGTAACACTAATTTTACTATCCTCAAAAATAAGTTCAGATTCTTTACTTGATAGTTCATGAAACAATAGAGGGTAGTTGGTCCAAGAATCTCCCAACTTTAAAAGTAAAGTTATCGCCTCTTTTATTCCTTTAGGACCATAAACATGCAACTCTTTCTCTCTTCCCAACAATCTCATTGTAGAAATAAAACCTGGCAACCCAAAAAAGTGGTCTCCGTGCAAATGAGAAATGAAAATATGATTGATTCTAGAGAACTTTATTTTATGTCTTCTCAGCTCTACTTGGGTACCTTCTCCACAATCAATTAACACAATATGGTTGTTGATTTCTAGCACTTGAGATGTTGGGTTCGTAAGCGTTCTTGGTGTTGCCGCATAACAACCCAATACAGTAAGATGCATAAAAAAGTACTTAAGTATTCCTATTTGTAATTCAGGGTTGTTTTAAATACCCAAATCACGTTCTATTTCTTCCATTTCAACAATGTCCCTAGCTTCTTGAAGTGTAGGCACTAAATTGATTTCTTCTGGTACGTCATCATAAGACACCTTATCTGACACCAACACAAAAGACTGTTCATTCTCTTTATGTTTTCTAGCTATTTCCAAAAATGAAATAACATTATATGGCGTAAGCTCAGAGAAACTCAATAAATCTAACACCAAATTATCATTCTTTAATTTAGTATATTCCTTATCCAAATTTTCCAAAAAACGCTCAATAGAAATTTCTTCCTGAGAGACGATTATCAACGATCCTTCTTTAGTAAAAATCATATCATTTAATTTTAGATGCTAACAAATAAATCACTGCCATACGTATAGCTACTCCGTTTTCAACCTGATTCAGAATTATTGATTGTTTTGAATCTGCAACGTCACTTGTAATTTCTACACCTCTGTTTATAGGACCCGGGTGCATGATTACAATTTCTTTATCCAAACTATCAAGTAATTTTTTATTGACTCCGAATTGTTGGGTGTATTCCCTTGTTGTCGGAAAATAGGATATATCTAATCTTTCGTTCTGTATACGTAACATATTAGCTACATCGCACCACTCCAAAGCTTTTCTTAAATTGGTTTCTACACCTACACCTAAAGATTCTATATGTTTAGGCAACAAAGTTTTAGGTCCACATACCTTAACATTTGCTCCTTGTAATTTAAGAGCAAATATATTTGAGAGCGCCACCCTTGAGTGAAGAATATCACCTACAATAACTACATTTTTACCAGCAACATCACCAAGTCTTTCTCGTATAGAATAAGAATCCAGTAATGCCTGTGTAGGATGCTCATGTGCACCATCTCCAGCATTAACAATAGATGCATTTACATGCTTGGATAAAAATATACCCGCACCAGGATTAGGATGCCGCATAACCACCATATCTACTTTCATAGATAAAATGTTATTTACGGTATCTATTAAAGTTTCTCCTTTTTTTACAGAAGACTGACTGGCAGAGAAATTAAGAACATCTGCAGACAATCGTTTTTCTGCAAGCTCAAAAGACAATTTTGTTCTGGTACTATTCTCAAAAAATATGTTGGCGATAGTAATATCTCTAAGCGAAGGCACTTTTTTAATCGATCGGTTGATCACTTCCTTAAAATGATCGGCAGTTTCAAAAATAAGCTGAATATCGGTTTCCTTTAGGTATTTAATTCCCAGTAAGTGTTTAACACTCAGTTCGCTCATTTTCTTATCTATTTACTAAATATATAATATCTTCCCCGTCATTTTCTTCCCACATCACCTTTACTTTCTCATCATTGATCGCATCTACCTGACGACCTCTATAATTAGGTTGTATGGGCAAATGCCTGCTAAATCTACGGTCTATTAAACACAATAATTCTACATCTTTGGGCCTACCAAAAGATTGCAACGCAGTCAATGCTGCATTTATACTTCTACCCGTATATAAAACATCATCAATTAAGACCACATTCTTATCTTCAATCAAGAAATCAATTTTGGTTTTTGTTGCCTCTAAAGTTTTCTCTCCCCTTCTAAAGTCATCTCTATAAAAAGTGATATCCAAAAAACCTAAGTCTATGTGCTTTACCTTATATTCCTCTTTAAGAATCTTATTTAAACGTTCAGCAAGAAATTTACCTCTAGGCTGAATACCTATTAAAACGGTATTTTCAAAATTTAAATGATTCTCAAGAAGCTGACAAGCCAATCGATGCAGGATGATATTTATTTCTTTGGAAGAGAGTAAAACTTTTTGACTCATAATAGGCACCCGTGCTTTTAGCTAAACAAAAATAGATAATTCTATCTAAACTTTGGTTGCTTAAATTATGAAGTAAATTCTAAAAATTAAATTTAGTGCGCTGAAACCATATTCTATAAGCCCAAAATGGAAAAGAAAGCTTCTTTATGGCTCTCACCAATAGGTATGCGCATATCGTTTATAACAATTCTATTACGCTGAACAGTTTTAATATAGTTTACATTAACAAGATAAGATTTATGCACTCTAAGAAACTGATTAGAAGGTAATTTACTCATAATCTCTTTAAAACTCATTAAAGTAAGAATGGTCTTATTAGTATTGGCAATATGAATTTTTAAATAATCTTTTAAACCCTGTACGTACTCAATTTGGTCTAAATCAATTTTTATACTCTCATATTCTGCCTTTACAAAAATGAACTTCTTTTCTACTGAATTATCGCCTGTTGATGAAAAAACATTTGCCTCCATAATAGTTTTTTGTTTTTTAGAAATTAAATCTTGTACTCTGGATACCGACTTTATAAAACGATGATATGGTATTGGCTTTACCAAATAATCTACCGCATTCAATTCAAAACCATCAACGGCATACTGAGAATATGCAGTTGTAAAAATAAACAAAGGCTTATTGTCTAGCGTGCCCATAAAATCAATTCCATTGATTTGTGGCATTTCTATATCACAGAAAATTAAATCTATTTTCTTCTCCTTAATTTCTGTTATAGCATCTAACGGATTGGTATAAGTATTTACCAATTCTATAAAATCTAGTTTTTCACAGTAGCTTGAAAGTATTTCAATTGCTAATGGCTCATCATCTATAATTATACATTTCATAGGCTTGATTGTTTTTGGTAAATAGTTAATGATACTTCATAATCTTTACCGTCATTATCAACTTCAAGATTATGCAACCCCGGATAAATCAATTCTAATTGATTTCTAATATTCTCCAAGCCTATACCAGAATTTTTGGTAGGCTCTTTAAACACTCCTATTTTATTCTTAACATTTAAATAAACAGATGTATCTGTAATGATCAAGGCAATTTTTACATAAGTCTTACCTTTATAGTCTGTACCGTATTTAAAGGCATTTTCTATAAACGAAATAAACAGTAAGGGAGGTACTGCCCTACCCCTATCTTCTCCTGTTATCTTTAAGGATACATTTTCACTATCAGATAATCTTAAGCGTTGTAACTGTATATAACTTTTAATATAGTCTAGCTCTTTATTTAAAGGAACCAAATCTTTATCTGCCTCATAAATCATATACCGCATCAACTCAGATAGATCCACAATTGCTTCTGATGTATCTGGTGACTTTTTTACGGAAAGCGCATAAATTGTATTAAGTGAATTGAATAAAAAATGTGGATTCAATTGTGCCTTTAAAAACTGTAACTCTGACTTTATACTCTCTTTTTCAACCGACAAACGTAAATTCTCATTACGTTTCCACTCTACATACATTCTTAAGATGGCACTGATAACATAAGGTATGGCAAGACTTACAAAAGACCTATAATATGGCATTATCATAAAACCTCTTGGTCGCACCCTGTCCATGAAAAAATTTTCAGGAAATCTGGGCTCGTAAAAATGATTCAATAGCAAAGCCGAGACAATTAATAGACCCAACGAAATCATCAAATAAGACAACACACTTTTTTTCAACAAAAACTCCGGCACCAAATAGAAGTAGTTGAAGTAAAAAAGAATGATAATTACAATAAGCTTGGGGAATACATCTGAAGGAATGGGTCTTGCATCATTTAAAATAGGATAAAATGTGAGTCCGTATAACAATATCCATAAACTAATATGAACAACTATTTGAACCCTATTTTTAATGATCGATTCCATAAAGAAATTACTGAACTACCGCAGTAGAAATATTCAATTCCGCCAAATCTGATGGCAATAAAACCGGTGATTTACCATCCTCTAATTTTGACAATACCAGATTTACTGTTTTTTGGGCATCTTCCTCAGACACAAATTTTTGCTTGCCCGAAAAACCAGGTATATATTCTTGTAAAATCACAATCTTTTCTCCGCTCATTATCTGATAGCCAAAGCCATCATTTAGATTCACTACCTGACCATGAAATTGTTGATTATTATCTGTTGTAATTTGATTATAAATAGAATAGCCAAGCCCAAGTGCCAAAAGTAGCACAATAATTATCGAGTATTTTATAGTAGAACTCATAAATAAATGTTTAAAAATGGGCCAATCCACACAGATTGACCCAAAAAATTAACAAATGCACTCACTATGAAAAATTAATCTTCTTCTTCAAATTCATCAAGGGGAAAAAACTCATCTAAATCGTCTAAATATAAAGTACCCGTTCTACCCATACCAATAAAGGCACGTGTTCCATTAGAAAATGCTATCGCATCTTGTCTCGTTGCCCCCTCAAAAGAAGTTTTTTGTTCCCATTCATCCGATACCGGATCATACTCCCAAACCGTATTGGTTGCTCCACCTAACTCACCAGTTGCTATATAGCCGTAACCATCTAAAGTAAACCCAACGGCATTACTTCTTTGTATAGCGTAATCATCTTCTTCATCAAGATCCAGTTTTGAGGTCCAACTTTCAGTAGCAGGATCAAACACCCAAAAATCATCTAAGTAAACTCCATTAGAAATTCCAGTGCCTAAGTACACCAACCCGTCTATTGTAAATGTTGTAGCAGATCTTCTCTTGTCTCCTCCAAAGCCAACTAACTCTGTCCAAGTATCATTTTCCGGATTATACTTCCAAAAATCTTTTCTGTCGTTCTCACCATCATACCCCGTACCTATATATCCGGCTCCATTAACGCCAAAACCAACCGCACTTCTTCTTACAATAGGTAATGGTGCAATCTCCGTCCATGTATTGGAAGCTGCATTATAACTATAAAAATCGGCCAATTCATTGACACCATCATATCCTGAACCTATATATCCGGTTCCATCTACTTGAAAACCTACAGCAGCATTTCTAGCTGCTCCCGGAAAATCAGCTTTTTGAGACCAAAAATCTCCTTCCATGTCATACGCCCAAAAAGATGCCAAATAATCATCTCCATCGTATCCAACACCCATATAACCCATGTTGTCGATTGTAAAACCAGACACACTACTTCTTGCGCTGCCATCAAAAACAGATCTATCTACAAAGTTTCCTAACTCGTCATCATCGTCATCACTTGAACAACTTGTAATTACCATGGCCAATAACGCCATACCAGTAATTTTGTACACATACGATTTTCTTTTATTCATTACTTTTTGTTTTAAGGTTCTTTCTTTTCAAGATCAAAGCTACTAGAGACCCTAGTGTTCAAAAAAACACAATAGATTAAGATTGGTTTTTAACATACCAATCCCCAGTTTTCATCTACGAACACAAACATTTCATTAATAGTTCAAATAATAGAGTTCATCCCTTAACATTTACGATTCGTCTATTCAGGTTTTTACAAACACGCTTGGTATTTAGTTTTGAGAAAAATTAATTTCTAAATGAAGGTGTTATTAAACAAAGTACGTGCGCTCTACATCATTATAGTAGGCGGTTTCCTCACTATTGCTGTTCATTCTTGCAGCGATGATATTTATAATGATTCAGAGTTTGTTGCCGGTGAAACTTTCACTGACAGCAACATTCGCCTAATACTAATAGACACTTTAACGGTTAGTACGTCTACTATGAAGTTTGACAGCCTTGTTACATCAGAATCTACCAGAATACTAACAGGAAAATATATCGATGAAGTTTTTGGAACCGTAACCGCCTCTAGTTACATGCAATTTTTACCAGAAACCTATACCATAGATTCAGAAGCGGTATTTGACAGTTTAGTAATGGTCTTGGGCTATGACAATTATTATTACAATGACACACTACAGAAAAACACCTTACATATTAAAAAAATAACCGAAAACCTTAATCCAGAAAGTGATGATTACTTCTACAATACAAGTAGTATAAGCTATGACGAAGCTGACCTTGGGTTTTATGAATACATTCCTAGACCGTTGGCAGGTGATTCTATTACCATAAAGCTCGTAGATGATTTTGGAACAGATGTATTCTCTCAACTTCAAGAAAAGAACATTGTAAATTCTGACGAGTACCGAGATTACTTTAAAGGTATAGGCATTATACCTGACGAAACGGACAACGGTTCTATCATCGGTTTTTCAAAATCTTCGGAAAACACATACTTAAGACTGTATTACACTACAGATACCGAATATGAGTTCGAGCAAGATTATTTAGATGTGCAAATAAATGCTGCAACGACGCCTATCCCCTTCTTTAATAGAATTACAGCAGAAGACCCTATAACACCTTTACAAACGCTTACAGATAGTAAGGTAAATTTAGCCAGCTCGGATTCTGACAATAAAAGCTACATACAGTCTGGCGTAGGTATTGCCATGCGGGTACAATTTCCAAGTATATTAAGCCTGTATGATATACCTGGCAGCGGTACTATTTTGGATGGCACTCTAAAAATTAAACCTGTAGCACAGTCTTACAATGACAATCTAAAACTAAGGGATACCCTTGCCGTCTATGTGGTTGACCAAAACAATGAATTAACAGAAACCTTGTCTTCTACGTCTTACGCTATTCTTAACAGGGATAATCAAGAATTTAATGACATCTACTACGAAATATCATTAAGCTATTATTTAGAGGAGCTACAACTGAGAGATAGAGATTTAGACGATGCATTAATTCTACTTCCTGTAGATTATAATTCTTCTGTTGATCGATTTATTATGAGTGGGAACGGAAATGGAGTAAACGAAACAATTTTAGAATTAACATACGGTATATACGATGAAGATTAACCAAATAATATTTTTCACCATAGCAGCACTCTTAGCTTTTTACCAGTCTTCGGCACAATCTGAAGCTTTAACCAGCTCACCATATTCGCTTTACGGATTAGGAGTAATCAACCAAACCAGTATTGGTAAATTCAATAGTTTAGGTTACAGCGGTATTGGCATAAAATCTCCTTATGAACTAAACAATCTAAATCCGGCAAATTATGCCTTAATACCTCAAAACTCTTTCTTGTACGATATTGGAGTTACGGGCGAGTTTAATAGTTACAGTAATACTTCTTCAGCGGAAGAGAAATCAAATGTAAACTTTTCAAACCTAGCTTTCGGATTTAGAATAATGGAAAATTTAGGCGCTGGTATTACCATGGTCCCTTATAGCGATGTTGGTTATTCAATACTTGGCGTAAGTAGCAATATTGAGGGATCAACAGATACTTTTGAAAGTAACGTTACTGGATTGGGAGGCCTTAACGATATTAAACTTAATGTTGGTTATGCAATCATCCCAAAATTAAGATTAGGCTTAAGTGCTTCATTTCTATTTGGAAGTATAGAAGAGACCGAATCTTTCATCTACAACTCATCTACATTTGAATCTATTGAGAAAACAAATTACAGCGGAGCAAGACTAGGGTTTGGTCTTCAATATGATGTTAATGACAAGATAACCATTGGTAGCACCGTACAATTACCTACAAGCTTAAACGGTAATCTAAAAAGGTCTGTAGACAAATCTATATCTGGAATAGATATTTCTGTTGAAGATGAGAGTTCTGATAATGTTTCTGATTTTAAACTACCTCTTGAAATGGGCTTTGGTCTTAGCATAAAACCTATTGAAGAACTGACATTTAGTGCAGATTATAAGAAAAACTTTTGGACAGACACCAATCAATCTGAAAACATTGGCAGTTATGAAGACCAAGATATTTATGCCTTCGGACTGGAATTTATACAAGACCCTACCAGCTACAAATATGGTCAAAGAATTGCTTACAGATTAGGTTACAATTATGATAATGGTTACTTGGCTATAGGCGATAATAAAGTGGAAGGTTACAACTTTACCGCAGGTATAGGTATACCAACAAGTAGAGGTACACACTCCATGATCAATCTTTCGTATAGTTATGGATCTAAAGGACTTTTACAAAATGTATTGGTGAAAGAGAAATTTCATTTAGTAACCTTAAACTTGAGCTTAGAAGACATCTGGTTTGTAAAGAAAAAAGTGTATTAATTTAAGTACCATAACTAATAGTGATTAAAATAAAAATTGAAGTTAATTAAGATCTCCATTAGTAATTCATTTTTTTAGAACCCTAATAGGAACTGAAATTGTGGATATTAAAAAAAGCCCAGATGAATAATCTGGGCTTTTGTATTTAAGCTTGTTAAGCGCACATGAATTGAGTTTGGCACATATCAAACCCAACCATCCATAGCTTTGGAAGCTTTTAGAATTTTGTTCACATCTACTTCTAGGAACCTAAATATATTAGTTATTTCCTAATTATAAATTGCAACTAACTTATTGTTCCAAGCTTCTTATTTTCATCTTATTTCGCAATATAAATTGTTTTGTTAGGTATAATAGCGCTATCAAACTCCATAATCTTGAAAAACAAAAAGCCCGGATATGAATCCGGGCTTTTACTTATTATCCTTTTTCAAGGATATATACTAATGAAATTACTTCTTCTTAGAATCAGCTTCCATTTTGTCTTTCAACGCTTGTAGTGCATCGTTAGCATCACCTAAAGTAGGCTTAGCTTCATCTGCGCTAGCTGCTTGTCTTTTGACAGCTGCTTTTACATTACGTTGCTCTTCCTCACGGAAAATAGCAGTATGACTAGCTACTACACGTTTGAAGTCTTTATTGAACTCAATAATCTTGAATTCAGCTTCATCGCCTTTACCTAGTTTCTTACCATCTTCTTTCTCTAAATGACGTTGAGGAATGAATGCAGTAATATCTTCGTTAAATTCAATTGTTGCACCTTTATCAACTACATCAGAAATGGTTGCTGTATGAACTGTACCCAAAGCGAATTCAGTTTCATATTTATCCCATGGGTTTTCTGTAGTCTGCTTATGACCTAAGCTTAATTTACGACCATCAACATCTAATTCCAATACTTCAACTTCTAAAGTATCACCTACGTTAGTAAACTCAGATGGATGCTTGATTTTCTTAGTCCAAGAAAGATCAGAGATGTAAATTAAACCGTCAATACCTTCTTCTAGTTCAACGAAAACACCAAAGTTTGTAAAGTTTCTTACAATACCTTTATGCTTAGAACCTACAGGGTATTTAGTAGTAATATCAGTCCAAGGGTCCGGAGTCAATTGCTTGATACCAAGAGACATTTTACGATCTTCACGATCCAATGTCAATACAACTGCTTCAACCTCATCACCAACTTTTACGAAATCTTGAGCTGAACGCAAGTGCGTAGACCAAGACATTTCAGAAACGTGGATAAGACCTTCAACACCTTCAACAACTTCAATGAATGCGCCGTAATCAGCTATAACAACTACTTTACCTTTTACTTTATCACCAATCTTAATTTCATCAGACAATGCTTCCCAAGGGTGCTTCTCTAATTGCTTAAGACCTAATTGAATTCTAGATTTGTTTTCATCAAAATCAAGAATTACAACATTTAATTTCTGATCAAGCTCAACAACCTCGTTCGGGTGGTTGATTCTGCTCCAAGAAAGGTCAGTAATGTGAACTAAACCATCAACACCACCAAGATCAATAAACACACCGTAAGAAGTAATGTTTTTAACAACACCTTCTAATACTTGTCCTTTTTCTAATTGGCTAATGATTTCTTTCTTCTGTTCTTCAATATCAGCTTCAATAAGCGCTTTATGAGAAACAACAACGTTCTTAAATTCGTGATTGATTTTCACAACCTTGAATTCCATTGTTTTATTAACATACTGATCGTAATCACGAATAGGCTTAACATCTATTTGAGAACCTGGTAAGAAAGCTTCAATACCAAATACGTCAACGATCATACCACCTTTAGTTCTGCACTTAACAAAACCACTAACGATTTCTTCTTTGTCATGAGCCGCGTTAACACGGTCCCAAGCCATAATAGTTCTCGCCTTTCTGTGAGATAATACTAATTGACCACTTTTATCCTCACGAATATCGATCAATACCTCTACTTTGTCTCCAACTTTTAAACCTGGGTTGTAACGAAATTCGTTTAACGAAATTACACCTTCAGATTTTGCGTTAATATCAATGATAGCTTCTCTATCAGTAATATAAACAACCTTACCTTCTACTACTTCCTCATCGGCAGTATCTACGAAGTTTTCGGCAACTAATTCTTCAAATTCCTTTAATTTAGAATCATCAACACGCTCAATACCTTGCTCGTATTTTTCCCAGTTAAAGTTTTCTAAGAATTCTTTTGGATCTTGCTGTGGAGTTTCAACAGCTTGTTGTGTTGCTTCAGTAGTAGCTTCTACCTCTGCGTTTGTTTTTTCTTCAGCCATTTGCTGATTAATAATTTGTATTCCATAACCTCATCAAGACTTAGGCAACAACTATGAAAGTAGTTATATTTATTTATCTAATCCCTTTTTCTCTTGACTTCCTTGCAAAAAAGGTGTGCAAAAATAATCATTTTATTTAAATTAGACAACAGAACTACTTATTACACGTTCATTTATGGATTATGGCATGATTTTAGAGTTATGCATCTTAAATATGCTTATCTTAGAAGTATTATAATAACCATTAAAAAAAGTAAATTTATGAGTGTTAAGGCAAAATATCAAGGTGTATTGGATCTTGGTGAGCAATTAGGTATAAAAGACGGTAATGTAACTGTTGAAGGTGATGTTCTTAAAATAAAAGGACAAGCAAAAACGCCTTATGAAAAAGACCTTATGTGGGATAAAATTAAGCAACTAGGTGGTGAAAGCCCTTCTGACATTAAAGCTAATATCTCAGTTGAAGATGATTCTGTATATCACAGACACGTTGTTAAAGGTGGTGAATCTTTAAGTAAAATAGCAAAGCACTACTACGGTGATGCTATGCAATACAAAGCTATATTTGAAGCGAACACTGGTATCTTAAAAAGCCCAGATGTCATTCATCCAGATCAAGTATTGGTTATACCAAACAAATAGAATTGATACTATATAAATAAAAAGAGGTTAGCAATGCTAACCTCTTTTTTTATGCTTGCTTCTCAATAACCCGAAGCGAATGTTCATAGATTCTTTGAAACTGGTCTTCCAACCCTAAATCACTATTATCAAACTCAATAGCATCTTCTGCCCTTTTTAAAGGTGAAATTGCACGGTTACTATCTATATAATCTCTTTTTTGAACATTTTCAAGAATATCTGAATACTCCACATCTTCTCCCCTATCCAGCAATTCTTTATATCTTCTTACCGCTCTCTTTTCTGGTGAAGCCGTCATGAAAATTTTAAGTTCCGCATCAGGGAATACAACGGTACCAATATCCCTACCATCCATAACTATACCTTTATCTACACCCATTGCCTGTTGCATGGCAACCAACTTCTCGCGTACAGCTTTTATAACAGAAACCGGACTAACATTCTTGGATACCGGCATGGTTCTAATTTCTTTCTCTACATTTTCACCATTCAAATACATTTCGGCAAAACCTAAATCCGAATTAAAAATAAAATTCAGTTCAATATCACCTAAGGATTTCACCAATGCATCTTCATCTACTTTACCTGCATCTATAAAACCTGACTTCATAGCAAATAATGTAACCGCACGGTACATAGCACCTGTATCTACGTATACATATTCTAACTTTTTAGCTAGTTGTTTAGCCAAAGTGCTCTTTCCCGTAGAAGAGAATCCGTCTATTGCAATGGTGATTTTTTTCATTGTATCAAAAATATAAAGAAAAGCTAGATTATAATTCCTTTGCGTTCTTAACTTTGACATCTGTGATTGCGATATCAATTACTTCAGACATTTCTTTTACGTAGTGAAAAGTAAGTCCTTTCAAGTAAGATTCTTTAATTTCCTTAATATCACGCTCATTATCCGCACACAGAATAATTTCTTTGATCTTTGCTCTTTTAGCTGCAAGAATTTTTTCTTTTATTCCGCCTACAGGCAACACCTTACCACGTAAGGTAATTTCACCCGTCATTGCCAAACTCTTTTTTATTCGTTTTTGAGTAAACAAAGAAACTAAAGAAGTTAACATGGTAATACCAGCACTTGGTCCATCTTTTGGTGTAGCACCTTCCGGAACGTGAATATGTACATTGTACTTTTCAAATACAGACGGATCTATACCAAAACGTTCTGCATTAGATTTTATGTATTCCATGGCAATGGTAGCAGACTCTTTCATGACTTTACCTAAGTTACCGGTAATACTCATAGAACCTTTACCTTTTGATAGTATAGATTCAATAAACAAAATATCACCCCCAACACTAGTCCAAGCTAAACCTGTAACCACACCTGCAACCTCATTATTTTCATATTTGTTACGCTCCATCTTTGGCGCGCCCAATACTTCTATAATATCTTCATTGCTCACCTTAATATCATACTCTTCTTCTGTAGCAATAGATTTAGCGGCATAACGAACCATTTTGGCTATTTGCTTTTCTAAAGAACGAACTCCAGATTCGCGCGTGTACCCTTCAACAATTTTCTCAAGTTGTGGCTTTCCTATTTTTAAGTGACTAGCATCTAAACCATGCTCTGTTAATTGCTTTGGCAATAAGTGCTTTTTAGCAATCTCCACTTTTTCTTCAATGGTATATCCACTAACATTTATAATCTCCATACGGTCTCTAAGTGCCGGTTGAATACTTCCTAGATTATTGGCGGTAGCAACGAACATAACCTTAGATAAATCATAGCCCAACTCTAAGAAGTTATCATGGAAATCACTATTCTGCTCAGGATCTAATACCTCTAACATTGCCGATGATGGATCACCTTGATTGCTGTTGGATAATTTATCTATCTCATCCAAAATGAATACAGGATTTGAAGTACCTGCCTTTTTAAGACTTTGAATAATTCTACCTGGCATTGCACCTATGTAAGTTTTACGGTGACCTCTAATCTCAGCTTCATCTCTTAATCCACCAAGTGACATACGTACATATTCTCTACCCAATGCCTCCGCAACAGATTTACCTAAAGATGTTTTACCAACTCCTGGAGGTCCGTAAAGACATAATATTGGAGATTTCATATCATTTCGCAGTTTTAATACTGCTAAATATTCAATGATCCTTTTCTTTACATCTTCTAAACCATAATGATCACGGTCTAATATTCGTTGTGCTCTTTTTAAATCGAACTTATCTTTCGAATATTCTTTCCAAGGTAATTCCAACAAAAGATCTAAATAGTTTCTTTGAATAGAATACTCCGCAACTTGCGGATTCATTCGCTTCATTTTAGCTAATTCTTTATCGAAATGCTCTTTTACCTTTTTACCCCACTTCTTCTTTTTAGATTTGATTTTCATCTCCTCTAATTCCTCATCATAAGAAACACCACCCAATTCTTCTTGAATGGTTTTCATCTGCTGGTGCAAGAAGTATTCTCTTTGCTGTTGATCTAGGTCATTTCTAACTTTAGACTGTATATCATTCTTAAGCTCTAGCTTTTGCATTTCAACATTCATGTACTTTAATGTTGCCAATGCTCTTTCCTGTAAGCTACCAATTTCTAATAAATCCTGTTTTGCCTTTACATCTAAATTCAAATTAGAGGATACAAAATTTATCAAGAATGAATTACTTTGAATATTCTTTATAGCAAAAGATGCTTCACTAGGAATGTTTGGATTATCCCTAATAATCTTTAAGGCTAATTCTTTGATAGATTCAATAATAGCCAAAAATTCCTTATCGTTCTTTTCCGGTCTTACTTCTTCCGTCTCCCTTACCGTTGCTGTAAAATATGGCTTTTTGGTCAATACCTCAGCAATCTCAAAACGCTTTTTACCTTGTATAATTACTGTAGTATTACCATCGGGCATTTGTAGTACACGTAAAATTCTTGCAACCGTACCCAAGGTATTGATATCCTGCACATCTGGATTTTCAGTTTCCTCATCTTTCTGTGAAACCACGCCAATAACCTTAGAGCCATTATTAGCATCTTTTATCAATTGTATACTTTTATCTCTACCTGCAGTAATAGGAATTACCACACCTGGAAAAAGTACTGTATTTCTTAAAGGTAAAATAGGTAATGTTTCTGGCAAAGTCTCACTATTCATTTGCTCCTCATCTTCTGGGGTCAAAAGTGGTATTAGCTCAGAATCTTGATCTATTCCTTGTAAAGACATATTGTCAAAATTTGAAAATTTAGAATCTTCCATACTCATATATCGGTCATTCTGTCATTAAAAGAACAGAACTTTATTTTTATAAATTATACATAAATACTGTAATAGCAATGAAAACTAAGCGAATACAGCTTTTTACACCTTCAATTGCACATATGTATTTCAATTCCTGTGCCAACTGATTTATTTCATTTTAAAAATTGAACTTTATAAAAAGAAAGAATTTTTGATAATAATTCTAACAAACTGTAACAAACCGTAAATTGAATCATCTTTCAATAAACCAATCACTTTTTGAGCCAACAAAAGGAACATATTGATGAGCTAGTGCAATTGTGCATAGCCGGTAAACAGAGTGCACAGCTAGAAGTGTACAATAGGTATTACAAGGCTATGTTCAATACATCTCTAAGAATCGTAAAAGACACTGCCCAAGCAGAAGACATTATGCAAGAATCGTTTTTAAGCGCATTTACGAAACTGCATACTTTTAAAGGGGAAGTAACTTTTGGATCTTGGTTAAAACGTATTGTTATCAACAACAGCATACATCAATATAGAAAGCAACAAAAAAAGAATGAAGTTGCTTTAGATGAAGTATTGTACAAGGTCGAAGATAATGACGGAATTGCATCTGACCATGTGTTTACAGAACTAAAGGCTCAAAAAGTGATGGAAACCATGAAAGATTTAAAAGACAATTACAGAATTTCTTTGACCTTACATCTAATTGAAGGGTTTGATTATGATGAAATTTGCGAAATCATGAACATTAGCTATGCCAATTGCAGAACTACTGTTTCAAGAGCTAAAGAAAGTCTTAGAAAAAAATTAATACTCGCTGTCTAATGAAGAAAGATACTATTGACGAGCTTTTTATTGAGCTACAGGACAAAATGGATTATGCGGAACCCACCAGTGGGCACCAACTACGTTTTTTAGAAAAACTAAATGAATCTAAAGGTGTGGCAACGCTTGCTCCTAAGAAAAAGAATCCTTGGGTGTTATTTTTATCCGTTGCCGCTTCTTTTGCTATTCTATTATCTGTTGGAATATTTCAACTTAATACGGCTAGTAGCATTGAAGATCAGGTTGCAGAGATTTCACCTGAAGCTTCTAAGACCCAATTTTATTTTGCAAACCTAATCGAAGAGCAGATCAACGAACTGAATTCTGAAAAATCACCAGAAACAGAAAAAATTATTAATGATACTATGGCGCAATTGAAAAAACTTCAATTGAACTATACAAAAATGGAACAAGACCTTTTAAACGGTGGCAATAGTAAATTAATACTAAGTGCTATGATCACCAATTTCCAAACTAGAATAGACCTTTTAAACGAGGTAATGATACAGATTGAAAATATTAAATCAATTAAAAAATCGAATGATGAAAACTTTACTATATAAATACACTTGGCTATTAATGCTAGCCTTCACAACAGTCGCTACTGCCAATAACACCTCTTTTGACGGTAAGCATACAAGAGAGAAAACCATAAAAAAAGAGTTCAACGTTAACGCCAACGCATTGCTCAAAATAGATAACTCTTATGGAAATTTAAATATTACTTCATGGAACGAGAATAGGGTCGTTATTGAAGTTCATATTAAAACCAACGGAAACAACGAAGATAAGGTTCAGAAAAAATTGGATGAAATATCTGTTGACTTTGAAGCTAGTAGCGAACGCGTATCTGCAGAAACTATTTTCAACAAAAGTAGTAATGGCTGGGGATGGAGCTGGGGAAATAACAACAATGTTAATATGCAGATCAACTACACCATTAAAGTGCCGGTTAAAAACAATGTTGACCTTAGTAATGACTATGGTAATATAATATTAGATAGAATAGATGGTCATGCCAGAATTAGTTGTGACTACGGTAGACTAGAATTAGGAGAGCTTAGAGGGCGCAACAATAAATTAAATTTCGATTATACTTCTAAATCTACAATAGGCTATATCAACAGTGCCGAAATTAGAGCTGACTACTCTGGTTTTACTATTGACAAAGCCGGAAACCTTGCTATAAATGCCGATTATACAGACGCCAACATTGGTACTATGGATGATTTGGAATACACCAGTAATTATGGAAATATGGATGTTTCTGAATTAAAAGATATAGATGGTAACGGCGACTATATAACCGTAAAACTAGGTGTTGTTCATGGTGATGTATCCATCCGTGCCGACTATGGTTCTGTACGTATCAACGAACTAGCGGCGGATGCCGGTAACGTAGAAATAAGAACGGACTATACAGGAATCAAAATTGGGTACAACAGCGAATATCATTTTGATTTTGACATATCTACTAGTTATTCTGGAGTTAGTGGAAAAGACGATTTTACTATTAACATCAGTACTGAAAAATCTTCCGATAAACATTACGAAGGTTTTTATGGCTCTAAAGGAAGTGGTAATAGAATGACATTGTCTAGTGATTATGGTGGGATAAGTTTTACAAAAAAATAAATATCAATCAATCAATCAATTAAAAATGAAAATCATGAAAAAATTAAGTGTATTACTATGTGCGGGATTCATATCTCTTTCCTGTTCAGCACAATGGGGAAAGACCATTAAAGGAAATGGAAACAATGTTACTATTGAAAGAAACACCGGTGATTATGACGGTGTAGCCGTATCTGGCTGGTTCGATGTTGACTTGGTTTCTGGCAACGAAGGAGAAATTACCTTAAAAGGAGAAGAAAATCTATTGGAATATATTATTACCGAAGTAAAGGACGGCAAATTGGTCATTAAAACAGAAAAAGGCGTTAACTTAAAATCAAGTAATTGGAAATCTGGAATTCATATTACAATACCAGTAGAATCAATTAGCCACGTTGCCATGTCTGGTTCTGGTGATATCGTTGGTAAGACAAAAATCAAAGCCGATAAATTCAGTACCGCAATGTCAGGATCAGGAGATATTACTTTAGATATAGATTCTAATTTAATTTCAGCCTCAATGTCTGGATCTGGAGATATTTCTTTAAGTGGTAAAACCACAGACTTTGAAGCTACTATTTCTGGCAGTGGCGATATTGAGGCATACGATCTTGAAGCTGACAATGTAGACGCTACGGTATCTGGCTCTGCAGATATACGGGTTACCGCAAACAAATCTTTAAAAGCGAGGGTTTCTGGTTCCGGTGATATTTCTTATAGAGGTAATCCTGAAAAGGTAAATACCAAAACCTCTGGTTCTGGAGACATTTCCAAAGGGTAAAAGCATAAAATCAAAATAGCGAACAATCAATTCAACACAGCCTCTTTTAAAGGGGCTTTTTTGTTTCTTTAACCCTGGTAAGCAAGAACATTCCAATTAAGAAGAATATACCTAAGAATATAATTGAACTTCTCATGCTACCTGTTCTTTGCGCTATTATTCCATAAAGAAAAGTACCAATAATTATCCCTATTTTTTCAGCTACATCATAAAAACTGAAGAATGAAGTGGTGTCTGTAGTCTGCGGTAAAAATTTTGAATACGTAGATCTTGACAGTGCCTGTATACCTCCCATAACCAAACCTACGCAACCGGCGGCAATATAGAAATCTGTCGGTGTAATAACAAAATAGGCATATACACAAATGCATACCCAAAGGGCATTGACAACTATTAATGTTTTAATGTTTCCATATTTTTCTGATGCTCGTGCCGTTATCGTTGCACCTAGTATTGCTACGATTTGTATTACCAATATACTTACTATCAAACCTGTTGTACGTTCAGAATCTGTACCCCATGCAATTTCTTCTTCTCCAAAGTATGTAGCGATTAGCATTACAGTCTGCACGGCCATACTATATACAAAAAAGGCACCTAGATATCTTTTAAGCTTTACCTGCTCTCCAAGTTGATGCCATACTAGCTGAAGCTCTTTGAATCCATTTAAAACAATATTGGTTCTTTTTCCCTCTTTCTTATACCCTTTTGGCAGATAGTAAAAGCTGTATTGTGCAAAAAGTATCCACCAGATACCTACAGTTACAAATGAATATTTCATTGCCTTTATTTCTGCAGCACCAGCTTCATCTGTAGTGATACCAAAAAAGTCTGGTTTCATTACCATTGCCAAGTTAAAAATGAGCAAAATTACACTACCTACATATCCTAAGGTAAAGCCTTTGGCACTAATCGCATCTTGTTGTCTCGGAAAAGCTACATCGGGTAAATATGAATTATTGATAGCAAAACTGACCCAAAATCCCACCAGTCCGAAGAAATAGCACGCTAAGCCTATGTATATATTTTCTAAAGAAAACCAGTATAAACCAATACATGAGAGTCCTCCTAAGTAGCAAAAAAATTTCATGAACATTTTTTTATTACCGAGATAATCTGCAATACCAGACACTAAGGGTGTGACGATCGCTATAAAAACAAATGCCAAAGAAGTAGTATAACTTATTAAAGGAGCACGGGCGATATCACCGCCAAAAACGGTTACTTTTTCAATGCCGGCAACTCTAAAAAGTGCACCATAAAATATTGGAAAAACTGCCGAGGAAATTACTAAACTATACACTGAATTTGCCCAGTCATAAAAGGCCCATGCGTTCAATAATTTTTTACTTCCTTTTGCAACTATAGTTTTTCCCATATATAAAAATAAAAAGCCGTTCATTTCTGAACGGCTTCAATATACAATAATCCTTATTGTTTACTTGAAACTGGTTACACCAAATTTAGCAGCTTCTGCTTCCGCATCTGGAGCCCAAGCTGTTAAGTTATTAATTCTTGTGTCATTAGAAGGGTGCGTACTCATAAATTCTGGCGGTGCCTCTCCTCCACTGTTAGCTTTCATTCTTTTCCACAATTCCGCAGCTTCGTAAGGATCATAACCTGCGATGGCCATAATCTGTAAGCCTATTCTATCTGCTTCCGTTTCGTGGCTTCTACTAAATGGCAACATACCTAAATACTGTGTTCCTACACCATAAGCCTGATTGAACAACCCTAAAGTTTGTTGATTTTTGATTGCCACATTACCTGCAACTGCACCTACTTGTTGCAAAGTACCAGCACTCATACGTTGTGCTCCATGATCAGCTAAAGCATGTGCTACTTCATGACCCATTACCACGGCAACACCCGTTTCCGTTTGTGTAATAGGCAATATACCTGTGTAAAAAACGATTTTACCCCCTGGCATACACCATGCATTTACAGTTTCATCATTCACCAAATTATATTCCCATTTATAATCTGCCAAATAACCCGGATGTCCGTTTGCTGTCAACCAACGCTCTGCAGCACTAGAGATACGCTGACCAACTCTTGTTATCATTTGAGCATCTGCTGTCCCAGTCACCACCTTATTTTCGGTTAAAAATTGATCATATTGCGCAAATGCTGATGGAAACACCTGACTATTTGGATAAAAGTTCAAGGTTTTTTGACCTGTAAAGGGGTTGACCTTACAAGCAGAAACGCCAATAAAGACGAATAGTATTAATACTAATTTTCTCATATTATTATTTTTAGTTAACGGTTTTAAGCTACAAAGTTATTGTTTTCCGGATAAATGCAATAGCGTAAAATTTTTGTCTATTAGCAAATCGTGATTATCATTGGCTGATATGGTATGCAATAACACCTCTTCATTATCTATCATCACCTTTTCAATCTCAAACGGAAGACCATGAAAATTAAGCTTCATTTTAGAATACTCCGTGTCATAAGTACCATCTTTGAATAACTGTATAGTCAACGAATTATCTTTTCCGGTCAACTTATAATTACTTAAAGAATATCGTCCTTTTTTATAATCATAACCATTGTCTGCATCCTCATATACCTCTGAAGCTTCAGTACCTTCAACATAATACACTTCTAAAACTAATTCTTCTATCTTCTTTTCTCCCACATATTGTTGAATGGGGTATTTAGGAATTATAGATCCGGCTTTTACAAAAATAGGAAGCATATCTATCTCTGCCGCTACCCACTTCTCTTTTCCTCCTTCTACATGTTCGTTAGTCCAAAAGTCATACCAATCTCCTCTAGGAATGTACATTCTTCGCCCTTGCGCATTAGGTTCTTGTATAGGACAAACTAATATTTTTTCTCCAAATATAAACTCATCCGTTCTAAAATGGGTTTGATTATCTTCTTGATCAAAGAACACCAAAGACTGGATCATTGGTATGTTCTCTTTTGTGTATTTATAAAACATAGTATATAAATACGGCAACAATTGATATCGTAGATTTACAAATTTTCTAACGATATCTGTAATCTCTGTACCAAATGACCATGGTTCTTGATCACCATGATCGCCACTTGAATGTACTCTACAAAACGGATGAAAAATACCCAACTGTATCCATCTCGCAAATAATTCGCCATCTGGTTGTTCGGCAAATCCGCCAATATCCGAACCTACAAAAGAATATCCACTTAAACACATACGCTGTACCTGTACGTTGGCTATCCATAAATGCTCCCAAGTAGCAACGTTATCTCCTGTCCAAGTAGAAGAATATCTTTGTGTACCGGCAAAAGCGGCTCTTGTTATTACAAATGGTCTTTTAGGATAAACATATTTTTTAACGCCTTCATAGGTTGCCCTAACCATTTGCATACCGTAAACATTATGTGCTTTACGGTGTGTACAGGGGTGACCGTCATAGTCATGACGCGTATCTAAAGGTGCCGTTTTTGTGGGGACTTCCATTACTGCCGGTTCATTCATATCATTCCAAACGGCATGAACACCTAATTCTGACATAAACTCTTTATATAATTCTGCCCACCACTCACGCACGGCTGGATTTGTAAAATCTGGAAAATTACATTCCCCAGGCCACACCTTACCATGCATTAAAGGACCATCTCCCCTTTTACAGAAATAATCATTTTCTAATGCTTCATTATATATCCAATAATCACGATCCACTTTTATACCCGGATCAATCATCACTACAGTCTTAAAGCCGTCTTCTTCCAGTTCAGAAATCATTCTCTTTGGATCAGGAAAATGTTCTTTATCCCAAGTAAAACATCTAAAACCATCCATATAATCTATATCTAAATAGATGGCATCGCAAGGTATTTGCAATCTTCTAAACTCACCTGTAATATCCTTTACATTACTTTCTGGATAATAACTCCATTTAGATTGATGAAAACCTAATGCCCACATTGGCGGTAACTCTGGTGTACCGGTAAGACTAGAATATGAACTTACTACCTTGGGCATATCCGGTCCAAAAATGAAGTAATAATTCATTTCACCACCATCTGCCCAAAAGCTAGTTATATTTCTTCTTTCCTGAGAAAAATCGAAACCTGTTCTAAAACTGTTATCAAAATAAATACCGTAAGCTTTACCCTTATTCAAGCCCACATAAAATGGTATTGCCTTATAAAGTGGGTCTTGCTCTTTTGCAAATGCAAATTGATCGGTTACCCAATTCTCTACTCTTTTACCCTTTAGGTTACTATGCATGGCCTTATCACCCATACCATAAAAACTTTCTCCTGATTGGGTTATTTTGCTCAATTTTACGGTATTACCACCGTACTCATAATTCTCTTCCCAATGAAAACCTAGTTCATCTTCACAGATGATATTACCATCTAAATCAGAAATCTGGGTTCTTAAGGTCATCTTATCTACCAAAACACTCAGTCTTGCAGTAGATATAATATACTCCGTGTCATTCTCTACAACTTCTAGCTTACTATACCCCATTGTAGCATCTGGGTCTATAGCATATGAGAAATCTGGTTCAAAATTATAATTTGTAGCATATCTAAAACGAATAATACTACCTCTTAATATGGTTATCTGTAAAACAACACCGTTGTCTGTAGTGAAGTATAATTTATCTGAGTCTTGTGAAAATTCAACGATATGGTTTGGGTATAAATTACCTTTATACTCAAGCTCTGTATTTGTAATCATGAACTTATAAATTAAAAAATATCAAATTATTAGAACTACAGAAACACTTTAAAATTGCCCAAATATCGTGCAATTGCCTTAAGTTATTTCAGTATTACAATACCTAAAGGCGGAATAGTAATTTCTATAGACTTTTTAAAACCATGAGATGCTTTAGTAGATGATTTTACTTTGCCGTTGACATTACCGCCACCACCATATTTGGCATCATCACTATTTAACACCTCTGTTAATTTTTCCTTTTTAGGGTTTCCTATTCTATAATTTTCTCTTGGCACAGGGGTGAAATTACACGCTATAATTAAATCGTTCTTTTCATCATGACCTTTGCGTACATAAGTCAATACAGAATTTTCGTGATCGCCGTAATCTATCCATTGAAAACCTTCTGGACTAAATTGCTTTTCATACAATGCCGGTGAGCTTTTATATAAATGGTTTAAGTCCTTTACAAAATCTTGAATTCCTTTATGACCATCATACTGCAATAAATGCCAGTCTAAACTTTGTTCAAAATTCCATTCTGCCGTTTGACCGAATTCACCCCCCATGAACATTAATTTGGTACCCGGGTGTGTAAACATATACCCAAACAACAATCTTAGATTCGCAAAACGTTGCCATTCGTCTCCTGGCATTCTATATACTAATGACTGTTTACCATAAACTACCTCATCATGAGAAAAAGGCAACATAAAATGCTCGGTAAACGCATAGGTCATACTAAAGGTTAAATCGTTTTGGTGGTGTTTTCTATAAATGGGTTCTTTTTGAAAGAATTGCAGCGTATCATGCATCCAACCCATCATCCACTTCATACCAAAACCCAATCCTCCGTGTTCCACTGGCTTAGACACACCCGTAAAAGCAGTAGATTCTTCAGCAATGGTCTGCACACCTTCAAAATTAGAATATACAGCCTCATTCAATTCACGTATAAATGACATCGCCTCTAAATTCTCGTTGTTACCATAAATATTTGGCTCCCATTCTCCATCTTCCCTAGAATAATCTAAATACAGCATAGAAGCCACAGCGTCTACACGTAGACCGTCTACATGAAACTGATCTAACCAAAAAATGGCATTACTTATAAGAAAAGCTCTAACCTCATTTCTACCATAGTTGAAGATCAAACTTTTCCAATCTGTATGATAACCTTTTCTTCTATCTGGGTGCTCATATAAATTTGAACCATCAAAAAAACCTAGTCCATGCGCATCTTCTGGAAAATGAGAAGGTACCCAATCCAAAATTACTCCTATATCATTTTGATGAAAGGCATCTACCAAAAACTTGAATTCTTCTGGAGAACCAAATCTTGATGTTGGTGCGAAATAACCAGTAAGTTGATAGCCCCAAGATGGATCATAAGGATACTCCATAACAGGCATAAACTCAACATGGGTATACCCCATTTCCTTTACATAATTTACAAGGTCTATTGCAAACTCTTTATAGGTCAAAAACTTATTTTCGGCATTTTTCTTCCATGACCCTAAATGCACTTCATAAACGGAATAAGGTTTGTCCAACCCGTTTTTATCTTTTCTATACCCCATCCAAGCATCATCTTTCCAATTATGCTCGGCAGTCCAAATTATAGATGCTGTATTTGGTGGGTGCTCACAATATCTTGCAAAAGGGTCTGCTTTCTCTGTCCAAATATCATTGTTATTAGACTGTATCTTATATTTATAGATTTCACCTTTTCCAATATTAGGTATAAATCCTTCCCAAATACCGCTAGAATCCCATCTAACATTTAACTGGTGTTCCTCTACGTTCCACGAATTGAAATTACCAACAACAGATACAGATTTTGCGGACGGGGCCCATACAGCAAAGTAAGTACCGGCTATTCCATCTACTTCTACCAAATGTGACCCCAATTTTTCATAAAGTCGATAATGCTTACCTCCTTTAAAAAGATCAATATCAAAATCAGTAAAAAGTGAGTGAACTTGAACGTTGGGCATATGGAGTGTTTATTTTTGTAAAGCTAATCATCTTTTAAAGACAACCGACTTTAATTCATTTTTGTTGATAATTTAGCAGTTAATATCCGATTTAAATATCTAAATACCAAAAATGGAACGCTTTTTGAAACAACATTTCAAAATTAAAACTCAAACCGAAAAATTATAACATTATGAGAAAACTAAATTTATTTATTGGAGCACTTGCAGCTTTATTTATTATATCATGTGAAGGACCACAGGGACCACAAGGATTTGATGGGTTTGATGGCGAAAGAGGACCTGCCGGTCAAGATGGCGTAGATGCAATTCAGGCGCAGGTATTTGAATTGGAAGGTGTTAATTTCACGTATGATGCTACAGATAATCTTTATGATTATTTAATTACATTTTCAGATTTCACCAGTTTTGAGACTTTAAAAGAAGATGTGGTTTTAATATATCGATACGATGGACCAGTGGAATTTGGTGACGGAGCTGTTGAAGATTCATGGGGACTATTACCTCAAAATTATTTTTTTGATGAAGGCATAATACAATATGTATTTTCACATACTTTGTTCGACGCACAAGTTTTCATAGATGGCAATTTTGATTTAAGTACTTTAAGTACAGATTTTACAGATAATCAAATTTTACGTGTAGTTATTATTCCGGGAGAAATTGCATCCACAGGCAAATTAGACACTTCAAACATTAATTCTGTAATGGCACATTTAGGTGTTACGGAACAAGAAATACAGAAAGTAACATTACAATAATATCCCTGGGTAATTAACCTATTTAAGCTAAAGCCATTAAACATTAGTTCAATGGCTTTTTTTATTTCGATTTATTAAAACCTTAACCCAAATAGTCTCGTAAATACGATACCTTGAAAGGAATACTTAATTTATTCGACAGAATTAAAAAAATTGAAAACATGAAAATAAATATCGCAATTGCACTACTTGTACTTTTTGTGAGCTGTAAAGGTACTTCGCAAGAAAAAGAGATGGCAACCTCAACAAAAACGAGTGCCAAGAAAGAATTTGCTGTACAAAAAACAAATAGCGAATGGAAGAAAGAGTTGACAGATTCTGAATATTACGTACTTCGTGAAGCTGCTACTGAGAACCCATTTACCAGCGAGCTTTTAAAAAATAAAGAAAAAGGGACCTACGTTTGTGCCGCCTGTGCCACTCCCCTATTTAAAAGCTATACAAAATTCGATTCTGGTACGGGATGGCCAAGCTTCTATGAAGAGATTGAAGGCAACGTAGCCTATGATGTGGATTACAAAATTGGTTACAAGAGAACCGAAGAACATTGCGCCACTTGTGGAGGTCATTTAGGTCATGTTTTTGAAGACGGACCAAATCCCACAGGTTTACGTCATTGCATAAATGGTGTGGCTTTAAATTTTGTTCCTGCAGAATAATTTTCCACTAAATATATTAGATACAAGAGGCTCTTAAAGGCCTCTTTTTTGTTTCTATAACATTCATAGCAAACTAACTAGACCTATTTCAAAATATCACAATTTCATAATAAAGGTCATATTTTAAAATCCTACAATCAATCTCAATTAGGTTTTGTATTTTTGCACTTCAATAAAAACTACAAAAAATCAAAATATGAGCACTTTCGATATTATCGTTTTAGGTAGTGGTCCTGGCGGATATGTTACCGCAATTAGGGCTGCACAATTAGGCTTTAAGACTGCCATTATTGAAAAAGAAAGTTTAGGCGGCGTTTGCTTAAATTGGGGTTGTATACCTACCAAAGCTTTGTTGAAATCTGCACAAGTATTTGAATACTTGAAACATGCAGAAGATTACGGTTTAAAAATTAAAGGTGCCGATAAAGATTTTGATGCGGTTGTAAAAAGAAGTCGTGGCGTTGCTGACGGAATGAGCAAAGGTGTTCAATTCTTAATGAAGAAGAATAAAATTGAAGTAATTAAAGGTTACGGTACTTTAAAGGCTGGAAAAAAAGTTTCTGTTAAGGCTGAAGATGGTTCTACTACTGAATACAGTGCTAACAATATAATTATAGCTACTGGCGCTAGAAGTCGTGAACTTCCTAGCTTACCACAAGATGGTAAGAAAATTATTGGGTACAGACAGGCAATGACCTTAGACAAGCAACCAAAGAAAATGATTGTTGTTGGTAGTGGAGCTATTGGTATTGAATTCGCTTACTTCTACAACTCTATGGGGACCGAAGTTACCGTTGTTGAATATTTACCGAACATTGTACCAGTTGAAGATGAAGATGTATCTAAACAATTAGAAAGAAGCTTCAAAAAAGCGGGAGTTAAGATTATGACATCTGCTGAAGTTACTTCTGTAGACACTTCTGGTAGTGGTGTAAAAGCTACGGTAAAAACAGCAAAAGGAGAAAAAGTTCTTGAAGCTGATATCGTATTATCTGCTGTTGGTATTAAAACCAATATTGAAAATATTGGTTTGGAAGATGTTGGTATTGCTACCGATAGAGATAAGATTTTGGTAAATGATTATTACCAAACAAACATACCAGGATATTTTGCCATAGGTGATGTTACACCAGGACCTGCACTTGCACACGTGGCATCTGCAGAAGGTATTTTATGTGTTGAAAAATTAGCGGAAATGCACGTTGAACCATTAGATTATGGTAACATACCAGGTTGTACTTACTGTTCTCCTGAAATTGCTTCCGTTGGTTTAACCGAAAAGCAAGCTAGAGAAAAAGGTATTGAAATTAAAGTAGGTAAGTTTCCTTTCTCTGCAAGTGGTAAGGCAAAAGCTGCCGGTGCTTATGAAGGATTCGTTAAAGTAATTTATGATGCCAAGTACGGCGAATGGCTAGGTTGCCATATGATCGGTGCAGGTGTTACAGATATGATTGCCGAAGCGGTTCTAGGCCGTAAACTTGAAACTACAGGACACGAAGTACTAAAAGCTATTCACCCACACCCAACTATGAGCGAAGCTGTTATGGAAGCAACTGCAGCGGCTTATGACGAGGTAATTCATTTATAATTAATTATAATACACTATAGCATGTTAAAATTATTTCGAGCAACGGCAATTTTAGAAGGAATCTCCTATTTGGCGTTGTTCGGAATAACCATGCCTTTAAAATATTGGGCAGAAATACCAGAACCTAATAAATTGGTTGGTTACGCCCATGGCGTACTTTTCATTGCCTTTATTGCCCTAACCCTAATTGTTGGGTTTACCCACAAATGGAGTTTTAAAAAGATATTTATTTTTGGTATAGCTTCATTGCTACCTTTTGCTACGTTCTATGTAGAAGAGAAATATTTAAGGCCTGAGGATAACGCTTAGGACTGAGCTTCAACTACCGTTGAAAGTTCATATATTTTTCCATCAAAAGCACATATATACAATTCACTATTTGCATCTGTACCAAATGAGGAAATAGCTAAGCCGGTTTCTAGTAATAAATTATTATTTCCTGATTGGTCTAAAGCCCAAATTCTACCTGATACAAAATCACCATAAATATAAAATCCTTGCAACTCAGGCAAAGCATCTCCCCTATACACATATCCACCCGTTACCGATTTGTCATTGTCTGAACGATTGTATTCATAAATAGGAGCAATTAAATCTGTGGTATTGCAATCATCTTCTAGAAAGCACGAGGTACCTTCTAGAATATTCCAACCATAATTACCACCTTTTACTATTAAGTCGATTTCTTCTTTCTCACCTTGACCTACATCACCTGCCCAAATGGTGTTCGTTTGATTATCAAAACTAAATCTCCACGGATTTCTTAATCCGTATGCATAAATCTCACCTCTTGCATTTTCTTCTTCAACGAACGGATTATCCGTTGGAATTCCATAATTCAATCCTTCCTCTGTTGTATTTACATCAATTCGTAAAATTTTACCCAGTAAAGTTCCCAAATTCTGTGCATTGCCATCTGGATCACCAGAACCACCCCCATCACCAGAAGCAATATATAAATATCCATCAGGACCAAAAGCTAACTGCCCGCCATTGTGATTGGTTGCAGGCTGCGAAATTTCCAACAAAACAAGTTCACTAGATTCATCTACCATATTAGCATCGGTATCAGAAATTTTAAAACGAGAAACAACAGCAAGTTCTTCACTTGGTGTATAGGTGACATATAAAAATCCGTTTGTAGTATAATCCGGATGAAAAGCAAAACCTAATAACCCTAGTTCACTAGCCGTAGCTGTTCTTGCAGAAATATCTAAAAAGGTAGTTGCTTCCTCTGTGGTAGCTTCATGATTGAAAATTTTAATAACTCCGCCTTTCTCGGCCACAAATATTCTAGTACTATCACCAGTCACAGACTGAAGATCTAATGGATTATTGAAAGTTAGATTAGAAAAGGCATTATTTACAGTGAAACTTACTAAAGAATCTATTTGAATATCAGGATTTGGAGTAAGTGCCAATTCATCTTTGTCACTACACGACACGTAAAGTAATGTGATAATACCCAATAGAACAGGTGCAATTCTTTTCATAATAATGTCTTTACCATTACTTACGAACTACAGCACCTTTATGGTTGTTAAAATAGTTATTGAGTTAAAATAAAAAGCTGTCGATCGCCAGATCATAACTTTTTAAACCGAAGCCAAGTATTACCCCACTAGCTACAGGCGAGATATAAGATACATGCCTAAATTCTTCGCGCTTATGAGTGTTGGAAATATGAACTTCTATAACAGGTGTTTCAACTGCTTTTACGGCATCGCCAATACCTACAGATGTATGTGTATACGCTGCGGCATTTAATACTATACCATCATAAGAAAAACCCGTTTCCTGTATTTTAGAAATCAATTCCCCTTCTACATTTGATTGAAAATATTCCAATTCAACATCTTTAAATTTGAATTGCAGTTTTGAAAAGTAATCTTCAAAAGTTTCTGAACCGTATACTTCTGGCTCCCTTTTTCCTAATAAGTTTAGATTGGGACCATTTATAATGATAATCTTCATATATCAAAAATAACGAATGTTACCTTACAATGAATTACAAATATTAGAAGTAAATTAAAGTATTTCTCTAACGACGAGTTCTATATTTAGGCTCGAAATTGTAAACGATACCCAAAGTCACTGTAGACCATGTAGTTTCTTCAATATCAATACCTGTATAAGAAAAATTGACCTCAACACTTGAACTCATTAAATAAGCTATTGTAGGTCTGTAATATAAACCACCCTCATTACCATCATTAATGCCCATTGCATAGCCAACATTCCCTCCAAATGAGAAATAATTTGATGTCCAAAAACGAACGCCTGCAGATAGTGGCAAAAACTGAACAGCCTCTTGCTCTTCTCTAATAATCGTTGTTTGAAAGGTTTCTGCAAAACCATGAATATAACCTACTGCTGGTCCTATATCCACTACTTCACCTAGCGGATACATGTATGAGAAATCTGCCCCAAGAACCACACTGACCGCCTCATTATAATCATCTAGTGGTATACCTCCTTGAATACCGAATTTGAAACCTTCTTGAGCAAAAATTCCAGTTGAAAGACATAAGGCAAATAATAAAATGAAAAACTTATTCATGGTATGGTTGGTTTGTTTTCTTCAAAAATAAAGGTAAGACTAAGCTTACAGGCATCTTTGTTGTGAATACCATGAAAGTAGTTGTACATGATAGATTTACTATGGTATTGTCGATTTTCTTGAAGTCAACTTTACCATATAAAATGCAAAAAGGGAAAGCTAAGCTTTCCCTTTTCATAATAAAACTAAATAGTTTTATTCAATTACATATCTAATACCAAGACCAAAAGCACCTACCTCATTTCCTAATAAATCTCCAAGACCTATAAATGGTCTCCAATCGAAAGAAAATGCCAATGGTACTCCATCTATTTTATAATCTAAACCTACAACCGGTCTTAATGCAACTTCAGTTCCTATTCCATTTCCAAATAAAAGAAATGAAGGTCCTGCGCCGGCAAACCATTGTAAACCATCAGCACCAGAAATATCGCCATGATATTCATAAAGTGCCGTAATAGTTGTTAAACCGCTTTCGAACATTATCTCTGCCTGACCCGCATGCTCTTCTGCGAAGAAATATTTAGCACTTGGCCCTACTAAAGTTACTCCTGAAAATAAATCCAAACCTAAACCAGCTGCAAACGTATAATCTGACTGTGCATTAGAAACATTTGACCCTAAAATAATTGCCACTACTAAAAATAATAACTTTTTCATTTTGTTGTTTTTAAGTGTACTAAACTTTGTTAAAATTGATTGTCATTTAATTGGACTACTGAGTTATAGCCTCATGATTATTTTTTGTAAAAGTATTAATTTAACAAGTAAATACAACTACCAAAAAACCAGTATTTCTTCCATCTATACATTTTATCCTACATAATTAATGTATTCTTTATCTTTAAACCATGAAATGGAAACATGCGCTGAAAGATTATACCACCTACTTAAAGCTTGAGCGTGGTCTATCAAAAAACTCTATTCAGAGCTATACGATGGATATTGAAAAACTTATGTCTTTTCTTGAAACCCATGATATAAATACTACCCCAATTCTTATTGATAAAAGCACTGTTCAACAGTTTATTTATGAAATTGCCAAAGTGGTCAACCCTAGATCACAGGCACGTATAATATCCGGACTCAAAAGTTTTTTCAATTATTTAATTTTTGAGGATTACAGAAAGGATAATCCTCTAGATTTAATAGAGTCTCCAAAAATTGGACGCAAATTACCAGATACACTTTCTGAAAATGAAATAGATAAATTGATCGGTGCTATAGATTTAAGTTCCGCCGAAGGAGAACGCAACAGGGCAATGCTAGAAACTTTATATGGTTGCGGACTAAGAGTTTCTGAACTTATTGGCTTAAAATTATCTGACCTGTTTTTTGAGGAAGATTTTATTAAAGTTACCGGTAAAGGAGATAAACAAAGATTTGTACCTATTAGTGCCGTGAACAAAAAATACATTGACATTTATAGAAATGAAATCAGGGTTCACTTAAAAATAAAAGAAGGTTTTCAAGACATCCTATTTCTTAACCGACGTGGCAGGCAACTTACCAGAGCAATGATATTTACCATTGTAAAAAACTTAGCCTTAACAATTGATTTAAAGAAAAGCATTAGTCCACATACCTTCAGACATTCTTTTGCCACCCATCTACTTGAAAATGGTGCCGATTTACGCTCTATTCAACAAATGCTAGGTCATGAGAGTATTACTACTACTGAAATTTACATGCATGTAGACCGTTCGCATTTAGCAGAGGTTATGAATACGTATCACCCTAGAAAGAGTCATTAAAATTTCCACTTACTACCAATAGTATATACCGAAGGTATAGTTACCTGAGTTTCTCCAAGAGCACCAATATTTGACTTATTTAACTGAACATTACTCTTCAACTCTATCATTAAATTTTCACTTACTTCATAACCAGCACCAGATATAAAACCAAGACGATATGGTGTTTGTCCAACACCTGCATTTTCCGTAGCTACCTCTGCTTCTAGCCCACCAAGTAAATATAATCGTTTATTCAAGTACACTTTAGCCAATACACTAGATCTGAATCTTTCACTTAATATATAGGTATCATAAAAACCTTGAAGTTCTAATTGAAACGATTTTGAAACTCCGTATTGCACCATAAAAGACTTATGAACATCACCAATTGCGGAAGTAGGATATGCGTGCCCGGTTATAGATAATCCGGTTAATGACGATGGTAAATTTGTTAATGGCGGTTCTTCTACTGCCTGAGCTTTAGAAACAACTACAAACAAGAAAAGAAAACTATGTACAAGAACTTTCATAGGTTAAATATCAATTATTGAAATAAATTCCTACAAAAGATATTTTAAAAATAAGAACCAACGAAATACTTGGCAAAAATTTAACTGCCAAGCATTTAGAAAACTTCTATCCTACATAAATTGAAATACTCCTAATCTTTAAATTGGCTGTAATCTCTTTTGAATGGGCGGATGATTAAACGTGCTTCACGATCAAAGCGAATGTAGTTATAAACCCAATTGATAAACACTACCATTCTGTTTCTGAATCCGATTAAGAAAAACAAGTGTACAAACATCCAGACAAACCAAGCGAAAACTCCTTGAAATCTGAATTTCTTTATGTCACAAACCGCTTTATTACGGCCAATTGTTGCCATGCTTCCTTTGTCGTTATAGACGAATGGCTTCATTGGTTTATTTTCAAACAATTTTATTAAATTTTCACCCAATAATTTACCTTGTTGAATTGCCGGTTGCGCCACCATTGGGTGACCACGAGGGTTATCTTCCGTTGACATACAAGCAATATCACCTATAGCGAATATATTTGGATGACCTATCACCTGATTATATTCGTTCACATTTATTCTATTACCACCAACAATTACGCCTTCGGCATCTAAACCTTTTATACCGGCACCTTTTACTCCCGCTGCCCAAACTACAGCTGCAGAATTGAACTTTAAATCGGTCAGAGTAGTTACTGTTTTTCCGTTATATCCGGTTACACGAACGCCTTTCCAAACTTGTACCCCCAATTTTTCTAAAAAATCTTCTGCTTTTTTTGATGCCTGAGCACTAAAACCCGGCAATAAACAATCTCCTCCTTGTACAATATTAATCTGCGCTCTTCTAGTATCTAAATCTGGATAATCCTTTGGTAATATGCCTTTTTTGATTTCAGCTAAAGCGCCTGCAAGCTCTACTCCCGTTGGACCTCCACCTACAATTACAAAATTCATCAGCGCATCTCTTTCATGATAGTCATCTGTAAGAAGTGCCTGCTCAAAGTTCTCCAGAATTAAACTACGAAGATTTAACGATTGCGGAATAGACTTCATAGACATTGCATTCTTCTCTATCTCTTTATTACCAAAGAAATTAGTTTCAGAACCTGTTGCTACTACTAAATAATCAAAACTGATATCACCAATATTTGTATTTACTTTTTTACCAGCGGCATCTATATGATCTACCTTGGCCAAACGAAAATAAAAATTATCATACCCTATTAAAACCTTACGTAAAGGGTATGCTATAGAATCTGGCTCCAGACCTCCTGTAGATACTTGATATAATAATGGCTGAAAAGTATGATAATTGTTCTTATCGATAAGAACGACCTGTACTTCTTGCTTACTTAATTTTTTAGCGAGAGAGACTCCGCCAAAACCACCACCTATTATCACAATTCTAGGATAGCTGGAAAGAGGTATGTTCATAGTATGAATACTTAAATGCGAAATTAAACAAATGGACAACTACTTTAAAATAATTATGTGTTTTTAGTATCTTTAAGCTCTAACTCAAACAAACTTAAAAATGCGTAAAACGCTTATTTTACTGGCGGTACTCTGTACTTCCTTTTATTCGATGAACGCTCAAAAGAGCGAAAAAGATATTATTAAAAATTTAGAGCAGAAAAGTGCCGAATACGGAATTATAGCTCAAAATATTTGGGAATTCGCAGAAATGGGATACCAAGAAGAACAAAGCTCCGGTCTTCTTCAAAAGACTTTACAAGATGCTGGTTTCTCTATAAAGAAAGGTGTTGCAGGTATACCTACTGCATTTATAGCTGAATATGGCAGTGGAAGTCCGGTAATTGCTATTATGGGCGAATTCGATGCCTTACCTGGTCTTTCTCAAAAAGCGGTTTCTGAAAAGGAATCTGCCGGTGCTGCGGCAGGTCATGCATGTGGGCACCATTTATTTGGTACGGCTTCTACAGCTGCTGCCATTTCAACGAAAGATTGGCTAGAAGCCAACAAGTCTAAAGGAACTATACGTTTTTACGGTACACCGGCTGAAGAAGGTGGATCTGGGAAAGTATATATGGTTCGCGAGGGACTTTTTAATGATGTAGATATCGCGTTACATTGGCACCCAGGAGCACAAAATGCAGCAAGTGCCGGCGCAGCTTTGGCTAACAAATCTGCTAAATTTAGATTTCACGGTATATCTGCACATGCCGCAGCATCACCAGACAAAGGCCGTTCTGCTTTAGATGGCGTTGAAGCTATGGATATGATGATTAATATGATGCGTGAGCATATACCACAAGAAGCCAGAATACATTATGTAATTACAGACGGAGGAAAAGCACCTAACGTTATACCTGATTTTGCAGAAGTTTATTACTATGCTCGCCATAATAGACGTGACGTAGTTATAGAAATTTTTGATCGTATGGTAAAAGCTGCAGAAGGTGCTGCATTGGGTACCGGTACAACTATGGATTATGAAATGATCGGTGGTACGCATGAACTATTAGCCAACTTAACATTACAAAAAGTGATGCATGAAAACCTATCTGAAGTTGGCGGAATGGAATATACAGCAGAAGAAAAAGAGTTTGCCGATAAAATTGCAAAAACATTAGGTCAAGAAAAGGCCGATCTTGCTACGGCAAAAAATGTACAACCATACAAAACAGAAGCTAAAGCATTTGGTTCTACAGATGTTGGCGATGTTAGTTTCACCGTACCAACTGTTGGTTTTAGTACTTCTACTTGGGTACCAGGCACACCGGCGCATAGCTGGCAAGCAGTTGCCGCAGGCGGAACTTCTATAGGTAACAAAGGCATGATGATCGCTGCTAAAACATTGACCATGACCGCAATTGATTTATTCAAGGATAAAAAATTGGTAGCATCTGCCAAAGCTGAGTTCTTAGAAAAAAGAGGTGCAGATTTTAAGTATATTCCGCTTTTGGGGGATAGAGCTCCGGCACTAGATTACAGAAAATAATTTTAGAAGTATATACTATAAAAAGTGCCAAAGTCAATTTTGGCACTTTTTTTATTTTATTAAAGAATTCTTGTAACAAATGAAACTTTTGTTAGACTAACATGCTAACAACAACCAACCAATAGTGAAGAAAGACCTTGAACACAAATTTGTGACCGAGCTACAGGACAATCAAAATATTGTCCATAAAGTCTGTACACTGTACACAAATGACCGCGACTCTCACAATGATCTGTTTCAAGAAATCACTATTCAATTATGGAAAGCTTACCCTAAATTTAGGGGCGATGCAAAGTTTAGTACATGGATGTATCGTGTGGCATTGAATACCGCCATCACTTTATATCGAAAAAATAAAAGAAGAATTGATACTGCCGATTATGAGTCTATAATTTTTAAAATCAAGGCAGATGAGTATGATGAAACCGAAGAATTGCAATTAAAGCTGATGTACAAAGCGGTAAAGCAGTTGAACGATGTTGACAAAGCATTGGTTTTTTTATATCTGGAGGATAAAAATTATACAGAAATCTCAGAAACTTTGGGTATTACCGAAGTAAATGCACGAGTGAAGATGAATCGTATCAAAACAAAGTTAAGAACCATTTTGAATCCATAAGCATATGACGGATGAACTGGAATTATTGAAGAAAGACTGGCAAAAAAAGGAATTTAACGTTCCTAAATTGAGCTATGACGAAATACATAAAATGATATGGAAGAAATCTTCCTCTATCGTTAAATGGATACTTATTATAAGTGTTCTAGAATTTACTGTACCCCATCTTTTATACTTATTACCATCTATGCGAGATGGTATGGAAATTTATGAAAACATAGGGGTTTCCAAATATCTAAAGATCTTATCAGGTTTTACATATGTGATAGCATTCTTCTTTATATTCCAATTCTATAAAAGATTTAAAGAAATTTCCGTTTTAGATAATTCCAAAAACTTGATGAAGAAAATAATAAAGACTAGAAAGACCGTTAAACATTACGTCATCTTTTCTTTGTCTATGATTATGGTAACAATAATCGTTATGATCATTGGGGTTTATTTAAACGATAATATTACATCGGCATTCCCTGAACTAAAAGATAGTCTAGAAAATATATCCGCAGAAAAACTAAAGATAACCGTTATGCTCTCCATAGGAATTTTTGGTATAATACTGACTTTAGTTATGGGCGGAATCTACTTTTTACTTTATGGTCTATTACTTAGAAAACTGAAGAACAATTACAGTGAATTAAAACATTTAACAGTTTAAGACTGTCTCCATTTACGCTGTTTATTTTCTTCTTCGACCGCCAATAAATCTTTTTTAGAAATCACCTTTAAAAACGAAGGGTGTTGCTCAATGGCATATTCTAATTTTTCTATTATAGACTCAGAAGATTCATTCTCATAATCTATCTGCAATGGCTCTTTAATGACCATTGACTGGAGAATTCCTTTTTTCTTAACACGTAGCCCCTTCTTATCAAATGATCGTCTAAAACCGTCAATAACCACAGGTACCACAACCGGCTTGTATTTTTTAATAATATGCGCAGTTCCTTTTCTTAAAGGTTTCCAAGGTGTTGTAGTTCCTTGGGGAAAGGTGATTACCCAACCATCGTTTAAAGCTTTACCAATGCTAGAGATGTCGCTCATTTTTACCTGTCTCTTTACATCTTTTCCCTCTGAACGCCACGTTCTTTCAACACTGACAGAACCGGCATATGCCATAATTTTTGTCAATAGACTTTTTCTCATGGTCTCTGCGGCCGCGACATAATACATATTCAATTTGGGTTGCCATATGTAACCTAGGTTTTTAATCGAATCTTCTCTACCGCTTAAACTAGCATTAAATACATGAAACATTGCTACAACATCAGCAAAGTATGTTTGATGGTTACTAACGAACAGGACATTCTTATCCGGCAGATTTCTAATAATATCAGAGCCTTCAATTTCTAACGTATTAAATCGCTTATATCTTTGATGCGAAAGCACGGCCAAAATACGAATTAGCCATTTTTTAATATATAAATTATGCCCAAAAGGGTTTTTATCAAATAATCCCATAGAATGCTAAAATAAATAAATATGCCTTATAACACCTGCTTTAATAACTCTTTAATCTCATTCAACATCATTGCCGTAGCTCCCCAAACAATATAACCATTTAATTTAAAGGCAGGTACTTCAATATCTACAGCATAAGATGTGGTTATTTTTTTAGAAACTACTTTTGAGTCGTCTAAAAAATCAAGTATTGGAACTTCTAGAAGCAATTCTACTTCCGTTTCTTGTTTTACAAAAGGTTTTGGCTCTTTATATAACCCAACATAAGGCTGTACTATAAAATTACTTGGTGGTATAAAAATTTCTGAAATTTCTTTTATTAAGGTAATATCTTTAGGCTCTACGCCTACTTCTTCATAAGTTTCGCGTAACGCAGTAGTCAACAATCCGCCATCTGACTTTTCCGCTTTACCGCCCGGAAATCCTACTTGGTTGGAGTGTACTCCTGCATACGTTTTTCTCAATATCAATAGAAGATTAGTGTTTTGATTTACCGATGGATAAAACAATGCCATGACAGCCGCCTTTCTTGGATTCTTCTTTGATCGATTAATGCGTTGTAAATCTTCTATTCTACTCTCTGGAGCCATTTTGTACTGTGAAGCTTCTCCCGGTAGCGGTAGATCCTTTATTTTTGATATTCGTTGTTCAAAAAAATTGAAATCCATGCGTTCACTTAAATTCAATATATTCCTTTTCGTTGCTATTGTAGCTTTTGCTAGCTGCAAAGATACCCCTAAGAAGGTTGACAATACAACTTCTAAGTCACCGACTGCGTTAGACTCTACTAAAATTACAGAAAAAGAAGTTATAATAGACGAGCAAGAAGAAGCTTTTGAACTTACCGAAGACAATGCTATAGATTTCTTTTTCAACTACGAAAAAACATTAACATCGAATAAAGTTAAAATCACTACAAACCTAGGTAGCTTTACCATAGAATTATTTGAGAACGTACCATACCATAGGGCTAATTTCATTTATCTGACTGAAAAAGGTTATTTTGATTATACCCAATTTCATAGAGTTGTGAAAAATTTCATTATTCAGGGTGGCAACTCCGATGATGAACGAACCGGAAAGAAAAGAAATGATTTAGGAAGATATTTATTACCACCTGACACCCGAAAAGGTCATAAACATCATAGAGGTACTGTTTCTATGCCTAGTAGCGAAATGGATAACCCCCATATGTTAGCCAGCCCTTTTGAATTTTTTATAGTGGTAACCGACCCTGGATCTTATCATTTAGATGACGAGTACACTCCTTTTGGTAGAGTTATAGATGGCATGGACGTGGTTGATAAAATTAATAATGTACCGGTTGAAAAAGGTGATTGGCCTTTACAGAACATTTACATTGAAAAAGCCGAAATCTTAGAGTAGTTGTTGGCTGTTGGCTGTTGGCTGTTGGCTGTTGGCTGTTGGCTGTTGGCTGTTGGCTGTTGGCTGTTGGCTGTTGGCTGTTGGCTGTTGGCTGTTGGCTGTTGGCTGTTGGCTGTTGGCTGTTGGCTGTTGGCTGTTGGCTGTTGGCTGTTGGCTGTTGGCTGTTGGCTGTTGGCTGTTGGCTGTTGGCTGAAATACAATTATTTAGCGAAGCTAAATACTCTAAAAAACTCACATTTCTTTGCGATAAATGTTTGGCAGTGAAATCTTAAAGCGAACTGCCAATATCCTCATAATGATGATGATTACAATTGCCATAGAATAGGCTATGGTATTTTGTATTGGAAATTGAATTAAAAGAAAATAAACCAATCCGCCCAAAATACATACCGTTGCATAAATTTCCTTTCTAAATATTACCGGTATTTCATTACATAGTATATCTCTAATTACTCCGCCAAAGCTTGCTGTAATTGTACCTAAGGCAATGCACATAACAGGTGGTAAATCTGCCGCCAATCCTTTTTCAATGCCCACCATTGTGTACAAGCCTATTCCTATCGTATCGAAAAGAAACAGCGATTTCCTCACATACTTTAACTGAGTTACGAAAATGATAGCTAACAAAACGGTAATCACGATTATAAGCAAATGCATGGGTGCATTCAACCAACCAACGGGTCTGATACCAATTAACAGATCTCTTAATGTGCCACCACCTACCGCTGTTACAAAAGCGATGATAAGTACACCAAAGGCATCAAGCCTTTTATCCATAGCAACTAAAACTCCAGAAATGGCAAAGGCAATAGTACCTAAAATATCAATGATGAAATAAAACATTAATTATAGCTTTTGAGTAAAGTAATTATAGTCTTTCAATACAGTATCTAGAAATTGCTTATCATATAAATCTGAATTGGTCTGCAATATACTATCTACTTTATCTCTTAGTGCTTTCATTGTTTTAAAATCATTATTTTTTTTAGCTATACTAAAGGTTTCTTTGATCAGTCTTACATCTTTATCCGTCAAGATGGTAACATTCACAAATTTAGGAACATATGTATCTTCTACTTCTTCTAGAATAGTATGAGAAACTTTTGTTTTGTTCTTAGTACTTATAACCACAGTACCAGCTGCGGCATCACCCAAGCGTTGTCTTTTTTCAGAAAATAAAATAGAAAGTATACCAATAGAGCCTACAAAAATCCAAATATCTACCAAACGAAGCATCCAACGAATTAAATAATTGCTCCAGTTTACCGGCGAGCCATCAACTGATACTACCCGCATCTTCATAATCATTTTCCCAACAGTTCTTCCATTAAATATAACATGCATCAATAAACTGTAAAACATTGCTGGTAAAGAAATTAAGCCAACAATACCTCTCTGTGTCCACCCGTCATTATAAACATAACCCACTGCATCGCCAATTAAATCGACCAGAATATAATAGAGATATAATATAAATGCATCTATAAAAAATGCCACAATTCGCTCACCAATACCAACAATAGTATAATTAAGGTTAACATTTTGCGTTGTATTGATTTGAAGGTTATTCATTAAGTCTTAAATTTAACAAGGTAAATATAGTTTATGCGCGAAGCTGCTTTTGTAAAGCAAAATAAGGAAAAATGGATAGCATTCGAAAAAGCTATCAACCTTGGTGCTGCTTCTAACCCAGATGAACTTGCCAATGGCTACATTCAACTAACGAATGATTTAGCCTACGCGCAAACGTATTACGCAGAAAGTAAGACTTTATTGTATTTAAACGAATTAGCTTCTCAGGCTCACCAAAAAATATATAAGAATAAAAAAGAAAACAAAAACCGAATTCTTAGCTTTTGGCTTTATGAATTCCCACTTTTTTTCAAGCAATATCATTACACATTAGGTATCGCTTTTTTAATATTTATAATAGCTTCTGCCATTGGTTCATTATCTGCTTTGAACGACGCTAGCTTTGTTCGTTTAATTTTAGGTGATGCATACGTAAACGAAACCCTAAATAATATTGCCAACGGCGATCCTGCAGCTATCTATAAAGGAGGTAGTGAAATTGGCTCATTTTTAGGTATTACTATCAACAATATAAGAGTTGCATTTCTTGCCTTTGCTTTTGGTGTAATTACTAGTATTGGTACTGGCTATATTCTTTTCAGTAACGGCGTAATGCTTGGTGCATTCATCACCTTCTTTTATACAAAAGGGGTTTTCTTTGAAGCTAATAAACAAATATGGCTACATGGTACCATAGAAATTTCAGTTATTATCATTGCGGGGTGCGCTGGCTTAATAATGGGCAATAGCATACTATTTCCTAAAACGTATTCTAGACGTGTTTCCTTTATGAAAGGTGCAAAAGATGGACTAAAAGTTGTTGTCAGCACTATTCCGTTTTTTATCATTGCCGGCTTTATAGAAGGTTTTATTACACGATATACTGGTATGCCAAATTGGTTGGCATTTTTTATTATAGGCGCGTCTTTATTTTTAATCATATTTTATTATATAGCATACCCGATCATACTCAACAACCAACATGAAAGACAATTACATACCGTTACGGTTAAACCGTGATTTTGGCGGAATCGTATCCGTTTATTTCGACTTTTTCAAACAAAATATTAAAAACTTTACAAATGTTTTTATAAGCTACAATGGTGTTTTTTTAATAGGGCTATTAATTACTAGTTACTTATTGGTATCTGGCTTTTTAGGGATGATCGCACAAGAATCTAGCAGTAATTCTTTTGCTAACGGTACGGAGTTTGAACAAGACTATTTTATCTACTTAGGTATTGGCGGCTTTTTATTCGTCATCATTTTTTTAGGTGTCGCTTTCTTGAACTATTCGTTATCTACTAGTTACATGATTAAATACGTTGAGACAAGGGATAAAAATGTTGATAAAAAAGTGGTTTGGCAACTGGCAAAGAGTCAATTCGGAAATATCTTTTTATTCGTATTATTACTTATTCCTATTTATTTTGTGTTTCTCATTGCCGCCATTATTTTGGCTATAATCCCAATTGTGGGGTTTATTGGGCAATATATAGTTCAATTCTTTTTAACCGCATGGGTAGGTGTTTCTTTTTTTGACATGTTACAAAAGAAAAAAGGAGTAACAGAAGCCTTAGGTGAAGGTTGGAAATTAGTAACTACTAACTTCTGGAAATCTGTAGGTGTCAACTTTATCTTAGGTCTCTTATTAGGTATTTTACTAATGATCGCTTTAATAGTACCTGGCATTATCATAGGTATTTATACCTTTCATGTTGTTGAAAATAACGTAGACTATTCACATTCCATAGTTTCTACAATTGTATACACCTTAGGCACGTGTATTGTACTAATAATTGCGGTGTACGGTCAATGCCTTAGTCAATTTGTAAATGGTGTTTTATATTATGCCCTTTATGAAAAAACATACAATGAAAATACTAGAGCTACTATAGAACAAATAGGTCAAAACGATTAAATTGAAGTATATTTTTCTAATCACATTCTTCCAATTAACCATTCTCTGCACATTTGCACAGGGTTCAAATGATAGTATCATAAAAATTGATTCTTCGTCAATATTGAACATTAGGACCAATAAAGAAGATTTGTCAAAAAAATATACTGGTGATGAGTTTAACTATACATTTAAAACAGGAGAATCTCAAAACCTGCTGGCGCGATTCATAAATTGGGTGGGACAAGGATTGAGTAATATTTTCGGTATTAACATTTCCCCGCAAGTATTACAAATCATTGAATATCTCATTTACTTTTTACTGGTAATTCTTGCTATTTACCTTATCGTTAAGGTGCTGATTAACGAAAATTTTAATTCACTTTTTCAGAAAAAAGCAAAGACCATTAACGACATCAACTTAACAGAAGAGCATATAGAGGGTATTGACATTAATAAGTTACTGAACACAGCTATTGAGAACAAGGATTATAGACTGGCTATACGCTACCAGTTCCTACTTACATTACAAAAGTTATCTAAAAGTGATATTATAGAATGGCATTTTGACAAAACAAACTCTGACTACCTTTCTGAAATAGAACAGCCAGAAATACAAAAGGGGTTTAAGCAAATAGCATACCTATACGATTACATATGGTATGGTGAGCAAACTATAGATAATAATAAATACACGAAATCGGTTTTGGATTTTGAATCGATCAACAAACAAATTCAAACATAACTTGGGTAAGCGTTCTAAAATAATACTTGGGCTTTTGATTGTGGTGCTAATTGGTATCATCGTGACAGAAATTGTGCGTCCTAGACCCATAAATTGGAGACCGTCTTACACATCGGTTTCTAAAATTCCGTTTGGCTGTTTTGTTCTGTTTAACGAACTACCGAACATATTTTCGAACAACGAAATTGAATCTGTCGAAAATAGCATGTACGATATTCTAATTCAACGAGATAGCTCCATACGCTCCAATTATTTAATCATCAACGATTTTGTCTATTTAGATGAGCAAGAGACTAATCAAGTTTTAAAATATGTAGCTGACGGCAATCAAGTTTTTATAGCTAGCAACAATCTTACAGGTCAATTAGCCGATACATTAAACATTGAAATCAGACAACAATATGACATTCAAGAAGATTCTGTAAAAGCTTCGTTTACCAATCAAAATTTTGAACAAGAACATTTCTATTTTACAAGAGGTGTTGACCCTAGTTATTTTGCAAGTGTAGATACCTTAAAAACAGAAATTCTAGGACACCTACAGTTTAAGTCTTCTACCTTTTTAGAAAATAACGAAGATGAAATTAAGGTTCAACCCAACTTTATCAAAACAACTTTTGGTAAGGGAAATTTCTTGATAAACACCTTACCAGTTGCCTTTACCAACTATTACGTTTTGGGTGATAATAGTAACTACAGTGTTCAAAGTTTTTCTTATCTAAACGACCAACTTTTGTATTGGGACGATTACAAGAAATCTGGCAGAAAAGTTATTACTTCACCTATGCGGTTTATATTGAACCAGCCTGCATTAAAATGGAGTTATTACTTACTTGTCATAGGTCTGCTGCTTTTTGTAATATTTAAAGCAAAACGAGAACAGCGAATCATACCTATTATTAAACCTTTAGAAAACTCTTCTGTAGAATTTGCAAAAACTGTTGGATCACTATATTATCAACATAGGGATTATACTAATTTGAACAATAAAAAGATAACTTATTTTTTAACGCACATTAGAAATAAGTACTATCTAAACACTTCAGTTTTAGATGAGAATCTAATAACCCAATTAAGTGCTAAAGCAGGTAAACCTAAAGAAGAAACAAAAGCTTTAATTGAACTCATACTTAATCTAAAAAACAAAACGGTACATACTGAACAGGATTCTTTAACCCTAGTTCAGAAAATAAATACATTTAAACAATCTTATGGAAGATAATACACAGGATGAAAACAACGTAGAATTTAATTCGCGCATTGATCTCTCTAAATTACAAGAATCTGTAGCCAAGGTTAAATCTGAATTAGGAAAAGTAATTATAGGTCAACAAGATATGATCGAGTTACTGATTGTTTCTATTTTGGCAAATGGGCATTCACTTATTGAAGGTGTACCCGGTGTTGCCAAAACAGTGACCGCAAAGCTTTTGGCAAAAACAATGAACGTAGATTTTAGTAGAATTCAGTTTACGCCAGATTTAATGCCAAGTGATATTTTGGGTACTTCCATTTTTAATGTAAAAACCTCAGAATTTGAATTTAAAAAAGGTCCTATATTCTCTAATATTATTCTAATTGATGAGATAAACCGAGCACCTGCCAAAACCCAAGCCGCTCTTTTTGAAGCTATGGCGGAACGACAGATTACTATTGATGGAAATGAATTTGAAATGCAGCCTCCATTTTTGGTCTTTGCTACACAAAACCCTGTTGAGCAGGAAGGCACATATAGACTGCCAGAAGCTCAATTAGACCGTTTTCTATTTAAGATAAATGTACACTACCCTACTTTAGAAGAAGAAATACAAATACTTGAAAACAAACACCAACAGAAAAATACAAACGTTGAAGCACTTATAGATTCCGTTCTTTCGGCCGAACAGATCGCAGCTTATCAATTAGTGATAAAAGATATTATCGTTGAAGATAACTTACTGAAGTATATTGCCGCTATTGTCAACAATACTAGAACAAATGCTAATTTATATTTGGGTGCATCGCCAAGAGCTTCAATAGCTATTTTAGATGCTTCTAAAGCCGTTGCAGCCATCAACGGAAGAGATTTTATTACTCCCGATGATATTAAAAAAGTAGTAGGTCCTATTCTAGGTCATAGAATTATCTTGACCCCTGAAAGGGAAATGGAAGGCTATACTGCTGAGAAGATGATTAGCGACCTTATTCAAACTATAGAAATTCCAAGATAATTATCGTGAAAAAGGTTTTCAAAAATATATTTCTTCAAAAAAGATTCTTTCTGGCTTTGACAGTAATCATCTTGTGCTTTTTAATATCCTATATTTTTGAAAATGTATCTTTTGTAGCCAAACTTCTCTTTTATATATTTTTAGCACTTACAAGTGTAGACATTATTCTTTTATTTTTATCTAAAGGAACCATAATTGCCTATAGAATTGTACCTGACAAACTTTCTAATGGTGATGAAAATAAGATTGAAATCAAGGTCACTAATCAATACCTATTTACAAGCCATGTAAACATCATAGATGAACTTCCTTTCCAATTTCAAAAACGCGATTTTAATTTTCATAGCGTATTAAAATCTGGAGAACAAAAGTTTTATAATTACAATGTAAGACCTGTTGAACGTGGAGTTTATAGTTTTGGAAATTTAAACGTATTCGCTACATCCCCCATTGGTTTTTTGGCCAAGAAATATACATTTGACCAAGATAAAGAAGTACCTGTTTATCCATCCTTTTTACAACTTCGTAAATATGACCTTTTAGCTTTTAGCAATCGCTTATTTGAATTCGGAATTAAAAAAATTCGCCGTATTGGCCATACGATGGAGTTTGAACAAATTAAAGATTACATACAAGGTGATGATATTCGTAATATAAATTGGAAGGCAACGGCAAAAAGAGGTCAGTTGATGGTCAACCAATTTCAAGACGAAAAATCCCAACCTATTTATTCTATTATAGACAAAGGTAGAGTAATGAAAATGCCTTTTAAGTCCCTTAGCTTATTAGATTATGCCATCAACGCCACTTTGGTCATAAGCAATATTGCACTTAAAAAGAATGATAAAGCTGGTATGTTTTCTTTTAGCAATAAAATTGAAAACAGGGTTGTTGCTGAACGCAGAAGTTCTCAAATGAACCTTATTCTTGAAACACTATATAATCTGGAGACTAATTTTGTTGAGAGTGATTTTAGTAGATTGTACATTGACACAAAAAGACATTTACCTCAAAGAAGCCTGCTATTATTATACACTAATTTTGAAACCCTAGATGCTTTACATCGTCAATTACCTTATTTACAAGCAATAGCCAAACAACATTTATTGGTGGTCATTTTCTTTGAGAATACAGAGTTATTTTCTTTTGCACAAGAGAAACCAAATAGTACTCTTGAAGTTTACGAACAAGCTATTGCAGAGAAATTCATCTATGAAAAACAATTAGTAGTAAATGAACTAAGAAAGTATGGTATACAGACTATTTTAACCAAACCTGAGGATTTAACCATTAATACAATTAATAAATACTTAGAAATAAAAGCGAAGGGACTTTTATAGTCTACCGAAGAAGGTAAGCCGCCTGTAATTCTGAAGAAATATCACCAGTTCCGTTTTCTACGAATACAGGTAACTGAATTTCATTGATTTGGTCTATTTGTGCAACCAGGCAACCACAGCTTTTGCCTCTTCTATTACCTCCTCTAGCATTGCTTCCGCTCCCAGTAAAAACTTCCAAAGCCAAAGCAGATATTACGCCGCCTAACGTGGTAAATACCACATCTCTTGTTTCCCAATCTTCTCCTCTTGAAGAATCATAAATAGCCTCTTTTGCCAGACCTGCAGCAAAAGCACTGCCAACAGCTCCTGTCCATCGCCAAACTGCATTTCCATTAGAAAGCTTGTGAGCTGCGTATCCACCTACTCCACCAATTACTATACCTGCACCTAAATGTTTGGCAGCATCAGCGCTTGTTTGAGCGTAAGAACTATAAAAAAAGAATACTAATATTAAACTAATTACGTATTTCATTTAACGAGGGAATTTTTGTGAATAACGTTTTTATTTAAAGAAAAGTATGTTTACCAACAATAGGCATTAACATAATACCAAGTATTTAATTGTAATTTTAAAGCAGTAAATCATAGTAAATTTTATCTCTAAATCACGACTAAAAAGCTATCAATAAAAAACAAATAAAATGAAAACTATAATACATAAATCTGACACTAGAGGTCATGCAGATCACGGTTGGTTAAACTCTTATCATAGTTTTAGTTTTGGAAATTATCATAATCCAGAACGAATGAACTTTGGAGCATTACGTGTATTAAACGATGATACAGTAGCTGCAGGTCGAGGGTTTGGAACCCACCCACATAGAAATATGGAAATCATATCAATTCCGCTTAAAGGTGATCTTCAACATATGGATGACATGGGTAATTCTACTGTTATAAAGTCTGGTGATGTTCAAGTAATGAGTGCCGGTACGGGGATTTCACATAGCGAGTATAACAAGAACAAGGATCAAGAGGTTAAGTTCCTTCAGATTTGGATTATTCCAAATGAAGAAGAGGTTACCCCGCGTTATGACCAAATCTCTATTGCTGATATTGCTACCAAGAACAGCTTGTATCAAGTACTTTCACCTAACGCCGATGATGCAGGTGTATGGATTCATCAAAATGCTTGGTTTTATCTTGGTGATTATGAATCTGGAACAACAGATTCTTATGATTTTAAGAAGAAGGGAAACGGAGTGTATGTTTTTGTATTAGATGGGGAAATAGAAATTATAAATCAGAAATTAAATAAACGTGATGGACTAGGAATTTGGGAAACCGATACTTTCAATTTTAATATTAACAAAACATCAAAAATACTTATCATAGAAGTTCCTATGACTTTTTAATTGTAATTCAGGTTTTCTAATTTCATAAAGTTGTTTACGTTAAAAGACACATAATAAAAGTGTCTTTTTAGGTATAAACGTCACTACTTTCTTATATTTAAGTAAAATATAATTTCGTTTATATCTCCCTTAATTAATCATTGTTTTTAAATCAGATTTATCTAAAATTATATAATTATTATTTTCTAGCTGAGTTTCCACAAATAGATAGGATTTAGCATTACCAAATTAAACAAAGTCATTTAAAACTAAATTTTAATAGTTTGCCAAAACTTAACACGACTTCAAAAAATAACAGTCAGAAAAGCAGAAACTTTTTGGACGAATTTGGTCTTATAACCATCGTGTCAAGTATTTTTACTTTTGTAGTGTTTATATATACGCTAATGTTTCATTCATATACCGAGCAGATTTTAGCAGGTATCGTTGCTATTGGTTTCGGAATCGGGTTCTTATTAAATCGTTTAAAACTTCACTATACAACTAGAATTTACATGACGTTGTTTCCGCCGGTGATGTTCATGACCTTAATATTTTTGATAGGAGGCTTTTTTGGTCAGGCAGTTGCATTTGCCACTATGGGTTTTTTAGCATTTATAGGTTTTAGAAGAAACCCTAGGTTAAGAAACCTGATAATTGTTTTTGATATTCTAGCATTTATTATTCCTACCGTCTACATCTCTATTTACGGACCAATTTTAGGAACTATTGACGTACCCTTTGATGAAATATTTGCTTTCTTAGCCTGTTTAGGTTGGCTTTCACTAACCTTTAGAATGTATGACGAAAATAAAACCAGAACATACACTACAGATCTAGAAAATCATATTGAAGCTTTAAAAGAAAGTGAGTTAAACTTAAAAAAAGCTCAAAATGATTTAAAACTTCAAAACAGCAAACTAGCCGTATTGAATAATGAACTTGAACTAAAAAACACACATATTGAAGAATTTACATTCATAGTAACACATGACCTTAGAGGACCACTAAATAATATCAATGTTATTGCTACAGAATTGGAAAAACAACATGCAACAGCTAATTATGCAAATTTCAACAGCTATTTAAAGCATTTACAGGGCAGTTCTACAAGACTGACAAACCTAGTGGAGGGACTTTTGAAATATGCTGAAATTGGTAATTCTAGCGAAATGGAAACTGTAAATTTCCCAAAGATAGTACAGCTTGTTTTATCTGATTTTTCAGAAATAATAAAAGAGAGCAATGCAACTATTACCGTTGGTGAGTTACCGACGATAACGGCAAGATCAAATGATATTGGAATGCTCTTTCAAAATTTGATACATAACGCACTAAAATTTAGAACCGCTACCAAAGACCCAGTAATTACCATAGCGTCCCAGAAGAAAGAGAATGAATATCTTTTTAGTGTTTCTGATAACGGTATAGGCATTCCAAAAGAACAACAAGCAAAAATATTTAATGCGTTTCATAAGCTACACAATCAATCTAAATTCGAGGGGTCAGGTATAGGTCTGTACGGTAGTAAAAAGATTGTAGAACACCACTTAGGCAAAATATGGGTAGAGTCAGAAGAGAATGTAGGTAGTACCTTTTATTTTACAATTAACACCAATTCGTTAGAACAAGAAGACATTCAAGAACACACTATTAATCTCAACTAAAAAATACCTGACCAGGTGTAACTTTGAACCTTATTTACTCTAAATAAAAAATTGAATAGCTTCAGCAACGATTAACTAAAACAGATTACAATGGACTCAAATTATATAAAAGTTTTTGGCGGAAATAATATAGAAGCCAAACGAATAGAACTAATACTGAAAGAAAATAATATTGTACCTATTCTTAAAGACGAAAAGGAATCTGCTCGCTTAGCAGGTTTTGGCACACCACAACAAGAACTGGTAGAAATCTATGTTTATAAAGATGAGGAAGAAAAAGCTTTAACTTTAATTACTCAACTTAATAGTTAAATACATTAAAAAAAGCCTCCAGTAAAGGAGGCTTTTAAAATTCTAATTTTCAAAATTACCCTTTACTCAAAGGCGTAATCTCTAACTTTCTAAATTCGACTGGACCATGATCTCCTTGAATCATTATTGGTCCGGCTTCTGCTTCATCATTATCCAGAGCGCCACCTGTCATTGCTTCAATATTCTGATTTGAAATTACAGTTTTTCCATTTGCGACAATAGTAACTCTCCTACCTATTAAAGTAATTTCATACGTTTGCCACTCCCCAGCTTTCATAGCCGCATTTTCATTTGGTGTAAGTAAACCATAGATTCCTCCAAAATAAATTGAAGAAGGCTCTAATCCTATGTTATCTGCTATTTGAACTTCGTAGCGACCACGTAAATACAAACCGCTGTTACTCCCTTCAGGGTATCTAAATTCTGCATGTAATTTAAAATCCTTGAATTTTTCTTCTGACACTAAGTTTACTCCTGGTTTTGAGCTAGTCAATATACCATCTAAAACCGCCCATTGATTTCCTGGTTTCATCTCCCATCCTTTTAAGTTTTTACCATTAAAAAGCTTCACGGTCTTGCCTTCTTTCACATTGTCATAATACGGTAGTTTTGGAGATTTTGTAGCCGTCCAATTATACGTTTTTCCATCTACATAAATCATGGTTCCTGATAAACCTTCTCCTTCTATTTTACCTTCAAATTCCATATTGGCAGCTCCTGGCTCCCACTGTGGCGGAATTTCAAATGAAAATAATTCTCCGTGCTTTTCAATCTCAGCAACTGGTCTTGCACTACCAAATGCATACGTAAATCTACCGATCAAAGTATTGGTGCCAGAATGTCTAATTTCTAACCATGATGGTAGTTTCTTCCCTTCTTGATCAATGGTCAAGTTCCATTTTCCTTCTAACGGATGACCTTCTTGGGCTTGTACCATCGTAAAATTAAAAGCCATCAAAAAAATGAAAGCAGCTGTTTTTATAATATTCATATAATTATTGGTTTGATAAGTAATCAAATATAAAAGAACTTTTGAACACACTTTCTTAACATTGAAATAAATTATGTTTAAAATTCAAATTGATAAATCTATACCATAAATGGTTAATAGTTTACCTACAATTCATTTTTTACCTTGATTATCTACATTATTCGTTACATTTAAGTATCAATTTAACCAAACAACAATGACATTCTTTAAAAAATTCCTTCTAGGGACCATATCCCTATTGCTTCTTTGCGCTTCTTGCATAAATAAAAAGCCAATTGAAATACCGTTAACCATACAACAAGACAGTACCGATCTTATTGAAATGGCAAAGCTTGCCAGAGAAACTATAACGGCAGATGTAGCAGATGGACTTGAACTAAGTCTTTGGGCTTCGGATTCCTTGGCTCCAGATCCAATTGCGCTGGATATTGACAGTAAAGGCAACATATACATTACTCGTTCAAATAGAGCCAAAAATTCGGAATTCGATATTCGTGGACATAGAGATTGGATGACGGAATCTATAGCCCTAGAATCCGTAGAAGACCGAAGAGCTTTTCTGCATAAAACTTTTGCTCCTGAACTTAGTGAGGAAAATGAGTGGCTTCCTGATTTAAATAATGACAGCATTCATGATTGGCACGACCTTGCTGTTGAACAAGATGAAATTTGGATGTTACAAGATACCGACAATGACGGCATTGCAGATGTTTCTACACAGATCATGAATGACTTCAGTGATGAAATTAATGATGTCGCCGGAGCCCTTTTAGTGCGTGATGAAGATGTTTTTGTTGGTATAGGACCTAGTATGTATCGCTTAAAGGATACTAACGGTGACAAAATACTAGATGATAAAACCAGTATTGCAGAGGGATTCGCTGTGCACATTGGTTTTAGCGGTCACGGAATGTCCGGCGCTATTGAAGGTCCTGATGGCAAGATATATTGGGGTATAGGAGATATTGGTGCAAATATTACTACAGTAGATGGTGAAAACCATAAGTATCCAAATGAAGGGGTAATCGTAAGATGTAATCCTGATGGGACAGATTTTGAGGTTTTTGCCCATGGTCTACGTAATACACACGAGTTTGTTTTTGATGCTTACGGAAATATAATTTCATCTGACAATGACGGTGACCACAAAGGCGAAAGCGAACGTTTGGTTCATATAGTTGAAGGTTCTGATGCCGGATGGAGAGCAAATTGGCAATATGGAAAATATACAGATCCAAAGAACAATGGCTATAATGTATGGATGGATGAAAAATTGTTCACTCCTCATTGGGAAGGTCAGGCTGCTTACATTATGCCTCCCATCCAAAATTTTCATAACGGACCTACCGGAATGATATATAATCCTGGTACTGCTTTAGGTAAAAAATGGATGGACAAATTTTTCTTGGTAGAATTTGTAGGAGACCCAAGCAGGTCCCATATTTGGTCGTTCGATCTACAACCAAAAGGCGCTTCGTTTGAATTGAAAAGTGACAAATCCATTCTATCGGGAGTATTACCTACAGGTATTGATTTTGGACCAGATGGCGCACTATATCTTGCCGATTGGGTAAACGGCTGGGGCACTAAAAATTACGGTAGAGTATGGAAACTAGACGTTACCGAAGAAACCAATGATCTTGCCAAAGAAAGGCTAAGAACACAACAGCTAATGACTCATAATTATGAGGATGAAAAGATTGATAGTTTGGTCAGCTTACTATCATATGGCGATATGAGAATTCGACAAAAAGCTCAGTTTGAACTTGCTAAAAGAACCTTTTGGGGCTACAGAGCTTTAGAAAAGGCAATAATAGAGGAAGAAAACCAATTTGCACGTATACATGCTATTTGGGGTATTGGACAAATTGCGGCAAATGATGCAGATGAAGCTCAACCCCTACTAAATTTATTGCATGATGAAGATCCAGAAATTATAGCTCAAAGTGTTAAAGTACTAGGAGATTTACGTTATGAAAAAGCTGCCGATAGTCTTATTTCTCTAACTACTCATAAAAATGACCGTGTAAAATTCTATGCGGCGCAAGCCTTAGGAAGATTAAAATATGAAAATGCCATTGACCCATTATTGGCAATGATTGAAGCCAATAATGATCAAGATTTATATTTGAGACATGCCGCTGTTTTAGCCTTGGCTAGAATAGGAAATGCCGGACCGATTTTAGCGCTTGCCAATAGTGAAAATAGAAGTCTTAGAATTGCAGCTGTTATGGTTCTTAGAAAATTACAGGACCCAAAAATATCCATATTCCTTTCTGATAAGGATGAATATATTGTTACCGAAACTGCAAGAGCAATAAATGACGACCTCTCTATTGAAGCTGCATTACCTGCGTTAGCGGCTACACTGAACAACGAAAAATTTAAATCAGAACCGTTGTTACGTAGAGCAATTAATGCCTCCCTGCGTGTAGGTGGCGATGAACAATTAGAATTTCTCATCAATTTTGCCAAACGAAAAAACGTCTCTAGCGATTTACGTGGTGAGGCCTTAGCCGCATTAGGCACATGGAACAACCCTTCTCTTTTAGACCGTGTAGACGGGAGATATAGAGGCGAAATCATAAGAGAAAACGGACAGTTGGAAGAAAAGATAAAAAAAGACATACCAGCATTTCTTAAAGAGAGTCAACCCGAAATATTAATTGGAATTTCAAAAACTATCAGTGCTATCGGTATCAACTCTTACAATGATGATTTGTATGCTATATTTAAATCAAACAGATCTCCTGAAGTTAGAACTGCGGTTTTAAATGCCTTGGGGCAATTAAAATTTAAAAATATGGAGACTGCAATGTCTATAGGTATGAAAGATAAGAACGAACAGGTAAGAACTGCAGCAGTTGGCTTATTGAGCCAGTTAAACGTATCAAAAGAAAAACTACCGAATATTGTTGGCCCCATATTTAAAAAAGGTTCGGTATCGGAGCAACAAAGAATGTTGAATGTTCTCGGTGACTTACCAGATGAAAAAAGTAATGCCATACTTACCAGCCTAATTAATAAAGCCAGTAGAAATCAATTAAATCAGGGTATATTATTAGATCTAATGGAATCGGTGAAAACGACTGAAAACCCTGAACTAATAGCACAATTAGATCATCTTAAAAAAGCAGGGTTTTCTGCTGATTCTTTCCAAGAAACTCTCTATGGAGGAAACTGGTGGGCAGGGAGATCTGTTTTCAACAACAATCCTACGGCGCAATGTGTACGTTGCCATTCTGTAAATGGATCTGGTGGTGAAGTTGGCCCTAAGTTAGATAATATTGGTACTATTTTAAATAGACAACAATTACTGGAAGCCTTAATAGAGCCAAGTGTTAGATTGGCACCTGGTTATGGAACCGTAACTATTACATTAAAAGACGGACAAAAAGTTAAAGGGGTTTTAATTGAGGAAAATAATAAGGAGATTTTGCTGAGAACATCTGAAGCTGAACCTTTAAGAGTTCCTTTAATGAGAATTGCCAGCAGAGAAAATTCTATGTCTGCCATGCCCGCTATGGGACGCATGATATCAAGAAGGGAACTTCGTGATCTTATAGAATATCTTGGCGCTCTAAAAAATAAAAAACGAATTATTGTAGGGGAAGATAAAGAAGTATAATCTATAAAGAGGAAAGTTCTGCTTTCCTCTTTTCAAATTCTCTCATCAACTGTTTAACAATTTCACCTGCTGGTTTAATGTCGTGTATTAAAGCAGATGCTTGACCTATTTCTAGTTCACCATCTTCTAAGTCACCTAAGAACATACCTTTTTTAGCACGACCTCTACCTAAAAGTGATTTCAACTCATCTGTAGTTGCTCCGTGAGCGTATGCTTTTTGCACTTCGTTATAGAATTTGTTTTTAACTAAACGAACAGGTGCTAATTCTTTTAATGTCAACTGCGTATCCCCTTCTTTGGAATTGACTACTACCTCTTTGAAATTCATATGATTCGATGCTTCTTCACTAGCTACAAATCGGCTGCCCACTTGCACTCCGTCTGCACCTAAAACCATGGCTGCTAACATGGCACTACCATTGGCAATACCTCCTGCTGCAATTAAAGGAATAGTTATTTTTTCTTTCACTGCAGGAATCAAAACCAAAGTTGTTGTTTCATCTCTACCATTATGACCGCCTGCTTCAAAGCCTTCCGCTACAATTGCATCTACCCCGGCATCCTGTGCTTTTAATGCAAATTTCAAGCTACCTACCACATGCACAACCGTAATTCCTTTTTCTTTTAGAAAGGAGGTCCAAGTTTTAGGATTTCCTGCTGATGTAAACACAATTTTTACACCCTCGGCAACGATAATATCCATCAACTTATCAATATCAGGATACAACATAGGGATATTTACTCCAAAAGGTTTTGAGGTGGCTTTCTTGCATTTTTGAATATGCTCTCGTAAAACATCAGGGTACATGCTCCCGGCACCAATAACTCCCAATCCTCCAGCATTTGATACAGCACTGGCTAGTCGCCATCCGCTGGTCCAAATCATTCCTCCTTGAATAATAGGAAATTCTATATTGAAAAGTTCGGTAATTCTATTTTGCATGTATTTGATAAATTATAAAAATCTCGATTATCCAGTAAAAACTTACATTTTAAAGATACTATTATGCTTCTTAAAATGTAAACTCTTATTTAAGATATAACGCCAGATCCTATTAGATCATCATCTAAATACCAAGCTACGAACTGGCCCTCGGTAATTGCAGATTGCATTTCTTTGAAATCTACGTACATACCACCTTCCACTCTATAAATAGTAGCTTCTTGAAGTTCTTGACGGTACCTAATACGTGCTTTTACTTCTAATTTCTCATCAATATCTAAGGCTAGATCTGTACGTACCCAATGTATTTCTTCATCCTTTACAAATAAAGTTCTTCTATACAGCCCTGGGTGTGCCTTACCTTGACCAGTATAAATGATATTCTCATTAACATCGGTATCTATTACAAATAAAGGCTCTTTTGTTCCACCCACGTGCAGCCCTTTCCGTTGCCCTTTGGTAAAATAGTGCGCACCTTGATGCTCACCAACAACTTTACCATCTGTTAAATGGTATACAGGTTTCTCCGCATAAAACTCTAATTCCGAGTTTTTATCATTGAAATGAGGTGTTGCACGTTCGTAAGCATTAAACCCGGCAGGAACTTCAACAATTTTACCTGTTTTTGGTTTTAACTGTTGTTGTAAAAACTCCGGTAATCTAACCTTACCTATAAAGCATAACCCTTGTGAATCTTTTTTATCTGCAGTTATCAAATTCATCTTTGCAGCAATTTCCCTAACCTGCGGCTTGGTCAACTCCCCTATTGGAAATAATGTTTTTGATAATTGCTCTTGCGATAATTGACATAAAAAATAAGACTGATCTTTATTACCATCTTTCCCCGCTAACAACTGGTAGGTTTCGGTATCGTCTGTATTTTTGATAGTGCCCTTTCTACAGTAATGACCGGTAGCTACATAATCTGCTCCAAGCTGCATAGCTATTTTCATAAAGACATCAAACTTGATTTCTCTATTACAAAGCACATCAGGATTTGGGGTGCGTCCCATCTCGTACTCCTTAAACATATAATCAACTATACGCTCTTTATACTCAGTACTTAAATCAACTGTTTGAAACGGAATACCCAATTTTTCAGCGACAATTAATGCATCGTTGCTATCTTCTAACCACGGACACTCTTCTGATATCGTTACCGAATCATCATGCCAATTCTTCATAAACAAACCAATGACATCATAACCTTGTTCTTTTAAAAGGTATGCCGCCACGCTTGAATCTACTCCTCCAGAAAGTCCTATTACTACTTTTTTCATCTCTTCTTCTTGGTCGATACAAAATTACGAAATTTCATTTCAAAGTCTATTTTTTTCAAACACTGCTTTTCCCATAAACCTTTAACGATAAGCATAGTAAAATTTGTTGCTCAGCCAATTTCCTTTTTACTTACATATTTTTTTGAGTTAAAAATATTTTGTTAAACTTTTTTAAAAATTAGTTAAACAATAAGTAACTGTCGTATTTTTAGCATTGCAGATGATTTATTAACATAAATGCATTTTATTACATTTAATGTTAAACATCTTTCACACTTAATTAAACAATCTTTAAAAACACAGTTATGAAAAAAATGTTGAGATTACAAAACTTTTTACTGCTACTCACCATTGCAATGGTTACATGGTCTTGTAGTGACGATGATGATGTAGAACCTATTACATCTGACGAATTAACCATTGTTGAAACTGCCCAGGCAGAAGACGCTCTTTCTTCATTGGTTTCCGCACTTACTACTGTAGATAATTCTGAAGGAACAGATTTAGTTGGTACATTGAGTTCTGAAGGTCCTTTTACCGTTTTTGCCCCAACAAATGATGCTTTTACAGCATTATTAAATCAATTAGATGATTTTGAATCACTATCCGATTTTGACACAGATGAAGAAAGAGCAATTTTAACCTCTATTTTAACTTATCACGTTGTTTCAGGTGTTGCGGCAAGTTCTTCAGACCTTACCAACGGAATGACAGTTACCACTGTTCAAGGTGAAGATTTGACCATTAATATAGATGATGATGTATTTATTGATGATGCAACTGAGGTAGACGCCCAAGTTGTTATTGCTGATGTGGAAGCAAGTAATGGAGTGGTTCATGTTATTGATAAAGTAATGTTGCCACAAGCAATTATCGACGCTTTAAATGGCGAAGAAATGCCTGAGGAAAATGGAACTTTAGTTGATATAGTTGTAGCTACAGAACCACTATCGCTATTAGAAGCTGCAGTAATCAAAGCTGATTTGGTTGCAACTCTTAATTCTGACGGTCCTTTTACCGTTTTTGCTCCTACCGATGATGCTTTTGTTGCGTTATTGGAGGTTCTAGGAGATGATTACAATAGTCTTGATGATTTTGATACCGATGAAGAAATTGCTCTATTAAAGAATATTTTATTATTTCATGTGGTTGCTGCAGAAGTAAAATCAACTGATTTGGCTGCAGGGCAAGTTGCTACGGCGTTGGAAAATAATAGCGTTGAAATTATAGCTTCGGGCGACACTTTTGTTATAGGCGATGCTTCTGATACTGACGCAAATATTACAGGTGTAGACATTATGGCATCTAATGGTATTGCACATACAATAGATAAAGTCTTATTACCACAAGCGGCTATAGATTTCGTTACCAGTCTACAATTAAAAACCATTGTCGATACCGCTGTTGCAACAGATGATTTAAGCTTATTGGTAGATGCCCTGGTTCAAGCTGATGCCGGTTTAGTAGAAACTTTAAATGGTGACGGTCCTTTTACCGTTTTTGCACCAACAAACGCTGCTTTTGCCGCTTTGCTAGAAACATTAGGTGATGATTTTAACAGTCTTGCAGATTTTGATACTGAAGACGAGAAAGCACTTTTAACTAAAGTATTAACTTATCACGTGGTTGCCGGTACAGCTGCCTTTTCAACTGACTTAACTAACGGGCAAGCCATTGAAACCGTTCAAGGTGAAAACGTAACAGTAGTATTAACCGACAATGGTGTTCAAATTATGGATGCAACCGAAACCAATGCAAATGTTGCTTTGGCAGATGTAGCAGCAACTAATGGTGTCGTACACGTTATTGATAAAGTAATTTTGCCACAAGAGGTTTTAGATATGTTAGCCGCAATGAGTTTAAAAACAATTGTAGAGATTGCTGTTGAAACAGACGATTTAAGTTTATTAGTAGACGCTCTTGGTCAAGCAGATGCTGGTTTGGTAGAAACATTAAGTGGTGACGGCCCATTTACGGTATTTGCCCCAACCAACGATGCTTTTGTTGCTTTATTAGATTCTTTAGGTGAGGATTACAACAGTTTGGCGGATTTTGACACAGAAGCTGAAAAGGATTTATTGGCAACCATTCTTACATATCACGTTGTTTCTGGTACCACAGCTTTCTCAACTGATTTAAGTGACGGACAGACAATTGCTACTTTTCAAGGTGAAAACGTAGGTATCAATATTAAGGAAGATGGTACTGTACACGTTGAGGATGCAAGTACAGATAACGCTACTGTAGTTACAGCAGATGTAGAAGCTAGTAACGGCGTAGTTCATGTAATCAATAAGGTACTTTTACCACAAGCAGCACTTGATGCGCTATAATAATTACGATTCAATTCAACACAAAAGAAAACCTTCCTAGAAATAGGAAGGTTTTTTTATGCCTTAAAATGGCTAACATCATTATACACTCTTTTAACATACAATTAATCAACCTTGACAACTAACTTTTTATAGAACCTTTAATTAATTACATCTTTGACATCCCAAATCTTACCAAACCAAGCCTTAACCAATGGCAAAAGCCCTTTCAAAATTGAAAGGGCTTTTATTTTTATATGAGTATATGAAGTTTTTTTAATTCTTCTTCTGCGCTTCTGCTTGCTCCATCATTTCACGCATTTTCTTTTGAAACTTGTTCTCCTTTTTAGGTTTCTTCTTATTCTCTTGTATTTGAGCATGTATCTTATCATTATCTATGATAACATTCTTAATAACCAGCATAATACCTATAGTAATTAAGTTAGACACAAAATAATACAAACTTAAACCACTCGCATAGTTGTTAAAGAAAAACAACATCATAAAAGGCATTAGATACATAATGAACTTCATGTTAGGCATACCAGGTTGTGTTGGCATGTTCTGACCCGTAGTCATATTCATGTAAAAGAAAATTGCTATGGAAGCCAATATTGGAAACAAACTTACGTGGTCTCCATAGAAAGGAATTGAGAATCCTTCTGGGAACTGATAAATAGTATCAAAAGACGAAAGGTCATCTGCCCATAAGAATGATTTTTGACGTAATGCGAACGATGTTGGGAAAAACATGAAAAGCGCATAAAAAATAGGCATTTGTATGACCGCCGGTATACAACCACTCATAGGGCTGACCCCAGCCTTACCATACAATTTCATGGTTTCTTGCTGCTTCTTCATCGCATTGTCCTTGTACTTCTCCCCTAACTCCGTGATTTCAGGTTTCAACACCTTCATCTTCGCTTGAGATAAATACGACTTATAGGTTACTGGCGACATTGCCAAACGAACTAAGATCGTCATAATAACAATTGCTATACCGTAAGGGAAATACGTACTGATCAGGCCGTAGAAAGGTGTAAACACATAACGGTTGATCCACCCGAAAATACCCCAACCAAAAGGAATAGAATCTACTAAACCTAAATCTTCGTACTGAGATAAGGTATCAACATCGGTAGGACCAAAATACCAATGTAAATCTTTAGATATTTCTCCACCTTCCAATTCCACAGGTAAAGCAGATGCATATTCTTTAGTAAAACCAAAAGTTCTACTTTCTTCTTCCACTAAATTAACAGAAGTAAGATCACCACCTTTAAAAGGCTCATCAGCTGCTAGAATACTGCTAAAAAAATGCTGTCTGTATGAAATCCACTTTATATCTTCTTCAGTTTCCTCGTCATCACTTCCTTCAGAAAGTTTACTTATTTTACCATCTTCATGGTTATAGGTTAAACGTGTATACCTGTTTTCATATTGAATACTTTTTGAGTGGCGTATCCCTTTTAATTTCCAATCTAAGGTTACCGGCTTACTTGTACTAATAACATTGTCCAAACCTTTAGACTTGATCGTAAAGTCAACTAAATAATCGTTCGGCTTAATAACATATCTATACTCTAAGTATTGATTACCTGATGTCTTAGCTTTTAATGATAATACCTTATTACCATTGTCATTTGACATTGTTGGCTCAAAATATAAATCCTGAGTATTCAATGTTCTATTATCAGAAGTGGCAAAATCCAATCCGAAAGAAGCATTACCATCCTTTATTAAATATACAGGTACAGAATCATAGGTAACGAATTGTTTCATTTTCGCTTCTACAATTTGTCCACCTTTATTACTAATCTTTAATAAAAGCACTTCATTCTCAAAAGTAGTAATGTCATTAGAAGGTTTTGTAAAACCAAATGCGCCAAGTTTACCTTGGTAATTGGCAACTGCAGTAGAATCTTGTAAATCTAATTGCGGTACATCATTAATAACAGTTTCTGTTCCTGAATTTTCTGATGCCTTTGCAGCCTCTACTTGTTCTTGCTTTGCCTTTTCTGCCTCTAACTCTTCTGGAGTTGGCTGATTTTGGTAAAACATGAAGATGAGTATTCCAAAAATAAGCACGAAGCCAATTATGGATTGTACATCAAATTTCTTTTCTTCCATGTGGTATTTCTAATTAATTGGGAATATTTTGAGTTTTTAAGAAAGCAAATATATGTCCAAATATGGTGTTTATGCCAATGTGGCATTAGTTTGTGCATTTTTATGCTCTAAAGCAGCCTTAACCAAGCCAACAAACAATGGATGTGGATTAGCTACCGTACTCTTATACTCTGGGTGATACTGCACGCCAATAAACCAAGGATGATCATCTAACTCTACAATTTCAACCAAATTGGTTTCTTTATTAAAACCTGTTGCTTTTAGACCTGCATTCTCTAATTGCTCTAAATATGCATTGTTAAACTCATATCTATGACGATGACGCTCAGAAATTTGAGACTCACCATTATACATTTCTTTAACAAGACTACCTTCCTTCAATTCACAATCCCACGCACCTAAACGCATTGTACCACCTTTATCGGTAATACTTTTTTGTTCTTCCATAATACTAATTACCGGATCAGGAGTGTTTTCATCCATCTCGGTAGAATTTGCATTTACAAGACCTAACACATTACGTGCATATTCAATAACTGCCATCTGCATACCTAAGCATATACCCAAAAATGGAATATTCATTACACGTGCATATTCAACAGCCTTCACTTTACCTTCTATACCACGCTCACCAAAGCCTGGTGCTACCAAAATAGCATCCAATCCTTTTAGCTTGTTCTCATAGTTGGCAGCCGTAATATATTCTGAATGAACAGATTTTACTTTTACTTTTACCTCGTTAGCAGCTCCCGCATGTATAAAAGCTTCTAGAATAGATTTATATGAATCTTGTAGCTCTACATACTTACCAACTAAACCTATAGTAACTTCATCTTTTGGGTTCTTATGTCTCGCCAAGAACTCGTTCCAACGACCTAAATCTGGAGCTACCTCATTAGGCAATGCCAATTTCTGTAAGGTTACTGTATCTAAACCTTCTTCTTGCATTAATAACGGCACATCATAAATTGTAGATGCATCAATACTTTGTATAACCGCTTCACGCTTTACATTACAGAAAAGTGCTAGTTTATCTTTAATATCATTAGAAATCTCATGCTCTGTTCTGCACACCAAAATATCGGCTTTTATACCGCTTTCCATTAATGTTTTTACAGAGTGTTGTGTAGGTTTGGTCTTTAATTCACCTGCAGCGGATAAATAGGGCACCAAAGTTAAATGAATAACAATGGCATTGTTATCTCCAAGTTCCCAAAGAAGTTGACGAACCGCTTCAATATATGGCAAAGATTCAATATCACCTACCGTACCACCAATTTCAGTAATCACAATATCATATTCACCACTTTTACCTAAAACCTGAACACGTTCTTTAATTTCATTTGTAATGTGGGGAACCACTTGTACGGTCTTACCTAAAAATTCCCCTCTACGTTCTTTTTCAATAACGCTTTGGTAAATTCTACCTGTAGTAACATTATTCGCTTGAGATGTACGAACATTTAAAAAACGCTCATAATGACCTAAATCTAGATCTGTTTCCGCACCATCATCAGTTACATAACATTCGCCATGCTCATAAGGGTTTAAAGTTCCTGGATCTACATTAATGTAAGGATCTAGTTTTTGAATGGTAGTTTTGTAGCCGCGAGATTGCAGTAATTTCGCCAAAGATGCAGCAATGATGCCTTTTCCTAACGAAGAAGTAACGCCTCCCGTAACGAAGATGTATTTGGTTTGTGCCATGTATCAATTTCTATGTTACGGGACACAAAGTTACAAATTGAGGTGAGAACTTAACGGGTTTCCTTAGGAAAATGTTTTTGTATTTTTCGAATTATCGATTCTAAGCCATTTGTTTTGATTTCTAACATAGATTGCAACAAATCTCCCAATTTACCATCAGGAAATCCTTTTTGTTTAAACCATACCAAATAAGGTTCCGGCAAATCTATTAGATACCTACCCTTAAACTTACCAAATGGCATTCTGTAATGTGCCAATTCTATTAATTTTTCCTTATCAGGATTTATTTCCATTTTTTAATCTAAAAAAATTATCTTTAAAAAAATCAACAACTCACAACAACATGAAACGAAGAAATTTTATTGGAACCTCGGCGGCGGCGTCTGTTGGTTTCTTAACTACATCTGCTACAGCAGCAAGCAAAAATAAAAATGAAGCTACCGCCAAACTAAAGTACAATATAAACCATAGTGTTTGTTATTGGTGCTATGGGAGCATCCCTTTTGAAGATTTTCTTAAAAATTTAGTAGAACTTGATATACGTTCTGTAGATCTAGTGGGACCGGATGAATTTCTGCTTTTAAAAAAATATAATATCCACGCTGCCATGTGTTGGGGTGCTGGCATGGGTATTGAAAAAGGTTTTAACGACCTCTCTTTACATGATGAACTTATCGCAGACTACGAACGTGTTATTCCGTTAGTAGCTGAAGCCGGTTACACCAACCTTATATGCTTTAGTGGTAATAGAAACGGAATGAACGACCTAGTTGGTTTACGTAACTGTGCCATTGGATTAAAAAAATTAATGCCTTTGGCTGAAAAGCACGGTGTTGTTTTACAAATGGAACTTTTAAACAGTAAGGTGGACCATAAAGACTATATGTGCGATACTTCTGAGTGGGGCGTTTCTCTTTGCGAAGCCATAGGTTCTGAGCATTTTAAACTGCTATACGATATTTACCATATGCAAATTATGGAGGGCGACATTATAAGAAATATCGAAAATTACCACCAATACTACGGACACTACCACACAGGCGGAAACCCCGGTAGGCACGAGATAGATGAAACACAGGAAATTTTCTACCCTGCCGTAATGAAGGCTATTTTAAAAACGGGTTATACCGGACACGTAGCACAGGAATTTGTTCCTAGTTGGGAAAATAAAATAGACGCTTTAAAACAAGGCGTTACTATTTGTGATGTGTAGTTTATCCAGTTAATTAGTGAGCTGGTTCGTTAGTGAGCTCTTTATCAAAAAACAGCAAGCTGTTTTCTGATAAAACTTACTTCTCCTTTTCTATACAAGAAGATTGTTGATGTAATTTTAATGAATTCTTATAACTCGAATCTAAAACCAATAAACTATTTCACTAATTCACTAATTCACTTTTAAACCATTAAGCTAAGATTTGATTAAAGCCTCTTCTATCTCTTTTACCCAACGTTCTTGTACAGGTAGATTTCTAGAATAGTTGGTTTCTGAATCGTATTTATTTTGAAAATCGTTTAGTTGACGAATGGTGACCTTGTAGATTTTACGAATCTCTTCTTTTACGTTCTTGGTAAATTTTGTCTCCGCCAATTTCTTTCGCAATTTGCGTGCATAGAGTTCGGTAATATCAAAATGTAATTGTTCGTGTAGCAAGGTTATGTCATTACAAAGCGCAGGTTTATACCATGACTTTGTTGGATAAAAATAGGCAAATACCTTATAATCTACCTGTAATTCATTATTCTCGTAATAAGTGGAAAAACGGTAGGTTATACCACTTGCCGTGGTTGCTGCTGCTCTTGAAGTTATGGGAGCAGCTCCTTTAAAATCGTTCCAAGTAAATCTAAAATCAGGTTCCCAAGACACTACTTCTTGACTCTGAACATTAGAGATGCTCAGTAGCGCTAAAAGAAATATAATAAAATGTACCTTTTTTATAAGTCCCAATTATAAGTGATTACTTTCTCAATATCTGGATGTAAACTATAATGCACAGGGCAAGTGTTTGCCGTGTGCACCAAAATTTTTCTATTCTTATCTGATATTTCTTTTGGCAAATAAACCTCAACTTCTATTTTAGAAATTCTTCTTGGTGAAGCTGCCATATGTTTGGTAACCGATGCCGTAGTGCCTTTTAGGTCTACTTCCAATCCGTTTGCCTTAATACCCATCATCGTCAACATACAACTTGCTAAACCTGTAGCCACGGTATCGGTAGGTGAAAATGCCTGCCCTAATCCGTTATTATCTACCGGTGCATCAGTAACAAAAGAATCGTTAGATTGTAAATGCACACATTCTGTTCTTAACTCGCCGTTGTAAGTAACCTTTGATGTCATTCTACTCTATTGTTTTTATTCTTAAATCATCCATCATCATAATATAAGACGACTGATTATAATAACCAGCTACTCCTTTTCTCTGGTAATTGAATTTATTACCACTGTATTCCGTTTCCCCAATAAATCTTGAAACATCTATTAGGCTATTATTATATGCTAGTTTCAACAAAAGATCATAGGTAAGATCAAATCCTCTTACCGCATATTTATCTGGATCATCGCCAAAACGTTTTCTATATCGCTCAACAAATGAATTATTGGCTACCTGACGATTTACAGAAGGATACGTAAATTTTAAGTTGGATAAATGCGTATTTGAAATCACATCTTTTTCAAATGCCGAATTCATATCTGTTGTAAACATACGTACACTAACCTTATCCTTACCCAATAATGGATCAAAAGCGGTATTATTGAATGAGTTTAATATAGATACCACACTGGCAATCAATTTATAATTATCAGATTCTACAAAGACCCAGTTAGGTACTTGATCAGATAATAGAGTTTGCAATTTATCTCTGTTAATACCAATATTTTTCTCTTCTTCTTTTACAACAACTACTTTAGCTGTCGGAAATCTTTTAAGAATAGCATCTTTCTCCTTTTTGTTATCCTCATCCGCTATAACCAAAAGTGTTTCTTCCGTATGGTTCGCTTCTACATAATCTAGCATATGTTTCCACAACACCTCTTCATCGGTATATGAAAAGAAAACATTATCTAAACTTAACTCGCTTTTAGCAGGTACTGGCGCTACAACAGGAACATTAAATTTAGATGCCTGTACCGCGGTTTCTTTCAACGATGGCATATCTAAAGGACCAAAAACAGCACTGTAGCCACCTAATTGCTCGCCTTGTAAAACTTGCTTTGTCCTAGCTAAATCCAATTGATTATCAAAAGTTTTAACATCTATAGAAACCCCTAATGATTTCATAGAATCAATTGCTACCAATGCCCCAGAATAAAGCCCTAAACTATATTTTAAGCTATTTCTATTGTCAATGATTTTTTCAGTTGCCTCTTTATTACTTAAATCAAGTTTATCTAATCTAAAAGGTAATAAGAACAATACTTTTGGTTTTACAGTAACATTTATACTGTCCAATAAATTTACCTTATCCAAAACCAACGCATTTCTAACTTCAAAATCACCAACCTTGTCTTTTGGTAATTTTAAAACCATACCTGCTTTTAGACCGTCTTTTAAATCAGGATTCAATGCAACCAACTCTGCCCAAGTCATACCAAATTTTCTAGTTAATCGAAATTCATTTTGCTTTGGTTTAACCTCGTAAAAAATGTAGTTCTCGGTATTAATTTCTCCGGTCTCTACTTTCTTTTCTGGAATACGAATTACCATACCTTCTTTTAAACCGCCTCTTTCAGTAATTTCTGGGTTTAGGCGAACTATCTCGTCCGATTTAACTCCGAATTCCTTTTCCAAACGATAGAAATTCATTTTAGCAGGCACTGTATACGAAGTATATAATTGAGTTACCTGATTTTTTACGGTACTACCCGCAATTTTAGGCATCATTAATTCGTATCCTTCAGATAAATAATTATTTGCCGCCGACAACCCAGGGTTTAGCTCCAGCATTCGCTCTATAGTAATACCATATTTATGCGCTATACTCCACCTTGTTTCTTTTGCCGCAACAATGTATTTTTCTAAATCATCAGTATTACCTGTAACCTCTTCCACCTTAGGAGCGCGGTATTTAGGAATACGTAAATCCATCTTCTTTTGAAGTGGAGAAGCGTACAACTTGGGGTTGTATTTTTTTAGCTCATCTTCTGTAATATTATACATTTGAGTGATGCCAAAAATGGTTTCCTTTCTTTTGACCCGATGCTCTGTATAACCAATAGGTTCTCTTGCCTTAACAGAGTCCTGAACAACCGTAGTATTTGTAGTCGTCGTTACTGTAGTAGAGGTTGGGGTATTAGATATAGGTGCACTTGTCTGCTCAACAATCTTTTTACCAGGCACTACCAAAATGGTATTGGACCTTAGTTTTTGACCTTCCTTAATCTCTTTATTATACTGTAATATACTTGACGTTGAAACCCCGTACATTTTAGAAATGCTTTCTAAAGTCTCCCCTGATTTTACTTGATGAGTATCGAATTTTTGCGCCATTGCCGTACAAGACACTAATAAGCAAAACGATCCTATTAAGTAAATTTGATTAAATATATATTTCATACTATTCCCATTCTATTGTTGCTGGCGGCTTTGAACTTATATCATATACGACACGATTGACGCCAGGGACTTTATTAATGATATCATTTGATGTTTTTTGTAGAAACTCATACGGCAGATTCACCCAATCAGCAGTCATACCATCCGTACTTTCTACAGCTCTAAGTGCAACACATTTTTCATACGTACGCTCATCACCCATTACACCAACACTATTTACAGGTAATAACATGGCACCTGCCTGCCATACTTTATCGTATAGATTCCATTTTTTTAATCCGTCTATAAAAATGGCATCTACTTCTTGCAAAATAGCCACTTTCTCTGGCGTTATATCGCCAAGGATACGAATTGCCAAACCAGGACCTGGAAAAGGATGCCTTCCTAACAATGCCTTGTCAATTCCTAAGCTAGCCCCTACTCTTCTTACCTCATCTTTAAATAACATCTTTAAAGGCTCTACCACCTTCAATTTCATATAATCTGGCAAACCACCAACATTATGGTGACTCTTTATCGTTTGTGACGGACCGCCAGTTGCAGACACAGATTCAATAACATCTGGATAAATAGTACCCTGTGCCAACCATTTTGCGTTCTCAACTAAATGTGACTCATCATCAAAAACTTCTACAAATACACGACCAATTGTTTTTCGTTTGGTTTCTGGATCACTCTCACCAGCCAAATCATCCAAAAAACGTGCCGAAGCATCTACACCTTTTACATTTAAGCCCATACCCTCGTATTGCTTCAATACATCAGTGAACTCATTTTTTCTTAAAAGACCGTTGTTTACAAATATGCAATGAAGGTTTTTCCCTATCGCCTTATGTAATAATACCGCTGCTACAGATGAATCTACACCACCAGACAATCCTAAAATCACCTTTTCATCGCCGATCTTTTCTTTTAACTCCGCTACGGTTTTGTCAACAAAGGCATCCGGAGTCCAAGTTTGTTCCATTCCGGCAATATGCACCAAAAAGTTTTCCAAAACCTGTTTTCCGTCCTTAGAGTGATATACTTCAGGGTGAAACTGAATTGCATATGTTTCTTCTCCCTGAAACTTAAAAGCTGCATTTTGTACATCATGGGTACTTGCCAGCAAGGTTGTATTTTCTGGCAAATGCTTAATAGTATCCGCATGGCTCATCCAAACTTGGCTGCCTGTATCTACGTTATCAAAAAATGGTTCGTTTTCCTTAATAAAGCTAAGGTTGGCACGACCATATTCCCTTGTATTGGATTTTTCTACACTACCACCATGAAAATGTGCCAAATACTGTGCACCATAACAAACGCCCAATAATGGTTTTTTACCACGTATTTCTGACAGATCCGGATGAACTGCATCTTCGCCCCTAACCGATAAAGGAGATCCAGAAAGAATCACCGCTTTATAGTCAGAAAGGTCTTTTGGTAGTTTATTATAAGGTTTAATTTCGGAGAAAATATTTAGCTCACGTACGCGTCTTCCAATCAATTGGGTGTATTGTGAACCAAAATCTAATATCAGGACTTTATTTTGCATGGGCAAAAATAGTAAATTGGTAGTTCTTGAAAAGTATCTTTTGTTATATTTAGATTGTATTTTAATAAAAAATCATGAAACACATTAGTGCAATTATTTTTGGAGCTGCAATTGTTATCGCTGCATATTTTTTAGGCAACGCATATATACAAAGGGCAAACCCGCCACAAATGATATCCGTTACCGGTTTGGGCAATGAAAATTTCACCTCTGACCTCATTGTTTGGGAAGGTCAATTTTCTACAAACAGTACCGTATTAAAAACAGCTTTTGATCAATTAAACCGCGACAAGGATATTGTTCGCCAATATTTAACCTCTAAAGGTATTGATGCAAACAGCATAATTTTCAATAGTGTACAGACTACAGAAATGCGAGATAACCAATATGAGAATGGAAATTATGTTGGTAGTATTTTTAGAGGATACCAATTAATTCAAACTCTAAAAATAGAATCTGAAAACGTTGCTTTAATAGAAGGTGTATCTAGGGAAATTACCGAATTATTGAACAAAGGGGTCCAATTCAACTCTTCACCACCAAGATATTACTACACCAAATTAGCCGACCTTAAAATTGAAATGATCTCTAAAGCCACCGAGGATGCTAGAATACGTGCCGAGAAAATAGCTGAAAATGCGGGTAGTAATTTAGGAGATCTAGTTTCAGCCAATATGGGGGTTTTTCAAATTACAGGTCAAAATTCTGGTGAAGATTATAGCTGGGGTGGCGCATACAATACCTCATCTAAAAATAAAACAGCATCTATAACCATGCGTTTAGAATATAAGGTAAAGTAATAGTATTACTTTGTTCAATATTACATAGTGATCTGGGAAAGAATAATTTAAATAATATTAATTCTTTAAAAATATAAAAGCCCGGCAATCACCCCGGGCTTTTCATTCAACCAATTATCAAAACGAATACATTAAAAAATCTTTTTCATAACAATATGTATTCACCTTGTAGGTCGCTACTTTTCTAAACACCTTACAATCTTTTAAAAAAAAGCTTAGGAATTACACTGAGCTTTCTAATAAAAGAAAATAATATTCAAGCCAAAGCTTAAAAATTGACCTTAATTAATTCTTTTACAAGACCATTACTTATTTAACAACTAACTCATCATCTACCCTATTGTAAAATTCATTTATTTTTACCTTTAGATAAATCAACTATATGATCCATTCATTTTTTGAAGAATTAAGTACTGAATTACAAAACGGAGTAAATGAAAAAGGGCATCCGTTCAGATTCATTACCATGGCAACAGTAGGCAATGAAACTATCGCTCGTTTGCGTACTGTGGTGTTACGTGAGATTACCGAAGATTTGCGAATTACGATATATACCGATAGCCGTACGCAAAAGATGAAACATATTGCCCAAAACAATCAGGTTAGCTTTCTACTTTATCATCCTGAAAAAATGCTACAGTTAAAAGTTGAAGGTACCGCTGAAATAGTAACGAATACAGAAAGATTAAAAACAACTTGGCAAACTATACAGCCTAATAGTAGAAAGGACTACATTACCCAAACTACACCTGGAAGCCTTATTAAAAACCCCGATAATGTTGAATATATTGATGAGAAGAATTATTTCAGCATCATCGATGTTACACCTCTAAAGATCGAATACCTAAAGCTTAAACGTCCTAATCATATTAGAGCCTTATTCAAAAATGTGGATAATTCTTGGAACGGGGAATTTCTTGTTCCCTAATTGATATAGAAATAAAGATTTTCCATATCCTTTCCAAAAACGATTAAACTATCTACTGGTGCGGTCTGTTTCATTGCGGATGGATCAATCGTTATTTCAACTTCTCTCTCATGTTTCAATTCTATAAGGGGTAACGAATAGTCATCTGCCGAAAATACTGTTCGTTCAGGATTCAGTAATCGTACATTACCTGCATAGGTTACATTGGGAAGCACCCATTGATAATGATCATAATTCTCGCTCAACTTATTGGCAATAGGATCAAAACCAAAATGAACAGAAGAAGGTATGTTCAACACCTTCTCTATTGGCGTTCTAAGTGTTTGGATAAAAATTACAGCTACAAAAACCCAAAATCCAACAGTAACAATCTTCTTTTCATTTTTAAAACTAACTGACTCCATTAATAAAACTACAAAAGGAATAAAAAGGGGTAATAGCCATCTTGTTTCTACTTTCTGACTTTGAAAAACAAGAAAGAACAAGCCAACCACAACTAACTGCGCCAAGAACATTTTAGAAAACCAGTTTAAATTTTGCTTATTAAAAGTGATCAATTTTGAAAAGTAACCGATACCTATTACCAATAACAAAGGGAATGACAAAGCAAATAATCCTTTTACATAAATTAGAATAGGCATCAATGAAAATCCTGATTCAACTTCTTCTATTCCTATTTTCTCTTCAATACTAGAAGCCAAAAAAGTTTGAAACCCTTCAGGACCCAATAGCCAATAGACATGTGGCGCAACTAACAGGCAAGAAAGCAGCATAGTTATCAGTATTTTGGGATTGAAAACTATAGCCCGCAATTTTGAGTCCCATAAAGAAACCAAAGCAAACACTACCAGAAAAAATGCATAGTTGTATTTAGACATGAACCCTGCACCCACAACAAAACCTAGTAATAGATAATTTAATATGGATTTTCGTTGCATCAATAACTGTATGCAATAGTAAGACGCTACTACACTTAAACACAATAGACTGGTATGTGAAAGCCTTCTAAAAGTAAAATCTATGAATACTGGTATGAAGACCAATGCTAATACAGGAAGTTTTGATGTATACTTATCAGGTATTCTAAGTATTGAAAATTGATACAATAGCAGTATTATACCAGCAAATAATAATCCCCTTAGTATAGAGAATGAAATTTTACTAACACCAAATATGGTATTAAAGCCATACTGCAACCATGTATAAAGTGGTGGTTGATCATCATACCCCCAACGAAACCATTGCGAGTAATATGCCTGTTCAGCGTCTTCTAATTCTAAGGCACTTTTAAAAAATGTAATTAAGGTTATAGCTGAAAATGATAAAAAAGCAAGGACGGTTATCTTATTTAGAGATGCGTTCTTGCCCATCGCTTATTTTTGGGTAATAACCGTGAAACTTAAATCTAGCGGATTTAAAGCTTCAAATAACATAGGCACTAAGTCTTCGCCATAAGCCAAATAAAACTCAGAAAAATTAGATTGCCGTTCTTGAAGTGACTGGTTTGGGAATATTTCATTTTGCAATTCTGTCATACGAACTACGTGATCTTTTAACTTTCTTTTTTGCGCTTGCAACAAGCGTTTTTCTAAAGCATCCAGTCCTTTTTTCTGCTTTACTTCTTGTGCTTTCACAGCTCCTAGAAAAGATTTGTCGGTCTTTTCGGCAAGTACGTACATATCTTTAAACTGTTCTTCCAGTAATTTCTTCTTTGGCGAAAAATCGATATCGATATTTGAAATTTCTCTAATCTTTTTGTTGATAAGACTATTTTGCTTTAAAAAGATATCAGATTTAGAGATATTCATTTTCTCTAACTTTTCAGCTTGCTTCTCGGTAATGATTAGCGCCGAATTTCTTACCAGCAAAATTGGAAAAGGAACATCCATAGCTTCAAATGCCGCTTTTAATTCAAACCAATAGGCAATCTCACCGCCACCACCTATATAACATAGATTAGGCAAAATTACTTCTTGGTATAAAGGTCTAGCTATTACATTGGGAGAAAAACGCTCTGGGTGAGCATTCATCTCTGCAACCAATTTCTCTTTTGTAAATGATATATTCGTTTCATTTACTAGGTAGTTGCCCTTACTTTCTATAATTCTTTCGCGAACACCCTCTGCTAAATAGAAATAATTGATTTCACGCGGATTAACCTGTATAGGATAATCCGATGATATATTTTCAATCTCAGTAATACTTTCAGATACTTTCTTGAACGCAGTTTGTTCAAAAATATCTTTCTTCATGTAAGGCACTAATGTCCTTTTCAAATCTATATCATCACCATCAACAATGACTAGCCCGTAATCCTTAAAAATTTCATTTGCCAAAAATCGGGTTGCATCCGTTAAATTATCATGCTTTAAATAGGCGTTTTCAAATAGCTCTTTTAGCACCTTGGCATTCTTACTATCACCAATGGTTCTTGAATACAATGAAAAAACCTCCTCTAGCCCTTCTGTAGGTAAATGCCCTACTGCCCCAGATGCCTCTTTATTCCACTGAAATTTTAATCCTTTGAAATTAAAATAATTGATTTCATCAAAATCATGATCTTCCGTAGCCATCCAATAGACAGGTATAAAATTACTATTTGGAAATTCCTTTTTTAATTGCTTGGTCAAGTTGATCGTAGAGATGATCTTGTATAAAAAATACAACGGACCCGTAAAGAGATTTAATTGATGACCGGTAACAATAGTAAACGTATTCTTTTCTTTTAATAACGCTATATTAGCAGCCGTACCCTTAGATGTATCTGTATTTTTATATTGATTTTGCATTGAAGAATGCAACACATCTCTTTGGGCTTGGGTAAAATGCTTCCGTTTTTCTTCTATCTGCCCTTTAAAACCTTCAATATCGGGAAACCGATTATATAATGGTTTAAGCTTAATATCCGCTGCAGTGTAATCGCAAATTAATTTCGAAAAATAACCCGTTTTTGCTAAGGGCAAACAATCAATATCCATATAAAAAGTAAATACTTGGTAAATATAAAACCCTTTCGTCTTACATTTCCTAAATATAAGTTAATTACCGTTAGTATTAAATACTTGAATTCTCGTCAAAATACGCTGCAAATGGAGATTATTTTGCATTTATTTTAATAGATTTGGCTGACTCAGAATACAAACAACGCTATATGAAACTAATTCTACGCTACACATTATTTTTAATTCCCTTTCTAGGTTTATCCCAATTAAAATCCCCTTCAGAATTTTTAGGTTATGAACTAGGAACTCAATTTACCAGACATCATGAAGTTGTTGATTACTACCAATATTTAGCCGAAGCGGAACCTCAGCGCATGAACCTTATGGAATACGGTAAAACCAATGAAAGAAGACCTTTATTATTGGCTACTATTTCTACAAAGGAAAATATGCAAAACCTTGATAAAATTAAGGAAGAGCACATGAAAGGTATTAATGGCGAAGGATCACCAGATAAAGCAATTGTTTGGCTTAGCTATAATGTTCATGGTAATGAAAGCGTAAGTACAGAAGCGTCAATGCAGACTATATATGACCTTTTCACTACTAAGAGCAGTTACCTAGATAATATAGTAGTATTGATCGATCCGTGTATTAACCCAGATGGTAGAGATCGTTATGTAAATTGGTACAACCAATTTAAAAATTCACCCAACCAGGTAGATCCTAATAGTAAGGAGCATCATGAGAATTGGTGGAGTGGTCGCAGTAACCATTATATGTTCGATCTTAATAGAGATTGGGCTTGGCTAACACAAGTAGAAAGTCAGCAACGTTTAAAGCAGTTTAATAAATGGTTGCCTCATGTACACGTAGATTTTCATGAGCAAGGAGTTGACAACCCATATTTTTTTGCCCCTGCCGCAGAGCCTTTTCATGAGGTAATTACGGATTTCCAAAGAGAGTTTCAAGAAACCATAGGTAGAAACCACGCTAAATATTTTGACGAAAATGGATGGTTCTATTTTACAAAAGAGGTGTTCGATTTACTTTACCCTAGTTATGGTGATACCTACCCTACCTACAATGGTGGTATTGGCATGACTTATGAACAAGGTGGTAGCGGTCGTGCTGGCTTAGCCATTACAACTAGCATTGGAGACACCCTTTCTTTAAAAGATAGAATAGCACATCATCTTACAACAGGTTTATCTACCGTAGAAGTAGCATCTAAAAATATTTCTAAATTAAATGATGAATTCAAGAAATTCTATCTTAACAAAAACTTCAAATACAAAAGTTATGTATTGAACGGTAATCCAGATAAAATTGAAGCTCTAGCAGATTTATTAAGCAAGCATGAAATTGAATACCAAGCAGGTTCAAAGGCTACAGTCAAAGGCTACAACTATGCTACAGGCAAATCTGGTTCATTAAAAAGTACTGACAAGAGTTTAGTAATTTCTTCAAATCAGCCAAAAAGCACTTTGGTTAAAGTACTCTTTGAGCCAATGGCGAAATTAAGTGATTCTGTTACCTATGATATTACCGCATGGTCTTTACCTTATGCTTACGGATTAGATGCTATTGCAAGTGAAAGCCTTATAAGTAAAACCTACCCGCCACATAACGGTACTGAATATGGAGTTTTAAAACCAGACAGTTACGCTTATTTATCAGACTGGAATAGTATGAAAGACGCTAGGTTCCTGGCTGAATTATTACGTAACAAGGTACGTGTGCGTTATGCCCATAAACCATTTACATTAGATGGTATTTCTCATGATCGTGGTACATTGATCATCACAAAAGGAGATAACAAGCATCTAAAGAATTTCAACGAAGTTCTTAGAACTGCATCTACCAACCTCTCTAAAAATTTAACTTCTACCAACACAGGTTTTGTAGAAAGCGGTAAAGATTTTGGTTCTGGTTATGTTGATGTATTACAAGATTTAAAAATTGCCGTACTATCTGGAGAGCCTACCTCTACCCTACGTTTTGGAGAAATCTGGAACTTTTTTGAACAACAACTAGACTACCCTATTTCTGTATTGGACGAGGCTTATTTTAGTCGTGTTGATCTTGCGAAATATGATATTTTAATATTACCTGACGGTCGTGGCTACAACAGTTTCTTAAGCACATATAATAAAGAGAAAATCATGGACTGGGTTAAACGTGGCGGAAAATTAATTGCCATGGGTGGCGCAATTGATGGTATTACTGCTTCTGATAAGGATTTTGAACTATCTGAAAAAGAAATGCCAAAAGATACTTCTACTACTATTGAATCCTTTGAGGTTTCTGAAAGAGAACAGATTAAATCAGCAATTACAGGAGCTATTTTTAAAGCAACGGTTGATAATACAAATCCGTTGGCTTATGGGTATGACGACACTTATTTCACGCTTAAACTAGGATCTCGTGCTTATAATTACTTAGAAAACGGAAGTGCTGTTTATTTAAGTGAAGGTGCCAATGAACCCGTATCTGGATTTGCAGGTAGTGAAGCAAAGAAGAAGATTGCCGAAACCTTGATCTTTGGGACAGAAGATATCGGTCGCGGACAAGTAATATACATGGTAGACAACCCTTTATTTAGAGGTTTTTGGGAAAATGGAAAACTATTTTTCGCCAATGCGTTATTTATGGTTAAATAAAAAACAATATGAAAGAATATAAAGTTGAAACCCTCCTTTTTCGTTCTAAATTAACTTTTGATAGACATCATTTAGCGAAGTCATCAAATATAGCAATTCAAGAAAAACTAGACGAGTATGCTAAAAATGGATGGCGTTTAGTATCGACCAATACTACAGAATATAGTATGGATATGTATGTTTATCTGTATTTTGAAAAGTAAAATAACACAAATAAACGTCTAGTTTAGATATCCCTGAAACAGCTAAAATCGTTTTAGGGATATTTTATTTTATAGCTTCATGGCACTGCTCCCAACAAATACGCATCTTTTGCGTTAAAATAGAAGACACTAACCTGTTAGTGCAAAAACCACCACCAATGCCAAACAACCAAGATCAAATAAATGCATTAATGCAAAAGTTAGAACTGCTTTTAAAAAAGCAGCAAGACTTTAATATTGAGGTAAATGAAATTCGTAGGGATATTCAAATTCTTAGAAACACCCAGGCAATAAAATTCAACGAAGAGTCTACTGAACAAACAACTAAACCTGAAGCGGTAAGTATTGAAAAAGAGGCTGAAATAACTGATAAAGTAGTAGAAATTGAAACTCCTGCTCCTGTTCAAGTTCCAATAGAAATTGCTTCTATACAAGAAGAACCTAAAAAAATTCCTGAAAAGAAAATAAAACTTCCAAAAGGTAAATCTAATCTTGAGAAATTTATTGGGGAAAACCTTATCAATAAAATTGGGATACTTATTACCGTAATTGGTGTTGGTATTGGTGCAAAATATTCTATTGAAAATAACTTAATTAGTCCGCTAACCAGAATTATACTCGGTTATTTGGTAGGCATTGGCTTATTAGGATTCGGATTTAAGCTAAAAGCAAAATACCTAAGCTACAGCGCTGTTCTTGTAAGTGGTGCTTTGGCTATCCTTTATTTCTTAACCTATATCGCTTACGACCTTTATGGGCTATTCCCACAGATGGTAGCGTTTGGTATTATGCTATTATTTACCATTTTTGGGGTTGTAGCCGCACTGAGTTACAACAAGCAGATTATTGCTCATATTGGTCTAGTAGGGGCTTACGCCGTACCTTTTCTTTTAAGCAATGATTCTGGCAATGTTACTGCACTATTTAGTTATATCGCCCTAATTAATATCGGTCTCTTAGTTATTTCGTTTAAAAAATATTGGAAAGCACTTTATTACGTAGCCTTTGCATTCACCTGGCTTATTTATGGATCTTGGTATATATTCTCTAGCTACGATGAAGATTTCTATATTGGTTTTGGGTTTTTAGCGCTATTCTTCACATTGTTCTACGCTACGTTTTTAGCGTTTAAATTAATAAAATCCGAAAAATTCCAAGTTGCTGATATTATTCTAATCATGCTGAATTCGTTCATATTTTACGGATTTGGTATTGCCTGGCTCTATGATTATGAAGGTGGAGAATTTTATTTAGGTTTATTCACCCTATTGAATGCACTTATTCATTTTGTGATAACGGTAATTATCTTCAAAAGAAAATTAGCCGATCGAAAGCTATTCTTCTTAACCTCTGGGTTTGTACTTACGTTTATTACCATAGCGGTACCTGTTCAATTAGATGGCAATTGGGTAACATTATTTTGGGCTTTTGAAGCCGCATTATTATTTTGGATCGGGCGCACCAAAAAAGTCAAATTCTATGAATACCTTTCCTATATTTTGGTTGCTCTAGCATTCTTAAGCTTAACAATGGACTGGGCAGAAAGGTACTCGTATATGAATACCACAGATGAATGGAGCCTATTGTCGAACACTACGTTTTTAACTTCGATACTTTGCGTTGCCGTATTCGGATTCATGAATTGGATTCAAACAAAGTTCAGTACTGAAAAACCTTCTATAGTTCAACAGATAATGACATTTGGTATTCCTGCTTTGTTTATAGGAACCCTCTACTTTGCCTTCTATCTTGAAATTGAACAATATTGGAACAATGCCTTTCAGTTATCTAAAATAGAGATATCAAGTACCTCTGGCGAATACCCTGAGTACAACTACAATCTCATAGATTTTGAAGCTATTTGGTTGATACATTACACCATGTTTTTTATTAGCGTTTTAAGTTTCGTAAATATTTTAAAAATCAAAAACAAGATATTAGGAATTGTGGCCTTAGGCTCCGCGCTTTTAATGACTATAATATTCCTTACTATCGGACTTTATACCTTAAGCGAGCTTCGTGAAAATTACCTTTCACAGCAACTTACAGAATTTTACAATATAGGAGCATATAACATATACATACGTTATATTTCATTTGCATTTCTTACACTTCTTCTATTCGCCATTTATAAATTAGCACAGCAAGAGTATTTAAAATTCAATTATAAAATTCCGTTTGAAATTCTAATGCATACCACAATTATATGGGTAGCAAGTAGCGAATTATTAAATTGGATGGATATATCCGGATCTGAACAATCTTATAAGCTAGGCCTTAGTATTCTTTGGGGCGTATATGCGCTACTTCTAATCGCATTAGGTATTTGGAAAAAGAAAAAATACTTGCGAATTGGTGCTATTATACTATTTTCTATTACGTTAATTAAGTTGTTCTTCTATGATATTTCATCTTTGAATACTATTTCTAAGACAATCGTATTTGTATCATTGGGTGTCTTATTATTGATTATTTCATTTCTTTACAACAAATACAAATACATAATTTCAGATGAGACTGAACAATAGCGTTTTAACAATACTTGCCTTTTTATCTATTTCAGTTTGTTTCGGACAGATGGATTCCTATTCCAAAAAGATAGCGTTAAAGGGTATCGAAAATCAATGGCATACTATTGAAGTACCTAACCAAGTATTTGAAAATGTAAATGCCAACATGAGCGATATTCGCGTTTATGGGGTTACCGCTACCGATACTATTGAAGCACCGTACTTACACAAAGTTTCCAAAGCTGAAGTTTCCAATTCAGAGATATCTTTCAATCTAATAAATAGCGTCAATAATTCTAAAGGTTACTTTTATACTTATGAGCTACCCCAAAAGGAAACTATTAATGAGATACTACTAAACATAGAAGACCTAAATTTTAATTGGGAAATTACACTAGAAGGTAGTCAACATCAGAAACAATGGTTTACTATTCTAGAAGACTATCGTATTTTATCTATCAACAATGACCAGACAAACTATTCGTTTACTACATTAAAGTTTCCAGATGCTAGCTTTAGATATTACAGAGTATTAATAAAGAGTAAGGAAAAGCCAAATCTAACATCTGTACATATTACCAAAAAGGCTGAAAAGGCTGCCACTTATCGCGATTATGAGGTTAGTGATTTCCAGATTTCTAAAGAAGACAAAAAAACGATTATAGACATTGATTTAAAAAACCGTGTACCCCTCAACCGACTAGAGTTTACGGTCGATGATAAAATTGATTACTACCGATCAATTTCTATTCATTATTTGGTTGATAGCGTAAAGACCGAAAAAGGTTATTACCATAATTACAGACCTTTAGCTACAAAGACGCTTTCTTCAATGGAGGATAACAGCTTTCAATTACCTGGTACTTTAACACAAAAACTACGTGTTATCATCTTAAACAATGATAATCAACCTTTAAAAATATCTAATGTAAAACTTAAAGGATACCTGCATACGTTAACCACTCGTTTTACAGAACCGGCTACTTACTATCTGGTTTACGGTAAACCTAATGGCAACTTTCCTAATTACGATATATCAAAAACCACGGTTACTTTACCAGATAATATTACAAAACTAGATTTTGGTAGCGTGGTAGAAATACCTAAACCAGAAACTGAAACAACCAATCCTTTATTTGAAAACAAATGGTGGTTGTGGGTTATTATTGGTGTTGTAATTGCTTTGCTAGGGTATTTTACCATTGGGATGATGAAGAAGGAGCTTTAGTTGTTTTTATCAAATGATTTACTATATAAAGTGGACACAACTAATTTTTAAAATCAAATATCAACTAGTTACGTAACTAAGTTCAAACACATCTCTCTGATCTGGGAATCAATAAATAAACCATTGCTATATAAATTATAATCTGATGTAAAAGTGGTTAATATAATTTAACTTACCAATAGGCAAAACCTTCATGAAATTACATCGTAAGTAGTTTGATGAAATATTACATTCTATTACTGCTTCTACTTCCAACAGTTCTTTTAAGTCAAAAAATAGACCATCTTGCCTCTTTCAGAGATATGGGTAGTGAAAGCTATTTCCGATTTAATTATGACAATGATTTTTTCGCTGCATCAGATAAAAATTACACGCAAGGCTATAGTTTTGAGTATGCAAATCCAAGCTTAAAGAAAAATCCAGTAAACCATATTTTCATCAAGCCTAAAGGTAATCACTTCACTTACGGATTATCACTAGAACATATCGGCTATACACCTAGTGATTTTGTTAGTCCAGATATACAAATTGATGATAGACCCTTTGCTGCTGCTATATATCTTAAGAGTTTTGCTGTTGCAGCAAATACCATTAAAAAATCAAGATTATCTCAATCGTTAAGTTTAGGACTTTTTGGTCCGGGGGCATTTGGCAGAGAAATGCAAACAGCAATTCATAAACTTATTGAAAACAAAACTCCCGGTGGTTGGGACAATCAAATTCAGAACGATTTAGTGTTGAACTATAAAATTGGCTACGAGAAACAAATATTCAATTATAAAAACATAGTAAATACACAAGCAATAACTTCGCTACAACTAGGCACCTTATTTACAAATGCATCGGTGGGATTTAATTCTACTATCGGACTATTAGATCATCCGTTCGCTAGAAACAGCACACCTTCAAAGTTTAAATTTTATGCTTTTGTACAGCCAACAGTACATGTCGTTGGTTTTGATGCCACCTTGCAAGGCGGCATTTTTACCAATGATAATCCTTATACCATATCTTCAAAAAATATAGAAAGGATAACCGCACAAATCGACTACGGACTCATTATAAAATACAGAAAATTATATTTAGAATATAGCCGAACATCAATTACCAAAGAGTTCACCTTTGGTAATTCTGCCAATTGGGGCGGTTTTAAAACAGGATTTCTATTTAATTAGATGATACAACAGGTTCACCGTAAAGATCAAAGTCAGCCGCTTCTGTAATCTTAATATTTACAAACTCACCTTGCTTTACATAATGCTTAGTTACATCTATCAACACCTCGTTATCAACATCTGGAGAATCAAATTCTGTTCTTCCTACAAAGTAGTTACCTTCTTTACGATCTATAATACAACGAAACGTCTCCCCTACTTTCTTTTGGTTCAATTCCCAAGAAATTTGAGATTGAATTTCCATGATAATATTGGCACGCTCTTGTTTTACTTCTTCAGGTACATCGTCTACCAAAGTATAGGCATGAGTATTTTCTTCATGGCTATAGGTAAAACAACCTAAACGCTCAAAACGCATGGCAATTACCCAGTTTTTAAGAATCTCAAAATCTTCTTCAGTTTCACCAGGGTAACCAACAATCAAAGTAGTTCTAATGGTCATTTCCGGAACTGCAGCTCTAAACTCCTTTAACAACTTAGTTGTTTTAGCTTCTGTGGTACCACGACGCATACTTTTAAGAATACGGTCAGATATGTGTTGTAATGGAATATCTAAATAGTTACAAACCTTTGGCTCTCTATTCATTACATCTAATACATCCATCGGAAAACCTGCAGGAAACGCGTAATGTAAACGTATCCATTCTATACCTTCAATTTTTACCAAAGCTTCTAAAAGCTCGGCAAGGTTTCTTTTCTTATATAAATCTAACCCGTAATACGTTAAATCTTGAGCAATTAAAATAAGCTCTTTTACACCTTTTGCCGCAAGTTTTTCAGCCTCTGTCACCAATTCTTCAATTGGAGTACTCTTGTGCTTACCACGCATTAAAGGAATTGCACAAAAAGAGCAAGGTCTATCACAACCTTCTGCAATTTTCAAATACGCATAATTCTTAGGTGTCGTCGTCAAACGCTCACCAATCAACTCATGTTTATAATCTGCACCCAGTGCTTTTAACAAACCTGGTAACTCACTGGTACCAAAGTATTCGTCAACATTAGGAATCTCTTTTTGTAAATCTGGCTTGTAACGCTCACTTAAGCAACCAGTAACAAAAACTTTATCTACGGCACCATCTTCTTTCTTTTGAACATATTCTAAAATGGTATTAACACTTTGCTCTTTAGCATTGGCAATAAAGCCACAGGTGTTAATTACGACTATGTTTCCTTCTTCTTCATGAACAACTTCTTTGTCGTTTGCCTTCAATTGGCCCATGAGTACTTCAGAATCATATACATTCTTTGAACAACCTAGAGTTACTACGTTGATTTTGTTCTTCTTAAGAGTTTTTGTCCTCATAATTTAAATTGGGGTGCAAAAATACGATTTGGGTACTTAAAAACGTTAGATATGGACAAATTTACTTGTAATCTTTATTTGATTACAGTTTATCAAGACCCAAATCTTAAATTAACCATGAAATTCTCCCAATATTTCAGGCTATTTGCCCTATCATTAATTGTAGCTTCATGCTCCAAAGATTCTGAACCTACATCAGAAACTGGTAAAAGTGGCGTACCACCCGAGGTATCACCTATACCTACAGAAACTTATTTCCCTCCAATTTCAAGAGCTAACGAATGGGAAACCATATCAATGGAAACCTTAGGTTGGAACGAAGATGAAGTAAGTAATCTATATTTCTTCCTAGAAAACAATAATACCGATGCTTTTATTATCCTAAAGGATGGCAGAATAGTAATAGAAAAATACTTTGGTGATTTTAAGTCTGATGACAATCATGCATGGAACTCTGCCGGAAAAAATTTAACGGCAATGCTTACAGGTATTGCACAAGAAGAGGAATATCTTAAAATCACAGATGCTACATCTACTTATTTAGGTGAGGGCTGGTCAAGCATGCCTTTAGAACAAGAACTGAATATTACCATAAAAAATCAATTGACAATGATTACTGGTCTAGATTATACTGGAGATGATATTTTCTGTACCGAACCAGAATGTCTGTTTTACTTAAATGATCCTGGCACGTTTTGGTATTATCATAATGCACCATATACATTATTAGATGATGTCATTGCCAATGCTACCGAAACTGATTTTAATTCCTATTTCTCAGAAAAAATCAAAGAACCAATTGGCATGCAAGGTCTGTTCTTTAAAGTAGGATACAATAATGTATTCTTTAGTTCTGCACGAAGTATGGCTCGTTTTGGAATTTTAAATTTGAATCAAGGTAATTGGGACGGAACACCCATTCTATCTGACCAGAGTTACTTTAACGCCATGATCAATAGTTCTCAAGATATAAATCCTTCTTACGGATATTTGTATTGGTTAAACGGTAAAAGTAGTTTTAGACTGCCAAGTTCTGTAGAAGAATTTACAGGTAGCTTAATCCCTAATGCCCCTGCCGATATGTATGCCGGACTTGGATTAAACGACCAAAAACTATATATGGTGCCAAGCCTAGATTTGGTAGTCGTACGTATGGGCGGTGCTAGTAATGAAGAACTTTTAGGACCTTCTAGTTTCGATAATGAAATATGGGAATTACTTAATGCAATAATCAAAAACTAACTGACATCATTAAAAATAAAAAACACTATTCTAAGTTATAGAGATTAAGAATAGTTAAATAAGGTAAAATGGACTTTAAGCAATTTGCACAAAATAGGTATACAACCCAAAAATATGATGTATCCAGAAAAATCTCAAATTCAGATATTGAAGATTTAAAGCATATTTTAAAACTTAGTCCGTCTTCTATTAATAGTCAACCTTGGTTATTCACATTCGTTTCTAATGAACAGGTGAAAAATGCCTTAGCTGATGCTTCATATTCTAATGCGCCTAAAATAAAAAATGCCAGTCATTTGGTCGTTTTTAGTGTTATGGATAATCTTGAGGAATTTGAAAAACGTGTAGAAGAAAATTTACTTGAAAACTCCATTAAGTTTTACAAGCAATACATAAAAACACAACCGAAAGAGAAAACGGTTAACTGGTTATCCAATCAAGTGTATATTACGTTAGGATTCTTTTTGGCCGCATGTGCATCTATGGAAATAGACTCTACCCCTATGGAAGGTATAGACGCTGCTAAATACAAGGACATACTTAATATTACAGATCACAAGGTTTTATTTTCAGTGGCAATTGGCTACCGTGATGAAAATGATAATACACAACCAAATTTAATAGGTAAATCTAGATTATCTGGAGATACCGTGATTCAATCAATTGATTAGTCTAAAATTTCAAACTTCTTTAGCCAATTCAAATACCGTAATTTCTGGTCTTACATTAAAACGTACTTGACGCAAACAACCTAATGCGCTATTAATATACAGGGTTCTTCCATCTTTTAAATCTTTTATGCCAGCATTGTATTTTTTGTTTTTAACGGGTAAAATAAGTGGCGGCAAAAAAGGTGGTTTAACTTGTCCGCCATGAGTATGACCAGAGAGTATCCAACCCGTAAAATTATTCCAAACAGGAAGATCACATACATCCGGATTGTGACATAGGGTAATATTTGCTTTCTCAGGATTGTATTTTGCAATAGCTTTTTCAGGATAAAAATTACTTCCCCAAAAGTCATCCATACCCATAAAATTGAGTCCGTTAATTTCCACTGCATCATTTCGTAACATGGTTACCCCTACATCTTCTAAACTCTTCGTGATTTTTTGCGCGACATCATCTTCTACAAAATCAATTCCGTAATCGTGATTACCTAATATACCGATGGTACCCAAAGTGCCTTTAACCACAAATTTCAATACCTCTTGCAACTGGTTTAGTTGTTCATTGTCTTCATAGGTAACATAGTCACCGGTATACACCACAAAATCAGGATTCAATTCTTGGGCTTCTTTAAATGAATCTATGATGTATTGATAATCAAAAGAATTGCCAATATGCACATCACTTATTTGCATTACGGTTTTACCAACCAGTGAATCCGGTAAGTTCTTCAAATGCATATTTACATACACAAACTGCATCCAAAAAGGCTCTATTTGCCAACTGTACAATCCTGTTAACAAACCTAGCCCTGCTACCCACTGAAAAGTCTTTTTGACAAAGCTTCTTCTTTTCATTTTAAGTAATCAAATTTAATTTTGATAGTCTTTAGGCGTTACACGCTTTTGAAATTTGTCTTCATATGATTTTCCCAACCTCAACAGTTGCCCCTCTGAAAACTGTTTTCCTATAAAAGTTAAGCTTATCGGTTCGCCCGATATTTTATACCCCATAGGTATTGTCAAAGCAGGGTATTTGGCAACTGCAGCATAACCTGCGTGGTAATTATTAATAGATAAAACAGCATCCAGCTTGTTCTTATCCATCGCTGTATCGAAGAAAGTTCGTCCATTTGTTTCAAGATTAGATTTTATCTCCTCTAATTCGGTCGTTGTAGTAGAATCTGAAAGTATACCATTGAATAATGCTTGACCATATGGTATTCTAACCAATGAATCCGTATTATTAAATGCCACCGCATCTGTAATTGAAGAAATTTTCACTAACTCAGGGTTGGTATACACCTTTAGATACGACTTTAAGTCATTTCGCATATCAATATTTAAAATACTTAGAAAGCCATCCATGGCAACTTCTGGCGGTGTAAACGTTACAATTGTTGCACCAGCTTCTTTTAAATCTTCAATGGTATGTTTATAAATACTATCAGTCTCCACCAGTTCTTTGATAGCACCCAATCTCATTTCTGAAAAAGGTATGGGATGTAATCCTGCAGATAATACACCCGGAAAATTATCTTCTACAGAAGCGGCATCCAATTTATCATAACCCAACATAGCAGACAATAAAATGGCATTATCCTTAACATTCTTTGTCATAGGACCGGGAGTATCTAATGTGCTAGATATAGGAACTATGCCTGACCTACTCAATAAGCCTATAGTTGGTTTTAAGCCTACTACAGAATTTTGACTACTTGGTGATAAAATAGAACCCGAGGTTTCCGTACCTACTGCTGCAACTGCATAATTTGCCGCAACGGCCGTACCACTTCCAGAACTTGAACCACCTGTTTCAAAGACTCTTCTCCCGTAAGGATTTAGTGTTTGACCACCATAAGCACTATACCCTACTGGACAACCTGAGCATAAAAAATACGCCCATTCACTTAAATTAACTTTACCTAAAATTAAAGCACCGTTCTTTTTTAATTGTTGAACGATAAACGAATCATCAACTTCATTGTCCATTAAAGCAATTGAACCCGCTGTCGTTTTCATACCCAGTGTATTAATATTGTCTTTCAACAAAATAGGCATACCATAAATTGGGTGCTGAACTTGAGCCGCTATTCCTTTTTCATTCTGCCTATCTAATTCTCGGGCTTGGTTTACTACATCTTTATTAAGAGCGATGACAGTATTTAAAGTTGTCGAATTATCCAGTTCATACTTATAAATACGATATAAATAAAACAATACTAGATTTTCATAAGTAAGCCTACCCTCTTTTATATGATTTCTAATAACAAAAATATCTTGTTCCAAAATCATGGGAAGCAACTCTTTATATTGAGCCTCAGTAAACTTAGAAACCTCTTCATTCAAAGGCATAAAAACCTCATTCTTATCTAATACGTTAGATTGAATCAGCTTGTACTGCATACGTCCATTCTCGTGATCAGCATTGTCAGCAACTTCAGTAGAATCATTATAGGGAGTCCAAAGAACTACTTCCTCTTTTTTCGTCTCTTGCTTGTTCTTACATGCACTTATAACAATGATTAATAATAATACAAGTTTTTTCATAGTGTTATTTATTTTTTTGAATAGCTTTCCACTTCATTATATCATTCTTGTTCAATCGAACAAATTCATCTTTTCCTTCTTTTTCGGCTAGATTTATAGAAATGTTAGATGCATTGATGGCAGCTTCATATTTTTTTAAATCTCCCAATATTAAAGATCGTACTCTATGAAAGTAGTATGTATCACCTCCCAATTCAATTGCTTTATCAACATAATCAAGTGTCTTTTTGGGGTGTAAACCCTGCTCTTGATAATATCGTGCAATTTCGTAATAAGTTTGTGCAGTGGATTCTTTTGATAATAATTCATCTATCTGTTCTTGCATAATAAATTTTGTATCAAACATAATAGGAATTACTATTTGAGTAGTTCCCCAATTTAAATAAATTGATGCTTGGTTGTGATCAATATTATCGAACGAGATTAAAAATGTCTCCTGAAAATCGTTTTTATGTGTGGGCGTAACCGTAAACCGTAATGCATCTTCTTCAGCATTGTAATTTGCCCTGCCATCTCCCCAATGTGTAGTATTGTTATGAAAAACTATTTGCCATTCTTCTTCCTCAGGAAAAGCATATAGGGCATAAGCACCTTTAGCAAGTTTATTTCCATCTATTAAAACATCAGTACTAAAAGTAATTTTGGTAGATTCATTGGCTCCTACCCTCCAAATACGACCGTTAGGTACTAGACCAGGTTCACCGTTAGGTTGATTACCAAATAAAGTGCGACCCTTAGCAGATGGCCTTGAATATGCTATAGTAATTTTTGAAAGCCCGACTTCTTGTTCAATCTTAGCAAACGGACTAGCTTTCGGGTGGTTCATTTGCCCCCAACTCAGACTACATATTAAAAGAGGAAGTATGAACCAGCCGTATCTCAATTTTAAATTTTAAAGAATGAATCTACAAACTCGTGCTTATTGAATGCCTGTAAGTCTTCAATACCTTCACCTACACCAATATACTTTACCGGAATTTTGAATTGATCAGAAATTCCGATAACAACACCACCTTTTGCCGTTCCATCTAATTTGGTGATGGCTAAGGCAGTTACCTCCGTAGCCTTTGTAAACTGTTTTGCTTGTTCAAATGCATTTTGACCCGTAGAACCATCTAACACCAATAATACTTCATGCGGCGTATCTTCAACTACCTTCTGCATTACACGTTTAACCTTGGTCAACTCATTCATTAAGTTCACCTTATTATGCAAACGCCCAGCCGTATCTATGATAACTACATCTGCATCTTGGGTAACGGCAGAACTCAACGTATCAAAAGCAACTGATGCAGGATCACTTCCCATTTGTTGTTTTACAATGGGCACATCTACACGATCAGCCCAAACTTGTAACTGATCAATTGCAGCTGCTCTAAATGTATCTGCAGCACCCAACACTACTTTTAAACCCTGGTTTTTAAATCTATGTGCCAACTTACCAATAGTGGTTGTTTTACCAACACCATTTACACCAACGACCATTATTACATAAGGCTTTTTATCTTTTGGTATCTGAATATCCCCAGTTTCACTGTCATTAGTTTCAGAAAGCAGACCAGCAATTTCAGCTCTTAAAATAGAGTTAAGCTCATCTGTACCTACATACTTATCTCGAGCTACCCTTGCTTCTATTCTTTCAATAATTTTCAATGTAGTATCTACACCAACATCTGAAGAAACCAGTACTTCTTCAAGATTATCTAGAACATCATCATCAACTTTTGACTTACCGGCAACTGCTTTTCCTAATTTAGAAAAGAAGCTGGTTTTTGTTTTCTCCAAACCTTTATCTAAGGTTTCCTTTTTCTGAGAAGAAAATATTTTTTTAAATAAACTCATTTTTGATTGTATGGTTAGTCAAATATAAAAAATTAAAAAGCCCCTTTCGTAGGAAAGGGGCTCAATAACTACTAAAAGTTATATTTCTTATTTCTTGGCAATCCAAGCATCTACCAATTCTGGTGGCATTACTTGTTCTACAAAAACGTAAGCACCTGATTTTGGTGACTTAACCATTTTTATAGCTTTTGTCAATCTTTTAGAACTTGTCTGTAAACTTGCTACGGTTTTCTTAGCCATGACTTATATTTTTTTGTGATTCTCTAAAGTGAAAATCTATTTAATTTCTTTGTGAAGGGTCATTCTCTTAAGAATAGGATTGAATTTTTTAATTTCCAATCTCTCAGGAGTATTCTTCTTATTCTTGGTAGTGATATATCTTGAAGTACCTGGTTGACCAGATTCTTTATGCTCAGTGCATTCTAATATAACTTGTATTCTATTACCTTTCTTTGCCATCTTATCGCTCTATTTTCCAGATTACTTAATAACGAATCCTTTTGCTTTTGCTTCTTTTAAAACAGCAGATATACCTTTCTTATTGATACTTTTTAAAGCTCTTGTAGATACTTTAAGAGTTATCCAACGGTCTTCCTCTGGTATGTAAAAACGTTTTTTAGATAGATTTACATCAAATCTTCTTCTAGTTTTATTAATGGAAAACGAAACATTGTTTCCAAACATCGCCTTCTTACCCGTAATTTCACAAACTTTTGACATCGTGCTGACTTTTTCTTTTAAACAGGGTGCAAATTTATATCTTTTTTATCGTTCCAACAACAATAAAGATCACATTTTTAAAATTTCTTTTTGAAGAAGCTCAAATGCCTTATTTACAGACTTTTCCACAACTCTCTCACGGGTGCTTCCCATTTGAAATTTTTGTACATATTTTGACTTCGGACCATCGATGGCAATAAATACCGTTCCAACCTCTGCATTTGAATCTCCTTTTGTAGGGCCTGCATTACCAGTTGTTGCTATTGCATAATCGGTTTTCATCAATTCTTTTGCCCCTTTTGCCATTGCCGTAGCAACTTCAGCACTAACTACAGAATATTGATCTACAATTTCTTTAGGCACATTCAATACATTTATTTTTGCTTCTGTAGCATAACTGACCACACTTCCTTTAAAATAATTGGACGCACCAGGTATTGAAGTAATCTTCTCAGCAATTTTACCACCTGTAAAACTCTCTGCAGTGGATAAGGTTAAATTTTTGCTAGTCAATAATTTCGCTACAATCTCTTCTATACTTTCGTCATCTTCAAGACCAAATATAATATCATCGATTAAAGGGTGTAATTTTTCAATTTCAGCGTTCATCGCTGTTTCCAATTCATAAAGACTAGGTCCTTTACCCGATAAACGCAACCTCACTTTACCTAGATTAGGTAAATAAGCTAATTTTATATTAACCGGCAATGCATCTTCCCAAGCCTCTATACGTTTGGCAATTGCACTTTCTCCCAAACCATAAGTAACTACAGTTCTATGAATAATATGTGGTCTTTTGTAATAAGATGCCAGTTTAGGAATCACAGATTCCGTCATTAGGTGCTTCATTTCAAAAGGCACACCCGGCATAGAAATAAACGTAACTTCATTTTCCCTTATCAATATACCAGGAGCGGTACCATTGGCATTATGCAAGACTTCTGCCTTACTAGGTACTAAAGCCTGCATCCTATTAATATCGGATATTGGGGTATTACTTATATATTTAGCGAACAGCTCTTCTACATGTGCCAATACCTCTGTATTCTCAACAAGGGTATCATTAAAGAACTCGCACAAAGTGTGTTTCGTAATATCATCTTTTGTAGGACCCAGACCACCTGTGATGATGACTACATCTACGCGTTCTGATGAATCTTTAAAAGCATTTAATAAATGTTCGCGTTCATCTTGAATAGAAGTAATTTGATAAACCGAGATACCGATTTTATTTAACTCCTTACCTATAAATGCAGAGTTGGTATCAATAACTTGACCGATGAGAATTTCATCGCCAATAGTAATAATTTCTGCAAGCATTATAACTGGAAGTCATTTTTTAATTCTGCCACAACCTGATTGATATCGGTCTTTAGCATTGGAAATCTTTTCTCGATCTCCGCCATATTAGCCTCTTGCTTACCTAAAGTTTCTAACTCCAAGGCTATGGCACGTGTTTGCTCCATTCCTAGCAAATCAACATTTGGCTTTATTTTATGGGCAAGTTTATATACTTGATCATGGTCTTTTTCTTGAAGGGCTTTTTCTAGAGCCTCTAAATCTTCAGGTACTTCTTCCAAAAAAACAGATATAACAGAATTTATAAAATCCTGATCCCCCTCTGCCATCTCATTAATCTTATCCAGGCTATAAATCATCACTTAATTTTTAAGTTAAAAAGCTCTTTGTCTTCCAAACTACCCGTAAGATAGTCATTTGGACTTATTTTCCCAACACCCGCAGGTGTTCCGGTAAAAATAATATCTCCTTTTTTTAACATAAAGAACGTTGAAACATAAGCAATTATTTCATCTATCTCCCAAAGCATTAAACTGGTATTGCCATCTTGAACGACTTCACCATTCTTTAACAACTTAAAATTTAGGTTATTAATATCCTCAAAATCAGTTTTAGGAAGCCATTCCCCTATCACAGCAGCACCATCAAAACCTTTCGATTTTTCCCATGGCAAGCCTTTATCTTTTAATTTCGATTGCAAATCTCTTGCAGTAAAATCTATACCCAATCCTATTTCATCATAGTAAGTAGGTGCAAATTCTTTAGCTATATGCTTTCCTACTTTTTTAATTTTCACCAAGACCTCAACCTCATAATGCACATTATCCGTAAATTCTGGAATATAAAAATCTTGCTGTTTAGGCAAAACAGATGAATCTGGCTTTATAAAAACCACCGGTTCTTCCGGTCTCTCATTCTTCAGTTCATCAATATGAGCTGTATAATTTCTACCTATGCATATAATTTTCATCCGGACTTATTTTTTCTTAGATAATTTTAAACTGATGGCAGGTATTAAGTTTTCATTATTACCAGGTGCCTTTATCCCAAATTCATTCCACTCGCCCATACCGTAAACCATAGTTTTAAAATTCTGATTCTTTTGATATACCGCAGCAAATGTAGGTGCAAAACGATCTTCCACTACATTCTTATTTGTAATGGCGTGTTTGTACGTATTTGTATACCAATTATAAGGAAGGAAAATCCACTCTAGTCCAATATACACACCTTCGTCTGGCATTCTTATACCCATGCTTGAAAGATCTATGGAAACATAATCTTCTTTTGTAGAGCTTTCTAATATGATACTTTTACGAATTAAATCGTGATTTGGTTTACGTGTTTTTTTATCTACATCATAAACACGAAGTCTAAATTTAGACGAAGCTCTTTTAAACTTGCTATTCTGTTGTACATGAATAGTTATTTTCTGCAGATACTTTTTGGCAGCACCTATATTGGGAAAATACAAAGCCAATACCCAAGGGGTCTCTGCAGACGAGAATCCACTTTTAATACTATAGGAACTCACAGGATTTAACACCTGTGAATCACCCAAACTTTGAGAAACCACCACCTCTTCAAGCTCAAAGGTTTCTTCTTTCATGTAGATTTTCTTCTTTTCAGAAATAACTCTGGCAGACATTATGGTGTCTTTAAATCCTAATGCTGAAATATGCACGTCGCGCTCTAAATATGATTCTGGAACATCTATATAAAAATAACCCTCTTCATCACTAGAAGTTCCTTTGAGCGTTTTTAGAAAACTTATGTTGGCATACGGTACTGCGGTTTTGGTTTTATCATCATATACATGACCTTCAACCAAAACTTCTTGGGCGTGACCAATACCCATTATCAATAAAAATAATACTAAACAAATTCGCATTTTAAACTAATTTATTATTGAGTTTGCTCAGTTTAATTTGAGTAAGAATTTTTTTAGTATACAATGGGAAATCTGCATTTAGCATCCAGCCAAAATAACCTGGTTCATTTTCTAAAACCGCATGTACTTTTTTACCTTTATGCTTACCAAAAGAGAAAACTTCTTCTCCTTCTTCATCCATTGCTATAAAACCTGCGAAATCTACAGATTGCTTTCTTCTTGAGAATTCTGATAGTTTTTTAATATTGTTTTCCAAGTCAGGATACCTATCTAACTGAGAAAGCAACACCTCATAAGTAGCATTGGTATCTGCCGCGGCACTGTGGGCATCGGTAAGGTCTTTATCACAATAAAATTTATAAGCAGCTTCTAGGGTACGTTTTTCCATTTTATGAAAAATGGTCTGTACATCTACAGATACCGTATTTTTCATATCAAAATCTATATCTGCACGCAATAATTCTTCTGCCAACAAAGGAATATCAAATCGGTCAGAATTGAATCCACCTAAATCACTATCCTTTATAATCTTATAAATTTCTTTAGAAAGTTCTTTGAAGGTTGGCTCGTTAGCCACCTTTTCATTAGTAATACCATGAACGGCAATTACCTCTTCCGGTATCACCATTTCAGGATTCACCAGCCATGTTTTACTTTCTTTATTACCGTTAGGGTATACTTTTAAAATCGCTATTTCTACAATACGATCTTTTGCCACATTGATCCCAGTTGTCTCTAAATCAAAGAAACAAATAGGTCTGGTAAGCTTTAATTCCATAAGTGTTCAACTTTTAACAAAAATACACTTTCGTTTTTTAGACACATAAAATTACTTGGGATTAATTTTATTTCAAATCAAAAAGCTGAAGAAAATACGGATTTGCCTAAATAGTTAATCAATTTTATATTACCCAAACCAACATATACAATGAATTAAAAACTATACAATTAAAAAATATACCCCATTATACATTTTGTATAATGGGGTATATTTTTTAATATCTCTTTAGGTTTACACCTCTCTATTAACATCCCAACCTTCCAGATAGTCTGCAACAGCTTTGGCGAACATACTACCTAAAGCGCCATTAACCACTCTGTGATCATAGCTATGAGATAAATACATTTTACTACGTACTGCAATTACATCACCTTCCGAAGTTTCAATAACCGAAGGAATTTTTCTTATAGCTCCCAATGCCATAATACCAACCTGTGGCTGATTGATTATAGGAGTTCCAAACACACTACCAAACGTTCCAACATTGGTTACCGTATAAGTACCACCTTGTACCTCATCTGGCTTAAGCGCATTGTTTCTAGAACGGTCTGCCAAATCATTTACAACTTTAGCTATACCTAATAGATTTAATTGATCCGCATTTTTTATTACCGGCACTATCAAATTACCATCTGGCAGAGCTGCCGCCATACCTATATTTATATTCTTCTTTTTTATAACGTTATCACCATCAACTGAAATATTCATCATAGGATATTTCTTCAATGCCACGGCAACAGCTTCCATAAAAATTGGTGTGAACGTAAACTTCTCACCTTCTCTTTTAAAGAATGCATCTTTAATTTTATTACGCCATGTAACAATATTGGTTACATCTACCTCTATAAAACTCTGTACATGTGCAGATGTAGTAACACTATCCGTCATATGTTTGGCAATTAACTTGCCCATTCTTGTCATAGGTATTACCTCATCGCCACGAGAAACCTGCATTTTTGGTTTTTCTGGAGCAGGGGCACTAGCTGGCGTTGGCGCTGGAGCACTTGCCGGAGGGACCGGTGCCACCTTAGCCGTCACTGCAGGCGCTGCAACTTTTTCCTGTGCAGGAGCGGGGGCAGCTACCTTAACCGGTGCCTCAACCCTATCTTGTACAACAACTCTTTCTGGAGTCGCTACCTTTGCAACCGGCTTACTTTCTCCGGTTTTAACGTAGTTTAATATATCATCTTTGGTTACTCTGCCGTCCTTTCCTGTTCCTGAAATTGTTTCAAGAACTTCAAAAGAAATACCTTCTTCTTTTGCTATATTCTTAACTAAAGGAGAGTAAAAACGATCAGAAGTTCCATTTAATTGCGCCGTAGATGTCTCTGCTCTTGCATGCATAACCGCTGATTCTGCCGCTGCAACCATTTCCTGAAGTACCGGCTCTGGTTCTGCTATATCTTGAACGTTATCTGTAGCATCACTTACATCAACATCACCACCTACTTGAATTATTGCTACTGTTTGACCGACCTCTACCACATCATCAACATTAAAGCATTTTTCAATTAAAACACCATCAACCTCACTTGGCACTTCACTATCAACCTTATCCGTAGCAATTTCAAAAATGGCCTCGTCCATCTCAATCGTATCACCTACCTCTTTCAACCATGACGTCAATGTTGCTTCTGCAACACTCTCTCCCATACGTGGTAGTTTCAATTCAAATTTTGACATATCGATAATTTAAAGCTTGTTTTGTTTATGTTTTTTGCAAAAATAATAAAATAAATACCTTTTTATTGATATTTAAACGAAAATCAAGTGCTAATCTTGTCTTAACGACCCTTCAAATGGCACCCTATTTAAGATACTACGACCCAAAGTGACCTCATCTGCATACTCCAATTCATCGCCAACCGCTATTCCTCTTGCTATGGTAGACGTTTTTACATCCAATCCTTCTATCTGCCTAAAAATATAAAAATTGGTGGTATCGCCCTCCATGGTAGAACTCAACGCAAAAATCAACTCCTTTATTACGCCTTTTCTCACTTTATCCACCAAAGTTCCTATTTTCAAATTTTGTGGACCAATGCCTTCCATAGGGGATATTTTACCACCAAGAACATGGTACTTACCCCTAAATTGACCTGTATTTTCAATTGCCATGACATCTCTAATATCTTCAACCACACAAACCAATGCGCCATCTCTTTTAGGGTTGGCACATATTTCGCACATGGTCGTATCTGAAATATTATGGCAATTTTCACAAAATTGAATTTTACCTCTTAAATCTACTAAGGACGCAGAAAGATTTTCTGTACGCTGCTCTGGCTGTTTTAATAAATGCAATACCAAACGTAATGCTGTTCGCTTACCAATACCTGGTAATTGCGAAACTTCATATACTGCGTTTTCCAATAATTTAGATGAGAAATCCATAAGTTTTTGTCGGGATAAATTTACAACTAAACTTGAAAATCAACTCTTACGGTTTTCATAAAATTATTTAACATTTAAAAATTACCGAAAAAATCTTACCTACAACCGCTATTTTACATAACCAGCTTCAATAACAGTAAGCAACATTGCCAATTTTATAGCTTCTGCACCATTTTCATTAAGCCACCATTCATGAAGTGAATGTGCACCACCGCCAATACCACCTCTGCCAATGGTAATTGCCGGTACACCCATAGAAATAGGAATATTACTATTTGTAGAACCCCTAGTAAGACTTGGTTTATATCCAAATAAGTTGGTAGCACTAATAGCACGTTGCACTAAAGGAGTGTCTAATGAAAGCTCGCCCGATGGTCTATCGCCAATTTTTATAAGCTCTAAAGATATTTCATCATCAACACCTGTATTATTATATGCCTTTAAAGCAGTTTCCATAGATTCTTTAAAAATAGCTTCTACTTCTTTTAAACGACCACTATCAACAGATCGCATATCAACTTCCATCCAAGATTCAAAAGGAATAGAATTAACCGAAGTACCTCCTCCTATTCTACCAATATTAAAACTTGTTTTAGCTCCTTCATCAGTAAATGCTTTAGCATTTTCAGTAAACTCCTTAATAGCAAAACCAAGTGCGTGATGCGGATTTGCCAATCCGAATGCACCCCATGAATGCCCTCCTTTTCCTTTAAACAGCGCCTTATACCTTACAGAACCTAAACCGGCATTATTGACTCTGCCTACCGTACCACCATCTATAGATATCCATGAATCTATTTTTGTAGCCCCATCTCTAAACAAATGCTTTACCCCACGTAAATCTCCTAATCCTTCTTCACCTACAGAACCAACAAACCAAACATCTGCCTCAGTACTTACATCAGCTTTCTTCATAGCTTTAAAAATAGCTAGTAACATTGCCAACCCTCTGGTATCATCTCCAACGCCTGGTGCAACCAAAGTATCTCCTTTTTTAACCACTTTTACATTTGTCCCTTCTGGGAATACGGTATCTAAATGAGCATCTAAAACAACTATTTTACTGCCAATTGTTCCTTTTCTTACTGCTATCACATTACCTACATCATCAATTGAAACTTCATCTAAACCTGCTTCCACAAACATTTCCTTAAATGCTTCTGCCCTCTCAGCTTCCATAAAAGGTGGAGCAGGAATTTCTGTTAACGTAATTAAATCACGTTCTGTTTCATTCTCTATAGCATCTATAACCTCAAAAGCATTTTTTATTTTTTTATCTTTCAGAAGCTTACCTACTGCCTTATCAATTTTCTTATCCGCAACTACACTCTCTTGACCACTTAACACATTACTTAATAGCAAACCGAAAATCAGTAAACCTAAAAATGTTTTATTTTTCAAAAGATGCCCCTTATTCATAATTATTTTTATTTAGAATTTGATATTCGAAAAGGTATCAAAATTAAATCGGTAATAAAATGTAAACCAACTTTATCAGTTCTTAATTAAAGTATTCTCAAATTAAGCTCCAAGATTTTAAGTTATCTCACAAGCTCCTTTAACTTTTTGTAATTTGCCGCAAATTTTAAACCATGAACGCCTCTCATATTTTACTTTTAATTTCTGGCTACTTTGTTTTGCTGTTGATTATTTCATATTTCACCGGCAAAAACGATTCTAACGAAGATTTTTTTAAGGCAGGTAAACAGTCACCATGGTATTTGGTAGCATTTGGTATGGTGGGCGCCTCTTTATCTGGTGTTACCTTTATTTCTGTACCAGGGTGGGTAAAAGCTTCTGAATTCAGCTATATGCAAGTTGTTTTTGGGTACTTTTTAGGTTACATGGTTACGGCGTTTGTACTGCTTCCTGTTTATTATAAGCAGAATGTAACCTCTATTTATCAGTATTTAGATGATAGATTTGGCTTTGTAAGTTATAAAGTGGGCGCTATTTCATTTTTTATCTCTAGGGTTCTTGGTGCTGCTTTTCGTTTATTTCTGGTAGCTATTGTTCTACAACAATTCGTGTTCGATGCTTGGAACGTTCCTTTTGAAATTACTGTTATTCTATCCATATTACTAATTTGGATCTATACTTTTAAAGGCGGAATTAAAACGATTGTTTGGACAGATACCTTGCAAACTTTGTTTATGTTGATATCAGTGGGGTTATCCATTTATTTTATACTTGAAAAAATGGATTGGACTTTTATGGAGTTTCTAAACTCTCCTGAATTAGGTCAGTATAGCAAAACCTTTTTTACTGACGATCTTTCTTCTAAAAACCATTTGGTAAAATCGTTTTTAGGCGGAATGTTCATTACCATATGTATGACGGGACTTGATCAAGATATGATGCAAAAAAACCTAACATGTAGAAACTTAGGTGAGGCTCAAAAAAATATGGTCAGCTTTAGTATCGTTTTAGTTTTTGTTACTTTTATATTTATGTTGTTGGGGGCTTTGCTCTTTATATATGCCGATGCGAATAATATTGCCATACCACTTATGGACGGCTCTCCAAAGTCAGATCTTTTATTTCCGGAGATAGCACTAAATAGTGGTTTAGGCATAACGGTTGCCGTAACGTTCATGCTAGGTTTAATTGCAGCTGCTTACAGTAGCGCAGACAGTGCACTTACCTCTCTAACCACATCATTTTGTATAGATTTTCTTGGAACAGAGAAAAAATCTGAACAAATAGCAAAAAAGACCCGTAGAATAACACATGTAGGCATGAGCATTCTGTTAGTTCTAGTGGTTATATCTTTTAAATATATATTGGACAAAAATGTAATTGACGGATTATTAACGGTAGCCTCATACACCTACGGACCGTTACTAGGATTATTCTCTTTCGGAATTTTCACCAAACATCAAGTAAAAGACAAATATGTATGGATCGTGGCTCTGGTTTGCGTCTCCATAATTCTCATTTTAGCAAAGCTACCTAGTGACTATTTTGGTGGCTATGTCTTCGGATATGAACTTTTACCGTTGAATGGTCTGCTAACCTTTGTAGGATTATGGCTCATTCGTAAAAAAAATACATCTGCCAAAATTAACGATATTGCTTAATACTGACGTGTACCCAACAATACTAAAGTACATGCCACATCTACCTCTATATTATTATTTTTCAGTAACTTATAAAATTCAGGATTTTCGGTTCCCGGATTAAAAATCACCCTTTTGGGAGCCAAAGAAATAATATATTGATAATATTCTTCTTGTCTTTTTGGATTTATATATAGGGTTATTGTATGAATATCACTAATTTTGTCTAAAGTATTACTGATATTGACACCAGAAACCTCACCTTCTCTTAATCCATAAGCCAAGGTTTCTACCCCCGAATCTACTAGTCGATGTATTGCAATATTGCTATATCGATTTGGTTTTAAGGAGGCTCCGAACACAAGGGTCTTTTTCATGATAAAAAAATGTTAAAAGAGCACTAATATGTAACTAATAAGACAATATTTCGTCTATTAGTAAAGTTAGATACTCTTACGAGTTTAAAATATTGTTGGTAACGCTATATGTTTATAGTTAATGGTTAGTGTTTAGTATAGCCTATCAGCATTTGAAGCCCGGCTTCCAATTCATTTTGGAATGTCCGGGTTTCTTCTTTTTGACACTTGACCAAAAATTTACCATAATAACTGCACTTCATTTTTTCGATAAAACGAATGAAGAAGTAACATTTAGAACATAATTACGTCTATTACTTTATATAGGGATGTTAAATAAAGAAGATTGGTTGGTTTTTTCTTATTAAGTAAAACTATATAGCACCCATAGCCAAAACTATGGGTGCTTTATGTTTACCATCTAATAATTACACTGCCCCAGGTAAAACCGCTACCAAATGCAGCTAAAACTACTAAGTCCCCACTTTTTACCTTACCTTCTTGCCACGCTTCTGTAAGTGCAATAGGAATAGATGCAGCTGTTGTGTTACCATATTTCATAATATTATTGAAAACCTGGTCATCACTTAACTGAAATTTCTTTTGAATAAATTGAGATATTCTCAAGTTAGCTTGATGCGGAACCAATAAATCTATATCCGTCGAATTCAATTTATTTTTCTCCAAACCTTCTACAATAACCTCACTGAAACGAACAACTGCATTTTTAAATACAAATTGACCATTCATATGAGGAAAATAAGATTCATCATTTGGATCATTGTCCTCCATGATATCCGTTACCCATCTATTACCCATACCAGGTGCTATTAGAGAAAGCTCTTCTGCATGCTGACCTTCTGAATGTAGATGTGTTGACAATATACCTTTGGTAGTATCTTCCTCTCTAGTTAATACTGCCGCACCGGCACCATCACCAAATATTACAGAAACTCCCCTACCTCTTGTGGTCATATCCAAACCATGAGAATGTAATTCAGAACCAATAACAAGTACATTTTTATACATACCCGTTTTTATATACTGATCTGCAATAGAAACAGCATACACAAAACCAGAACATTGATTTCTAACGTCTAATGCACCTACGGTTTTAATTCCTAAATCTCTTTGAACCAATACACCAGGACCAGGGAAATAATAATCGGGACTCAAAGTAGCAAAAACGATAAAATCAATATCGTCTTTATCAATACCGGCTCTTTCAATGGCAATTTTAGCTGCCTTAACACCCATGGTAGTAGTGGTATCTCCATCACCTTTTACCACATGCCTTCTCTCTTTTATACCGGTACGTTCTTGGATCCAAGCATCATTAGTATCCATCACTTTTGACAAATCATCGTTTGTCACTACGTTTTCAGGTACATAATGACCTAAGCCAATTATTTTTGAATTATACATAGTAATTTTTTAATCCTGATAAAGCTCAGGTTGAATTAGTGTTGCAATATAAACAACTATTAAGAAATTTTTTTGAAAATATAACAATCATCTATTATTACAAAGGAGCGTGAAATTACAAACTCAAATATTTCTGGTAGTCGTTTACTTTAATATTTGATTTTAAATCATGAAGAAGATTGTAAAGACCAAAGAAGGTACGGTTCATATACAAAAAGTGCTTTGAACCTCTATTTCCATTCATTTTTCTAATTTGCTTATCAGAAGAGAATTGTTCACCTAACGCCGCTATTTCACTCCAAAAAACCTCATCGCCAAAATCAAAATCTTCATTGTGAAATGGTGATGTAAATAAACTTAGCAATTGATGAAATATCGATTTAAAAAATAATATTTCTTCTGGAGTATCATTAGGCATCAATATTTCAAGCTCGTATAACTTTTCTGTAAACTTTTCATCATTTGATATCACCTCTGGTCTTGCCAGTTCAAAATACGGTACATAAAAAGAATCTGGCACTTCCTTAATGCAACCAAAATCAATTGCAATAAGCTCTTCATTATCATTCACCATAAAATTACCTGGGTGCGGATCTGCATGTACTTTTCTTAATCCGTGAATTTGAAACATATAGAAATCCCACAATGCCTGACCTAACTTATCTCCTGTTGCCTGAGAAAAATCAGTTTTTGTAAATTCACTCAAATGTTTACCGGACATCCAATCCATTGTAATTATACGTGAACTAGATAGTTCTGTATAATATTTTGGAAAATTGATATTCGGTATTACCGAACAGGCTTCGGTAATCTCTTTACTTTGTGCTACTTCTAAAATATAATCTGTCTCTTCAACCAGTTTATTTTCAACTTCCCTAAAATATTTATCTGAATCTTTGCCTTGAAGATTGAACATACGGATAGCAATAGGCTTTACAATCGCCAAATCGCTGCTTATACTTTGTGCTACACCTGGATACTGAATTTTTACCGCTAAATTTTTACCGTCTTTGGTTGCTTTATGCACCTGACCTATACTAGCGGCATTTATTGAATCTTTATCGAATGTATCAAAAACTTCTTCTGGATACTTATCTAAATACTTCTTAAAAGTCTTTCTAACCAAAGGTGCAGATAAAGGGGGAACTGAAAATTGTGAAAGTGAAAACTTCTCTACATAAGCATTAGGCAGTAAATTTTTCTCCATACTCAACATCTGGGCAACCTTAAGCGCACTACCCTTCAATGATTTTAAGCCGTCATATATATCTGCGGCATTATCTTCGTTCAACTCGTCTTTAGTCGTGTCCGGATTTATGATTTTCTTACCCAAATACTTGGCATAATTACCACCAATCTTAGCTCCGGTTTTCACCAGCTTACTTGCACGCTCTATTTTTCCGGTAGGTATTTTATCAAGTGTTTTCAAATCGTATGATTTAGATTAGGCAAAGGTTTCCTTATAAAGAAATTTCCCGAAGTCAAGAATATTCTCTAATGGCGTATTATCGAACACATCGAAAATGGTGTTTACAGATTTTTCAATAGCTATATCTGTTTTTTCAAATGCGGCAGAATCATCCGATTTCCAAAAATTCATTAAAAACATGGTCTGTAACCATGCCCCTTCTGAAAATAATTGCGGGTTGTGTTTCGTAATTTTTAAATTCTTGTCTGCATTGCCATCTGCAATCAAGCCTTTAGAAAATTCCTTAATATTTTTTCTTAGTCCTTTTAATTGCTCCATATTTTTGAACGGACCAGAAGCACTATCCATTATAAATAAAATATAGCTTCTATTCAATGTCAGTACTTCAAAAAAGGTATAGAAAAACGTAAGCATCTTTTCTCTATTGGTAAAATCCTGATACTCTTTATTTTTCTCTATTACACTAACTGTGTTTGTGTAAAAAGTATTCCAAATACTTTTCTTGATGGCATCTATTGATCCAAAATGAAGATAAAAAGCTGATTCTTCAATAGCATTTACTTTACAAAATTTGTAGACTGTTTTGGGCAACTTCTCGTTTTCTAAAACGTAGTCCATAAACATTGTTATAATCATCTCTTTTGTTACTTTTTTGGCTTTTGCAGGCATATCAATTTTTTTTTAAATAAGGTACAATGCAGATTTCATAGTTAGAAGTTTTCATGACACATTAGCTTTTATTTAGCAAAAACGTGCTATTTTAAATAGCACGTTTTCAAAACAACCTAACCAATAAATAATCAACATGTGATTATGCTTAAAATTCTTTTTCATAGCACTTTTTCATAACCACAATACAAATATACATTATGTTTAACGTTTTTTAATATTTCATAAACAAAAATATATGTTAAACTTTTATAGGCAGTAAACTGTCAGTTTGTCACAATAAGCTATTATGGTATTTTTTTTGACCAATAGCAACGAACAATCATTATTAACAATGGCCGCACTGACTGTGGCATAAAAAATATAAAAAATGGCAACAGGTAAAATTAATGTGTCCGTAGACAACATTTTTCCACTGATCAAGAAGTTCTTGTACAGTGATCACGAAATTTTTCTAAGAGAATTAATTTCAAATGCAACAGATGCAACCTTAAAAATGAAGCACTTGACCACAATTGGCGAGGCAAAGGTTGAATATGGCAACCCTATTATAGAGGTTAAAGCAGACAAAGAAGGCAAAAAACTACATATCATTGACCAAGGTCTTGGTATGACAGAAGAAGAAGTAAAGAAATATATTAACGAGGTAGCTTTCTCTGGTGCTGAAGAGTTCTTGAACAAGTATGAGGACTCTGCTAAAGATTCAGGAATTATTGGTCATTTTGGACTTGGATTCTATTCTGCATTTATGGTTGCCCATAAAGTTGAGATTATCACTAAGAGTTTTAAAGATGAGCCAGCGGTTCATTGGTCATGTGACGGTTCTCCAGAATTTATCATGGAACCAGCTGAAAAAGAAACGCGTGGTACGGAAATCATTCTTCATATCGCAGATGATTCTACCGAGTTTTTAGAAGATGGTAAAATAAACGAGCTTTTAACAAAGTATAATAAGTTCATGCCTATTCCGATCAAATTTGGAATGAAGACTGAAACTTTACCAAAACCTGAAGGTGCAAAAGAAGAAGATCCTGCGCCAACGCAAGAGGTTGACAATATCATTAACAACCCTAACCCAGCATGGACAAAGCAACCTGCAGATTTAAAGCCGGAAGACTATAAAAGTTTTTACAGAGAGCTCTACCCAATGCAATTTGAGGAGCCTTTGTTTCATATTCATTTAAATGTAGATTATCCTTTTAACCTTACGGGTATTTTATATTTCCCAAAACTCTCTAACGATTTAAATCAGCAGAAAGATAGAATTCAACTATACCAAAACCAGGTATTCGTTACTGATAACGTTGAAGGTATCGTTCCTGAATTCTTGACCATGTTACGCGGTGTTATTGATTCTCCAGATATTCCGCTAAACGTATCTCGTTCGTATTTACAGGCTGATGGTGCAGTGAAGAAAATATCTTCTTACATCACTAGAAAGGTGGCTGATAAAATGAACTCGCTGTTCAAAAATGATCGTGCCGAGTTTGAAGCAAAATGGAACGATATTAAAATCGTTATTGAATACGGAATGCTTTCTGAAGATAAGTTCTTTGACAAAGCAGATAAGTTTGCACTTTACCCAACGGTAGATGGTTCTTACTTTACGTTTGAAGAGTTACAAGAGAAAATAAAAGATACACAGACAGATAAAGACGGAAAAACAGTTATTCTTTACGCATCTGACAAAGAAGCACAACACAGTTATATTGAAACTGCAAAGGCAAAAGGTTACGAAGTGTTGTTATTAGATTCGCCAATCATCGGTCACTTAATGCAGAAGCTAGAAAGCTCTAAAGAGAATATTTCTTTTGCTCGTGTAGATGCCGATCATATTGACAAATTGATTCAAAAGGAAGAAACTCAAATCTCTAAATTATCTGAAGAAGAAAAAGAAACCTTGAAGAAAGAATTGGAAGAAGCTATTACTGATAAAAGCTTTACAGTTCAATTAGAAGCTATGGATAGCGATTCTTCTCCGTTCACTATTACAGAGCCTGAGTTTATGCGTCGTATGAAAGAAATGCAACAGACTGGCGGTGGCGGTGGTATGTTTGGTATGGGTTCTATGCCAGACATGTACAACCTAATCGTTAATACGAATCACCCATTGGTTAGCGAGTTTTTAAATACAAAGACAGCGAAGAAAAAAGAGCGATTGATCAATCAGTCACTAGACTTAGCGAAGTTATCTAAAGGTTTACTTAAAGGTAAAGCTTTAACAGATTTCATTAAGCGTAGCTACGAGATGGTAAAGTAATTTCCATTTCCTATAATCTTAAGAAAAGCCACTACATTTTTTGTAGTGGCTTTTTTGTTAAATGTTGTTATCTTTCAGTTGAGAAACCACTGACCAAATGAAAAACGACTACCGTAGTAAAAAATTTAAAAAACTACTGGATAACCTGCAGCAAGAAAGTTGGCAACTAGAACTCATTATTTCTGGGTTTGCTATTTATGGGTTGATTACAAGTTATGGTAGTATAGAGTTAGAATACTTTAAATCTATACAAAAAGAGTACATTCTTAACAATTTTCTATTGAGTACTTTATTAACTAGCATACTTATTTTAATAATAGTATTATTAACTCATGTAGTTATTAGAGGTTTATGGATTGGCGCAATTGGATTACGATATGTATCTGGAGATATTGATTATCGAAATTTAAACTACTCTAAAAAATTCTCAGATTTTTTAAAAGAAAAGGTAGGTTCGTTTGATCATTATATTTCTAGACTTGAGAATATTTGCAGCACCTTATTTGCGCTAGCTTTCTTAATGATTTTCTATTTAATTTCATTTTTTATGGTCATAGGTGTTATGGCCGTGACTATAAGTTATCTTGAAATAATCAAATCTATTTCTGAAACGTTTTATGAATATACAAATGGGAGTTTCATTTTTATTTACGTTTTCAGTATCCTATTATTACTGATTGATTTTCTAGGAGCTGGTATTTTAAAAAAGTACAAATGGACATCAATAATATACTATCCAATTTATAGGGTTTTTAGCTACATTACCCTTTCTTTTTTATATAGACCCTTAGTATATAATTTCTTAGATCAGAAAAAAGCGCGTTGGATCGGTATATTAATAGTACCCGTTTATTTTATTGTTTCATTTTTTTCTTCTGGATTTGGCACGTTAAGATCCAACTATCTTGACCATGAACAGAGTACTTCGCAACAATTTACAGGTAAAGAAAATTATGAAGACCAATTATTAGAAGATACCGATATGGTAAATTTTGCCTCAATACCTTCTAAAATCATAGAAAAATCTTATTTACCAATATTTATAAGCTACACTAATTATATGGAAGATGCTGTTTTTAAAAATGATTCTACTCTTTTACCCGAAGAAGATGAAAGGGGGTTTGGGTTTCATTTATCTAATATGCAGTCAGCTTCAGGTTTAGTTAGTTTTCAAGTCACACCAGTAGACCATCTTGGAATTCAATCTGAATATTTAAAAGTATTCGATTCTATTTTCGAACTTCAAATAGACTCAAAAAAACAAGTTTATAATTTTAATTTGACTAAAAATAAACAAGAACAGTTTGGTTTTGAAACCATATTAGACCTAGAAAAATTACCAAGAGGAAAACACTTTCTTAGAATAATCGGTCCGGACGAGAAGGAAAAAGGAGTTTTTGAAAGAGATACGCTGATTACCATCCCCTTTTGGTACTTCCCAGAAAATAGCTCATCTCAAAACGCTCAAAATACTATCATATTAAAAGACACTGTGACAACTAATCTTTACAAATAGTCTAATTTCTAAATTTAGAAATTAGCAAATATGAAGCATAAAAATCTATAGTTAATCATTTACACAAGCTGTTTTCAACCAATTTAATAACAGTTTGGTCAACTTTAGGTAAACCTTTGATTATAAATACTAGTGCTTTTTTTATCTTCACCACATGAAGGTGATTTCAACGAACATAGGAGATGCAGTAACTTTTGAATGGAACGGCGCCACAGAGCAAACCGGTATCTTCAAATACCCAACTTCTAAAAGTTTATTTCTAACTAAAAATGACGTTAAAGATGACACTATAATAGACCGTGTTCACCATGGTGGCACCAACAAAGCATGCTATCTTTTCTCTGCCGACTATTATGGTTATTGGAAAAATCTTTACCCAGATTTAGAATGGGATTGGGGCATGTTCGGTGAAAACTTAACCGTAGAAGGTCTAGATGAATCTAAAATTCGCGTCGGCGATATTTATAAACTCGGTAAAGCGCTCGTACAAGTTTCTCAGCCACGTGAACCTTGTTATAAACTAGGCATCCGTTTTGGCACGCAAAAAATACTTAAAGAATTTATTACCCATAATCATCCAGGTACCTATGTAAAAATACTAGAAGAAGGTCTTGTAGCTGCCGGTGATGAAATGATATTAGTGGAACAATCTAGAAATACATTTACCTCTCAACAATTTTATGAATTGATGTTCGCAAAAGAAAAATCTAAAGATTTGCTGGAACTGTTCATGACCAACGAGTCTGTACCGCAATACAAAAAGGACAGGTTCAAGAAATACCTATAATATTTTAATATTCAATTCAATGAAAAAATTAGTTATACTACTTGCCCTAACTATTGGGCTACATACACAAGCGCAACTAAGAACGAACGGCGAAGTTTCTACCAACCCCACCGTACATAATATTGGCTTCATGACCCTATTGGCTCACTATTATGATGACGGATTAAAATTGAATCCGTTAAACGCTACTTTTCAAGGTGATAATAGATACAATGATACTTTACCAAATTTTCTTTCTGATAGCTATAAGAAAGAATTAGTCAACTATTACCAAAACTATTTAGAAAAAGCGGAAAAATTTGACAATGCGCAACTTTCTGAAAGTGAGCTAATGTCCAAATCTATATTAAAATGGGAATGTGAAGTAAATTTAGAGGGACTGGCTTTTGAGCAGTACACTCCAATAGACCAAATGTGGTCCATGAATTTAATGATAGGGCAATTAGCTGGTGGCTCAAGTGCACAACCATTTAAAACAACAGAAGACTATGTAAACTGGAGCAAGCGTTTAGAAGACTACGAGGTTTGGTTACATTCTGCCAAATCTAAAATGCAAGAAGGTATCAAATTTAAAAACGTATTACCTAAATCGCTTATCAAAAAAGTATTACCGCAACTTGCAAGTGTTGCTAATACTGAACTTGTAGACAACTTGTTCTACAGTCCGATCAAAAACTTCCCTGCAGATTTTTCCGACTCAGATAAACAACGATTAACCGAAGTTTATACAGCTGTGATTACCAATAAAATAATTCCTGCATACAAAGAACTTCATGATTTTATGGCTACCGAATATTTAAATGCAGGTAGAGAAACTAGTGGTATACAACGAATACCAAATGGCGATGAATTTTATGCACATCAAATAAAATTGTACACTACAACTAATATGACTGCTTCAGAAATCCATGAAATTGGATTAAAAGAAGTAGCTAGAATTAGCGCTGAAATGGAAGCTGTTAAAAAGCAAGTTGGTTTTAATGGTGACCTAAAAGCGTTCTTTAATGAAGTTCGTAACAAAAAGGAACTGATGCCCTTTAAAGACCCACAAGAGGTTATCGATAATTTCAATGACATCCACAAAAGAATGATGCCTAAGGTAAATGCTTTATTTAGCAAACAACCTAAAACTCCTTTTGAGGTAAGACGTACAGAGGCTTTTAGAGAAGCTTCCGCTAGTGCAGAATACAACCCTGGTTCTTTAGATGGTACCAGACCTGGAATATTTTATGTTCCTATACCAGACGTTACCTCTTACAACACGTATTCAGATGAAGATTTATTCTTGCACGAGGCTATACCGGGTCACCATTTTCAAATTTCACTTACTCAAGAAAATGAAAACTTACCTGAATTCAGAAAGACACTTTGGTATAGCGCCTACGGTGAAGGTTGGGCCTTATATACCGAATCTTTAGGTAAAGAGCTAGGTTTGTACACTGACCCATACCAATATTTTGGAATGTTAGGTGCAGAAATGCACCGTGCAGTTCGTTTGGTTGTAGATACAGGTTTACATTCTAAAGGATGGTCTAGAGAAATGGCAATTAAATATTCTTTAGATAACGAAGCAGAATCAGAGGCTAGTATTACTTCTGAAATAGAACGATATATGGCAAATCCTGGTCAGGCACTATCCTATAAAATAGGTCAGCTAAAAATCATGGAACTTCGTGCTAAAGCTGAAGCTAATCTTGGTAAAGATTTTGACATTAAAGTATTTCATGAGAAAGTTTTAGAAGTAGGTTGCGTACCGTTAGCCTTACTTGAAGAAAAAATTATGAATTGGATTTCCGCAAACACCAAAGCTTAAAATATTAAACTTTAAAATACGTATGACTTATCCGTGGCACTTATATCTAATGGGCGCAATCTATATTTTTGCGGGTTTTATGCATTTTATAAAACCTAAGATATATCTTAGAATTATGCCACGCTACTTACCTGCTCACAAAGCTTTGGTTCTGCTAAGCGGTGTAGCAGAGATTGTTTTGGGTATTGGTCTATTTTTTAAAGAGACTAAAAACTTTTCAATTTATGGCATTATTGCTATGCTTGCCGTATTCTTATTGGTACACTTTTATATGTTGTCTAGCGAAAAGGCAAGTGCAGGATTACCAAAGTGGGCACTTTTACTGAGATTGCCAATACAATTTGCTTTAATGTATTGGGCTTTTATGTACTTAAATTTATAGCAAAAAAAAGGGGACGCTCCCGTCCCCTTCTTAAATCAACTTAAATCAACTTAATTAACAACAAACTCTTCAGTATATGTTTTACCTGCAGACTTAACGGTAACCGTGTAAGTACCAGGGAAAGCATCTGTAAAATTGAATGCTTTTTCAACAATCAACTCATCTGCTACTTCTTGTGTAAATACTGTTCTACTTTCTGTATCGTAAATCTTGATAGACATATCTGCTCTATCTAAGTTTAAATAGTTCATGAAGATCATATTATCAGTCTTTCTAAAGAAAGGCTTGATTTCTTCATCAGATTCTACGATTTTCACATTATCGTTTTCTAAAACGATTGTATATAAATATGCTGTCATTTGATCATCAGCAGATAAGAAGTATACTCCATCTACCAAATCTTTTAGATTTAATTTCTTGCTAAACTGACCCTCGGCCATTTTTTCTGAATAAATAACATTTAAATCAGAATCCATTAACTTAACCTGAACACCATTTGTAGATGCATTCATAGTTAAAACCACACTCTTGGCTTTACCTGCAGATAATAGGTTTAATTTCGGCTCTCTTGCCATGCCTGCTACTGTAGCGAACATAAAGGCAACAACTGTTGTGAATTTTACTAGGTTTTTCATAATATAAATTATTTAAGGGTTAATGATAATTTACACTACAAACATACAGCCGTTATAAAGCTCTCACTACATCATAATTTCCCAATTTATGTGCTATTTTAACCACCTTACATATCCATTATTACCCTTTGGTTAAGATTCCACATATTTTAGTTAATTTTGCAAAGAACATACATAATAGAAGGTTTAATTTTATAGTATAAACCCAAAATATCATGGTAAAACAAAAACCTACATTTGAAGCCATAAAACCAGATTTCGGTAAATCATTCACTTATCAGAAGTTTGATGAAAATAGATTAAACAAAAACAACCTATGGCACTATCACCCAGAACTTGAATTGGTTTATGTAAACGGTGGTTCTGGTAAAAGGCAAATTGGTAGTCACGTATCTTATTATACCAATGGTGACCTTATATTAATAGGTAGCAATCTACCTCATTGCGGATTTACAGATGCCCTTACCGGCAATACGAGCGAAACTGTTGTACAAATGAAGTTAGATTTCTTAGGACCAGATTTTTTCAAGCTTCCAGAAATGAAGAAAATAGCTAGCTTATTCAGCAGTGCTAGTGGCGGAATTGCTTTTTCTGGCAAGACGAAACTGAAAATAGGAGATAAAATGGAGGTTTTGGAATATCAAACCGATTTTCAAAGACTATTATCCATCCTTAATATATTAAACGAACTCGGTAATTCAGATGATATGCGGTTATTGAATGCGGAAGGTTTTTCATTTACCACAGACGTTAAGGATAATGACCGTATTAACATTGTATTCAATCACGTTAAAAATAACTTTAGAGAAGAATTGACGCTAGAGGAGATATCTTCTATGGTAAGTATGACCATACCATCTTTCTGTAGGTACTTTAAAAAAATCACAAATAAAACATTTGTACAATTTGTAAATGAGTATCGCTTAGTACATGCCTCCAAGCTTTTGGCAGAAAAACCGATGAGCATTACCGAAGTTTGTTTTGAATGCGGATTCAACAACTTTTCTCACTTCAATAAATCTTTTAAAGCATTTACAGGTCAAAATCCGTCAGAGTACAGGAATGAACTAAAGAATGTTTTGGTGTAAAAGTTATACCATATATATAGTTCTAAAAAATTAAAGCTTCCGGATGGTGTTTTCATATACTATCCGGATTTGTTTTTTTATCCTATCGTTTACTTATTTTGAGCTACAATAAAATAAGAACAAGTTTCTACTTTATAATATCATGTAGTACCTTTATAACGCTATGAACAAAGAATTTACAGAAAGAGAATTAGACCGTATTATTGAGATGGCATGGGAAGACCGTACGCCGTTTGAGGCCATTACTTTTCAATTTGGTATTAGCGAACAAGAAACTATTGAAGTTATGCGTCGCGAAATGAAACCAAGTAGTTTTAGAATGTGGCGCAAACGTGTTCAAGGTCGCGCAACAAAGCATGCTAAATTAAGATCAGATGAAATGGACCGATTTAGATGTTCTAGACAACGCCACATTACAGGAAATAAAATATCTAAACGATAATTATTTAAATGCCTCGTTCAATACTGCGGCAAGGCGAACTCCGCCTTTTTGTAATTGATCTTCTACGGTATGCCACCAATCATAACTATAACGGTAGCTTAGTTTTTCACCTGGCTCTACAGAGGCATAAACTTTCTCTGCCAATTGGTGAGATTCTTCTACCCAGTCAAGCAAACTTCCGCTTTGTAGAAATTTAATTTGCTCCTTAGACATTTCTGGGTATTCCGTAGCCAGTTCCGTAAAACTCATTCCGTTTTCGTTGATCATATTAGAATCCCAAACCCTATGTAAATTGGTACCACTACCAAACCATTGTAGTTGTATATCGTTACCTCCTTTATCCTCTGCTCTGCCCACATGCATAGGTTGGTGTAGATCTCCAATTAGATGAACCAAAAATTTTAGATAGAAGGCTTTATCCTCTTTACTGCTGTTTTCGTCTTTTATAATTTCTAAACATGTATTAACCCCTTGTACCAAGTCCCCATATTCATTCTTCTCTATTTCTTCGTAGGTTTTTCCAAACGGAATATTTACATAATGCCATGCACTGAATTTACGGTATGTTCGATCAGATTTTATTTCATCACCAAAATTGGCAACAGCAGCCAAACTCTCCCCTTCCAACAAACTTTCTATGGCTCGTTTTGCCTTTTTACTTAAATGTTGCTCAGCAACTTCACCAACAACCCTATGTCCGGTTTTTGACCAATACATATCATTTGCAAAAGTGAAATTAGATACCAAAAAAAGTAAAATAATATAATTTTTCATCACTAAAATTTTGCCCAAAAATAGTACATCAAATTTTAAGGCATTGTTAAAACTTGGTAAGATTAAATTTATGTCTCAACTTGCAGGCATGAAGAAGAAGACGAGAAAATCATCTAAACGAAAATTAAGTATCCGCAAAATAATCGGTTTAGGTATTCTGGGTCTTTTTGCCCTGTTCATTCTATTCATTGTTAGTGTTAATATTGGTTTGTGGGGGAAAATCCCTTCCAAAAAAGAACTTTCTAACTTTCAATATCAAATGGCATCTGAAGTATTTACAGCAGATAGCGTATTAATAGGTAAATATTATTTGTACGATAGACAACCTATTACCTTCCAAGATTTTCCAGAACATTTGATACATGCATTAGTTGCCATTGAAGATGAGCGTTTTTATGAGCACTCTGGTGTGGACATCAGAAGTTTGGTTAGAGTAGGTTTCAAAACGGTGCTTTTAGGCGATAATTCTTCTGGCGGTGGCAGTACCCTCACCCAACAATTGGCAAAAAATTTATATCCTAGAAAAGAAAGAAATAAAACGAATATTGTTGTCAACAAGGTAAAGGAGATGATCATTGCCAAAAGGCTGGAAAAGATCTTTACTAAAGATGAAATCCTAACTAACTATTTAAATACGGTTTCCTTTGGCGATAATACTTTTGGCATAGAAAGTGCCGCGCTAAAATTTTTCAATTCCAGAACCAAGGATATTACCACTGCTCAAGCTGCTACTTTAGTTGGTATGTTAAAGGCTACTTATGGGTATAACCCTAGGATTTTCCCAGAGAAAAGTCTTGGTAGGCGTAATCTGGTACTACGTGCTATGTATAATAACGATTTTATCTCTGAAGAGCAGGTAACGAAATTCTCTCAAGAGGGTCTTGATCTTAATTATAGGGAGTTTGATTACAATGCCGGTATTGCACCTTATTTTAGAGAAGAGGTCCGCAAGGAAATGCTCAACTGGATCACAGAACAAAACGAAGCTGATACGGATTATAACATTTACACATCAGGATTAAAAATTTACACCACTCTAAATTACAAAATGCAAAAATTGGCTGAAGAAGCCATGGTACAACATATGACCATATTACAGCATAGTTTTGAAAAAAGTTACGGTTCTAACGCACCTTGGTTAAAAGATAAAAAGTTATTGGAAAAAATAGCCAAGCGAACACCTACATATAAAAGGTTACAAAAATCAGGATTATCACATCAAAAAATTATTGATAGTTTATCTAAGAACAAACAAAAAAGGACTTTCAAATCTTGGCAAGCAGATGAAGAAATAATGGCAAGTACCATGGATAGTATTCAACATTATACCAAATTCTTAAATACCGGTTCTCTGGCTGTAGACCCTGCAAACGGAGATATTTTAGTTTGGGTGGGTGGTATTAATTTTGAACGATACAAATACGATCATATTTCTCAAAGTAAACGTCAGGTAGGTTCTACTTTTAAACCTATTGTTTACACAACTGCTATAGATCAAGGCATTTCTCCTTGCACCTATTTCTCTGCAGAAGAAATAGAATATGATAATTTAAAGGGCTGGTCGCCTTCTAATTCTGGCGATAAAGATGAAGCGTACCTCAACTATTCAATGGAAGAAGGTCTTAGCAATTCCATCAACACCATTGCTGTAAAAGTTTTGGGAAAGGCAGGTATTGGCAATGTATTGCAAATGGCTAAAAATATGGGGATTGAAGACAAATTACCCAAAGAAGCTTCTATTGCCCTTGGCACTGGTGAAATCAAAATCATCGATTTGGCACAAGCGTATACCAGTTATGTAAATAATGGCAAGTATATACAACCAAATTTAATCAAAAGCATTTCTAATCATAAAGACTCCGTTTTAGCTGAATTTAAGCCCAAATTGAACGAAAAAGCCGCTTTTTCTAAAGAAACTAGTCAGATAATGATTGAAATGATGAAATCTACTGTCAATTCTGGAACGGCAGCTAGACTCAGAAATACATACGGACTCAATAATGACATTGCCGGTAAAACAGGTACTACCCAAAATAATAAAGATGCTTGGTTTGTTGCCTTGACCCCTAAGTTGGTTCACATTACTTGGGTTGGTCTTGATCAACATGAAATCGGATTCAGTAATACGAGTATCGGGCAAGGTGCAAATGCCGCTCTACCCCTATTTGGGCTATGGATGCAAGAATTGAACAAGGACACCGAGTTTGACAGTTACACCAAATCGAAATTTCCAAGACCGTCATCTACCGTTCAAGAAGCACTGAATTGTGACCCTGTAAAACGTGACGGATTCTTCAAAAGACTTTTTAAAAATCCCAATAAAAAGAAAAGCAAAAAGTTCAATGGATAATTGAATCTTAATTTGATTTGGTATTTAGTTATATAATTTGCCTGTTTATTTCGATTTGGCATTTTATTTAACAAAACAAACACCTAAATTTGGCTGACCACCAAACATTTACCAAAATGACCAAATACTTAAGTACACTTGTACTTATACTTTTTTGCTACTCTTTACATGGGCAAATTTCAGATAAATCTTTCGTTGTAAACGAAACTAACGCTAAGATTACTCCTGACGGAATTCTTGATGAACCTGTATGGGCAACTGCAGATCAGGCTGATGAATTTTGGCAATACTTCCCCCTAGATACTGTTCAATCTAAAAAGCAGACAGAGATTAAAATGCTATATGATGAATCTAACCTATATATTGGTATTACCGTATATACTGCTGGTTCAGATTATTCCATTCAGTCCTTAAAACGAGACTTTAGGGCAGGAAACAGTGATAATATTACTTTACTTTTTGACACATTTAACGACGGCAATAATGCTTTTCTATTTGGCATCAATCCGTATGGAGTTCGTCGTGAAGGACTAGTTTCCGGCGGTGGATTGAACCTTAACGGATTTACCATTTCATGGGATGTAAAATGGCGCGGAGATTCTAAAATTTATAACGGCTACTACACGGCTGAAATGACTATACCATTAACCGCTTTTAAATTTAAAGAAGGTGAAACCAAATGGCGATTTAATAGTTACCGTTTTGATACCCAATCTAACGAGAACAGTACGTGGACGAATATCCCTCAAAATCAAAATATATACGGACTCACATTTATGGGCGATATGGTTTTTGAGAAACCGTTGGGCAAATATCGTACTCCGCTTACCGTTATCCCTTATGTAAATTTTGGTTCGCAAAAAGACTTTGAATTGAATGAATCTGAAACTAAAATTAATATAGGTGGCGATGCTAAAATAGCTATTGGCAACAGCATGAATTTGGATGTTACCGTAAATCCAGATTTCTCTCAAGTAGAAGTTGATGATCAGGTAACCAACCTAACACGTTTTGAAGTTTCACTGCCCGAAAAGAGACAGTTTTTCATAGATAACAGCGATTTATTTGGCAGTTTTGGTGGGGGCAGAGATGCTAATCCGTTTTTCTCTAGGCGTATAGGTATCGCTAAAGACACAGCTGACAATGCTATTGAAAATAAAATTATAGGTGGCGTTCGTTTAAGTGGAAAGTTGAACAAAGGTCTAAGATTGGGCTTTCTAAATTTACAGACGGCTGAAGATTTAGATGAACAAATTGCATCTAATAACAATACCATGTTCGCCCTGCAGCAAAATGTTTTTGGGCGATCCAATATTGGTATTTTCTTTATCAATAGACAATCATTTGAGGATTATGAATTTCAAGATCCTGAAGACCGTTATAATAGGGTTGCAGGTATAGATTATAATTTAATTTCAGATAATAATATCTGGAACGGTAAATTCTATCTGCATAAATCTTTTGCTCATAACGCTGGCAAAGCAAATCTTTCTTCAGGTGCATTTATGCAGTATAACTCCAGAAACTGGAACTTTTTTGAAGACATGGTTTACATTGGTGAAGATTTTAGGTCAGACCTTGGCTTTATTCGTAGAACGGATATTTTTAAATCGGCAACAATGATTGAGCGTGTTTTCTGGCCAGAAGATAGTGCCTTACAAAGCCATAGTTTTCAATTTTTCCCTGTTTTAACTTGGAGCCCTGAAAATGACTTCCTTCATACGGATTATGATTTAATGGGTGCTTGGGAGTCGAAATTTAACGACCAATCAGAAATCAATGTGTCCTATACACATACCTACACCTACCTTTTTGATGAATTTGACCCAACCGATATAGATGATGCCATACCCTTACCCAATGAGGTAGGTTATCATTACAATTATGTTTCTTTAGAATATCAATCTGATAGTAGAAAAAGGTTCGCCTATTCTATATCTCCTACTATGGGAAGCTTTTTCAACGGTGATAGATTCTCTGTAGGGGCAGAAATGTTTTTAAGATTTCAACCAAAAGTATTTTTGTCATTGGCCATGAACTATGATAAAATATCGCTACCTGATCCCTATTCAAGTACAGATATTTGGCTAATTAGTCCAAAAATAGACGTTACCTTTAGTAAGTCTATTTTTTGGTCAACACTAGTGCAGTATAGTAATCAAAGAGATAATTTAGGTTTCAATTCTAGACTTCAATGGCGTTTTGCTCCTTTATCAGACCTATTTATAGTGTATAATGACAACTATTTTGTTAATTCGTTTGAACCAAAATACCGTTCTATAAACTTAAAACTTACCTACTGGTTAAATATTTAAAATGAAGTATAAAATTCTCTGTTCAGATTTAGACGGTACATTATTATCCTCCAAAAGTGATGTTTCAGAATATGCAATTGAACAAATTGGTAAAATAAAAGATGAAACAAAAATAATACTTGTATCGGCAAGAATGCCAAGTGGAATGCATTATATACAAGCGGACTTAGGCATAATTGATCAGCCCATTATATGTTACAACGGTGCATTGGTCTTATCTGGCAAAACAGCACTTGCTTCAGTATTTATTCCTGTTTCCATTTTAAAAAATATCTATATTTTATGTAACGGATTAGAAGCTGACCTAGGCTTGTATTACCACAATGAATGGTATGTACCTAAGACGACATTCCGTGTAGAAAAAGAAATAAAATACACGAAATCAACACCTACGTTCCAAGATACAATTAATACTTTAAATGATTGGGAAGAACGAAATATTGGCGCACATAAAATTATGCTCATGTGTACCAAAGACAGTGCAGATTCATTGATGCCTATTCTTAAAGATCAATTAGGTGATGTGCTCAACCTGTACCGTTCTAATGACACTTTAATTGAGATCGCTCCAAAAGCGGTGTCAAAACTTTCTGCAATTCAATTGCTTCTTCAAGAAAACGAAACATTAGAAGATGTTATAGCCTTTGGCGATAATTACAACGATATTGAAATGCTAGCAAATGTGGGCCTCGGTGTTGCAGTTGCCAATGCAAGAGAAGAGGTAAAAGAAATCACCAATTTTATCACCCTTTCTAACACAAAAGATGGTGTAGCCCATTACATTGCCGAAAACTTGGTGAATTAACTATATTTGAATTTAGCAACTTACCCATATTTGTATGCCATACTTATTTGCCCAACCTTTGATAACGAATGATACGGTAGTCTTTGGACTATTAGCACTTTGTTTAGGTTTCATCTTTTACACATCAAGTTTAAAAACAGGATTTTGGAGTAAATTTTATTCCATTGTTCCCGCTGTACTAATGTGTTATTTGCTACCGGCTATATTAACAAGTACCGGAATTGTTTCTGATGAACTCTCTAATTTGTATTTCATGGCCAGTAGGTACCTGTTACCCGCGGCACTTGTTCTAATGACTTTAAGCATTGATATTAAAGCAATTTCAAACTTGGGTTCTAAAGCTATTATCATGTTCTTGACCGGTAGTGCAGGTATTATTATCGGCGGACCTATTGCTATTCTTATAGTATCTATTTTTTCTCCGGATACCGTTGGTGGAAATGATTTTGATGCCATTTGGAGGGGATTATCTACTATAGCTGGCAGTTGGATCGGTGGTGGGGCAAACCAAGCGGCTATGCTCGAAATTTTTCAATACAATCCTGAAAAATATGGCGGTATGGTATTGATCGATATTGTAGTTGCCAATGTATGGATGGCAATTGTACTTTTGGGCGTTGGTAGAACTAAAAAAATAGATGCTTGGTTAAAGGCAGATACTTCAGCTATTGAAACCCTAAAAATAAAAGTGACGGAATTTACCGAAAAAATAACGCGTGTACCTACCTTGAACGACTACATGATTATGCTGGCCTTAGCTTTTACAGCAGTTGGTATAGCTCATTTTTTTGGTGATTATTTGAGTTCTTATTTGACCAGTACTTTTGATGCCGTAAGTGATCAAAAAAGTTTCCTTTCCTTTCTAGGTTCTGCTTTCTTTTGGATGGTGGTTATTGCTACAGGACTGGGAATAGCATTGTCCTTTACCAAGGCAAAAAATTACGAAGGAGCTGGTGCCAGTAAAATTGGAGGTATGTTCATTTATATATTGGTAGCGACAATAGGCATGAAAATGGACTTGGGCAAAGTACTTGAAAACCCGGGATTGATTGCAGTTGGCTTTATTTGGATTACAATTCATGCCGGATTAATGATATTGGTTGCCAAACTGATTAAAGCACCTTATTTCTTTTTAGCTGTAGGTAGCCAAGCAAACGTTGGTGGTGCAGCATCTGCTCCCGTAGTGGCTGCTGAATTTCATCCTTCGCTTACATCGGTCGGTGTTCTATTGGCAGTTCTTGGCTACGTTGTAGGTACCGGTGGCGCTTTACTTTGCGCCTATTTGATGGAAGTAGCATCAAGTTTATAAACAATCATAGTTACTAACAAAATAAAGGTTAGCGTTCTTTATTATCAAAATTTATAGATATTTGCGCCCTAAATTATAAGAATGAAAAAAATATTATTTGTAGTTGCCGCACTATTGGCATTGAGCTCATGTGGTGATAACGCAGAAGAGACTTTAATTGTAAATGGTAAAATTAAAGGACTTAAAAAAGGTACACTGTATTTACAACACGTACCTGACTCAGTTCTAATCACCATTGATTCCTTAGCTATAAACGGAGACGGAAACTTCTCTTTCAAGACCAAACTAATGAGTCCTGAAATATTCTATTTATACTTAGATAAAAAAGACAACAATGATATAAATGATCGTATTACTTTTTTTGCCGAACCAGGTACTATAACGATCAATACCGATTGGAATACGTTTGATACTACGGCAAAAATTACAGGTTCGGAATCTAACGAAAAACTAAAAGAATACAAACAGACCATGAGCGGTATCAACAAGCGAAATGTTGAAATAATGATGAATGCCGCCCAAGTAGATGGAGAATTGAGCCAAATAAGTGTAGATTCATTAGCGAATATCAGCAATAGAAATACACAAAGAGGTTATGCATTTGCAATCAACTTTGCACTAAATAACAAATCGTCATTTGTAGCCCCATACATCGCTTTAAAAGAAATACCTGATGCCAATGTCAAATACTTAGATTCAATCTACAGTGTACTATCGCCAGAGGTTGCCGAATCTAAATACGGTAAAGAATTGGCTACGTTCCTAAAGAAGAATTAAATAATACTTACCAATTTGATAAAAGTAAAAAAGCATCCCATTCATATAGGATGCTTTTTTACTTTAAAAGAGTCTTGAATTAAGCTAACTTGTTTAGGTCTTCAACCAATTTAGTAGCTTTAGTTTCCAAATCACTTCTTACTTCTTTGAAATGTGCTTTCTTGTTCTCAACATCGTTCTTGTTGATTTTAGCTACTAATTCATCAAATGTAGCAATTGCTTCATCGATAATGGCAGTACCTTCTTTTGAGTGCGTAGTACCATTGGTAGCCTCTACTATATAAACACCTTCTATAATGTCTCCAAGAACATTATTAATATCTTTCTTTAAATTTTTAATACTTGCCATCTCTGATTATTTTTTTGCAAAAATACAATTTTTGAATTGCCGTATAGTTAATTAGAACTTAAATAGTAACCTCTAACAATTTAGCACCAGTAGATTGTAAAGAAATTTTCTGGGTAAAAGCTGGTAATAAAGCAGTTTCTCCACTTTTAATAGCTACTTCACCTTCTGCAGTATTAATGACAGTTTCTCCTCCAACACACATAAATATGGTAAATGAATCTCTGTTTGCCGTATCTATATCTAGATTATTGGTAAGCTCAATGAAGTTTGTTTTAAAATACGGACAATCTACCATTGTATTTACCTCATTCTTCTCGTGACCATAGGCTACTTTAAAGTCATCTTTCTTTTCATAATCAACAGCATCTAGAGCTAGCTCTGTGTGTAATTCCCGAAGATTACCTTCTTTATCCTTTCTATTGAAATCGAAAACACGATATGTAACATCAGAAGTTTGTTGAATTTCTGCCAACATCACCCCTGCTCCAATCGCATGAATTTTACCAGTGTTAATAAAGAACGTATCTCCTTCTTTAACTTGCTCATAATTAAGAAGATCAAGCAAGGTATCATTAGCAACACTTTCAGCGTATTCTTCTTTCGTTACATCTTTATTGAACCCAACAATAAGTTCTGCTTTAGGATCCGCATCCATAATATACCACATCTCTGTCTTACCAAACGAATTATGGCGTTCTTTCGCCAAGGCATCATTTGGGTGTAACTGTATAGATAAATCTTGTTTTGCATCAATAAACTTGATCAGAATAGGAAATTCTTTACCAAAACGTTCTACTACACTTTTACCTAATAATTCTTCTGCATTAGAATCTATAAGTTCTTGAAGTGACTTGCCTTCTAAGCTGCCATTGGCAACTACAGAAATATCGCCAGGTACGGTAGACAATTCCCAGCTTTCACCGGTAATATCACTCTCTATGGGTTTTCCAAATACCTCTTTCAGCTTGGTACCACCCCAAAGCCTTTCTTTTAAAATAGGTCTAAATTTTAAAGGATGTATCATTGTTTATTTTTTTGTTAGTCTACTAATTTAGATGTATAACGTAAAATAAGGATTTTTCTTACAACTTATAACTTAACTAGCCTGAGAATGTTACAAAATTTCTTGGCGTTTCGTATAGTACAACTTCCAAATCATGCGCTGCAACAATATGAGGTCTTAGTCGTTTCCAAATTATTACCGCAATATTTTCCGCCGTTGGGTTTAGACTCTTAAACTCCTCTACCTCAACATTCAAGTTTTTATGATCTAGATAATCTTCAATTTCTACTTTGATCAAATCTTTTAACACCTTCATATCCATTACAAAACCGGTTTCTTGATCTATCTCTCCAGATACACTTATCACCATTTCATAATTGTGTCCATGAAAATTGGGGTTATTACACTTTCCAAAAATTTCTGTATTCTTAGAATCATCCCAGTCTTTTCTATACAACCTATGAGCTGCATTAAAATGTGCCTTTCTACTTACTTTTACTTTCATTTTTATGCTGGCATATTAAATAAATGTTCGTAAAATTTGTCGAAAATAATCTTGAACCAAGCCGTATATTCATTCGGATTATTAGAAATATCTTCTTTTACAGCTTCAGGAGACATCCATTTCCAAGCCTCTACTTCATCAGGATTTATATTTGGTTCTGAATTGAAGCTCCCCAACATCACATGATCATATTCATGTTCGGTTAAACCATTATCGAAAGGAGCTTTATAAATGAAAGAAAACAATTCTTTCAATTCTGCCTGAAACCCCATCTCTTCTTGAAGTCGCCTTTTACCCGCATCAATATTAGATTCACCTTCACGTTGATGACTGCAGCACGTATTTGTCCATAACAACGGAGAGTGGTATTTAGATGCAGCACGTTGTTGTAACATAATATCACCTTTCTCATTTGTTATAAATACCGAAAATGCTCTATGCAAAAGTGCCTTTTCATGGGCTTCCATTTTAGCCATGGTGCCTATTTGTTCATTATCTTGATTTACGAGAATTACCTGTTCTTCCTTCATAAGGTAAAAATAAGGCGTTTTACGTATTCTACGTAATGATGAATATATAAAAAGGGAAATCTAAAAGAAACGAGGTGATTTTAGGTTGTTTTTGGTGGTAATAAAATCATATCTGAAAATTACTTCAAATGACCCGTCGTTGAAAGCTGTATTACCAAGGTCTGTAGTTTCCTTATCATAAGCAATACCAATTAAGAAATTATTAGATATATTGAAACCTGCCATACCACTAAATGCAGCGTCCCACCTGTATGCAGCACCTAAAATAAACTTATCGTTAAACATAAAGTTTGCCGATAAATCAACTTGTAATGGGGCTCCTTTTACAGCCTTGGTCAACAAAGCTGGTTTAAATTTAACCGACTCATTCAGATCATAAACATATCCCGCTATCAAATAAAAATTCATTTGTTCTTTAGCCGTTGATAAATTAGTTTCCTGAAAATGTGTGGTTTCTAAAAATCTAGGTACCGATAAACCTACATAGAATTTATTGGTACGATAATATACACCTGCCCCTATATTAGGTGAAAGTCTATTGTCTATATCTTGCTGTAAAGTTGGGTCTGTTGTATACTGATTTAATTCTGAAAACCTAACATCCAATAAGTTAGCACTAGCTTTTAAACCAAAACTTAATCGCCCTTCCGTTGATGTCCAAACTGTATATGAGAAATCAATATCAAAATTGGTTTCTGATGTAGGTCCTATTTCATCGTTTACTATTGACAAACCTAAACCTACACCTCTATAACCTATTGGTGAGTGTGCGTTGAAAGTTTGTGTTGTTGGCGCACCATCTAAACCTACCCATTGAGAACGATGCAAAGCCCCTATACTAATATGCCCTCTAGACCCTGCATATGCGGGGTTTACACTAATAGTATTATACATATACTGTGTATACTGTGCATCTTGCTGACCATAAGAAAACACTCCGAAACAAATTGCCGCAATAGCGACAACTTGTTTTAGAAATATCTTTTTAAATATGGTTATATATGTGTTCAACATTCTAATTATCTATTTATATATATGTAACCCGATAGTGTTTCTGTTTCTCCGTTCTGCATTTCATATTCTAGAATATAAAAATATGTACCTACCGGTAACTTACTATCTACATCAACGGTTACTCTACCTTCAGATGTACCATCAAAGACATTACCTTCGGTATTATATGCTTTCGTCATATATACCGCCACACCCCATCTATTATAGATTTTTAATGTGTTATTTGGGTAATTTTCCAATCCGTTTATTCTAAGAACATCATGAATGCCATCACCGTTAGGTGTAATAACGTTGAAAACTTCTATTTCTTCTTCTAGCTGACCTAAATCCGAATCTAAGTAATTTGGTATACCATCACCGTCAGTATCGTCATCAACATAATCACCGTTCAAATTAAGATCTTCATCACGAGTTTCTATACCATCGTCATCATCATCAGTATCCCTATAATCCGATTCTTCGTCGCTATCCGTATTTGGAAGCTGAGCATAAGGATCATCTATTTCGTCGTTGACATCCATATCAACCGAAATTGCACCTTCATAGCCATCATCCAATCCGTCATTGTCTTTATCTGAACCAATGCTAACAACATCTGCAATACCATTGTGATCATGATCATGAGCTTCAATAGCATCCAATACATTATCATTGTCACTATCCTCATCTAAATAATCAGGTAGGTTATCTCCGTCAGTATCCACCGGGAATATTCCAGTTAAACCATTAGCTTCATAAGCATCATCTAAACCATTGGTATTCGCATCGATCCCTGAAGGCGGAATGTAGTCTGCCGTAGCCTGAGCTTCAACATTATCTGGTATACCATCGCCATCTGCATCGATATCTAAATAATCTGGGAAGCCGTCACCATCGGTATCGGTAGGATCGGTAGAAGGATCATTATCTCCATCTAAATTCAAATCTTCAAAACTATCAACGATACCGTCGTCATCACTATCCATATCAACACCCAATGGATTGATAAGAATTGTTATAGTCGATGTGCTACAATTACCTACTGTATCACAAACTGTGTAATCAAATGAATCTGTTCCTAAATAATTATTATTTGGGAAATATGTAGGAATATCATCTGATGGATCATTTGGCGTGCCATTGTCATCAACGGTTACAGATCCATTTGTTGGTTGTGTTACACTAAATGTACCTTCACTTGGTAAATCATTGTCGTTTTCTTGCCATGTATCTATTGCAATAATTTCATTGATATCTATAGCAATAGAATCATCATTGGTATCTAAAATTGGTAGTACCTCTATGGTTACCGTAGCTGTACTACAATCGCCATATGCATTACAAACAGTATACTCAAAACTATCTGTACCGTTAAAATCTAAATCTGGAGCATAGGTGACAATATCATCTAACGGATCATTAGGAGTACCATTTTCATCTATAGTTACTGTTCCATTTGCTGGGTCAGTGGTCGTTAAAGCACCTACATCTGGTAAATCGGCATCATTGCCATAAATGTCGATAATTACCGGTACATCTTCGTCTGTTGTTACAATATCGTCTGTTAAATCTGCTGCTTGTGGCAAACAAACTACCGTAAAATTAGGCAAACTAAAGGTATTACCTGCCTTTGTAACCATTGCCGTATACCTAACAACAGCATCAGTAGCAATTACCATGGGACTTAATTGATCCCCCGTTAATGCCGGACTCCAATTTACTGTAGCATTGCTTGGTACGTTAGATGTAATATCCATAGTCACTTCATTATCAGGATTATTACAATCCGTTACAATGAAGTAACCTGTTGCATTAGAACCACATAAAGTACCATCGTAGGTAGCAAAGTAAATTCCTGGTTGGGTTACTTCGTAAAAAGATTCTGTACCAAGTACCGTTGCCGTATCTGAGGCTTCATACCAACGAAAGTTATTTTGATCACTATCCGTAGGTGCCTGTAGTAAGAACTGAGCGTTAGATACCAACACTCCCAGTATCGTAGTAACGATACTGAGAAATATGGTTTTATATATATGCGTTTTTTTCAAATCGATTTGGGATGTAAACTTGAATTAGCTAATTATTTAGCAACAAAAACTACGTTTATCAATGTGTTATAATCCGTTGGTGCTGCAATAACATCATAAGTCATTACACCACTAGCATTAACACTTACGTTATCAAAAACAGTATCATCATAATGCGTTACGTAATAGTATAATTCTGTATTACTATATGTTGGTATTGCCGCTGGTGCTCCTGTACTAACTACATCGGGAGTACCATACTGATCAATATACTCTGCATATAAATCTATTGTTCTACCTGTACCAGTCGTTGCTACATCAACTTCTATAGATGGTGGATAGAAAATATCTGGTCTTGTATTCGCTATCAAATATGGGTCAGCTGATGTACCTGTTCCGCTAACACTAATGTCAGTGTCCGGCGCAGCTTCAACAATCGTTTCTGCACCGTTTGCTGTTGGTACTGATAAATTATAATTGATACCACTAGGAGTAACAGTTACAGAACCATCTGTTGATGTTATTGTTTGAATTTCGTTCGATGCATTTGAATCGGCATCATTTACATTTAAAGTAATAGCATTACCTCCTGTAATTGATATTTGACCAGCAACACCTGTTGTTGCCAATGTCTGGTCATCAGTTGCAGGATCACCCGCTGGACCTGCCGGTCCCTGTGCTCCCGTTGCTCCGGTCGCGCCATCGTTTCCATCAGCTCCTGCTGGACCTGCCGGTCCCTGTGCTCCTGTCGCTCCAGTTGCACCATCGTTTCCATCAGCTCCTGCTGGACCTACCGGTCCCTGTGCTCCCGTTGCTCCGGTAGCGCCATCGTTTCCATCAGCTCCTGCTGGACCTGCCGGTCCCTGTGCTCCTGTTGCTCCAGTTGCACCATCGTTTCCATCAGCTCCTGCTGGACCTGCCGGTCCCTGTGCTCCTGTTGCTCCAGTTGCACCATCGTTTCCATCAGCTCCTGCTGGACCTACCGGTCCCTGTGCTCCTGTTGCTCCAGTTGCACCATCGGCTCCTGCTGGACCTGCCGGTCCCTGTGCTCCCGTTGCTCCGGTAGCACCATCGTTTCCATCAACTCCTGCTGGACCTACCGGTCCCTGTGCTCCTGTTGCTCCGGTCGCGCCATCGTTTCCATCAGCTCCTGCTGGACCTGCCGGTCCCTGTGCTCCCGTTGCTCCGGTAGCACCATCGTTTCCATCAGCTCCTGCTGGACCTGCCGGTCCCTGAGCTCCCGTTGCTCCGGTAGCGCCATCGTTTCCATCAGCTCCTGCCGGTCCCTGTGCTCCTGTTGCTCCAGTTGCACCATCGTTTCCATCAGCTCCTGCTGGACCTGCCGGTCCCTGTGCTCCTGTTGCTCCAGTTGCACCATCGTTTCCATCAGCTCCTGCTGGACCTGCCGGTCCCTGTGCTCCTGTTGCTCCGGTAGCGCCATCGTTTCCATCAGCTCCTGCTGGACCTGCCGGTCCCTGAGCTCCCGTTGCTCCGGTAGCGCCATCGTTTCCATCAGCTCCTGCCGGACCTGCGGGTCCCTGTGCTCCTGTTGCTCCAGTTGCACCATCGTTTCCATCAGCTCCTGCTGGACCTGCTGGACCTGCCGGTCCCTGTGCTCCTGTTGCTCCGGTAGCGCCATCGTTTCCATCGGCTCCTGCTGGACCTGCCGGTCCCTGAGGTCCTTGTGCTCCCGTTGCTCCAGTTGCACCATCGTTTCCATCAGCTCCTGCTGGACCTACCGGTCCCTGAGGTCCTGTATCTGGATCTACCCAAGTATATGTTCCTGAGCCATCTGTAGAAAGTACTTGTCCGTTATTTCCTCCTGTTGGTAGTTCTATTTCATTATTTGGGTCATTATCCGCATCATCAACATTATCTACTCCGTCATTATCAACAGTAACCGAGTTACCGTCGATATCCTCGATAGTCGAAGTACCGTCACCATTATCGGCAACTGTCGTAATCTCGTTTCTTGGGTCGTTATCGTTGTTCGCAGGGAAGGTTACCGATAGATCAAAATCATCACCTGTTCTTACCACGCCTACAGAACCATCTCCTGATGCTACTGTCTGGATTTCGTTCGATGGATTGTTATCCGCATCGTCTACGTTATCAATTCCATCGTTGTCTACCGTTACCGAATTACCGTCGATATCCTCGATAATCGAAGTACCGTCACCGTTATCCGTAACTGTCGTAATCTCGTTTCTTGGATCGTTATCGTTGTTCGCAGGGAAAGTAACCGATAGATCAAAATCATCACCTGTTCTTACAACGCCTACAGAACCATCTCCTGATGCTACTGTCTGGATTTCGTTCGATGGATTGTTATCCGCATCGTCTACGTTATCTACTCCGTCATTGTCTACAGTAACCGAATTACCGTCGATATCCTCTATAGTCGAAGTACCGTCACCGTTATCCGCAACTGTCGTAATCTCGTTTCTTGGATCGTTATCGTTGTTAGCAGGGAAAGTAACCGATAGATCAAAATCATCACCTGTTCTTACCACGCCTACAGAACCATCTCCTGATGCTACTGTCTGGATCTCGTTCGATGGATTGTTATCCGCATCGTCTACGTTATCTACTCCGTCATTGTCTACAGTAACCGAATTACCGTCGATATCCTCTATAGTCGAAGTACCGTCACCGTTATCCGCAACTGTCGTAATCTCGTTTCTTGGATCGTTATCCGCATCATCAACATTATCTACTCCATCGTTGTCTACTGTTATAGAACCTCCATCAGCCAAACCGATTGTTGAAGTTCCGTCTCCGTTATCCGTAATAGTCGACGCTTGGAATGATACCGGTGCTCCGTTTTCATTCGTATATGTAAAACTACCATCGCCGTTATCCGCTAAAGTTGTTATCGTCTCTGATATCGTTACTGAGGCAACATTCAAATATAATGCTCCGTCAGTTCCAAAGGCTATGTCGTTATCTGCATTCGTACTAATCAAATTAACAGATTCTGTACCGCCTCCATCGGTAATCTCTAGACTACCATCGGTAATTGCACTTCCCGTATTGTATTCGTTTCCGATTACATTATCCGCATCGTCTACGTTATCTACTCCGTCATTATCAACAGTAACCGAATTACCGTCGATATCCTCGATAGTCGAAGTACCGTCGCCGTTATCCGCAACTGTCGTAATCTCGTTTCTTGGATCGTTATCGTTGTTAGCAGGGAAAGTAACCGATAAATCAAAATCATCACCTGTTCTTACCACGCCTACAGAACCATCTCCTGATGCTACTGTCTGGATCTCGTTCGTTGGATTATTATCGGCATCATCAACATTATCAATTCCATCGTTGTCTACAGTAACCGAATTACCGTCGATATCCTCTATAGTCGAAGTACCGTCACCGTTATCCGCAACTGTCGTAATCTCGTTTCTTGGATCGTTATCGTTGTTAGCAGGGAAAGTAACCGATAGATCAAAATCATCACCTGTTCTTACCACGCCTACAGAACCATCTCCTGATGCTACTGTCTGGATCTCGTTCGTTGGATTGTTATCGGCATCATCAACATTATCAATTCCATCGTTGTCTACAGTAACCGAATTACCGTCGATATCTTCGATAGTCGAAGTACCGTCACCGTTATCCGCAACTGTCGTAATCTCGTTTCTTGGATCGTTATCCGCATCATCAACATTATCGACTCCGTCGTTGTCTACTGTTATAGAACCTCCATCAGCCAAACCGATTGTTGAAGTTCCGTCTCCGTTATCCGTAATAGTCGACGCTTGGAATGATACCGGTGCTCCGTTTTCATTCGTATACGTAAAGCTACCATCGCCATTATCCGCTAAAGTTGTTATCGTCTCTGATATGGTGACAGAGGCAACATTTAAGTATAATGCTCCATCTGCTCCAAAAGCAATATCATTGTTTGTGTCAGTACTAATCAAATTAACAGATTCTGTACCACCGCCATCTGTAATTTGCAAACTACCGTCTGTAATAGCACTTCCTGTATTGTATTCGTTTCCGATTACATTATCAGCATCGTCTACGTTATCTACTCCGTCATTATCAACAGTAACCGAATTACCGTCGATATCCTCGATAGTCGAAGTACCGTCGCCGTTATCCGCAACTGTCGTAATCTCGTTTCTTGGATCGTTATCGTTGTTAGCAGGGAAAGTAACCGATAAATCAAAATCATCACCTGTTCTTACCACGCCTACAGAACCATCTCCTGATGCTACTGTCTGGATCTCGTTCGTTGGATTATTATCGGCATCATCAACATTATCAATTCCATCGTTGTCTACAGTAACCGAATTACCGTCGATATCTTCGATAGTCGAAGTACCGTCACCATTATCGGCAACTGTCGTAATCTCGTTTCTTGGATCGTTATCAGCATCATCAACATTATCTACTCCGTCGTTGTCTACCGTTATAGAACCTCCATCAGCCAAACCAATTGTTGAAGTTCCGTCTCCGTTATCCGTAATAGTCGACGCTTGGAATGATACCGGTGCTCCGTTTTCATTCGTATACGTAAAGCTACCATCGCCATTATCCGCTAAAGTTGTTATCGTCTCTGATATGGTGACAGAGGCAACATTTAAGTATAATGCTCCATCTGCTCCAAAAGCAATATCATTGTTTGTGTCAGTACTAATCAAATTAACAGATTCTGTACCACCGCCATCTGTAATTTGCAAACTACCGTCTGTAATAGCACTTCCTGTATTGTATTCGTTTCCGATTACATTATCAGCATCGTCTACATTATCTACTCCGTCATTGTCTACAGTAACCGAATTACCGTCGATATCTTCGATAGTCGAAGTACCGTCGCCGTTATCCGCAACTGTCGTAATCTCGTTTCTTGGATCGTTATCGTTGTTAGCAGGGAAAGTAACCGATAGATCAAAATCATCACCTGTTCTTACCACGCCTACAGAACCATCTCCTGATGCTACTGTCTGGATCTCGTTCGTTGGATTGTTATCGGCATCATCAACATTATCAATTCCATCGTTGTCTACAGTAACCGAATTACCGTCGATATCTTCGATAGTCGAAGTACCGTCACCGTTATCCGCAACTGTCGTAATCTCGTTTCTTGGATCGTTATCCGCATCATCAACATTATCGACTCCGTCGTTGTCTACTGTTATAGAACCTCCATCAGCCAAACCGATTGTTGAAGTTCCGTCTCCGTTATCCGTAATAGTCGACGCTTGGAATGATACCGGTGCTCCGTTTTCATTCGTATACGTAAAGCTACCATCGCCATTATCCGCTAAAGTTGTTATCGTCTCTGATATGGTGACAGAGGCAACATTTAAGTATAATGCTCCATCTGCTCCAAAAGCAATATCATTGTTTGTGTCAGTACTAATCAAATTAACAGATTCTGTACCACCGCCATCTGTAATTTGCAAACTACCGTCTGTAATAGCACTTCCTGTATTGTATTCGTTTCCGATTACATTATCAGCATCGTCTACGTTATCTACTCCGTCATTATCAACAGTAACCGAATTACCGTCGATATCCTCGATAGTCGAAGTACCGTCGCCGTTATCCGCAACTGTCGTAATCTCGTTTCTTGGATCGTTATCGTTGTTAGCAGGGAAAGTAACCGATAAATCAAAATCATCACCTGTTCTTACCACGCCTACAGAACCATCTCCTGATGCTACTGTCTGGATCTCGTTCGTTGGATTATTATCGGCATCATCAACATTATCAATTCCATCGTTGTCTACAGTAACCGAATTACCGTCGATATCTTCGATAGTCGAAGTACCGTCACCATTATCGGCAACTGTCGTAATCTCGTTTCTTGGATCGTTATCAGCATCATCAACATTATCTACTCCGTCGTTGTCTACCGTTATAGAACCTCCATCAGCCAAACCAATTGTTGAAGTTCCGTCTCCGTTATCCGTAATAGTCGACGCTTGGAATGATACCGGTGCTCCGTTTTCATTCGTATACGTAAAGCTACCATCGCCATTATCCGCTAAAGTTGTTATCGTCTCTGATATGGTGACAGAGGCAACATTTAAGTATAATGCTCCATCTGCTCCAAAAGCAATATCATTGTTTGTGTCAGTACTAATCAAATTAACAGATTCTGTACCACCGCCATCTGTAATTTGCAAACTACCGTCTGTAATAGCACTTCCTGTATTGTATTCGTTTCCGATTACATTATCAGCATCGTCTACATTATCTACTCCGTCATTGTCTACAGTAACCGAATTACCGTCGATATCTTCGATAGTCGAAGTACCGTCGCCGTTATCCGCAACTGTCGTAATCTCGTTTCTTGGATCGTTATCCGCATCATCAACATTATCGACTCCGTCGTTGTCTACTGTTATAGAACCTCCATCAGCCAAACCAATTGTTGAAGTTCCGTCTCCGTTATCCGTAATAGTCGACGCTTGGAATGATACCGGTGCTCCACTTTCATTTGTATAGGTGAAGCTACCATCGCCATTATCAGTCAAAGAAGTAATAGATTCATTAATATCTACCGCTGTTATACCTGGCTCAGAAATTGTAGCAATTCTATTACCCGCTGCTGTGTTGGTTACACTTACATCATCATCGGCAAGATTATCTACATACGCCTTATTAACCGCATCGTTTGCATTAACAGGTGCGCCTACATCTGTGATAACGATCCCTCCTGCACTTGGGTCTCTTAATAGCACATCTTCCAAATCTTGTAACTCGTTCTGATCGTCTTTATCTAAATCTAACGCCTCACTTGCCGTGATTGCATCTGACAATTCAGTATCAGTAGCGAACGTATTGTTCAAATCGACACCTGTTGCACCTGGTGCAGGATTCGTAAGTTCTAACGTAGTATTTGTTAATGATACGTCTGAAAGCTCATTTTCTGGATCTGGATCAGCATCTGGTGCTGCACTACCACCAACCTGTTGCCAAATTGTTCCATCCCATGCATATAATTGACCATTGTCTGTATCAACATAAGTATCACCAGAGTTTACACCATTTGTACTTGGTGGTCCTGAAGCTAATACTGCTAATTCGTTAGTTTCATCTTCATCGGAATCAGTAGAATTTACCGTATAATTTCCATCACCATCATCATCAACGGTTATAGCTCCTGTACCTGCAGTTACTGTCTCACTCAAAGATGATAAATCTACATTTGTAGAGCTTCCTCTTTCTATATCTATCTGTAGTTGATTTGACCCATTTAATGTCGCTCCTGTCAAATTCTGATTATCACTGCTATTATTTGCTAAATCTGCAATAGCTTCTTCAACTGTTGTTTCGTTCACAGTATCTCCATCAACGTCAATAGGAGTTGCTAAATTTATTTCTGATGCATTCTGATCATCAGTACCAACAAAAGAAATTGGAGTACCATCTCCATTACTAAATGTATACGTACTATCACCATTATCTATAAGTGTTGCTTTAGAAATAGTTTGCGTGCTATTATCTTCTCTAGTAAATGTAACAGTACCATCATTATTATCAACAATTGAAGTAATTGTTTCATTTACTGTGATAACATCTCCTGCAGCATTGGTAACCGTAGCTATCCTATTTCCTGCAATTATATCTGTAATTACAATACCATTAGTATTAATTGTACTCGTTACCCCTTCTTCATCCGTATACGTATATGTTCCGTCACCGTTATCTGACATAGTAGATACCGAAGTATCACTGATCGTAGTTACATCGCCATTGGCATCCGTAAAATCATAAGTACCGTCAAGATTATCTACCAAAGCTACCGTTCCTGCCGCTGCATTGATCTCGTCGATCGCATCTTGAACGTTCGTTGCCGTCAATAAAGATGTTGTATTATCGTACGGATTTGCATTTGCATTCGTGTCTATTGTTTGTACAGCTCCCGTTTCATCCGTATATGTATATACGCCGTCAACCGCTGGAGTCATCGTTGATATAGATGTATCGCTGATCGTAGTTACATCACCATTGGCATCCGTAAAATCATAAGTACCGTCCAGATTATCTACCAAGGCAACTGTTCCTGCCGCTGCATTGATCTCATCGATCGCATCTTGAACGTTCGTTGCCGTCAATAAAGATGTTGTATTATCGTACGGATTTGCATTTGCATTCGTGTCGATTGTTTGTACTGCTCCCGTTTCATCCGTATATGTATATACGCCGTCAACCGCTGGAGTCATCGTTGATATAGATGTATCACTGATCGTAGTTACATCGCCATTGGCATCCGTAAAATCATAAGTACCGTCCAGATTATCTACCAAAGCAACCGTTCCTGCCGCCGCATTGATCTCGTCGATCGCATCTTGAACGTTCGTTGCCGTCAATAAAGATGTTGTATTATCATACGGATTTGCATTTGCATTCGTGTCGATCGTGCTTACAGTTCCTTCTTCATCCGTATACGTATATGTTCCGTCACCGTTATCTGACATAGTAGATACCGAAGTATCACTGATCGTAGTTACATCGCCATTGGCATCCGTAAAATCATAAGTACCGTCCAGATTATCTACCAAAGCAACTGTTCCTGCCGCTGCATTAATCTCGTCGATCGCATCTTGAACGTTCGTTGCCGTTAATAAAGATGTAGAATTATCGTACGGATTTGCATTTGCATTCGTGTCGATTGTACTTACAGTTCCTTCTTCATCCGTATACGTATATGTTCCGTCACCGTTATCTGACATAGTAGATACCGAAGTATCGCTGATCGTAGTTACATCGCCATTGGCATTCGTAAAATCATAAGTTCCGTCCAGATTATCTACCAAAGCAACTGTTCCTGCCGCTGCATTGATCTCATCGATCGCATCTTGAACGTTCGTTGCCGTCAATAAAGACGTAGAATTATCGTATTCAATCTCTGAAGCTGTTTTATCCAAAGCTCCCAAGTCTGCGGTTACTACATTACCATTTTCAATTTCAAGGGATAAGATATTCGTAGTAGCATCAAAAGTAAAATTTTGTAATTGTTGAGCATCTGTAGACGTATACTCCCAAGAATCACCATCCCAAAAATAAATTGTACCAGTATCGGTATTCACATACAAATCTCCCAAGTCTGCTCCGGCAGGTGTTACGCCGCCTGGTACAGTAACGTCTGTACCTTGAAGCACCTCACAATTACATTGATCTTCTAAAGTCACAGTTGTTTGTGCCATAGAGATACCTGATATTAGTAAAGTAAATAACACCATTATAAATTTTATGGTATTACCTAGGGTTGTATTAGCTTGACTCTTCATACTTTTAATATTCAATTCCACCTTCAATAATTCGTTGGTCGTATAGGTTTTTCAAAATGTTCATTCCAAAAAGATCATATTCCTTTTTCATAATACGGATCTGTGGTATTCACAATACACAAATATTCATTATAAGTCGTGCACCTTAAAATAAATGTTGTGTAACTCAATAATTACGCTATATAGACTTATAAAGGTGAGGTGTGGAGTTGTTAAAACTTTGCAAATTGTTATTGTAGTTCGTCGATTACACACTGTTGTTCGGATAGTTTTTGGTGCTACGAAAAACCATAGACTTTTTGTTTACCGTTAAAAAATGTGATAAATAATTTAATAAAAACCGGAACATTTACTGCTAGCGGAATCTTCTTTTCGCTAAGCTTTTAAGCCATAAAAAGTAATGACTTAAAAGCCTTATTGATTACTAAATTATTTAAGAAAGCACCAGAATTTTAATTTGGTTTTATACGGTATGTTATACGTTTATTCGTAATAACAGTACGTACATTTACTAATAATAATGCAGCATTTGACGGCGTTGCAGAACAAGTTGTACTAGAGTTTGAAGCAAGTAATCTATAAGAATAGCCATCTTTTTGTTTACTCACATTTATCAATGTTAAAGTATCAGTTTGAGCTCCTGAATATTCAGAATTATCAACAATATCCGTATAGTTAATGCCATCAGTACTAACTTGCCATTGGAATGAGTCTGCATTTGTAACACTAGATGAGAACATGGCATTGTCTCCTGCAAAAACAGTTTGATTGACCGGTTGTGTGGTAAAACTAACCACCGGTATTGTATTAATCTCATATTCACCCAAATCTACTGGACAATTCGTATTTCCCCATCTTGTCCATACTTTATATGTACCCGATGGGAGGTCTGAAATTGTATAACTCCCACTAGAATCTGCTACGGTTGAGGTATACGTACCTTGATCATCTATACTAAATTGTATCCCCGATCTATTAGGATGATTCGGAAAACTAAAAGTAATTGCGCCATTGTTTAATCCACAAGTCGTATCAGTTGTGGTAACAGTCGCTGTTGGGGTAGAATAAATTATTACATCAACTGTATCATCATCACTACAACCGTTAGAATCTGTTACTGTAACCGTATAAGTTAACGTGGTATTAATAGTAGGGTCACCTACCGGTGTTACGGATATGGAAGGAGTTGTATCACCTGTACTCCACAGATAAGTATAGCCCGCTCTGCTACCACCAGAAGCAGATGCCGTTAATGTTGCAGATTCGCCATCACATATAGTTTTATTTGCTCCCGCATTCGCAAGTGGTGGAGCATTCTCTGTTACCGTTACTGCTGTTCTTGAACTACTTACACAACCTGTAGAGGTATTTTTAGCTTCTGCATAATAAGTACCTGCCGCCGTTGGTTGGTATGTTAAGCTATTACTTTGTAATAAATTACCTCCAGTAGAAGTATCATACCAGTCTATTGTTTCTGTTCCTCCACTAGTACTTGCAGAAATTTCAGGAATTGTATCTCCTTGACAATATTCTTGATCACCATCACTTGTTGGTGGATCTACAACGGGGCACACACAATTTGGTGCCGTAACAGATAAATCTCTACTACAACTACCTTGAGTTGCTGTAACGATAACATCTGTACCATCTGGCACATCTGCAATTTCCCAAACATTACCTGATAAATTGGTCACCGTACCGTCTGTAGCTGTAATTGTACCTACACTTACGGTAACCTCAAAAGTATAGGTTGTAGGCTGAAACAAGGTAAAATTACAACTTGGTGAACTTGTTACTGTTATTGATGGTGTTGGCTCTACTGTTATACTTACTTCATCAGAATCTGTACAACCATTACTATCTGCTACTGAAACGGTATAATCTACAACTACATTCCCACTAGTATTACCAGATGGTGACACAATTATCGATGCTGTTGTTTCTCCCGTACTCCATAAGTAAGTATATCCAGTACCACTACCTCCTGTAGGTGTAGCTGTAAGGGTAGCTGACTCGCCATCACATATAGTTTGGTCTTCGCCTGCGTCTACAGTAGGTACCTCAACACTTAATACTGCTTCATCAGATGTGGTATCTTCACATACGTAAGCAGAGTTGGAGACAACTACTCTATATCTATTATTATCATCGGATAATGATGGATTTGTTATGGTTAAAACATCACTATCTGCCCCAGAATAAATTCCGCCATTAGAAATGTCAGTCCAACTTCCGCCATTAAATTGTTGCCATTGATAACCATCTCCGTCTGATGTTACGGTAAAACTTGTTGACCCATCTGGGCATGCATTTGCATCTGTAGGTTCATTTGTAATACTTGGTGCTCCTTCAGCCTGCAAAAAATCATAAGTACCGTCATTATCACCATCTACTGGTGTAGCATAAGATGCTCCAGAAACAGAGCCATCATCATTTATTATTGGTGCTCCAGAACCATACATACCATTGTTATCTGAATCTGCATTGGTATCTGCATAGGCTTCATCTGTATCGTTACAACCATCACCATCACTATCATCATCTAAATGGTTTGGATTAGCATCGCCATCTAAATTACCTGATCTACATGCGGTAAAGACAAAGGCTACATCGTCAAAAATTGAATAGTTCTCTGATGAGTTATCTATTTGTCCATAAACAAAAAACCTAAAAGCATATTCCGTATTAGCCTCTAAATAAACTGAACCACCATCCAAATGTTGAAATGATGCATAAGTACCTCCATTATCTGTATGTAATACATCAGTAGAAAGTGTGTTCCATGCATTAGAACCTACTCTTGTAAATGCAGTTGCTGAACGATAAGAATCTCCTCTATTTGGTTGAAACCAACCTGACCTAATTTGCCTTAACTCAAACGAAGATACTTCTGTTCCTGTTGTAAAAGAGACTTCTATAAAATCTCCATTTACTAAAGCTTCTTCTTTATTTGTTGCTGTTATTGGATCTATACGTACATTACTACCATTTACTTCAAAAATTGAAGTATTTAATAGCATGGTTTCTGTATTATCTAATATCCAATCAGTAACTTCTGGAGTGTAATTGGCATCCATTTCTAAACCTCCGGCTGGGTTATTTAATGTCCAAGCAAACTCGTTAGATACACTTTCAATTGATTCTTCACAGTCAGATATTCCATCATTATCATCATCTACATCACAACCATCTGGTATGCCATCATTATCACTATCTATACTATCATCGAAATAAGGGCACTTATCATTTGCATTATTTACTCCATCTCCATCATCATCACATAAATTTGAGGTAACTGTATAATCTGCACTACTCCCTTTACCTTGCCCACCACTTACTAAAACAGGAACTCCATCATCGTCTACTGCACCAGCTATACTACCATTTCCGTTTAAATTAGAAAAGTCTAAATTATCATCACCCTCCAAGGCATCAAAACAACCATCACCATCACTATCCAAATCATAAATATCTGCTGTACCATCTCCATCAGAATCTGGACAACCTGTGTCTAACATTACATTATCAACATACATTCTATCATGGTTCGTTTCTGTTGCAGTGCCATTAAATCTAATTTCAACCGTACTACTTGATGGTGTAAACGAAAAAGTTCGAGTAGCCATATTCAACGTCTCATTTCCATTTTGAGAACGACCTCCATTATTGGTTACTATTTGATTTGAGGTTTCTGTGAATTGCTGAACACCATCTATTAAAATATTTAAGGTAACCTCTCTTCCATTGTTATTATCGGCTCCTAAATCGAAAGTTATGGTATTTACGGTACCTGCGGTTACATTAATAGTTTGGAAAAAACTTGCCGTACCCGTACCGTTCCATTCTGGGTAATATGCACGATTAGAATCTTTATTCCATTGTTGTCCTGAACCCGTCCATCCTGAATTAAAAATCCAATCTGTAAAATTTCCATTTTCTACCAAATCCGACGATGATGAACATTCGTCTGAATCTAATATCCCATCATTATCATTATCCAAATCACAGACATCATTAATACCATCGCCATCTGTATCTATACCTGTTGGATCGGTGCAAGGCTCAAATATTCGTACGGTGGCAGAATCACTCTTACCTAAGGAAGGACAAAGAGAATCTGTTGAGTCTGTAATCGTATAGTCAAAAGTAGTTTCACCAGGAAAAGGGGTTGCCCCGCTATAAGTATAAGTTACAAGTCCGTTTTCCGCATCATCAATGACTACGGAACCTACAGATGGTTGCGTAACACTTTCTATTGAAAAGTTATCTCCATCTGCATCAGAATCGTTCGTGAATAATTGTATCTGTACGGAAACAGAATTGCCATAAGTGACCTGAACCTCATCATCTTCCGCTACTGGTGCATTAGGGTTTTCTATTGCTTCTGCATCTGTAGTCGTAAGCTTGTAATGATTGGTACCAGCAATGGTACTTGGCTGTGCAATAGCCGTGGCAATAAGTCTTGAATACCCACTTGGATCTGACGCGTCATAAAAATTAGGATAGTGGACTTCTATAATATAGGTTTCATTTTCACCTAAAGGTAATCCAAAATGTACTTCTTCTGGTTGTTGGGTACCATGACCATATACGCCGTTTACCTGTCTTAATCCGCTAATTATATTTCCAGAACAGTCTCTAATCAATACATTTGTACCAATAGCTACCCTACCTAAAAATCCGCCTGTATTTCCATTGGCTCCCCTATCTTCGGTAACATCTATCAATAAGTGATTATTACGATTTGCTGCCGGTAAATTATTAATGTACAATTGATTGGCATTGTTATTTATATTGATGTAAATATCCAAATCGCCATCATCATCAACATCTACCATAGTAGTACCTTCACCATCTCTACCAGAATTGAATTGTTGCGAATCTAAAGAAAAATCCATAGCTGATCCACTACCTATTACACCCGGAGCTGGTGTGGGACTATTTAATTGATTGATGTATAAATAACTTCTGCTATTACCTACTAGGATAATATCTATATCACCATCATTATCAATATCTCCTCCGGCCAAGGCGTCTATTCTAGCACCAGAACTCCCATTGTCTAAATTACCAGGTTGTGGCAAACCAGGAAAAGAGCCTGCGCCTAATGCCGTAAATACTCCGCCACCGTCATTTCTATGTATTTGAGTTCGCCCATTTTCTGTCCAAACAGCATCTAAATCTCCATCGTTATCCAAATCCCAAAGTCCGTTACCTCCCTTATTATTATTTGATGCTTGACCTAAATCTGCACCGTTGGAAAAAGAACCTCCTTGATTCAAAAAGAAGTCATTTTCATCTCGTTTACGCATAAAAATATCTACCCAACCATCATCATTAACATCTGCTGCGGTACCATAATCACCATCTGTAGCAAATTGATTTAATCCGTATTCCGTAACATTATTACCATTTCCAGTTGTTATATGGGTAAATAAAACATTTGGAGCAGGATTAGCGACAGTATGATTGGTATGATCTATAAAATTATTTCTCAATAATTCAATACCCATATCATGGTTATCAAAGAAAATATCTAGATCGCCATCTCCTTCAAAATCAAAGAAACCAACTCCTTCCGTGTTTACATTTGGTATAACAATAGTTGCGCCTGATCTACCTATTGTTATTGGAGCTGAACCACCTATACCATCTCCAAAAATACCATTTGTATTTTGAATGAATATTTGAATTGCTTTTCTAGCATTATTATTACCTGAAGAGTTTATTAAAAAATCTGGTCGTCCATCATTATTAATATCTCCCCAGACTGCTTGCCTTTCTGCCCAATCACCTAACATACCCGGCACTAAAGTAGATTGCACATTGGTAAACGTATTGTTACCATTGTTGCGCATTAAAAAACTCTTTACTCCAGAACTGTTGTTATTCTCTAGAACAAGAACGTCTAAATCACCATCGTTATCAAAATCTGACCAGGCGTGTCCACCATCTTTCCTTTGACCTAAATCTAGACCATACGAAGCTGCACTTTCTGTAAAAGTGGTTTGTGCATGTAATTTTATGCTTGATAGTAAGGCAAATACTAATAAGCCAATATATCTTAATTTTATTCTCTTGACGAGAGAAGCCCTCATTTAAAAAATTGTTATACTGCCAATACGGGGGAGATATTTAGCATGGTTCTATATTATAAAATTCCGCTAAAGGAATGGAGTTTAAAAAAAAATGTTGTCAAAGGTGTTAAGGGCATTATTAACAATGAATAAGATGTTGTCTAACCGGACTAACCCCAATAAAAAGCAAGCTTGAGCTAATATTAGCTTCTTAAAATTATCTTATTATTTAATTACTTTTAATACGATAAGTTATATTCCTATTGGTAATAACAGTGTAACCACTTATTATAATTTCTGGAGAAAATTCAGAAGTTGAGCTATTTCTTGTTCCTGTAGTAGTAATTAAGTCTCCTACAACGGTACCAGAAGGCAAAGGAAATACAAACTTATATTTATTTGTATTATCTGTATTACCATCATCATCTAAATATGAAGATGAAGAAGCATCTTGGTCATTACTACTACCCTCTACAGCTGTACCAATATAAGTTTGACCTTCGCCATAGTCTTGGGTAAGTCCTAATTGATTATCTCCTAAAGTAGCGGTACCTTCATTAACATCTGTAAAAAACACCTCAACAGTACTACCTGGTGATGCCCAACCCATAACTACTAGGTTGGTTCCAGATATAAAAGCAGAATTAATAATTGGAAAATTTTGTAAATTATTGGCACCTGAATCAGAATCTGTATTGTCATTAAGAGTAACCCCGTCCCTATTAAGATCAATACCTAAGCTAGGTACTACAGTACCGTTTGCATATATACTATTTTGACTTATAGTATTTGTTGCACCAGATAAGACAACTATACCCTCACTACCATTAGAATAAATTCTATTTTGCTCTATAACCGATCCATTACCAGAAAGTTTAATAGCCATACCTTCATAGGTACCACTACAATTACCACCATTTAGACCTGATGACAGTATGTTATTGTTTGAAACCGTTACTCCATCCACATCATCAATTTCAATTCCTGATGCAGCAGCCGTTTCTATTAAATTTTCTTGAATAACTATGTTACTGCCATCTTTTACAAAAATGTTATCAGAACAAGCTGAATCACCATTCAGTTCTAAATTATTCAGTTGAACTGTACTTCTTGTACCTCCATTGATATAAATACCTGCATCAGTATTTGAAGATATATAATTAGAAAGAGCGGACAACTCACCACCAGTTTGTTCTATACCATAATCAATGCTACCTGCTCCTGACCCAGTTGCATCAACACCTAACAAATTATTTGAAATGGTTGCAGAGCCACCTTGAACGCGAATACCGGCATTATTATTTGCGTAAACGGATACTCCTCTAATAATAACATCTGTTCCATTTAAATCTAGAACATCTCCCCCAATTCTATGAATTTGTATTTCTGGTCTATCATAATTTGGTAATGTCGTATTTGAAATACCTACACCAACACCACCCGAACCTACTGTACCTGAATTTGTATTTCCTGAATATGAAGTTTGTGTTCTACCGTCAATAACTGTAGTTGTACCAGTGACTACGGGAAAAGTATCAGAATTTGACATTGTGATATTAAAATAACCATTTGCAAAATTAACATCTGCAGTTCTGCCTAAGGGGTCATTGGTAGAAGGTATCATAAAAATAGAAGTATCCTCACCTGCTTCTGGATCAAACAGTCCATTCGCTTCTATATCCAACCCAACCTCTCCAATTGTATTAGAATTCAATATAAATTGTGAAAACGAACCCTGACCAGCTTCATTGGTATTAACTACAGTATTAAAATTGAAGCCGAAGTTTATACCTACTACTCCATTTCCTTCTACTTCTACGTTTGATCTACTTTGTGCATTATTAATAACACCTAAGGATACATCTTGAAAAGCAGTTGGATCAGCTCCTCCTACTTCATTGGTAATATCTACGATACCACCTGAATCCGTTTCAGTTCTATAGGTCTGTACTGGATAGCATGAAGAACAATTAGGACCATTATCTCTGGTTGATCTTACGGTTGAACTTACTACTTTAATAAGATAATTACCATCTGCCATACCTCCAAACGAGTAGCTTCCATTAGCCTCTGTATTTTTTCTTTGGATAAAAGTGCCGGAGGAATCAAAAAGTTCGACAATGGCACCGGAAATGCCAACCCCGCTTGAAGCTACTTGATCTCTCCCTGCCCCACCAGGGTAGTTTACATCCTCATAAACACGACCTGCAATAAGGTTAGATGGTACTTTTAGCACCACTGCTGCTGAAATCACAAAATCTTGACCGACATCAACGTTTGCTGTTACCTCACTATCCGCTGGTTGAATAAATGAGGAAATATCATAGGTATCCAAATCAACACCATAAGTATTTGCATTATTATAAACCGGTGTTACAGTATTATCATAAATGGTAGAGTTATACGAATTATTACCTGATTGACCTCCATCTCCAGTAAGCACAAAATTTTGATTTCTTTGATTTGTAATAGATAGTTCTTCAGGATTTGTAGAGCCTGAACTTGACCCATTTAGATCTGGATCACCTTCCCATGATAAAAACGAAGCTTTTGCTCCAGTACCAGAGATAGCATAAAACGAATCTAATGTAAATGAATTACCATCATTACTAAGCCCATCAAAACCTTGATACAAGTTAATATTTACAGCGGGCAAAGAACGATCTTCATAAAAAACCATTAATGCCCAGCCACCCAAAACGGTACTAGTACTACAGTATTCTCCCGTATTATTAATCGTAAGACCACTGAAATCAAAAACATTACTAGACAAATTAGAAACACCTTGAACAATTGTGGTTACATCACTTACGTAGCCAAAAAAGTTTCTATTCCCCAAAGAAGTTTGATACAAAAAATTGGCGGAAACGCTTTGCCCTTCAAAAATCACATCCGCATCACGTACTGTACTTGAATGTGACCAATATAGGTATGCTCTTTCTACCGTGGCTGTTCCTGGAACCGGTGAAACTAAACTATTGGAAGAGGATGAGGTAACCGCACACGGATTACCTCCATTTGGACTTGTACGCATTGTACCACCAGTTGTAGAATAGTCATAATATCCATCAAACTCTTGAAATAGAGTTAAAGGGTCATTCGCTAAAATTTGGGAGTTAATTGTCCCCTTTCCTGTATCGTTATAATTTACTACAGCGTACTGAGCAGTTGCACCTGTAAACACAATATCGAAATCTTCTGCAAATTCGGGTACTCCATCATTTGCTATGGGTACTGAAATAGTCTGAACATTATTCAATTCTCCTGTAAATGTCAATGTTCCAGCTGTTGTGGTATAATCGCTACCGGCAAGTGCCAAACCATCTACAGTTTGAAAATCTACAGTAAAAGGTGCTTCAATAAAACCGAATAAAAATACATTTCTACCATGGGCCGCCCTGGTAGACCGCACTGTAAAAACAGCATTACCTACATCTTCATCAATAGTTATATCTTCAATTATGATAATTGGTCCATCAGGAAAACAATTAATTTCAGCTTCCCATCCGGCACCGGTATTGCTTCCGTTGGAAACAAACCTAAATGTTAAACAACCGGATGCAGCGGAAGAATTTATTGAAGTGGGAACATTGGCACTGTCATACTGACCAATTAAAGTTGCTCCAGTAGAATTACCATCATATATATACAACAAGTCACCAGAGACAATTTCAAAGCTTGTGAAATTAACATTTAAATAGGTATCTACCGTATCAGGACATATGGTATACGTTACATCTTGATTATTGCTGTAATTCGAAAGTCCACCTGGATCAAAGAAAGTATCACTACAGGTTGTTGCACTTCCTCCATCAGTCATTATTAATGCATCGTCATCAGTTATGGTAACTATAGCCGTGTCACTAATATCAACTTGCGGGTCTGAAGACAATGTAAATTGAAGCGAGAAATTTTCAGGATTTTCTATGGCGGCATCATTTAGAATAGGAACCGTAACAGTTTCAGTATCACCCGCATTACCATTAAAGCTTAAAATACCTGAGGTTGAAGTATAATCACTACCGTCTAAAGCCGAACCATCAACAGTTTCATAATTAACCGTGAAAGGAGTTGTAGCATTAGTTCCCGAATGTCTTACGGTAAAGATTGCATTACCTGTATCCTCATCAACCGTTAAATCATCTACTTCAATTACTGGTATTGGTGCAGGAAAAGTTGCTGTCACCAAAAAATTATCAATAATAGCATAATCATTGTTATTCCAGTTATTACCTAATTTCTGAAATCTAAACGTGGTTGTCGCCGAAATATACCCCGAAATATCTTGACTAAAGGTTCCTGAACTATTATTTCCAGTTATAGTGGCAATTGTATTATAGGAAGCTCCTCCATTATTTGAAGCTTGAATTGCTAAAAACCTATTACTAAGACTAGATGTTTGCCATGTGAAACTTAAATTAGCAGTACTAGCCCCATCTAAATTTACAGATCTACGTATTGTTTCAGACCATATATAATAAAATTCTAACCTGTTACTACTAATTCTAATATATTGGCTATTTGGTCCCAAATCATTATCACCAGTTTCTATCCAATTAGTAGAAAAATTAGAGCTACCATTATTATTTGAATATGAGACACTGCTAAAGTTATCGCGATAAGTTTCTTGCGCATAGAAACTTGTAGCACAAAAGAAAAAAAATAGATAATAAAACTGCTTTAAACTCATAATTATACATATGGGGGTATTGATATTCTAAATCATTATGCAATCAATATCATCTGTAAAAATAATAACGTAATTAAGCTGAAACTAACTTTTGTTGTGAAGTATGCCTATAACCACATGAACACATGGAATGATGCTGTCTAAATAAAAATATATGCTAATAAAGAGACTGCATTTTATCTATCACTACCATTAAAACATAAGTATTAGCCTATTATACTAAAACTAAAAACAACATCTTTTTAAAAAAATAGGGTAAAAAAAAGCGACCTATTTCTAGGTCGCTTTAAAATATTTAATGCTGTCTTATTATTCTAGAATAATAAACTCTGACCTTCTATTTAAATCATGTTTTGCTGCAGAACATTTTACACCATCTGAACATTCATTCAATAACTTTGTTTCACCAAAACCTTCGCTGACCAATCTGTCTTTAGAGATACCTTTATTAATCATATAATTAACTGTAGATTCTGCTCTTTTACCTGACAACCAAAGATTATAGGCGGCAGGACCCCTACTATCTGTATGAGAATTTACTTTTAACTTTAAACTAGGATATTTTTCCATAGCAGCAATTACTTTTTCTATTTCTACTTCTGAAACTTTTTTAATATCATATTTATCGAAATCGAAATAAATAGTACTTAGCTGTAAAAGTTTCGCTAGGTCATCTCCAAACCCTCCGGTTATATTATCCCTTTCCAGATAAAAATCAATAATTTTTGGTTTTCCATCAGATACACCTATGTATTCTTCAAAAGGGACATACCCCTCCATCAGTGCCCTTACAAAGTTTCCTTTAGTACAATCAAGTTCCAAAGTATAATTACCATCAGAATCAGTAATCGTGGATAATACCTCTTCATTATTCTCGTTGATAACCTTTATAGTAGCTCCAACTAAAACTTCATTAGAAATTTTATCTCTTACAGTACCAGTAACTTTTTGAAGACAATCAAAAACCAAAGGTCTTGTTTCTGTAAAGCTATAAATATCATCATATCCCATACCCTCTTCGCGGTTAGATGCTACATAACCTGTTCTTAACTCCTCATTAAAAATAAAGGTAAAGTCATCACTATTACTATTTATAGGTTCGCCAACATTTAAAACTTTACCAGTAAAATCTTGGTCTTCAATTTTGGTAGCAAATACATCTAATCCTCCCAAACCTGGGTGACCATCTGAAGAAAAGTATAAAATTTCTTCGCTAGTTATATAAGGAAATGTTTCTCTAGCTTCTGTATTAATATTTGAACCTAAATTTTGAGGTGTACCAAAGGTACGATCTTCATTAATAGACACCATAAATAAATCTGATGCACCAAGGGTACCAGGCATATCAGATACAAAATATAAAGTATTCTCATCTGGACTTAAAGCCGGATTGGCAGCTGAATAAGAATCGCTATTAAAAGGTAGTTCTTCTACTTCTCCCCATATACCTTCATCAGTTAGTACAGCTCTTAGAATTTTTAATCTAACGATACCTTTATCATCCTTTACAGTTTTTCTCTTTTCAGAATTATTACGCGTAAAATACATGGTCTTACCATCTTTAGTAACCACAGAAGTGGACTCATGATAACGTGTATTAATATTTTCACTTAATTTCTTTACATGATCAACTGTAGTACTATCTGAATTTACCACATAGAGATCCAAGAAATCTTTAGCATTCCATGTATGGCGATATCTTGCAAAATTACCGGTATCTCTATCCGAAGAAAATATTAATCCTTCTTTATAAAATGAAGGAGCAAAATCAGAATAAGGGGAGTTATATTCAAAAGGTCCTAAATTATATCTACCTGAATTCTCTTCAATTTCTGACATGAAATTTCGATCATCATCAAAAGCAGTAGCGCGACCATCACTTTTAGTTACTTCTATAAATTTATTCATTATAGATTTAGAGGTATCGTATTCACCTATGGTTTTTAATGATTGAGCATATTTAAAATAATCTTCAGGGGTAACCTCTGCAGAATAATCTGCCACTAATTTCTTGTACGTTTCTGCTGCATCTGTGTAGTCTGCATTATAATAATATGAATTACCCAATTTTCTTAGTAAGTCTGCCGAAACATACCCCTTATCCATCACTTTTTTATAGATATCTATAGCAGGACTGAAAGAATATGAGTCAAACTTTTCATTACCTTTTTGAATTAATCGCTCTTGAGCATTAACCAACCCTTGGATGAACAATAAGGCTACTATTAATAATTTTACTGTATACTTCATATATAAGTTTGCCATTTAGAAAAAACGAGGTGAAACCAATCTTTGAAATGATTTTACCAATTCATATCTTAAGAGTACTTCAAATGATCCATCGTTAAATTGTGTACCACCTAAATCTGTAGTTTCCCTATCATAAGCTAAACCAACCATAAATTGATCTGAAATTTGAAACCCAGCCATTGCACTAACCGCCGCATCCCATCTATAGGCTGCGCCAAAAGTAAACTTCTCATTGAACATAAAATTTGCGGAAAAATCAACTTGTAAAGGAGCTCCTCCTACTACTTTAGTCAATAATGCTGGCTTAAACTTTAAATTTCCATTCAAATCAAATACATAACCCGTAATTAAATAGAAGTTAATTCTATCTTTAGATAAAAACTGCGTATCATTTGCATCTTGTTGCGAACTGTCAAAATGTTCCGTTTCAAATAAGTTAGGTGCAGAAAGACCTGCGTAAAACTTAGATGAATGGTAGTAAAGACCCACACCTACATTTGGTGAAAACCGGTTTTCAATATTATCAGTTCTTACAACTTCCTCATCAAAATTTCGAAGCTGACTAAAGTCTAAATTCATTAAATTACCACCTGCCTTCAATCCAAATGAGAATTTACCTTCAGCAGATACATCAATGGTATAGGAAAGAACAGCATCAAAATAAGTTTCTTGAACAGCACCTTCACCTATTTCATCATTAACAATTGAAAATCCATACCCTAATTTACTATTTCTAATAGGAGACTGAATATTCAATGTCTGTGTTGAAGGTGCTCCTTCCAAACCTACCCATTGCGATCTATGCAAAGCAGTTATACTCAACTGCCCCCTTGAGCCAGCGTAAGCAGGATTGACACTCATGGTATTAAACATGTACTGTGTATATTGAGCATCTTGTTGGGCAATTGCGCTACCAAACATGAGCATTAAACCTCCAAACAGGATTAAGAACTTATTTTTAATATTCATATTTTATCAACTATTATCTACTAATATAAAGATATTCACTATCAACCTTGTTTTCTCCTTCAAAGGTAGTATAATCAAATATATAGAAATATATTCCGGCTGGAAGATAATCATCTGTACTTAACGTAGACCTACCTCTTGACCTACCGTCAAATACATTATTTTGATTATTATAATTTTCACCTTCGTAAACTGCAACACCCCATCTATTGAATATTTTTAAGGTACTGCTACGGATTTTATCTACACCTCTAATGAATAAGAATTCGTTTCTACCATCACCATTTGGTGTCACCATTTGATTTACTTCGATTGGATTATCGTCTGTTTCTGTAGGATCATTATCTACAACTAATATTTCAACAGTTGCAGTATCACAATTACCTAGTGCATCACAAACAGTGTACTCGATAGTATCTGTTCCTTCGTATCCGTCATTTGGAGTATATGTGATCGTATCATCGGATATATCATCGGGCGTACCTCCATCATTGATTTCCACCGTTCCGTTTGATGGATCAGTTACCGTTAACGTTCCATCCGTAGGAATCCCAGAATCATTGTCTAGAATATCTATTTCTATTGGAGTGTCAATTGGGGTAGAAACAGAATCATCCACAACATCAAGCGCAACGGGCTCCCCAACTGTAATGGTTACCGTAGCAGTATCGCAATTGCCTTCAGCATCACAAACAGTGTACTCGATAGTATCTGTTCCTTCGTATCCGTCATTTGGAGTATATGTAATCGTATCATCGGATATATCATCAGGTGTACCTCCATCATTGATTTCCACCGTTCCGTTAGACGGATCAGTTACCGTTAAAGTTCCGTCGGTAGGAATCCCAAAATCATTGTCAAGAATATCGATTTCTATTGGAGTGTCAATTGGGGTAGAAACAGAATCATCCACAACATCAAGCGCAACGGGCTCTCCAACTGTAATGGTTACCGTAGCAGTATCGCAATTGCCTTCAGCATCACAAACAGTGTACTCGATAGTATCTGTTCCTTCGTATCCGTCATTTGGAGTATATGTGATCGTATCATCGGATATATCATCAGGTGTACCTCCATCATTGATTTCCACCGTTCCGTTAGACGGATCAGTTACCGTTAAAGTTCCGTCGGTTGGAATCCCAAAATCATTGTCAAGAATATCGATTTCTATTGGAGTATCTACTGGCGTTGAAACTATATCATCAATAGCATCTAAATCTTCCATAGGTACAGTATCAGGATCCAAATAGTCCGGAGTACCATCATTATCACTATCATCATTGGTAGGGTCGCCATCATTGTTCGCGTCCTCGTCAGGAGTATCGATACCATCGCCATCGTCATCAAGATCACGGTAATTTACATCTTCTGTACCATCCGTATCAGGTAAATCGTTAGCAGGATCATCAATCTCATCATTGACATCGAAACCATCGTTCACATCAAAACCTTCGTAACCATCATCAAGTCCGTCACCATCCGTATCGATACCTGTAAATGTCTGATCGGGTATACCGTCAAAATTAAAATCGTTACCCTCGTTGTTATCGAAAACCAAATCATTGTCGCTATCATCATCTAAATAATCTTCCTCATCAGTACCATCAGTATTAACAGGTGTAAGTCCATCAGGGTATGCACTGTTGACACCATCGTTTGAAGCATACGTTGCGGCATCGTCCTCGTTTGGAGCTATATAACCGTCAGTTGTCTGTGCCTCTACATTATCTGGAATACCATCATCGTCGCTATCGATATCCAAATGATTAGGTATTCCATCATTGTCAGTATCCAAAGGATCTGTCAACGGGTCGTTGTCACCATCTAAATCAGGATCCTCTTCAGTATCCAAAATACCATCGTTATCATCATCAAGATCAGCACTGTCAGGAACCCCGTCCCCATCGGTATCGGGTCCAGGACTGTCTGGATCAAGATAATCAGGCGTACCATCATTATCACTATCATCGTTGATAGGGTCGCCATCATTGTTCGCGTCCTCGTCAGGAGTATCGATACCATCGCCATCATCATCAAGATCACGGTAATTTACATCTTCTGTACCATCCGTATCAGGTAAATCGTTAGCAGGATCATCAATCTCATCATTGACATCGAAACCATCGTTCACATCAGAACCTTCGTAACCATCATCAAGTCCGTCACCATCCGTATCGATACCTGTAAATGTCTGATCGGGAATACCGTCAAAATTAAAATCGTTACCCTCGTTGTTATCGAAAACCAAATCATTGTCGCTATCACCATCTAAATAATCTTCCTCATCAGTACCATCAGTATTAACAGGTGTAAGTCCATCAGGATACGCACTGTTGACACCATCGTTTGAAGCATACGTTGCGGCATCGTCCTCGTTTGGAGCTATATAACCGTCAGTTGTCTGTGCCTCTACATTATCTGGAATACCATCATCGTCGCTATCGATATCCAAATGATTAGGTATTCCATCATTGTCAGTATCCAAAGGATCTGTCAACGGGTCGTTGTCACCATCTAAATCAGGATCCTCTTCAGTATCCAAAATACCATCGTTATCATCATCAAGATCAGCACTGTCAGGAACCCCGTCCCCATCGGTATCGGGTCCAGGACTGTCTGGATCAAGATAATCAGGTGTACCATCATTATCACTATCATCATTGGTAGGGTCGCCATCATTGTTCGCATCCTCGTCCGGAGTATCGATACCATCGCCATCGTCATCAAGATCACGGTAATTTACATCTTCTGTACCATCCGTATCAGGTAAATCGTTAGCAGGATCATCAATCTCATCATTGACATCGAAACCATCGTTCACATCAGAACCTTCGTAACCATCATCAAGTCCGTCACCATCCGTATCGATACCTGTAAAGGTCTGATCGGGAATACCGTCAAAATTAAAATCGTTACCCTCGTTGTTATCCGGAACCAAATCATTGTCGCTATCATCATCTAAATAATCTTCCTCATCAGTACCATCAGTATTCACAGGTGTAAGTCCATCAGGGTATGCACTGTTGACACCATCGTTTGAAGCATACGTTGCGGCATCGTCCTCGTTTGGCGCTATATAACCGTCAGTTGTCTGTGCCTCTACATTATCCGGAATACCATCATCGTCGCTATCGATATCCAAATGATTAGGTATTCCATCATTGTCAGTATCCAAAGGATCTGTCAACGGGTCGTTGTCACCATCTAAATCAGGATCCTCTTCCGTATCCAAAATACCATCGTTATCATCATCAAGATCAGCACTGTCAGGAACCCCGTCACCATCGGTATCGGGTCCAGGTTCTGCTTGACACACTAAAGGTCTCAAACTTAAAATAATAGCACTATGAAAAGGTGAAGTTGTATAAAACTCTATCTGGTTTGCAACTGAGTTAGATTTCCAAGTAAACCTTTCATGTTCATCAATAATGTGATTTGTGTTGTTTTGGATATAATAATTATCACCTTCAATATTAGAGGTTAAACCATTTGCTAAAACTGCAGTAGTGAAGTCATAATTTACGCCATCTAATGCTACGATTCCATCCCTACTATTGGCAGCTGTCAGCTCTGAATGTTTAGCAGTTATATAAACCGGAACCGAACCAGAAACCGTAAAAGTCGTACTAAACCCTTCACGGACCATAAATAATCCTGAGCTAAAAGTACTTCCCCCTGTCATCGATAGAAGAATACTACCTTCAGGCAATCCCCATTTGTAGCTAACATCAATATTATTAACGGCTAAACTTCCATCATAAATACCGCTTCCGACACCTAAATCTTCTGCACGTATCTCTTTAGAATCTAATTCAACACAACTATCTGTTGCTATTAAAGTATTAACTCTATGCTTATCTATAACCTCTATTCCAAATAAATTGAAAACATAAAAAAAGGTTAGAAAGCAAAAATTAAATAGCCTAGAGTTTTTTAATATAAACCCGACCGTTTTAAAAAAAGTAATTTTACCCATAAGTGTTAGTGTTTTACTAATCACCATGGCATTTGGTAGTGTTTTTAATTGTTCGTTATAAGAAAGTGGGGCAGTCTTATTAAACGATGCTAAGATATATTATAATTGAATCAACTCAAATTCTTTTTCGATTAACCAAAGAAATAAAGGGGCAATCGGCAAAAAACGCGCAATAATTAATTAAGAATATTTAACATTTCAATATTATTTACGTGGAATTCTTAATAAAAGACTATAAAATATTTAATAATATATACCTTATTTACACACACGCACATAACTCACAGTTAATCAGTTTTATACACAAGAAAATAAATTTACCCTACCCACAGCATTTCATAAATCTTAAGAATTGAATTTATATTACTTTTGCACAAATTTTGAATATGACCTTTAAGCAAGAAATAGCACGTAGAAGAACCTTTGGAATAATTTCTCACCCAGATGCAGGTAAAACTACATTAACTGAAAAATTATTACTTTTTGGTGGTGCAATTCAAGAAGCGGGAGCTGTTAAAAACAATAAAATCAAAAAAACCGCTACCAGTGATTTCATGGAAATTGAAAGACAAAGAGGTATTTCTGTAGCCACTTCTGTTCTTGCTTTTAATTATAAAGACAAAAAAATCAACATTCTTGACACTCCTGGTCACAAAGACTTCGCTGAAGACACTTTTAGAACCTTAACTGCAGTTGATAGTGTAATTGTTGTTATTGACGTTGCAAAGGGTGTTGAAGAACAAACCGTAAAACTGGTTGAAGTTTGCAGGATGCGTAAAATACCAATGCTGGTATTCATTAATAAGTTGGATAGAGAAGGGCAAGATGCCTTTGATCTATTAGATGAATTGGAACAAAAATTAGGTCTTTCCGTTACTCCGCTGAGTTTTCCAATTGGCATGGGTTACGATTTTAAAGGTATCTATAACATCTTTGAAAAAAATATCAATCTTTTTAGTGGTGATAGTAAAAAGAACATTGAAGAGACTATTGCTTTTGACGATGTTGCAAATCCGGAGTTAGATAAAATAATAGGAAGTAAAGCAGCATCTGAATTAAGAGATAACTTAGAATTGGTTTGGGGTGTTTACCCAAGTTTTGACAAAGAACTATATCTTAAAGGCGACCAACAACCTGTATTCTTTGGTTCTGCGTTAAACAATTTTGGTGTTAGAGAGCTATTAGATTGTTTTGTTCAAATAGCACCTACCCCACGTTCAAAAAATGCAGAAGAGCGCCTTGTTGAAGCAAATGAAAAAGAAATGACTGGATTTGTTTTTAAAATCCATGCAAACATGGACCCTAAGCATAGAGATAGATTAGCTTTCATTAAAATAGTGTCTGGCACTTTTGAAAGAAACAAACCTTATTTACACGTTAGAAATGGTAAAAAATTAAAATTCTCGAGTCCTAATGCATTTTTTGCCGAAAAGAAAGAAATTGTAGATATTTCATATCCAGGAGATATTGTAGGATTGCATGATACAGGTAATTTTAAAATCGGAGATACATTAACAGAAGGCGAAAGTCTACATTACAAAGGCATTCCAAGCTTTTCTCCCGAACACTTTAGGTATATCAACAATGCCGACCCTATGAAGTCCAAACAGCTCTACAAAGGAATTGACCAATTAATGGATGAAGGTGTAGCCCAATTATTTACTTTAGAATTAAATGGCAGAAAAGTTATTGGAACTGTAGGTGCTTTACAGTTTGAAGTTATTCAATATAGACTGGAACATGAATATGGAGCTAAATGTAGTTACGAGAACTTTAATGTTTATAAAGCATGTTGGGTAGGCACAGAAAACAGAAAAACAGATGAGTTCAAAGAATTTGAACGTGTAAAGCAAAAATTCTTGGCAAAGGACAAAAAAGGTCAATTAGTGTTTTTAGCAGATTCCCAATTCTCCCTGCAAATGACGCAGCAAAAATATCCCTCTGTAAAACTACACTTTACCTCTGAATTCGAATAAAAAAAGCCCAACTTTATACGTTGGGCTTTTTTTATGCTTCACCAGTCGGACCAAAGTTCATTGGTATTGAAGGCTGTTCATAATCCTTTATTGTACCATTAGCTTTTTCAAACCGTTGTACATTATCATTCAATGCTTTTAAAAACTTCTTAGCATGTTGCGGGGTAAGTATAATTCTACTCTTCACCTTTGCCTTTGGAGCTCCTGGCATCATACTAATAAAATCAACTACAAATTCAGAAACTGAATGATTAATAATAGCTAGATTAGAATAAATTCCTTCTGCCATCTTCTCATCCAATTCAATATTAATTTGTTTTTGACTCGGATTCTTATTGTCACTCATATTATAGTTTTATTAAAAAAATAACCCCCAAATAAAATTTGAGGGTTAGTATAAAATTAGAATCTTAATGCCTCTTTTCTGGCCATTATTTCATCATATTCTTCTTTGGATCCAACAATAATGCTATCATAGTCTCTCATACCCGTACCAGCCGGAATCTTATGACCAACAATAACATTCTCCTTAAGACCTTCTAATGTATCAATCTTACCACTTACAGCAGCTTCATTTAACACCTTAGTCGTTTCCTGGAACGATGCAGCAGAAATAAATGATTTCGTCTGTAATGATGCCCTTGTAATACCTTGTAATATTGGAGTTGCAGTTGCTGAAACAGCATCTCTGGCTTCAACCAATGCCTTATCTCCACGTCTTAATAAAGAATTTTCATCCCTTAACTCTCTAGGAGTAACAATTTGACCTGGTTTAAGGTTATCAGAATCACCTGCTTCCATTACCACTTTCTTACCAAAGATTTCATCATTCTCCCTAATGAAATCATCTTTATGAATCAATTGATTCTCTAAGAAGATTGTATCACCTGGATCTTGAATTCTTACTTTACGCATCATTTGTCTAACAACGACCTCAAAGTGTTTGTCATTAATCTTCACACCTTGTAATCTATAAACTTCCTGAACTTCGTTTACCAAGTACTGTTGAACAGCAGATGGTCCTTTAATTGCCAAGATATCTTCTGGAGTAATAGAACCATCAGACAATGGCATACCAGCTCTAACATAATCGTTTTCTTGTACTAAGATTTGATTAGAAAGTTTCACTAGATATTTCTTAACCTCGCCTAATTTAGATTCAATGATAATTTCCCTGTTACCTCTCTTGATCTTACCAAAAGAAACTACACCATCAATTTCAGATACTACAGCTGGGTTTGAAGGATTTCTTGCTTCGAATAATTCAGTAACTCTTGGAAGACCACCCGTAATATCACCTGCCTTAGCGGATTTACGCGGAATCTTAACCAACGTCTTACCTTCCTTAATCTTATCTCCATCATCTACCATAATGTGAGAACCTACAGGCAGGTTGTACGAACGTAAAGTTTCACCTTTAGCATCTTGAATCAATAATGTTGGTATCAACTTCTTGTTTCTAGATTCAGAAATAACTTTTTCTTGGAAACCGGTTTGCTCATCAATTTCAACTTGATAAGTTACACCTTGTTCAATATTCTCATAAGCAATCTTACCTGGGAATTCTGAAACGATAACACCGTTATATGGATCCCAAGAACAGATTACATCTCCTTTAGCAACCTTAGCTCCGTTCTCAACAAATAATTGTGAACCGTAAGGAATATTACTTGTACTTAGAGTAATACCTGTTTTAGCATCAACAACTTTTATCTCACTAGTTCTAGAGATTACAATTTCAGCTGGCTTACCATCTGAACCTTCACCAGTAACTGTTCTCAAATCTTCAATTTCAGCAACACCGGAGAATCTCACTTCTAATTTGTTATCTTCAGAAATGTTACCTGCAATACCACCTACGTGGAATGTTCTAAGTGTAAGCTGTGTCCCAGGCTCACCAATTGACTGAGCAGCAACAACACCTACGGCTTCACCTCTTTGTACCATTTTATTGGTTGAAAGGTTTCTTCCGTAACATTTAGCACAAATTCCTTTTTCAGCTTCACAAGTAAGAGCAGAACGTACTTCGATTTTCTCAATCGGAGATGCTTCAACTCTCTTCACATCAGCTTCCATTATTTGCTGACCAGCTTGAAGTACTAATTCTTCGGTCATTGGGTTATATACATCATGTAATGATACACGACCTAAAATTCTTTCACCTAAGCTTTCAACGATTTCTTCATTCTTCTTAAGCGCCTGAACTTCTACACCTCTCAGTGTTCCACAGTCTTCGGTGTTAATAATAACATCTTGAGAAACATCTACCAATCTTCTTGTTAAGTAACCAGCATCTGCCGTTTTCAAAGCGGTATCCGCAAGACCCTTACGTGCACCGTGAGTAGAAATAAAGTACTCAAGAATTGAAAGACCTTCTTTAAAGTTAGAAAGAATCGGGTTTTCAATAATCTCCCCACCACCGGCAGTAGATTTTTTAGGCTTAGCCATCAAACCACGCATACCTGTTAACTGGCGAATTTGTTCTTTAGAACCCCTTGCACCAGAATCAAGCATCATATACACCGAGTTGAAACCCTGCTGATCCTCACGGATACGTTTCATAGCCAACTCTGTTAATTGAGCGTTAGTAGATGTCCAAACATCAATAACCTGATTATATCTTTCATTGTTAGTAATAAGACCCATGTTATAATTGGCCATAATACCATCAACCTGAACATTGGCTTCACCGATCATGTCCATTTTTTCAGCAGGAATAATAATATCCCCTAAACTAAAGGACAATCCACCTTTGAAAGCGAATTCATATCCCATAGTCTTAATCTTATCCAAGAATGCAGCTGTAACAGGAACACTAGTTACCGCTAAAATATCGCCAATAATATTTCTTAAGGCTTTCTTATTTAATACTTGGTTAATAAAACCTGCTTCCTCTGGTACGTGATTATTAAATAATACACGACCTACGGTAGTAGGTATAATTTTATAAACCAACTCACCCTCTTCATTGAAATCTTTAGCTCTAACTTTAATACCTGCATTAAGATTTACCATGCCTTCATTAAAAGCAATCTCCACCTCTTCTGCTGAATAAAATGTTAAACCTTCACCAATAATTGGTACTTCTGGTGTTGATTTACGCTCTTTGGTCATATAATACAGACCCAAGACCATATCCTGTGATGGTACCGTAATAGGTGAACCATTCGCAGGGTTTAATATGTTTTGAGAAGCAAGCATCAATAGTTGTGCTTCTAAAATTGCTTCTGGTCCTAATGGTAAGTGAACCGCCATTTGATCCCCATCAAAATCCGCATTAAATGCAGTACATGCCAATGGGTGAAGACGAATTGCTTTACCTTCTATTAATTTAGGTTGGAAAGCTTGAATACCTAAACGGTGTAATGTAGGAGCCCTGTTTAATAAAACTGGGTGACCTTTCAATACATTCTCTAAAATATCCCAAACTACAGGCTCTTTTTTGTCTATAATTTTCTTAGCGGACTTTACTGTTTTTACAATACCTCTTTCTATCAGTTTTCTGATTACAAAAGGCTTGTATAATTCAGCAGCCATATCTTTTGGAAGACCACATTCGTATAAGTTCAATTCCGGTCCAACAACAATTACCGAACGTGCAGAATAATCAACACGCTTACCAAGTAAGTTTTGACGGAAACGACCTTGCTTACCTTTTAATGAATCTGAAAGTGACTTTAACGGTCTGTTAGATTCAGTTTTTACAGCAGATGCCTTTCTTGTATTATCAAATAAAGAATCGACAGCTTCCTGAAGCATACGTTTCTCATTTCTAAGAATAACTTCTGGTGCTTTAATTTCTACTAATCTCTTCAAACGGTTGTTACGAATAATAACCCTTCTATAAAGATCATTTAAATCTGAAGTTGCAAAACGACCTCCATCTAATGGCACTAATGGACGTAATTCTGGTGGTATAACCGGAATTACTTTCATAATCATCCATTCTGGCTCATTTTCTCTATTCTCCTGAGATTCTCTTAAAGCTTCTACAACTTGCAAACGTTTTAAAGCTTCCGTTTTACGTTGTTTAGACGTTTCTGTGTTTGCTTTATGTCTTAGCTCAAAAGAAAGTTCTTTAAGGTTTATTCTACCTAACAAATCAATTAAACACTCTGCTCCCATTTTAGCAATAAACTTATTTGGGTCAGAATCTTCTAAATATTGATTTTCTTGAGGAATAGTATCAATAATATTTAAATACTCCTCTTCAGTCAAGAAATCCATTTTTTGGATTTCTTCTCCTTCAGGACCTTTAGCTATACCTGGCTGAATAACTACGTAACGTTCGTAGTAAATTATCATATCCAATTTCTTGGACGGCAAACCTAATAAGTATCCTATTTTATTTGGTAAAGAACGGAAATACCAGATATGAGCAACCGGTACTACCAAGTTAATATGACCTACACGATCTCTACGAACTTTTTTCTCTGTAACCTCTACACCACAACGGTCACATACGATCCCACGGTAACGAATACGCTTGTATTTACCACAAGCACATTCATAATCCTTAACTGGACCAAAAATACGCTCACAGAATAAACCATCACGTTCTGGTTTGTGAGTTCTATAGTTAATTGTTTCAGGCTTTAAAACTTCACCTCTAGACTCTGCCAAAATAGATTCTGGCGAAGCTAATCCTATTGAAATTTTATCGAACCTTTTTACTGGGTTATTATCTTTTATTCTAGCCATAATAGCGTGCTGATAATGTTTTAATTTGTTTTACTTAATAGTTCTTCAATATAAAATATTGAACTATTCCTCAAGTCTAATATCCAAACCTAATCCCTTAAGTTCGTGCATTAAAACGTTGAAAGATTCTGGTAAACCAGGTTCTGGCATTGTCTCACCTTTAACGATAGATTCATAGGTTTTAGCTCTTCCGATAACATCATCAGATTTAACCGTTAAAATCTCGCGTAAAGTTGCAGATGCACCATAAGCCTCAAGTGCCCAAACTTCCATTTCTCCAAAACGCTGACCACCAAATTGAGCTTTACCACCCAATGGTTGTTGTGTAATTAAAGAGTATGGTCCTATTGAACGAGCATGCATCTTATCATCTACCATGTGTCCAAGTTTCAACATATAGATCACACCTACCGTTGCAGGTTGATCAAAACGTTGTCCAGTTCCACCATCATATAAGTATGTATGACCAAATCTTGGAATACCTGCTTCGTCAGTATAAGCATTAATTTGATCTAAAGTAGCACCATCAAAAATTGGAGTCGCGTACTTTCTACCAAGTTTAAGCCCAGCCCAACCTAATACAGTTTCATAAATCTGTCCAATGTTCATACGAGAAGGTACACCCAGTGGATTAAGAACGATATCAACAGGAGTTCCATCTTCCAAGAACGGCATATCTTCATGACGCACTATTCTAGATACAATACCTTTGTTACCGTGTCTACCTGCCATCTTATCACCAACTTTAAGCTTACGCTTTTTAGCAATATAGACTTTAGCCAACTTCATAATACCAGCTGGTAACTCATCACCAACAGATATTGTAAACTTATCTCTTCTCAAGTTACCTTGTAAATCGTTAAGTTTAATTTTATAGTTATGAAGCAAATCAGCTACTAATGAATTAGTATCACTATCTGTTGTCCAGCTTCCACCAACTAAGTGAGCGAAATCATCAACAGAATTCAACATTTTCATCGTATACTTTTTACCCTTAGGTAATACTTCTTCACCTAAATCATTTAGAACACCTTGAGAAGTTTTACCATTAACTATAGTAAATAATTTCTCAACAAGAACATCTTTCAATTCTTGGAATTTTACTTCATATTCTAATTCCAGTTTAGATAACTCTTCTTTATCTTCAGAACGTTTTCTCTTGTCTTTAACTGATCTAGAGAATAATTTCTTATCGATTACAACACCTCTTAACGAAGGTGAAGCTTTTAATGAAGCATCTTTTACATCACCAGCCTTGTCACCAAAAATAGCACGTAATAATTTTTCTTCTGGAGTTGGATCTGATTCTCCTTTAGGAGTAATCTTACCTATTAGAATATCACCAGGCTTAACCTCTGCTCCAATTCTAATCATACCATTTTCATCAAGGTCTTTTGTAGCCTCTTCTGAAACGTTAGGTATGTCATGCGTAAGCTCTTCTGCTCCTAATTTAGTATCTCTAACATCTAAAGAATACTCATCAACGTGAATAGACGTGAAAATATCATCACGAACAACTTTTTCAGAAATTACAATAGCATCCTCAAAGTTATATCCTTTCCATGGCATAAACGCAACTGTTAAGTTTCTACCTAATGCTAATTCACCTTTTTCAGTTGCATAACCTTCACAAAGAACTTGACCTTTTTTAACTCTATCACCAACTTGTACAATTGGTTTCAAGTTAATGTTCGTTCCTTGGTTGGTCTTTCTAAACTTCACCAAGAAATAAGTCTTACTATCGTCCTCGAAACTGATTAATCTTTCTTCATCAGTTCTATCATACTTAATAGTAACTTTTTGAGCATCTACATACTCAATAACACCATCACCTTCTGCATTGATCAGTACTCTTGAATCTGAAGCTACTTGACGTTCCAAACCTGTACCAACAATTGGCGATTGTGGTTTTAACAACGGAACTGCCTGACGCATCATGTTAGATCCCATCAAAGCCCTGTTTGCATCATCATGTTCCAAGAAAGGAATTAAAGATGCAGAAATAGATGCAATTTGATTTGGAGCAACATCCGTATATTGAATTTCTGATGGATCTACAACAGGGAAATCACCTTCTTCCCTTGCAATAACCTTTTCAGCATCAATTGTACCGTCTTCTTTCATAGGAATATTCGCTTGCGCGATTTTCATTCCTTCTTCCTCCTCAGCACTTAAATATGCGAAATTCTTATAATCTACTACAGAATCCGTAACTTTTCTATATGGTGTCTCTAAGAAGCCCATCGGATTTACTTTCGCAAATACAGATAAAGAAGATATCAAACCAATGTTCGGACCTTCTGGAGTTTCAATAGGACATAAACGACCGTAGTGCGTATAGTGAACATCACGTACTTCAAAACCTGCGCGCTCTCTAGATAAACCACCTGGACCTAATGCAGATAATCTTCTTTTGTGCGTAATCTCTGCTAACGGATTTGTTTGATCCATAAACTGAGATAACTGGTTTGTACCAAAGAAAGAATTAATAACTGAAGACAATGTCTTCGCATTAATTAAATCTATAGGTGTAAACACCTCATTATCACGAACGTTCATACGCTCACGGATTGTTCTTGCCATACGCGCAAGACCAACACCGAATTGAGAAGACAATTGCTCACCTACTGTTCTAACACGACGGTTAGACAAGTGATCAATATCATCAATTTCTGCTTTTGAGTTAATTAACTCAATTAAATATTTAATGATAGTTATGATATCTTCTTTAGTCAAGACTTGCTTGTCCATTCCAATATCCAACTGTAATTTTTTGTTCATTCTATAACGGCCAACTTCACCTAAGTTGTAACGTTGATCAGAGAAGAATAATTTATCTATAATACCACGTGCTGTTTCCTCATCTGGCGGCTCAGCATTACGTAATTGACGATAGATATGCTCAACTGCTTCTTTTTCAGAGTTCGTTGGATCTTTCTGTAATGTATTATGAATAATAGCATAATCAGATTGTGCATTATTCTCTTTATGTAAAAGAATAGTTTTTACATCTGCATCAATAATTTCTGCTATATGCTCTTTTTCAAGAATGGTATCTCTATCAAGTACAATCTCATTACGCTCGATCGATACAACCTCACCAGTATCCTCATCAACAAAATCCTCGTGCCAAGTGTTCAAAACTCTTGCTGCTAATTTACGACCAAGTACTTTTTTAAGTCCGGCATTAGAAACCTTAACTTCTTCCGATAGGTCGAAAATCTCTAATATATCCTTATCACGCTCAAAACCAATAGCCCTGAACAATGTAGTAACCGGTAATTTTTTCTTTCTATCGATATAAGCATACATAACGCCATTAATATCGGTAGCAAATTCTATCCAAGAACCTTTAAAAGGAATTACCCTAGCAGAATATAATTTTGTTCCATTTGCATGGAAAGACTGTCCAAAGAATACACCAGGAGAACGGTGCAACTGAGAAACAACAACCCTTTCAGCACCATTGATAACAAAGGTACCACTTGGAGTCATGTAAGGAATCGTACCTAAATAAACATCCTGTACAATTGTTTCGAAATCCTCATGCTCAGGATCCGTACAATATAATTTAAGACGTGCTTTTAAAGGAACGCTGTAAGTAAGACCACGTTCGATACATTCTTGAATAGAATATCTTGGTGGATCTATGAAATAATCTAAAAATTCCAATACAAACTGATTTCTTGTATCAGTAATTGGAAAATTTTCCATGAAGGTGTTATAAAGACCTTCGTTACCTCTTTCATCTGATTTAGTCTCTAGTTGAAAAAAGTCTTGGAAAGATTTAATCTGAATATCTAAGAAATCCGGGTAATCCGGTGTGTTTCTTGCGGAAGCGAAGCTTATTCTTTCAGTATTATTTGTGAACATCTACGGACAGTGTTTTGATCGTGAGTACTAAATGAGTAGTATACCTCTTAATATACCTAATTCTATAAAATGGCTTAGGTCTAAACGCAAAAAGCGCAAAGACCTAAACCAAAAGTAATATGGTTGTTGCTATTATTTAAGCTCAACTTCTGCTCCAGCTTCTTCCAATGATTTTTTGATACCTTCAGCCTCATCTTTAGTAACTGCTTCTTTAACAGCTTTTGGCGCGCTATCAACGATATCTTTCGCATCTTTCAAACCTAAACCAGTTAATTCCTTAACCAATTTAACTACTGCTAATTTAGAAGCACCTGCTGCTTTCAATATTACATCGAATTCAGTTTTTTCTTCTGCTGCTTCACCAGCTTCACCACCACCACCGGCAGCTACTGCTACTGCTGCTGCTGCAGGCTCAATACCGTACTCATCTTTTAATATATCAGCTAACTCGTTTACTTCTTTAACTGTTAAGTTAACTAATTGTTCTGCGAAATCTTTTAAATCTGCCATTTTCTATCGTTTAATAAAATTTTTAAAATATACTTAGTTTATTGTGCGTACTTATCTTTCAGATAATGTTTTAAGGATACCAGCGATTTTTCCACCACCAGATTTAAGTCCAGAAATAACATTTTTAGCTGGAGATTGTAATAATCCAATGATTTCTCCAATCATTTCTTCCTTAGACTTAATGCTAACTAAAGCATCCAAGTTTTCATCACCTATGTAAATTGCTTCTTCTACAAAAGCTCCTTTCAATAAAGGCTTATCAGATTTCTTTCTGAAATTCTTTATTAATTTTGCTGGAGCATTGGCAACCTCAGAAAACATAAGAGAAGTATTCCCTTTTAATATTTCCGGTAATTCACCAAATTCTTTATCAGAAGCTTCCATTGCCTTTGCAAGCAATGTATTTTTAACTACAGCTAGTCTAATATCAGCTTTAAAACAAGCTCTTCTTAAATCAGAAGTTGTTCCTGCATCTAAACCTGAGATATCAGCTACATATATAGTGCTGCTATCTGCCAACTGCGTAGTCAAATCTTTTATAACCGTTGCTTTTTCTTCTCTTGTCATACTATTAATTTTTAACTACCAGTTGTTAAACTGACTTTGGATCTAATTGCAAACTAGGACTCATTGTGCTAGACATGAAAATTGATTTCATATAAACACCCTTTGCCGCAGTTGGCTTCATCTTATTCAAAGTATCCAACAACTCCTTAGCATTATCTGCCAATTTATCAGCAGTAAAAGAAGCCTTACCTATCGCAGCATGTACGATACCGGTTTTATCAACTTTAAAATCTATTTTACCTGCCTTAACCTCAGATACAGCTTTCGCTACATCCATAGTAACAGTTCCAGTTTTTGGATTAGGCATTAAACCTCTTGGTCCTAATACACGACCTAAAGGTCCTAATTTACCCATTACACTTGGCATAGTGATGATTACATCAACATCTGTCCAACCGCTTTTAATTTTCTCCAAATACTCATCTAAACCAACATAGTCTGCACCTGCTTCTTGAGCCTCTGCTTCTTTGTCTGGTGTTACCAAAGCCAAAACCTTAACATCTTTACCAGTTCCATGAGGTAATGTTACCACACCACGAACCATTTGATTTGCTTTTCTTGGATCTACACCCAAACGAACAGCTAAATCTACAGATGCATCGAATTTTGTATTGGTTATCTCTTTAATTAAAGCTGAAGCTTCCGTAACAGAGTATAATTTATCTTTCTCTATTTTGGAGTGCGCTTCCTTTTGCTTCTTAGTTAACTTTGCCATTTAATTACTTTTAAGATTTTAAAAAGGTTTTTTTCCTGCTACCTTCATACCCATAGAACGCGCAGTACCAGCTATCATACTCATAGCAGATTCTACCGTAAATGCATTAAGGTCAACCATTTTATCTTCGGCTATTGCCTTGATTTGGTCCCAGGTAACACTACCTAATTTTACTCTGTTAGGTTCGCCAGATCCTTTTTTAATCTTAGCCGCTTCCAATAGCTGAATTGCCGCCGGTGGAGTTTTTACAACGAAGTCGAAAGACTTATCCTTGTAAACGGTGATAACAACTGGTAATATCTTACCTGGTTTATCCTGCGTACGAGCATTAAACTGCTTACAGAATTCCATTATGTTAACACCAGCAGCTCCTAAGGCAGGTCCAACCGGTGGCGATGGATTCGCTGCACCTCCCTTAACTTGTAGTTTAACTACTTTACCTATTTCTTTTGCCATTGTTTAAAATTAAATTGAAAGTGTGTTTACGGAAGCAACACTACTTTAATTATATGTATGTAACACTTATTCTAATACTTATACTTTCTCTACCTGCATGTAACTTAACTCTAATGGTGTTTTTCTTCCGAAAATCTTAACCATAACCTCAAGCTTACGTTTTTCCTCATTTATTTTCTCAACAGTACCATTGAAGCCATTGAAAGGACCATCAATTACTTTTACCGTTTCACCAAATACAAATGGAATTGCAACGCTATCTGTATTTACAGCTAGCTCATCTACTTTACCAAGCATTCTGTTCACTTCATTCTTTCTTAAAGGAACAGGATCCCCTCCTTTAGTTTCACCTAAAAAACCTATTACATTCGTAATAGACCTTATAATATGAACCATTTCACCACCAAGGTTCGCTTTAATCATGATATAACCAGGAAAATAAACTCTTTCTTTGTTTATCTTCTTTCCATTTCTGATTTGAACAACTTTTTCGGTAGGAACAAGAACATCTTCTAAATAGTCAGAGAAACCATGACGCTCTACTTCACTCTCAATGTATCCTTTGATTTTATTCTCTTGACCACTAACAGCTCTTACAACGTACCACTTTTTATCCAATACTTCTGACATAGTCCTATTTAGTTTAAAACGAAGTTGAAATAAGATTTAATCACCTTACTAAAGACCGTATCTACTCCCCAAGTTGCCAAAGCAAAAAGGATAGAAAACACAGCTACAATAACCATCAAGTTAGATGATTCTGCACGTGACGGAAGAGTAACATTATTCCTCAACTCTTCAACGGATTCTTTTATATATGTGAACATTTAAATGCTTTTTACAATTTCAACAAATAGGATACCTATATTCCAAATTCTATTGTGGCACGGGAGGAGAGACTCGAACTCCCGACACCTGGTTTTGGAGACCAGTGCTCTACCAACTGAGCTACACCCGTATGAATAGCGATAATTAAATCACGTATTCTATTATTTGCATGTAAAGGTGTCCCGCTTGAGCAGGACACCCTTATACACAATACTTATTTTAGATTAAAATTAATCTATAATCTTAGTTACTTGACCAGCACCTACTGTTCTACCACCTTCACGGATAGCGAAACGAAGACCTACGCTCAATGCGATTGGCTGAATCAATTCAACTGTAATTGTTAAGTTATCACCAGGCATAACCATTTCAACTCCTGAAGGAAGTGCAATATTACCTGTTACATCCGTTGTTCTTACGTAAAACTGAGGACGATAGTTATTATGGAATGGCGTATGACGACCACCTTCTTCTTTTTTCAATACGTAAACCTCAGCTTCAAATTTAGCATGTGGCTTAACAGAACCTGGCTTACAGATTACCATTCCACGGCTAATTTGAGATTTTTCAACACCCCTTAACAAGATACCTACGTTATCACCAGCCTCACCTCTATCTAATATCTTACGGAACATTTCAACCCCAGTAATAGTAGAGTTCAATTTCTCAGCACCCATACCAATAATCTCAACAGGATCACCAGTGTTAGCAATACCAGTTTCTATACGACCAGTTGCAACAGTACCACGACCAGTAATAGTAAATACATCTTCAACAGGCATTAAGAAATCCTTATCAACATCTCTTTTAGGAAGCTCGATCCAATCATCAACAGCAGCCATCAATTCCATTACAGTATCAACCCACTTTTGCTCACCGTTCAATGCACCTAATGCAGAACCAGCGATTACAGGTCCATTATCACCATCATACTCGTAAAAAGAAAGCAATTCTCTTACTTCCATTTCAACAAGCTCGATCAACTCCTCATCATCAACCATATCCACTTTGTTCATGAATACAACGATTCTTGGAATACCAACCTGACGACCTAATAAGATGTGCTCACGTGTTTGTGGCATAGGACCATCTGTAGCAGCAACAACTAATATAGCACCATCCATTTGAGCAGCACCAGTAACCATGTTCTTTACATAATCCGCGTGACCAGGACAGTCAACGTGTGCATAGTGACGGTTAGCTGTAGAATACTCTACGTGTGAAGTGTTAATTGTAATACCTCTTTCTTTTTCCTCAGGAGCGTTATCGATAGAATCGAAACTTCTCAATTCAGAAAGACCTGCATTTGCCAAAACAGTAGTAATAGCAGCAGTCAATGTAGTTTTACCGTGATCCACGTGTCCAATAGTACCTATATTTAAGTGCGGTTTGGAACGATCGAAAGTTTCCTTTGCCATGTTTAATGTATTTTATTCTTAGTTTATATTAGTGTACAAATTTATACCTTAATTGAGCCAATGACGAGAATTGAACTCGTGACCTCTTCCTTACCAAGGAAACGCTCTACCCCTGAGCTACACCGGCGTAAAGTGTTGAACCCACCCAAAAGATAGATTCCTGCCTTCGCAGGGATGACATTACTGTCAAATTTATAGAGCGGGAGACCGGGTTCGAACCGGCGACATTCAGCTTGGAAGGCTGACGCTCTACCAACTGAGCTACTCCCGCTTATAATATTACAATATTTCAATAAAATTCCTTAGAAAATAGTTTAGTGGGGAGAGCAGGATTCGAACCTGCGAAGACGTAGTCAGCAGATTTACAGTCTGCCCTCGTTGGCCGCTTGAGTATCTCCCCTCAAACTAATATTTTAAAGAACTTAAGAGCCGATGGAGGGACTCGAACCCACGACCTGCTGATTACAAATCAGCTGCTCTAGCCAGCTGAGCTACATCGGCTTATTTCACGACTTTTTCTGTCATAAAAAAGCCCGCTATTTCTAACGGACTGCAAATGTATAGTATTTTTTGTTTATTCAAAACAAATTTTGAAAAATTTTTATCAAGCATGTAATCTTATTTTTTCTTTTTGCTTTATTAGCCTACGTTCCAGCGAACTACAAGCAGAGTCTACAGCCTCTTCAAATGATTTACATTGTTTTTTTACCACAAATTTATCTTTAGGAACCGAAATTTTAATCTCTACTATCTTATTCTCTTTGGCACTCGTGTTCTCCACTTTCATATAAACATCTGAGCTAATCACCTTAGAATAAAAGGTTTCCACTTTGTCAAGTCTATTTTGAAGGAAATTAATCAACTTATCGTCTGCATTAAAATTTACCGATTGCGTATTTACTTTCATAGTCAGAAAATTTATGGCTTTAAGAATTTAGCCTGATTTAACAAAAATTATTTGTTTCCCCTAGGATGAGCTTTTGCATGAACTTTTTTCAACTCTGCAATGCTATTATGTGTGTAAACCTGGGTAGAAGCCAAACTAGAATGACCTAACAACTCTTTAACAGCATTTAAATCCGCGCCTTTATTTAAAAGATGCGTAGCAAAGGTATGCCTCAGAATATGCGGACTCGTCTTCACCTTTGAGGAAACCTCTCTAAAGTACTTTTTTATTAACCTATAAACAAGTGTTTCATACAATTTATTGCCTGACTTCGTTAAGAACATAGTTTCTTCGTCAACAACTTCACTCAAGCTTTCACGCCCATTTAAATAATCTATAAATTTCTCTTTGGTCTCTAAAAGCATTGGTATAATTCTCTCCTTATTGCGTTTACCCAAGACCTTAATTGTCATTGCTTCAAAATTAACATCTAATACTTTTAGAGCAATAACCTCTGCCCTACGCATACCTGTAACATACAATACATGTATTAACAACTCATCTCTTTTACCCTCAAAATCTTCTTTATACTCTATTTGCGATAACACCTTCTCCATCTCTAATTCAGAAAAAGGAATCTCAACTTTCTTAGCAGTCTTTAATGCCTTATGCTTATTCAAAGGGTTAACATCTGTCACTTCTATTTTTTGAAGAAACTTAAAATAAGCTTTCAGCGATGCTATTTTCCTATTGATTGACCTATTATTGATTTTACTTTCAGACAGTTTAACTATCCAAAACCGAACAATATTATATTCTATAATATCAATATCATGGATATCATAACTTGATAAGCAAAAATCACTAAATTCAAGCAAATCATTCTCATACGCCTTAATCGTATGTTTAGAATAATTTTTCTCCAAAGAGAGATAAGAAATAAATTCACTTAAAAACATCACCTAAAGGTATTAAAGTTTTGAATTTGGTGAAATTTGAGCAAAAAAAATCCCGCAATTTGCGGGATTTTATATCTTATACGACAAAGTCTAAACTTCTTCCTGATCTCTTAGACCTTGAATATATTCTGCTTTTTGTATCTGTGCTCTACGAACTACCGACGGCTTATTGAACTGTTGACGCTTACGTAACTGTCTCATTGTACCTGTCTTATCGAACTTACGCTTGAAACGCTTTAAAGCTCTATCGATGTTTTCTCCTTCTTTTACTGGTATTATTAACATGGGCTAAACCTCCTCTCTTTTGTGATTAAGGCTGCAAATATAGTAACTATATTTAAATCAACAACCTTTAAGCTAATATTTAAAAATTTAATTTGACCAACTATACCGTAGCTGGTTTGTATTCTTTCTTATCAATAATGATCTTAGAAATAATTTCTCGCAATATTTCTGATGTACCACCGCCTATTGGACCTAACCTACTATCTCTAAAGTTACGTGCCATTGGGTAATCTTCAATATATCCGTAACCTCCTAAAAACTGCAAACATTCATAAGCTACTTCATCAGCAACTTTTGTCGATTTTAACTTAGATATGGTCGCCTCTTTAACAACATACTGTCCTTTATCTAAACGATACGCTACGGAATAATTATATTCTTTACACATATCTATATCCGCATGTAAATCAACTACACGATGCCTAAGTGCCTGAAATTTATTTATAGACCTACCAAAAGCTTCCCTTTCTGACATATAGTTCAAAGCATAGTCTAAAACATGTTCTGACCTTGCATGAGCATTAACCCCCATTATCAATCTTTCTAAAGAGAAATGCTCCATTATATATGAAAAGCCCATGTTTTCTTCACCCATTAGGTTTTCTAAAGGAATCTTAACATTGTCGAATGCCAATTCTGCAGTATCAGAAGCCCGCCAACCTAATTTATTCAATTTGTTAGCCGTTACCCCTACACTATTTCTATCCACAGCAAAAATGCTAATTCCCTTATTACCCAACTCAGGACTTGTTTTTGCCGCCACGATCATGTAATCGGCATATACCCCATTTGTGATAAAAGTTTTGGAACCATTTAAAACATAATGATCACCTTGCTTTACTGCCGTGGTTCTCATTGCCGCAACATCGCTGCCACCAAAAGGCTCCGAAATACAAAGACAACCTATTTTATCACCATTTACACTTGGTCGTAAATACTTTTCCTTTAAAAAAGAATCTGCTTCTTTATTCAAATGGGTCATTGCCAAATACGCATGTGCCCAAATAGCCGCCGCAAACCCTCCAGAATTTATCTTTTGCAACTCTTCTAACAAAATAATAGTATAGAAAAGATCAAGACCCAAACCACCATCTTCTTCAGGCGTTGCCAGACCAAAATAGCCCATATCTCCAAATTTCTTCCAAATGAACCTTTCTATAGTTCCAGTTTCTTCCCATTTATCTATATGAGGGACTACTTCTTTCTGTAAAAAATCTTTTAGGCTGTTCCTAAATAACTGATGTTCTTCTGTGAAGTACATACTTTGCATAGCGTTTTTTTTATAATGACAAATATAAAGCAATTCTATTAATACGCTCTGACGGAAATTCTTCAATTTTTTCTAATTCGTTCAAAGAATTGATACTTCCGTTGAGATTACGATAATTTACAATGCTCTTAGCGACGTGTTTTTGCAGATATATTAATTTAGACAATTCTTCAACAGTCGCAGTATTTACACTTATTTTTAAAATATTGGGCTTCGTTACTACCTTAAACTTTTTTAAAGCTCTTTCAACTACATCTGCCTCTAGACCATATACATCTTGCAACTGTTCCTCAACTAAAAATCCGCCGAGACGATCTCTAAACTTAATTATTCTAGCAGACAATTTTTCCCCTATTCCACTTACTTGTTTCAAGTCTTCTGCCGTTGCAGTATTCAAATCTTTCCACACTACTTTCTTTACTTTATTATTTTGAGTAAATGTGTTTGATTTGAATGTAGATTTCGTTTTTCTATTTTGAGTCCATTCAGGAAATTTAAAAAATGGAGAAATGGTATTTAGTAATGAATCTGAAACTTTTGTTACATTTTGAAATTCTTTAGCTGAGTTCACAAAACTTTCCTTACTTCTAAATTCATGTAACCTATCTATTTCAGCAACAGACATACCTAATGCATATCCTTTAAAATCAGTAATAAAATTTGGATTAAAAGGAAATATGCGAACAGTATCTTTTTCTAACGCCACAATTTTCAAAGAATCAATTTCAGATTGAAGCACACTATCAATTTGTAGGGGCGTAGATCGATCTATTGTTTTTGCCTTGTACAGATAATAACCACATTGTATACTAATCAGAAAAAATAGCAAAAAGAAAATCCCACTTCGTTCCTGTTTATTGAACTTAAAGTGGGATTTGATATTTTTCAAAATCGATACTTATTAATACACTTTCTTTATCGCTGTTAAATATCTATCAAAGCTCTTCTTCACCTTAGGGAACAAAATTAATAGACCAATCATATTCGGGAATACCAGAGCAAGTATCATTGCATCTGAAAATTTAATAACTGCATCTAAGGTAGCTGCTGCACCAATAACAACAAACATTAAGAAAAGTACTTTATACGCTATATCTGCAGTTTTACCTCTTCCAAACAAGTATTTCCAAGATTGCAGTCCATAATAAGACCAAGAAATCATTGTTGAAAATGCAAATAAAATAATTGCAATTGTAAGTACATATCTAAAACCAGGAATTACTGAATCATAAGCCATTGATGTTAAATCAACACCACCAACATATGCACCAGATTCGTTTAGCATAACCGTACTACCTATACCGTTACCATAATCAAAAGCACCAGCATCCATATTAAAGAAAATAATAACCAAAGCGGTCATTGTACAAATTACAACCGTATCAATAAATAGCTCTAATAACGCAACGATACCTTCACTTGCTGGATACCTTGTTTTTACAGCAGAGTGTGCTATGGCAGCAGAGCCAGCACCTGCCTCATTAGAGAAAGCCGCTCTTTGAAAACCAACTATAATCACACCAATTACCCCACCTATAGCTGCATCAGGAGAAAAAGCTCCCGAAAAGATCATACCGAAAGCATCACCTATATACTTGATATTAGCAAAAATGATAATTAAAGAAGCCAACACATAAATACCTGCCATGAAGGGTACGATTTTTTCCGTAACACTGGCAATTTTTTTAATACCACCAATTATTACAATACCCACTAAAATTGCAAGAATCACACCTATGATAACCCCGGTTGCACCACCTTCCAAATTAAACATGGAAGTTAGTTGTACCGCAGCTTGGTTAGATTGGAAAGCGTTACCACCACCAAAGGAAGCTCCTACACATAGTATTGCGAAGAGACCTGCCAATATTTTACCTAATATTTTGAAATTACTCTCACTTAACCCTCTAGATAAATAATACATAGGGCCTCCATATACAGTACCATCAGGACCTACATCTCTATATTTTACACCTAATGTACACTCAACAAATTTTGTTGACATACCAATTATACCACATACAATCATCCAAAAAGTAGCACCTGGACCACCTAATGCAATCGCAACAGCTACACCGGCAATATTACCCAATCCAACAGTACCAGAAACTGCAGTTGCCAAAGCCTGAAAGTGACTTACCTCACCTTCTTCACTTTCATCCCTAATAGTATCTGGAATATCTCCATCGTCCGTCATATGTAATTGAACTTTTTCAAGTCCGTACTTTTCAATTTCCTCATATTTACCTCGTACTACATTAATAGCTAAAGGAAATTTAGTAATACCAGGAAATTTGAAATAAATCGTAAAAAAAGTAGCTCCTGCAATCAATAGAATTAAAACGATTGGAATATTGTAGCCCGCTATTGGAACAGAAGTTAAAACTGTTGCTTCCCACCATGTTGCAAAAGGCATAAAGGCATCATTTACTTTTTCATCTAAACCTTTTTCTTGAGCAATTGTGAAAAATGGAAATAAGAATGTTAATAGCATTAGAAGTTTATACTTCATAAGTTTAGAATTTATTTTTGAGTTAGTTTGTCTAGCAATATCCTAAAAATAATGGATGCAATCAAATATATATGGCAGAAAGATGATTATTCTATATTAAACATTTCGTTCAATTTCTTAATTTGTTCTGGTCTACCCAATACTATAACCTTACTTTTAGGCTGTAACTGCATATCGGCTTCTGGATTTATAGTATACTCACCATCAGGTGAAATATAACCTATAATGGTACATCCTGTTTTTCTACGTAAATCTAAATCCCGTAAAGAATTACATTCTATCTGATCCGCAAAATCCTCTATAGCAACCTCTTCTAAATTAGTTGTATGTTCACCTTCAATAGAGAGCTTGTCCATAAATGTAATAAGATCTGGCATTACCACTAGAGATGCCATATGGTCTCCACCTATTTTATCTGGCATAATTACCTTATTAGCTCCTGCCAAGAATAATTTTTTTTGTGAATTAACTAAAGAGGCCCTACTGATAATAAAAAGATTCTTTTTCATTTGCCTTGCGGACAATACTACAAAAAGATTGGCTGCATCATCTGGCAAAGTAGCTATTAAATACTGAGCTCTTTCTATACCCGCCTCTAACAATATGTCATCATCGTTGGCATCGCCTTCAATAAATAAAACATCATCTTCATAACGTTCTATCACCTCTTTATCTTTCTCTATAACCACAAAAGGTCTTTTGTATGCTTTTAGCCTTTCAGCAGCTTGCATACCATTTCTACCAAAACCACATACGATAACATGCTGATTTAAATTTGCTATAGCATTTTTCATTTTTTTCTTTTTAAGCAGTTCTACAGAATTTCTAGAGAGAAGGTAGTCGGTAACTATCGTAATAGCAAAACCAACTATGAATACACTTGTAACTATAAGAATAATGGTGAAAATTTTTCCTTCGGGACCCATTGGCCTAACCTCTGAAAAACCAACAGTGGTTACTGTTATTATGGTCATATAAAATGCATCCACCCAAGAATAGTCTGCCACAAAACGATATCCTAAAACCCCAAAAGCCAAAACCATCAGCATTAAAGTCAATGCCAAATATATTTTAGACTTAAATAATTTCATCATATGTTAAAGATCAAAAACTGAATTTCGTTTTGTATAAATCAAATCTTTTATTCTAAGCCAAAAAGCCAAGAACAGATAAAGTGCAAACCCAAAGCCTACGGTAACAAAGGTGAGATAAATGAATGATGTCCTTACCACTCTAGCCCTTATACCTAATCTTTCCGCGATTCTACCGCATACCTCATACCCTCGTTTTTGAAAGTAATGTAGTAATTTATAAAATACGTTCATGGGCTATAAAATTAGACTTTTATATTCATTAATGAAGCCCCTACCGCACAATCTAAACATTTGTCTTTTACACAATAGTTAGTATATAACTGAAGGTATGCCTGAGAATCCTTAGCGTTTTCAAGCCTTTCACCTAGCTTACCAAAGTTAGTTATAATACTGTTTTCTTCCTTTTTAATTTCTGGCATCATTTTTAGAAACCTTTCATTATCTAAACCTCCTTTGTACCTACTAAAAGCAAACTTTAAAGGAATTATAGTATTTATAAGCAGTAGATTCAAAAACGAAGTTGAAATTCTTTTTTTACTTTTTTTCGAGACCTTGCCAAAATTAAAATGGGTTTCCCAATATTCAGATGTTCGTGTATTTAAGATTTCAGAAACGTTAGATTGTTCATTTTCAATCAACAAATGAAATAGGTTATTGTTTTTGGAATATAGGGCACTCAATTGAGCTAGTCTAATAGTTGGGAAATTTGATGGCCTTAAACGAAAAAACTCTGGAGACTTAAAAACAGGGTTTAAACCGAACTTGTTTTTTAAGAATTCATATTCCTTTTTTAATTCCACCAAATAGGTGTCATTGCTATTTTTTCTATCCAATAAATTTGCTTGCCCAAAAAACAAGCTTTCTATTTGTACGGGTTTGTCATACAACTTACGAATAATTGAAAAATCAATTGACTTTCCGATCTCAATAAACGATTCTCTATTGATTTTAGAACCAAAGGTTTTTAAAAGCATTAAAAACAACACCTGCTCCCAATCATTGTTTGTTTCCTTTAATAGTTGATTAATAAAAATTGATTTCTGTTCTAATCGCTCCACAAATAAACGATCAAGCCAATTGCTCTTTAAAAATTCATCAACATCCTTAAACTCGTTTTCACAATTAATGAATTTATAATTTTTACTATTAAAAAGTTCTTGATAGGTATGCAGTAGCTTTAAGGGTATAATTTCTTTTAAAGACAAAGTAGGTATTTCTGTTCCATCTTTTCTAAAAACAGCTACATCATCTTCCCATACTACATGCAGAATAACATTATTGTAGTTACCATCTTCTTGATGATTATGCGCATACCAATCTGATGATTTTATATGAATTTCAACATTACCTGCCCATAATTGCCCGTTTAATTCTATTTGAGCATTAAAAAAATCTGGACCACTCAAATGATTATGCAGACCTGCAGATACTACATGCACTACTTCGCCAGACGTAGTCACAAGTCCCTTTAAGGGGTACTTCTTATATTTCCAAATAAAATGAAGCAAGTCTTCCTTCATTTTATAAAAATAAAAAACCCGCCGTTAAGCGGGTCATTTTTTTAAAAAGAAATAAAACTAAGCTGTTTCGCCTTCCCAATTCATAAACCCACCTTGAAGGTTAAATGTCTTGTCAAAACCTAAGTTATTCATAATTGCACATGCTTGACCACTTCTTGCGCCAGACCTACAATACACATAATAATTTTTAGTTTTATCTAGCTTCTCAATTTCCGCTACAAACTCAGGTCCTTTATAAATATTAATGTTTATTGCATTAGGTATGATCCCATCCTCTATTTCTTCTTCTGTTCTAACATCTAGTATTACTGCATTAGAATCTTTCTCTAACTGCTCTTCCCAATCTTGTTGTGATAAATCTGCCATAGTATATATTATAAGTAGTAAAAATAATCGATTTTTCTTTATTTGAATATCGCTCACGAATTTAACAAATTTTTAATCTACACATAAACCGGAATACTAAAAATAATTATACATTTGTATATACAATTATTGTATCGACATGAATGTAGAAGAAATTATTAAAACCAACCAACAGATGCCGTTAGAAAAACGGACGCTTATTCATATAGCATTGGTTGCCAATAAAATTGATGAAGAAATAGCAACGGTACTTAAACCTTTTGATGTCTCTATTCAACAATTTAATGTTTTAAGAATTCTTAGAGGTCAAAATGGCAAACCAGCCAATCTATCCACCATCAACGAAAGAATGGTTACAAAGATGAGCAACACCACTCGCCTAGTAGATAAATTAATTTTAAAAGGTTTTGTCAATAGAACCATTTGCCTTAAAAACAGGCGTAAGGTTGAAATTATAATCACCAAAGGTGGTTTAAATATGTTAAATGAAATTGATGGAATACTTTTTGAAGCAGAGAAAAAGATACTAAAAAACTTTAACGATGCTGAATTACATGAACTCAATGAACTATTAAATAAATTTTAAAAACTATAATGGACACATTACTAGATAAATTAAAATGGCGCTATGCCACTAAAAAATTCGATAACTCGAAAAAAGTAAGCAGCGAAAATCTAAATACATTATTAGAAGCAGCAAGATTAACAGCTTCATCATACGGTCTTCAGCCTTACCATATATACGTTATTGAAAATGTAGACATAAGAACTCAATTAAGAAAAGCTTCTTATGACCAACCTCAAATAACAGATGCATCTCATATCATTGTTTTAGTGAACAAAACTACTTTTGACAGCACTATGATAGATGATTATATTGCTAACATTATGGCAACTAGAGGTCTTTCTAAAGAAGATCTTGAAGATTTTTCACAGACAATGAAATCAACTTTATTAGATTTACCGGATACACACAAAGGCGCTTGGACATCTAATCAAGCTTACATTGTTTTAGGAAATTTAATGACGATAGCGGCAGAAATGGAAATAGACACTTGCCCTATGGAAGGTTTTGAAAATGCAAAGTATAACGAAATTTTAGGTCTTAACAACAAAGGTTTAAATGCTGCTGTAGTTTTAGCTGTTGGCTATAGATCTCCTGAAGACGAGACCCAAAACTACCCTAAAGTGAGATATTCTAAAGAACAAATTATTACACATATATAAATTAAACACAATCATTTTAAAATTAGACACATGAAAAAATCATTATTAAGTTTAGTATTCGTTGCCGTTTTTGGATTTACAGCAACAGCTTCTGATCCTATCGACTCAGAGAAAAAAGAAGTAAAAGTTAGCGAAAGTTCAGTGACTTGGAAAGGTTATAAGGTTACTGGTTCTCATGAAGGAACCATCAATCTAAAATCTGGTCATCTAGAAATGAAAGGCAAAAAATTAATAGGTGGCGAATTTGTAATTGATATGACTTCAATTTCAAATAATGATCTAGAAGCTGGTAAAGGAAAAGAAAAACTTGAAGGTCATTTAAAATCTGCTGATTTCTTTGGTGTAGAAAGTAACCCGACCTCTAAATTGACCTTTACTTCTGTTAAAGCCATGAACGACAATTCATATACCGTAACAGGAGACTTAACTATTAAAGGTATTACAAAACCTGTTACCCTTGTGGTTTCTATGTTTGAAAACAAAGCTACTGCAACACTTAAAGTAGACAGAACAAAATATGACATCAAGTATGGTTCTGGAAGCTTTTTCGATAACCTAGGCGATAAAGCTATCTATGATGATTTTGATTTGGTGGTAGACTTAGCATTATAATCGTTTTAATACAATCAAATTACAACAATTTAAAATCCCTTTGATAAATTTCAAAGGGATTTTATTTTTTGACGATCTAAAGTTTGAAAGTTTCAAATTCCTTTTTATATTTGATGCTTAATGAAAAATTTAATCGCAAATACTTGGTGGTGGAACAACTTACGAAAAACATCGTGAGCAAAGCATCATTGTAGTAAAACTATATAAAGGCTTGTCATCACGACAAGCCTTCTTTATTTTATAAAAGTACCTATGACCTATCAATTTAAGACATATCACAAAAAAATTCTTGCCGACACCATGACGCCGGTAAGCGTTTATCTAAAAATAAGAGACCGTTTTCCTAATAGTATTTTATTAGAAAGTAGCGACTACCACGCTAACAACAACAGTTTCTCCTATATATGTTGTAACCCTATCGCTTCAATTAAAGTGGAGAATGAGGTTATTGTAAAACAATTTCCTGACGGGACTACAGAAGAAATACAAATTACTCCTGAAACCAACGTTGTTGAGATCATTGACACCTTTAGCAAAACCTTTAAAGCAGATAACAACGACTATAAATTCATTAATAACGGCTTGTTTGGTTATATGGCTTACGACGCCGTTCGGTATTTTGAAGATGTAGATATATCGGTTAAAGATGACTCTGTTCATATTCCAGATATTTACTATGCCGTGTATCAAAATATCATTGCTATAAACCATTATAAGAACGAAGCTTATCTTTTTGCGCATTGTTATAACACAGAGAATAACATTCCAGAATTGGAACAGCTTTTAAGTATTAGAAATTTTGCCACGTATAATTTTAAAATAGAAGGCAAAAGAGAATCCAATCTAGAAGATGCAGAATATAGAGAGCATGTAGATTTAGCAAAAAAGCATTGTCAACGTGGCGATGTATTTCAGCTAGTTTTAAGCCGTCGTTTTTCTCAAGGTTTTAAAGGTGATGAGTTTAATGTGTATAGAGCTTTACGTTCTGTAAATCCGTCGCCATATTTGTTCTATTTTGATTATGGTGATTTTAAAATATTTGGCAGTTCACCAGAAGCACAACTGATCGTTAGCGAGGGTAAAGCTGAAATTCACCCCATTGCAGGTACTTTTAAAAGAACCGGAAACGATGAACAAGATGCGCAACTTGCCAAAGAACTAAAGACCGACGATAAAGAAAACAGTGAGCATGTCATGTTAGTAGATCTTGCTCGTAACGACCTTAGTAGAAACGGTAGTGTTGTGAAGGTAGAAAACTATAGAGAAGTACAGTTTTTCTCTCATGTGATACACTTAGTTTCTAAGGTTACAGGAATGAAGAAAAGTGATATCCCTACCATGAAAGTGGTAGCTGACACTTTTCCTGCCGGCACATTAAGTGGCGCTCCAAAACACATGGCCATGCAACTTATAGAAAAATATGAAAAAACCAGTCGTGGGTATTATGGTGGCGCTATAGGTTTTATGGATTTTTATGGAAATTTCAACCATGCCATCATGATAAGAACTTTTTTAAGTAAAAATCATAAACTACATTATCAAGCTGGTGCCGGATTGGTCGCTGCATCAAACCCAGAAAGCGAACTACAAGAAACATATAACAAACTAGGCGCTTTGACCAAGGCATTAGAAATAGCTGAAGACATTTAAGATGAAGAAAATATTAGTTATAGATAATTACGATAGTTTCACTTATAACCTCGTACATTATTTAGAGGAATTAGGTTGCGAGGTTATTGTAAAACGTAATGACCAACTTACCGTAGAAGAGGTTGATGCTTTTGATAAAATTGTACTTTCTCCAGGTCCAGGTATTCCTGATGAAGCTGGATTATTAAAACAAATCATCAAAAAATATGCACCTACCAAAAGTATTTTTGGAGTTTGTTTGGGGCAACAGGCAATCGCCGAAGTATTTGGCGGTTCCCTAATAAATTTGGATGAAGTGTATCACGGTATTGCAACTAAAATAAAAATCACAAAAGATGATATTATTTTTGAAGGGCTACCAAATGAAATCGAAGTTGGCAGATACCATTCTTGGGTGGTAAATCCTGATTTACCAGAAGTTTTAGAAACAACTTCGGTTGATGAAAACGGACAAATTATGTCGCTTCGTCATAAAACTTATGATGTGCGTGCCGTGCAATTTCATCCCGAATCGGTGCTTACGCTACAGGGTAAAAAAATGTTAGAAAATTGGTTACGTTCCTAGCAACTCAGAGGTAAACTGAATAAGAAGATGAAGACTAACACGAATAAAAATAAATAAGGAGACCTTTATTCCTCCCCTTTGAGGAGGTTAGGTGGAGCCTATGAAAGAGACACTTAATAAACTTATAAATCACGAAATACTTTCCAAAGAAGATGCGAAACGCATATTGGTAAATATTGCTAAAGGTGACTACAACACAAGTCAAATCGCTGCTTTTTTAACAGTCTATATGATGCGTAGTATTACTATAGAGGAACTTGAAGGATTTAGAGATGCATTGCTAGATTTATGTTTAGCGGTAGATTTATCTGCTTACAACCCTATTGACCTTTGCGGAACTGGTGGTGATGGTAAAGACACATTTAATATCTCTACACTTTCTTCTTTTGTAACTGCTGGCGCTGGTATTAAAGTTACTAAACATGGTAATTACGGAGTATCTTCTAAATGCGGAAGTAGTAATGTGATGGAATTTCTTGGGATAAAATTTAGTAACGATGCCGGCTTTCTTGAAAAATGTATCGATAAGGCAGGAATTTGTGTATTACACGCTCCCCTATTTCATCCTGCTATGAAAAATGTGGCTCCTATTCGTAAAGATTTAGCAGTAAAAACATTCTTTAATATGTTAGGACCAATGGTAAACCCTGCATTTCCAAAGAACCAAATGGTGGGTGTTTTTAACCTTGAGCTAGCTCGTATGTATGGCTATCTTTATCAGAAAACCGATAAGAATTTTACTGTGCTACATGCTTTAGACGGTTATGACGAAATATCATTGACAGGTAGCACCAAGACAATTTCAAATACTACCGAGGCAATGCTAAAACCATCTGATTTTGGTGTGGCAGAAATTAAACAATCGGATATTGTTGGTGGTGATGGTATAGAATCATCCGCTCAAATTTTCATGAACGTTTTACAAGGCAAAGGTACCGAAGCACAAAATAATGTGGTCTGTGCCAATGCAGGTATCGCCATTGCTACGGTAGAAAACCTAACTCCTCTTGAGGGTTTTGAAAAAGCTAAGGAATCGCTATTAAGTGGTAACGGGTTGGCAGCTTTGAAAAAAATACAGGAACTGAGTAAAAATTAAATCGACTGCCGTGTCTCGAATTAACGAGACTATAATAAACATATATGTTATGAATATTCTAGATAAAATTGTAGCGGATAAACGAAAGGAAATTGAATTAAAAAGTTTGATTTTTCCAGCTTCTCAGTATACCCATTCGGTAATTTTTAAAAGAGATACATTTTCTTTGGCTCAAGCACTTAGAAATAGTGACACGGGAATTATATCAGAATTTAAACGTCGATCCCCATCAAAAGAAAGCATAAATCAAAATGCTAATGTTGGACAGGTAGCAATGGGTTATGAAAAAGCAGGCGTTTGTGGTATGAGCGTGCTGACAGATATTAAATATTTCGGTGGCTCTTTAGAAGATTTAATAATTGCCAGGGCATCCGCACAAATCCCTTTACTTCGCAAAGAATTTATAATCAGTGAATACCAAATTATAGAAGCCAAAGCTTATGGTGCCGATGTTATACTTTTAATAGCTGCTGTTCTGACTAGGGAAGAAATTAAAAAATTCTCTGAGTTGGCTAAAAGCTTGGGTCTAGATGTACTCTTAGAGGTTCATAACGAAGAAGAGCTTCACAAATCTATTATGCCTAGTATAGATATGTTAGGTGTTAACAATAGAAATTTAAAGACTTTTGAAGTTAGTTTAGAGACTAGCAAATCACTTTCAAACTTAATTCCCGATGATTTTGTTAAAGTATCAGAAAGCGGAATCAGCTCTATTGAAGCTATTAAAGAGTTGAAGGAATATGGTTATCAAGGTTTTCTTATTGGTGAAAATTTCATGAAAACCGACAACCCTGGTAAAAGTGCTATTCAATTTATTAATGACTTAAAGAAAGCATAATGAAATTGAAGGTTTGCGGTATGAAATTGAATACGGTCGAAGTTGCACAATTGCGACCAGATTATCTTGGCTTTATTTTTTGGGAACATTCATCACGCTTTTTTGAAGGTGAAATTCCAGAACTACCGCATACCATAAGTAAAATTGGTGTATTTGTCGATGCCGACTTTGATTATATCGTTGATATAGTAAGTAAATATAAGCTACAAGGCTTGCAATTGCATGGTCATGAAAGTCCGGAATATTGTATTAAAATTGCAGCTGAATTAAAAAGAATAAATCGGAAAGTAGACATTATTAAAGTCTTCTCTATCAAAGATAAATTTGATTTTGATGTGTTGACTCCCTATGAAAATGTGTGCGACTATTATCTTTTTGACACCAAAGGAAAATTACCTGGCGGCAATGGTTACACATTTAATTGGTCTGTCTTAAAAGATTACCCTTCTACCAAACCCTTCTTTTTAAGCGGAGGTATTGGTCTAAATAATCTTGATAAAATTAACGAGTTTACAAAAACACCTGAGTCTAAATACTGCTATGCCATTGATGTCAATAGCTCATTTGAAATAGAACCGGGTTTAAAAAATATTGAAGAATTACAAAAGTTTAAAGAAGCGCTATGAATTATAATGCTGACGAAAAAGGATACTACGGTGAATTTGGCGGTGCCTTTATACCCGAAATGTTGTACCCAAACGTTGAAGAACTACGACAAAATTATTTAAAACTGATGTATGAAGATTCTTTTCAGAAAGAATTCAATCAGCTTTTAAAAGACTATGTTGGTAGACCTTCTCCCCTATATTTTGCTAAACGCCTTTCTGAAAAGCACGGCTGTAAAATATATTTAAAAAGAGAAGATTTAAACCACACTGGTGCACACAAAGTAAATAATACCATTGGTCAGATTCTAATGGCTCAAAAGCTAGGTAAAACCAGAATTATAGCCGAAACCGGCGCAGGACAACATGGTGTTGCCACCGCTACCGTTTGTGCCCTAATGGGCATGGAATGTATTGTGTATATGGGCGAAATTGACATTGCCCGTCAAGCACCTAACGTAGCTCGTATGAAAATGTTGGGTGCCGAGGTAAGACCTGCAAAATCTGGAAGTAGAACCCTAAAAGATGCCACGAACGAAGCTATTAGAGATTGGATCAACAATCCGGTAGACACCCATTATATTATTGGGTCAGCTATTGGCCCGCATCCTTACCCAGATATGGTAACCCGTTTTCAATCTGTAATTTCAGAGGAAATAAAGTGGCAATTAAAAGAAAAAGAAGGTCGTGAAAACCCTGATTATGTAGTGGCTTGTATTGGTGGCGGTAGTAACGCAGCTGGTACGTATTATCATTTTTTACATGAACCTGAGGTTGGTATTATTGCGGTTGAAGCTGCAGGTAAAGGAGTAAATTCTGGAGAAAGTGCTGCAACTTCCGCACTTGGTAAAGTCGGTATTATTCACGGTTGTAAAACCATGTTGATGCAAACTACTGACGGACAAATTACTGAACCTTATTCTATTTCCGCAGGATTAGATTATCCTGGCGTAGGTCCTATGCATTCACACCTTTACAAATCTGGTCGTGCCGAATTTTATTCTGCTACAGATGATGAAGCTATGGCTGCAGGTTTAGAATTATCTCAACTAGAAGGTATTATTCCTGCTATTGAAACGGGACATGCGTTTGCAATTTTTGAACATAAAAAATTCAAAAAAGATGATGTTGTCGTTATCAGCCTTTCTGGTCGTGGAGATAAAGATTTGAATACATATATAGATTATTTTAAGTTAGCATAATACTATTATGAACAATAGAATTACAACAAGATTACAAGAAGATAAAAAATTGCTTTCCATATATTTTACCGCCGGTTACCCTGCACTCAACGATACCGTTAAAATCATTGAAGATTTAGAAAAAAACGGGGTTGATATGATTGAAATAGGATTACCATTTAGTGATCCTTTAGCTGACGGACCAACAATTCAAGAAAGCTCTACTGCTGCATTGAAAAACGGAATGACTACTGAAGTACTTTTCAATCAATTGAAAGATATTCGTAAAACGGTTTCTATTCCATTAATTATCATGGGTTATTTCAACCCGATGTTACAATATGGTGTGGAGGCATTCTGTAAAAAATGTCAGGAAATTGGAATAGACGGACTTATTCTACCTGATCTTCCGTTAGATGTTTATCAAGAAGATTATGAAGAAACGTTTAAAAAATACGGACTTTTAAATGTTTTCCTTATTACACCACAAACTAGTGATGACCGTATTCGCCAAATAGATAACGCCTCTAATGGATTTATCTACATGGTAAGTTCTGCAAGTGTAACAGGTTCAAAATCTGGCTTTGGTCAGGAACAAGAAAGTTATTTTGAACGTATAGCAGAAATGAACCTAAACACGCCACAAATAGTAGGATTCGGAATTAAAGATGCCGAAACCTTTCAACAAGCCACAAAAATAGCAAAAGGTGCAATTATAGGTTCTGCTTTTATTAAGCATTTGACAAGTAACGGTGTTAATGCCATTTCTGAATTTATTGAAGGGATTCGATAGCAATTTCACATAAGTTGGTATTTACCTTGGGTATTAAAATAAATTTGAATCTAATTTATTTTAATACCTTTTTTATTGCATAAAATTTAAGATTTACATTAACACATCTAAGCAATCATATCTCCCACTTTTCCCTACATATTGCTTACATTTAGAGAATATATCCACGAGAACGAACATGAAAAGATTTCTTACCCTTGCATTGCTATTATCTCTGTATTCAGCCCATTCACAAGACTCCATTCTTATAAAATCTAAAGTAGCTAGTGCTATTACAGAATTAAGGGAATTTGTAGCCATACCCAATGATGCATTAAATGCAGACGACATCGATTCTAACTTATTTTGGCTTAGAAAAAAATTCACTGAACGTGGCTTTAACAGTACCATTCTAGAAACGGAAGGTCTACCATTGTTTTTTGGAGCTTTACCTATGGACGACAGTAAACCGACCATTTTATTTTATATGCATTTAGACGGTCAATCTGTAGATGCCACCAAATGGGATCAACCTGATCCTTATAAAGTCACTCTAAAGTCTAAAACAAAAGATGGTTGGAAAAACGAATCATTCGCTGATCTAGATGATGACATCAACTATGATTGGAGACTTTTTGGTAGATCCACTTCTGATGATAAAGGACCTATTATCATGTTCTTGAACGCTATTGATGCGCTTAAAAAAGATAATATTGATATTCCGTACAACGTAAAGGTTATATTAGACAGTGAAGAAGAAAAAAGTAGCGCCCCGTTACCAAAAGCGGTTCGTACCTATAAAGATTTGCTACAGGCCGATTTCTTAATTATTAATGATGGTCCTGTTCATGTTTCAGCAAAACCAACTATTGTTTATGGCTGTAGAGGCATTACAACTTTATCAATAACTGCTCACGGACCGATAAAACCTCAACATAGTGGACATTATGGAAATTACGCTCCCAATCCTGGTTTTCAATTGGCGCAACTGTTAGCTACAATGAAAGATACTGATGGTAAAGTTCTAATAAAAGGATATTATGACGGAATTACCTTAGACGAGACTACGCTAGAAATTCTAAAAAGTGTGCCTGATAACATCGAAGAAATCAATAAAAATTTAGCAATATCCAATCCTGAAAAAGTTGGTGGTTTTTACCAAGAGGCATTGCAATATCCTTCATTGAATATTCGTGGGTTAGGTTCTGGGTGGATCGGTGAGAAAGCTAGAACTATTGTACCAGCCACTGCTACGGCAGAATTGGACTTAAGATTGGTACCTGAAACCGATGGCACTCGTCTTAAAAAATTAGTAGTCGACCACATTAAAAGTCAAGGCTATCACGTAATGAGTACTGAGCCGACAATGGTAGACCGATTAAAATATGACAAAATAGTTACCATTAAAGAAGGTTCGGTGACCGATGCTTTTAGAACTGATTTAAGTAATCCTTTTGGAAACAGCATTGTAAAAACTATGGAAACAACATTCGGAGAAAAACCTGTTCAGATAAGAATAATGGGTGGTACGGTTCCTATTTCTCCTTTCATTAATGAATTGAAGATTCCAGCATTCATTGTACCCATGGTCAACCCAGACAATAATCAGCATAGCCCTAATGAGAATTTAAAGATTGGACAAATTGCCTATGGAATAGAGTTATTTTATGCACTGCTTAGTCCTGAAGCAGTAGAATAGGTAGGTTTAACACTCTATAACAAAGCTTTATAAACCTATTAACGGAGTTCTCGTTTTCTATTTGGTATCTTAAAATTGAACCTAAAAAAATAGAACTATGGGAATTATAAAAGATAATAAAAAGTTTAAAAGAAAAGTAGAACAGAACAATCCTACAAACCCAACTGGGAATACCAATATAGAAACAAACACATTTGATATTGATAAAGAGACTATTAAAAATCAACAAAATAAAAAATAGTTCACTTTTTCAGCAAAAAAACAAAAAGCCCGATTCTAAATGGAATCGGGCTTTTTTAATTGATAATTTCAAACAGCTCTATGCCGAATTTCGACTTGCATTAATATTTCCGTAAAGAGACCTTGTTACAATTTTTTCATACAACTCTTTAAACTCCGTCCCCTCTCCAATTCTTTGTAATGCGTATTGTTGAATTACTAATAATGGTAATACAATGCTTTCACGAATTTTTATGGATTCTCTAGATATCGCTTCTTTCTTCATTAATATTTCCATACCAGAAAGTTTTAAGAGCATTGCTTTAGATAACTCATATTCTGCAAGAAGAATTTCCCAAAAGGCTCCATATTCTTCATTCTCCTTCATATAACTAGTCAACTCAAAATAACATTTGGTAAGACTCATCATACTGTTCATCATCAAAGCTTGAAAGAACGGCACCTCTTCATACAATCTTTTAGCTTCATCAAATCTACCTTCATCTTCCATTTTTTTCAAAGCTGTACCAATACCGTAATAACCTGGCACGTTTTGCTTTAGCTGACTCCAAGATCCCACAAATGAAATTGCTCTTAAATCTGACAATTCTAGTTTCGCCTTGTTTCCTCTTTTCCCCGGTCTACTACCAATGTTAGCTTTGGTATAATATTTAAGGGTACTCATATTTTCCAAGTACGGCATAAACTTGTCATGATGCTTTAAGTCATCATATTTTTTGAAACTTGATTCAGATAATTCTTCTATCAAATTTCTATCGGATTCTGAAATAACAATTTCCTTTTCTAAAATGGTATTTGACAACCCAGCCGTAAGCAACTGTTCACTATTATAAATGAACTGTTCTTTTGTACCATAGGTACTGGTAATTGTTTGCCCTTGAATGGTTAACTGAATTTCATTATTTGCAACTTTATTGGTTTGTGCTGCATAAAAGCGATGCGTTTTACCACCACCTCTTGCTGGTGGTCCTCCCCTACCATCAAAAAATACGGCGGCAATATCATGCTGATCACAAACTTCTGACAGCTCTTCTTTAGTTTTCAAAATAGACCAGTTCGCCTTTAAATAACCACCATCTTTAGTACCATCTGAAAAACCAAGCATTATAGTTTGCTTTTTATTTCTATTCTCTAAATGAGCTTTATATTCTGGTAAGTTAAATAAGAACTGCATTGTATCTTGAGCTGTATCCATACCATTCATAGTTTCAAACAATGGTACAATGTCAAAAGTTATTTCCTTATCTGCCCAACCACACCATCTAAATAATGCGTAAACAAATAGTATAGAGAACTTATCTTCTGAGTTACTGATTATATATCTGTTACACCCTTCTTCACCGTTCTTTGACTGTATGGTCTGTAGCTGTAATATATTCTTAATGGTATCCTTTACAATATCCTCTTCATAATCACTTGCAGATAAATTTAAATTCTCATGCAATAGAATATCAATTAATTTTTCTTCGGATAACTCGTTAAGTTCCTCTTTAATAAATCCGTTCTTTTTCAAAACCTCTACCATTACTTTGGTATGCATACTGTGGTCTTGGCGAATATCTATGGTTGCAAAGTGAACTTTAAAAATCTTTACCTTATCAATAAATTTTTCTAAATCTTTTAAATAAAGACCTTGGTACTTCTCAATAAGTATTGACCTTATTTCCTCTAAAGGAACAATTAAATCTTCATAACCAATATCCTTTGAACTATCGAACATAGCGGTATACAAGTTAGACCTCAATTTCTGTAAAGGTTCTTGTACCGCTTTAAAAGTAAGCTTATGTACCAACCCCTTTAAATCATTGTAATAACACTTCATTAATGTTAAACGAAGTTCGTTCATTACATCTCTGGTAATATCTGCAGTTACGAACGGATTACCATCACGGTCACCACCAGGCCAGAACCCTAACTTTACTATATCATGATTTTCAAATTGCTTGGAGCCTACACTACCCTTTATATAGGCATACATGTCTCCGATAGCATCATAATAAACATGTCTTAAGGTGTATATAATATTCTTTGCTTCATCTAACGGAGTTGGCTTTTTAGCATTTATCAATGAGGTAAGACCTAATTGTTGCAGTCCTACATCTATTTCATCTATTTTATCTTCTAAAATCAATGTTCTAAGATTAGTGATAATATCCAATACCGCTGGAGTATAGAACTGTGTTGGGTGTGCTGTTAAAACAATACGTGCACTGAAAGTGCTTAGTTTATCCCAAATGGTATCCCAAGAATTATTCTTTTCAACCAATTGAAAATAATCTTTTAAAGACAAAGAACTTGAATGCTTATGTAATTTTGGAAATGCAGCATCTTCAACACTATCATAAAGCACCACTTGACGCTCTACATATTGTATGATGCGAAACATGAAGTCTATCTGTTCTTTTTCGGATTTTATCTCTACAAAATTCTCGAAAAAGTTTTCCAGTATTTCCTTAGGGTTTAGCCCATCGCTCAATCCTTTTTCAGATTGATTCAGCAATAACGGAATCAACATACCCACATTCTCGATGTTCTCGTAGGGTAAGTTTAAAAATAGACTATTGTATACGTTAAATTTATTTTGAACAGATTTCTTAAATTCTGCTAACCTTTCTTGTTGTTGCATATATTAAAAACTTTTAGCCGTGACTTTACGGCAAACATTTTAAAATTCGAACATAAATATCGCTATTCCAAGAGAAAATAGAGAATCATTTTTGTGAAATATCATATTCATAGAAGTATACCACAAAATTGTGTGTATTGACAACAAATATTCCAAAATAAAAGACAAGCTATATATCTTTACAGTGTAAATAAGTAATAAAATTTTTCATTTTCATATAGTGTTCTCGTAAAAGAGTCTTGTCTCAAAAGCAGGACTCTTTTTAGTTTGTAGAGATTAGGAAACTAAATCTTCTCCTTAAAAGTAACCTTGGTATTGAAGAACCCTAAAATCAACGGTATTGAACTTAGGATTTTCTTTTTTCATTCTCTTATAACTATCAAGACTTCCCACCGCTCTATTTGCGGCGCCAGAAGGAGCAATCAATGAGATTGTTCTAATTACTTTGTTCGTTACAGGATGCGTGAAGTTGTGATTTCTTGGAACATCATTAGTAACCCTGTTTAGCATCAACCCATGTTCTTTCAAATGTTTCCTAAAAAAATACTCAGGTCCATTTTTACTATTTCCTCCAGTAAAAAGTATTGTATGTACTTTCGGATACTTTTCTAAATATCCTAAAACATCTCTCAACTCAATATTTTGCATTCCAATATCTGATGCATCTATTTTTTCACGTTCAGCAGATGCTACAATATCACAAATACCTATTTGTCTTTCCCTTAAAAAATTTTTACGTTGGTCAATTGCCTCTTTAGAAGTCTCAAACTTTAGATTTAAATTGAATATTTTATCTAAAATTGGCCACAGCTGACCATCACGACTTCCATAGCAAAAATTGACATCACCCGCTTTTAAATCTCCAGTGGTAAAACGGGGCGGCGGTAATGTTCCTACAATTAACTTTTCAGTAAATTCATCTATAAAAGGTTCATATGGGTGAGTATGTTGAAATTTCTTTTGCATTAGTGTTTTATTCTCATGAGCCTATTTTACAGATAAATCTTCTCTAATTTACTAACTTAAACAGAAATCAAAGAAATAGAGAGATGGGAAAAGGAGACAAAAAATCAAAAAAAGGAAAAATATCCAATAGTTCTTATGGAGCAAGAAGACCACGTAAAATTAAAAAGAGACCTACGGTTGAAGAAAAAATAAAAATCAATAAAAAGAAGTAGCTCTAATCGTCTATTCTAAAGGTTAAGTCTACTTGATTCTCTTCATCTAAAGATATCTCGTACGTATAAAATCCTATTGGTAAAGTGTCTGTTGACATCTCTACAGGCACATAATTTAAGCTAGTAGAATCTGTTAGAATTGATAATGCCGTATACGCATACGCCCTTTCAAATTCCATATATTCTGAAAATTCACCTGCTTCAATATTCTCATAAACAGTGTCATTTTCAACTATACGCACTTCGCTAAAAAAAAGTTCTGTACTGTTTTGAACGCGAATATTGACCAAGTTAACTTCATCATCTCTATCTGTACAAGAGAACAGAAGTACAACGATAATTACTGAAAGTAAATAAACCCTATTCATAGACATATTATTATATACTCTATGAACGAAAAAGAGTAGATTATATTTTATCTAATAAAGACAGGTTGGTTTTCTTTTAAGGTATGTTCTTGACTAAATTGGTATTCGTCTAAATTAAACCCTTTAATATCGTTAAGGGTTTTAGCATTGGTATCAATAATATATCTAACCATAGCACCTCTTGCCTTCTTAGCAAAGAAACTTATGATCTTTAACTTATCATTCTTCCAATCTTTAAAAACCGGAGTAATAATTTCTGCTTTTATTTTTTTAGGTTTTAGTGCACTGTAGTATTCATTACTAGCCAAGTTTACCAAAAGTTCACCATCTACCATCTCATTGTTTAAATGATCTGTTAGCCTCTCTCCCCAATATTCATACAAGTTTTTCTTTCTCCCAATTTTTAAAGAAGTACCCATTTCTAGACGATATGGCTGCATTAAATCCAATGGTTTCAAAATACCGTACTGCCCAGATAAAATTCTAAGGGTTTGTTGCAACTTCTCCATTTTTTCTTCAGGTAACGTGTACGCTTCTAAACCTTGGTAAACATCTCCGCTAAAGGCATAAACCGCAGGCCTTGCGTTATTTGGTGTAAACGGTACTGTAAAATCTTGATTGCGTTGCCAGTTTAATTGCGCCAAATTATCTGAAATAGACATTAGTTCAGAAAGCGCTTTTGGTTTCTTTTTCTTTAAAACCTTATTCAGCTTTTCAGCATCTTCTATAAATTCTGGTGACGTATATGTTGTAGTTGGCAACTCACTTTCGTAATTCAATGACTTAGCCGGAGAAATAACAATTTTCATAGTGCAATTTTAGTACCCCAAAAATAAACAGGATAATTAGGAAGACCTACAAAAGACAAAAAAGAGTTTAAATAGTGGTATTGAAGAATCTTATTCTATACTATTTTTACTGTAACCCCTCCATTTTTCTATGGCACTGGTCATGTCTTTCGGCACTTCAGAATCAAAGCTCATATGCGCTCCTGTGACGGGATGAACAAAGCCTAATGTCTTGGCATGCAATGCTTGTCTTGGCAGTAATTTAAAAGTATTCTCTACAAATTGCTTGTACTTTGTAAAGGTTGTTCCTTTTAAAATCTTCTCTCCACCGTAACGTTCATCATTAAACAATGTATGCCCAATGTATTTCATATGCACACGAATTTGATGTGTTCTGCCGGTCTCTAATTTACAAGATACCAAGGTGACGTAACCTAATCTTTCCAATACCTTAAAATGGGTTACCGCTTCCTTACCTTCTTCCCCTTCTGGAAAAACATGCATTTGTAGGCGATTTTTAGGATTTCTACCCACATTACCAACTATTGTACCTTCATCTTCTTCAATATTACCCCAAACCAAAGCAACATATTCACGCTCAGAAGTCTTATCAAAAAATTGCTTTGCTAAATGTGTCATAGCCGCTTCTGTCTTTGCAACTACCAACAGACCAGAGGTATCTTTATCTATACGGTGTACCAAGCCCGGTCTTTCATTGCTGTTTGATGGTAAATTATCTGTATGATAAATTAATGCATTGATCAATGTACCAGAATAATTACCGTGCCCTGGGTGCACTACCATGCCCGCCGGTTTATTCACCACCATTAAAACATCGTCTTCATAAACGATGTCTAATGGAATATCTTCTGGAACCAATAAAAATTCGTGTGGCGGATGCTCAAATAACACCTTAACCTCATCACCTGCCTTAACCTTATAATTGGATTTTACGATTTTGTCATTGACCCAAACGTGACCATCTTTAGCCGATTGCTGTATTTTATTTCGTGTTGCATTTTCAATGAAATTCATTAAAAATTTGTCTACACGCAAAGGAACTTGACCTTTAGAAGCTACAACCTTATGATGCTCAAAAAGTTCTCCATCTTCATTTTCTGGTCGCTCAATATTATCCTCCATCTAATCTTCAGATTCCGCTTTAATTATTGCTCTTTCTGTAATACTACCATTACCACATACCAATTCTATCTTAGATGTTTTAGGTAGTTTGTCACCTGGCTTAATATCTTTTCCTTTATACTTTATACGATATACCATATCCTTACCCAATTCATCTACATAAGTTACACGTTGTACATCTAAACCTACGGCTTTCAACATTGAAGAAGCATTACGCTTGGTTACTTGAATAATTTTAGGAACGGTTACTTTTTTATATCCTGAAGGATTTACAGTGAAATATATTTTTCTATTCTCCTTAACTTTTGATCCCGCAGAAGGATTTTGTTCAATAATAGAGAACCTAGGGTAATCTGGATTGTAGTTTGCAGAGTCTAAAACTTCATATCGCAAGCCAGCTTCTTCAATTGATTTTCTCATATCCATAACAGATTTTTTAGAAAAATCCGGTACTTCTACAAACTCACCATGATTGGTGGTACTGTTTAGGTATCTTAATGTGACAAAAATCACTATAATCAATACCAACAACGCAAGACCAAGCTGAATTAAAAAAGTCTTACTTTTTAAAAAATTGAAAAAATTCCTCATACATATTATTTGACCCGACAAATATAGTAAATGCCCTCATACCATTTTACAGCATTGGTTTATAGTTCTTGGTATGATAAAAAATACTTCATATTTGTTGAATGCCGAATGTTTTCTTTTTTATTTTATTTCAATACTCCATCTTTGCTTTAACATTCTTATTAGACCATACACATGAAAAAAAATATTGCAATTATAATGGGCGGTTATTCTAGTGAATATAAAATATCGCTTAAAAGTGGAAATGTGGTCTATGATTACCTGAACAAAGGTAAATTCAATCTATATAGAATACATATTTCCAAAGACAAATGGGTATATGTAGATGATAAGGGCAATGAAACATCTGTAGACAGAAATGACTTCTCTATCCCTTTAAACGGCACATCAATAACATTTGATTGTGTTTTTAATGCCATTCATGGTTCGCCTGGTGAAGACGGACTCATGCAAGCTTATTTTGAATTATTAGGAATAAAACATACTTCTTGTAATTTCTACCAAGCTGCTTTAACCTTCAATAAAAGAGATCTGTTGAGCGTTTTAAAACCTTACGGAATTAAAGCAGCACCATCTTACTATCTTAACTTAGGCGACGAAATAAATGAAACCGAAATTATTGATAAGGTCAAGCTACCTTGTTTTGTAAAGGCCAATAAGTCTGGTAGTAGTTTTGGTATTACTAAAGTCTATAAATCAGAAGAGCTTAAAGCCGCTATTGAAACAGCCTATAAAGAAGATGATGAAATTATTATTGAAGGTTTTCTTGACGGCACAGAGGTTTCAGTCGGTGTATTAAAACTGAATGGAAAAACTACAGTTTTACCGATAACAGAAATAGTTTCTGAAAATGACTTTTTTGACTACCAAGCTAAATACGAAGGTAAATCTCAAGAAATTACACCTGCAAGAATAAACCCTGAACAATTGGAAAAGGTAACTATAGCAACAAAAAGAATTTATGACGTGCTAAAAATGACGGGGTTCTCTAGAAGTGAATTTATATTTATAGGCAATGAACCTTTCTTATTAGAAATGAACACTACACCAGGTTTAACTACTGAAAGCATTTTACCTCAACAAGCAAAAGAAGCTGGTATTGAATTAGGTATGTTATTTGAGTACGCCATTAATGAGGCATTGTCATAAATTGCCTATATTTAAGATGTAAATTACCTCTAAGCAAGCCCGCGAGGTATTGAACTAAAAACACAACTAATATTTCGACATAAATGTTGGATTATTTAATTCTCGATTATCGAGTAAAATATACTTATGAGACGCGCAATTTTTCCCGGTTCTTTTGATCCTTTAACTTTAGGTCACCATGATATAATTATGCGTGGTATCACTTTATTTGATGAAGTCATAATCGCTATCGGAAAAAATGCAGATAAAAAGTATATGTTTAGCCTAGAACAACGTATACAATTTATAGAAGAAGCTTTTAAAGATGTACCTTCTATATCTGTAAAATCATATGTAGGACTAACAGTGGATTTTTGTAAGAAAGTCGATGCAAATTTTATTTTAAGAGGATTACGAAATCCGGGTGATTTTGAGTTTGAGAAGGCAATTGCACACACAAACAGAAAACTATCTGAGATAGAAACCGTGTTTCTATTGACCTCATCGGGCAAATCTTACATTAGCTCCTCTATTGTAAGAGACGTAATACGCAATGGAGGCGATTATACAGGTTTAGTACCCAATTCTGTAAGAAAATAAGTGTCGTTCGTCGGCCAGACAACAAGAATTCCAATTTCAACCACAACTTTTCACAAAAACACAACAATTTACATGGGCAAACTGTAATTTTCCTATAAATTCGTAAGAAAATTCTTTCCACCAATGATTAGATCAAAAAATAGTTCATCGTTTTCTTTAGACTGGATCAAGCAAATTCCATCTTCTATTGTAATTATAGATACAGATTTTAAATTAATTAGTGCCTCACCAAGATGGGAGGCCAATTTTCAGTTAAATTTAGATCAAGTAGAAGGTAAACACTTTGTTGATTTATTTCCAGAACTAGCTCAAGAACTGAAAACTAGACTAAAATATAGTTTAGATGGGCTTCGGGATATCAAATTTAAGTATAACGCTAATGATTGCCAGTATTCATCAGAAGATTCTATTTGGCACCTAAACCCTTGGAAAGATGGTTATGGCAATATAATAGGTGTGATTATAAAAATTGAACCTATAACTAAAACTCAAGAATTAGAGCTAGAACTCAACAAGACCAAATTACTACTTAACAATAAAGCTTCAGTTGCCAAAATTGGAAGTTGGGAACTTGATGCTTTAAATAATTCTTTGCTTTGGACACCTATTGTAAATAAAATTCACGGCCTTCCCATAGATTTTGAACCCACTCTAGAAAATGCTATAGAATTTTATGTGGACGAATCTCAAAAATTAATACAAAAAGTTGTGGAAGACGCTATCAATCTAGGTAAGCCCTGGAACGTAAAAGCGCAGTTAAGACAAAAAAACGGGAACTTAATATGGGTAAATACCATTGGAAGACCTAAGTTTAAAGATGGTACTTGTACTAGAATAATAGGCACAATTCAACAAGTAGATGAAGATAATAAAATTGAGGTTAAAAAAACCATCCTTGAGGCTGAATTAAGTGAATATCCTTTATTTGAGAAAGTGCCTTTAGGTTTAGCCATTATTGATTTTGAAAATGGCAACTTTTTAAATGTAAATCAACAGTTCATAAAACTATCCGGTTTTGAAAAAGAATATTTTATCAATAAGAATTTCAAAGAATTTATTGGCAAATCTTTTCTAAATAAAGAAACCGACCTAGTTACGCAATTAAAAGAAAAAGAATCTTTTGAACCAGTAAAGTTTACATTTTCAAATAAATCTAACCACAGCTTAAATCTTAAGGTTACCGGTAGCTTAGTTAAAGGATTAAACAATAAAAAAAGTATCCTATGTACTATTGAAAATATTACCACCCAAACGAAATTAGAGAAGAAATTGAAAAATACCATAAGTGCCTCTAGAGAGAAAAACGATCAATTGCTAAATTTTGCACATATGGTCTCTCATAATTTAAAAACCCACGCAACAAACTTTTCGTTGTTATTAAATTTCTTAAACGATGAAAAAGGGTTATCTCAACGCAATAAGTACATGACAATGCTTTTCAATGCATCTGACAACTTATCGGAAACGATAAAAGGGTTAAGAGAAATAGTTGCCGTAAAATCTAATTTGAATAATGAAAAAAAATTACTTCCTTTAAATGAAAGTGTTTTTATTGTTGAACAAAATGTAGCCGGTCTGTTAAAACAGAATAATGGTAAAATTATCAACGAGATATCCGATGATATAAAAGTTAAGGCTTTACCCGCCTATTTAAATAGCATACTAACAAATTGCATTACAAATTCGATAAAATATAAATCTGATGATAAAGCTCCAATAATTATATTAAGTACTGAAGAGAACAAAAATTATACTATTTTATGTATTGAGGATAATGGTCTAGGTATTGATTTGGAAAAATATGGAGATCAATTATTCGGTCTTTATAAAACTTTTCACAGAAACAAAGAATCTCGTGGAATTGGCCTGTACATAACCAAAAATCAAATGGACGCAATGAATGGAAAAATTACCGTTGACAGTTCTCCTGGGCATGGCACTACTTTTAAATTTTATTTCAATAAAAAGTAAAAAGTCATTGATTATATAGTAAATTAAACCATTTACAACGATAATGATAATATTCACAACAAATTTTCCACAAAATATAGCAATCGCACTACATTCGTAAGAAATTACACCGGTATGATAAAAGTTCCCCAGATATCAAGTGCCTCGTACCTAATTAGACAATTGCCAACACCAACGGCTTTTATTGACACTAATTACAACATTGTTCAGACATCTGATAAATGGACGAGTATTTTTAATAAGAATGAAGAGCGTATTACCTCTAAAAGCTTATTTGCGGTTTTCCCTAACCTAAGCCATAAATGGAAAATGGTTTTAGATAATTGTTTTAAAGGAAACCCACAACCTATGGGTATTCATCAAACTATCGACTCTAATGGGCAAGAGCTATGGTTTGAATGGACAAATGCACCATGGTACGACACCAATGAAAATATAGTAGGGGCTATAATTCAATTAAGTAACATTACCGAAGCTGTAAACAATGAGCTAGAACTCAACAAGAAAGAGTTACTCTTGCAACAGCAAGCAGAAATTACCAAAATTGGAAGATGGGAATATAATATTGTAGACAACCAATTATTCTGGTGCTCCACCACAAAGTCTATTCATGAGGTTTCTCCAGATTTTCATCCAAATATTGAAACAGCTCTTTTCTATTATAAAGAAGGTCATAGTAGAAACACTATTTCAATGGCATTATTTGAAGCTCAAAACAAAGGTAAATCCTGGAGTAATCTAAAGCTGCAAATTATAACGGCCACAGGTAAAGAAAAATGGGTAATGGCCGGCGGAAAACCTATTTACAATAAAGGCGAAATGGTTGGTTTAATAGGTACATTTCAAGATATTCATGAGCAAGTAGAAGCGGATTTAAAGACTATTGACAATGAAAAATTACTTAGAACACTGATTGATAACCTACCCGTAAATGTTTATATAAAAGATACCGAATCTAGAAAGGTTTTAGTCAATAAAGCTGAATGTGAGTATTTAGGGATTAATGACCCAAAGGAAATTATAGGAAAAAGTGATTTTGAATTGTATTCATACGATGCCGCTAAAAAGTCTAGGAAAGAAGACTTAAAGGTAATGAACACGCTTAGACCTGTAATAGGGAAAGAGACTGTAAAAACCACTTTAGACGGTAAAGAAACCTCTTTTCTAAGTTCTAAAATACCTCTTTTAAACAATAAAGGTGAAGCATATGGTATTGTAGGAATCAGCTTAGATATATCAACATTAAAAGAAAAAGAAAAAGAGCTTAGAAATATTATAAACATTGCATCGGTTCAAAATAAAAAACTGTTGAACTTTGCACATATAGTTTCACATAACCTACGTTCTCACTCTGCTAATTTCTCCATGCTCTTAAACTTTTTGGAAAGCGAAGAAGATGAAGTTGAAAAGAAGAATATAGTTTCAATGCTAACTAAAGCTTCAAATAATCTATTAGAAACCTTAGATAATTTAAACGAGGTTGTTTCAATTAACACAAATACCAATATTGAAATCAAAGAAATAAACTTACATAACAAGGTTGTTGATGTATGCCAAAATCTATCTCCATTTATTTCTAACAACAAAAGTAAAATTGAAAATAATATTCCTGCGAGTTTCAACATAAAAGCAGTACCGGCATACTTAGATAGTATCATAACCAACTTTATTACCAATGCAGTTAAATACAGACATCCAGAAAGAGGCGGACATGTTATTCTAAGTGCCGAGAAAAAGGAGGGTTACTCCATTGTTTCCATAAAGGATAATGGGCTAGGTATCGACCTAAACAAATACGGTGAAAAACTTTTTGGCATGTATAAAACCTTTCATGACCACAAAGATGCAAGAGGCATTGGTCTGTACTTGACAAAAAACCAAATAGACGCTATGAACGGCAAAGTAGAAGTTAGTAGTGAAGTAGGAAAAGGAACAAAATTTAAAATTTTCTTTAATGAAAAAAATTAGTGACATCACTATAATTGACGACGATGCTATAACAGTATTTGGTTTACGTAAATTAATATCTTCAAGTGTTGAATGCAATTCAATACAATCATATGAAAACGGTAAAATTGCATTAGACGCAATAACTGATTTCTACACAAATAAAAAGGCAATTCCACAGGTTATATTTTTGGACATCAATATGCCCATAATGGACGGCTGGGAGTTTTTAGAGGCCTTTATTGAACTTCCAATAACCAACAAAATCAGAATTAACATTGTAACCTCTTCTATAGACCCCTATGACAAGAAACAATGGGAATATTATAAAAACAAAAGCCACCACTTAATCACTTTCAACCAAAAACCAATTGACAGAAATAAAATTACAGAAATTACCCAAGTAGCTTAAGTCAATAGAAGTATTGATTATTTTTACATTCAGTGAATGGAATTCATCACCATTAAAATTGTCTGTACATGAAAAATATATCAATCCTCATTTTAGCGTTCTTAATTTTCTCTTGCGAAAGTAAAGTTGAAAATACAAAGACAGATTTTCCTACTCCTTATGAAGTATCGAACAAAACAGAAACTGCCACCTATGAGGAGGTCATAGATTTTTACCTAAAATTATCAAAAGAATTTTCTTCAATCAACATACAAACCATTGGTACTACAGATAGCGGTAAACCGTTGCATATAGTTACTTTCAGCGACAAGGGCGATTTTGACTTTAAAAAGTTAAGCGAAAACAATACTATAATGTTAATCAACAATGGTATTCACCCCGGTGAAAGTGATGGCATTGACGCAACCATGTTATTATTTCGCGATTTGGCAAGTAATGAGATTGAAACTCCAAAAGAAACTATAATTGCCACTATACCAATTTATAACGTTGGTGGCGCACTAAATAGGAATAGTACCTCACGTGCAAACCAAAACGGACCTTTGGAATATGGATTTAGAGGTAATGCCAAAAACTACGATTTAAATAGAGATTTTATAAAAACGGACACCAAGAATGCAGAAACTTTTGCAGAAATCTTTCACCTCATAAATCCTGATGTTTTTATAGACAACCATGTAAGCAACGGTGCAGACTACCAATATACTCTTACACATTTATTTACACAACACAATAAATTGGGCGGTGAATTAGGTGAATATATTCATGGTTCATTAATGCCCCAATTACAAGATTCTTTATCCAAATCTAATTGGGATATTACACCTTATGTAAATGTCTTCAATAGTCCGCCAGAAAAAGGTTTTAAACAGTTCATGGATCACCCTAGATATTCTACAGGCTACACTACATTATTTAATACTGTTGGCATGATGGTAGAAACTCATATGCTAAAGCCATACGACATGCGTGTAGAAGGCACTTATGAACTCATGCGAAAAATGATTGCCATTGCCGAAAAAGACGGAAGTAAAATAAAATCTTTAAGAGATGCCGCATTCTTAAAAAACAACGCAAAAGAATATTACCCCATTGCCTATGAAGTTGACACTACAAATGTTAGCAAGTATATATTTAAGGGCTATAAGGCAGATACCATAATTAGTGAAGTTACAGATTTAAAAAGGTTAAAATACAACCGAGAAGTACCAATAGAAACCGAAGTAGCCTATCAAGATTATTTCATTGCCTCAGATTCTATTAAAATTCCTAAAGCATACGTGATAGGAAGACAGTGGGATAATATCATTGAAAAATTACATTTAAATAAGATAACCTATACCACTCTTCAAAAAGATTCAACCATATCTGTAGAATCTTATAAAATACATGAATACCAAACATATTCATCTCCTTATGAAGGCCACTACCCACACTATAATACTACTGTGACTACATCATATGAAACAAAAGAATTTCATGCAGGCGACATCATAGTACCTACAAATCAGCCTGGTTTTAGATATATTCTAGAAACTTTAGAGCCATCTGCAGTAGATTCATTTTTTAACTGGAATTTCTTTGATACCATTCTTCAACAAAAAGAGGGCTTCTCCCCTTATGTGTTTGAAGATACCGCCCTTAAAATGTTAGAAAACGACACTATTCTTAAAGCAAAATTTGAGGATAAAAAAATGCTTGATTCAGATTTCAACGAAAACTGGTACAAGCAATTAGATTGGCTTTTTAAGCAAAGTGATCTTTACGAAAAAGCACATTTACAATATCCGGTTTATAAGATAAAAAAGTAACTTTTAATCTTCTCCGAATAGTATTTTGATGTTTACGTATGAATTTTCCAGGGCCTTTTTAATTTTCTCTGGTCCTTTCCAGCGTACTTTAAAAATGCCTTCTTTTTTCTCTGGCTTTAATTTGCCATCAAAATCGGTACTCATATCATACCAATAAACCTGTTTAAGTTTATTGATTCCGTTACGCTTAAAGACATGATACGTTGTTCTAATATAATTATCTATAACAAGACCTCTAACACCAGTTTCTTCTTCTACCTCACGTATGGCACATTCCTCTATAGACTCACCCTTGTCCAATTTACCTTTAGGTAAATCCCATTTATCGTTTCTGTAGATAAAAAGTACTTTCCCCTCTTTATTTCTTACTACACCGCCACCGGCAATTACTAAGGGAATAACTTGAGTAAACTTTTTTAAAATTTCATCGTAATTAGGATGATAAATAAACGCTTCCCTCAATTTCCCCTTCCTCAATGAACTTATTGCCTCTTCTATTGATTCTTGATTTAATGAAAAATACTCCCCATTTGTTGTATCAGAGAGTTTATTTGTCAAAATCAAAGGCAATTCATTAACAAAAACTTTATACATTTGCGTCATGGTTTTAGACAAAAACACTGCAAAAAAAACAGCAGAGCTTCTCTTGCAAATTAATGCAATAAAATTGACACCGGAAAATCCTTTTACATGGGCTTCGGGTTGGAAATCTCCAATATACTGCGATAATAGAATTTTACTATCCTATCCTATCATCAGAAACTATATCCGCGATGAAATGGCAAAGCAAGTAGAACAACTTTATGGCAAGCCAGATTGTATTGTAGGTGTAGCTACAGGAGCAATAGGAATTGGGGCTTTAGTTGCTGACAAACTAAATTTACCTTTCGTATATGTAAGGCCTGAGCCTAAATCCCACGGTCGTCAAAATCAGATAGAAGGTCATTTAGAAGCGCACCAAACGGTTGTTGTTATAGAAGATTTAATTAGCACAGGAAAAAGCAGCTTAAATGCCGTAGACGCCCTAAGAGCTATTGACGCGAGCGTAAAGGGCATGTTGGCAATCTTTACTTACGGATTTGAAACCGCCACCAAAAATTTTGAAGAAAAAAATACAGAGCTACACACTTTAAGTAGCTACGAATATTTAATTGAACAAGCATCTGAAACGGGATACGTAAAAGAAGAGCAGTTGATTACATTAATGGAATGGAGGAAAGACCCTTCTAAATGGACAAATAAATAATTATGTTTATAGAAACACCTAAGGCAGAAATATCTAAAAATACAGAAGACACTTTTAACTTCTTAAATGACCTGCCTAATTTTAGATTGTTAATGCCTGAAAATATTGACAAATTTGAAGTTTTAAATGAGAATAGATTTCTTTTTGCTTTAAAAGGTATGCCAGAAATTGTTTTGGAAAAGAAAGAACAAACACCTTTCAGTCAAATTGTTTTGGGTGCCGCTAGTGAAAAACTACCTTTTACATTAACAGCAGATATCATAGAAATAGATGCGAATAAGAGTGAAGTTGTTCTAAGTTTTAAAGGTGAATTCAATGCTATGATGGCAATGATGATCAAAAAACCTATTACCAATTTCATCAATACATTATCAACGAATTTGGCAAAGGTCTAATACATTAGCTGTATTTCTTTTAACCCATATTCTTGAAGACCACCATCTTCATGTCTCACAATAAGTTTACCGCCAATAGAAACTTTTTCTATTGTGCCGGTAAATTGTGAACCATCTTGATTTTTAAAACTACTCCTATCTCCTATTTTAAATAAGTAAGAATGATATTGCGCATACAATTCTTGCTCTAAAGAATCTATTGGTTTGTTTAAATACAAATGCAACTGTTCTATTAGGGAATAAAAAACCGAATCAAGATTAAAATCTACATCCATAATATTTTTCAATGAAGATGCATTTGGTGCGTTTTTGAAAACTTCTTGATTCACATTTAAGCCAAATCCTATAATAGTTCGTTTAATTTTAGACCCGGACAAAATATTTTCTATCAATATACCCCCTATTTTAGAATTACCTGACAGAATGTCGTTAGGCCATTTAATGCTTAAATCAGGAATTCCTAAACGGTATAAAGCATCTACAATGGCAAGAGATACACAAACACTTACCAAAAAAACACGCTGTATTGGTATGTTAATATTATTTTTCAACATACTGAATGCTAAGTTTTTACCCGGTTCAGACTCCCATTTAGCACTCATTTGCCCCCTACCTAAAGTTTGATTACTTGTGGTAATCACAGTAAAATCATCAAGTTCTTTTTTAAATGACAGGTCCTTTAAATAGGTGTTTGTAGATTGCGTGGCATCAAGTTTGATTATTTGCATTTACTGTTCTTATTGTGAATCTTTAATGTATTGTTAAAAACTAGTCCTAAAAGAACAAAAAAATAATAACTTTGTAAAAACTAAAATTTTTGAATGCAGGAAAGTAAAACTAGCAAAGATGAGTTAATTGCATTAATAATTCAGGGAATTGACGAAGTAAAAGGTCACAATATCAACCTATTAGATTTAAGAGAAATTGAGAATACCGTTTGTGATTACTTCATAGTTTGTAACGGTACTTCAAATACGCATGTAAATGCTATAGTAGGTTCTATCCAAAAAACAGTAAGTAAAGCGATTCAAGATAAACCTTGGCACGTAGAAGGCGAGGACAATGCGGAATGGGTACTAATGGACTACGTAAATGTAGTTGTTCATATATTCCAAAAGCAAGTTCGAGAGTTTTATGACATAGAAGGTTTATGGGGAGATGCAAAATTCACAACCATAGAAAGTAGCGTAAACTAATAAAAAATTAAAATGGCAAAAGAAAACAAAACAAATCCGAAAAAACCAAAATTTAGTTCTTGGTGGATTTATGGATTAGTAGCAGTATTACTAATTGGATTTCAATTATTCAATAGTGATGATTTAGCTAGTACCCAAAAAACGACTACTTCAGAATTACAGCAGTATTTGCGAAATGGTGATGTTAAGAAGATTTTAATTATCACAAATACAAATCAAGCTAAAGTATTTTTAACCGATGAGGCTATTGCTAAAGAGGTACATAAAGATGTGAACGAGAAATCATTTCTACCATCTTCTGGTAATGTTCCTCAGTATACCTTAGATTACGGTGATCTTCAAATATTTCAGAATGAAATAACTGAAATCAAAAAAGAAAATAATTTAGATACTATTATTGAATTTGGTAAAGAGTCTACAGCCATTTTAGATTTCTTGTTATCTCTATTACCATTTGTATTGATTATTGGTATTTGGATATACTTAATGCGCAGAATGTCCGGCGGTGGCGGCGGTGGCGCAGGAGGTCAAATTTTCAATATTGGTAAGTCTAAAGCAAAATTATTTGACGAAAAGACAGATACTAGAACTTCCTTTAAAGATGTCGCTGGTTTAGAAGGTGCAAAAGAAGAAGTAGAAGAGATTGTTGAGTTTTTAAGAAATCCTGATAAGTATACCTCATTAGGTGGTAAAATACCTAAAGGAGCATTGCTTGTAGGACCTCCAGGAACAGGTAAGACCCTTTTAGCCAAAGCCGTTGCCGGTGAAGCTAAAGTGCCTTTCTTCTCGTTATCCGGTTCAGATTTCGTAGAAATGTTCGTAGGTGTTGGTGCATCTAGAGTACGTGATTTGTTCAAGCAAGCAAAAGACAAATCTCCAGCCATTATTTTTATTGATGAAATTGATGCCATTGGTAGAGCTAGAGGTAAAAATAACTTTACAGGTTCTAATGACGAACGTGAAAATACATTGAATCAATTATTAACTGAAATGGACGGTTTTGGTACAAATACAAATGTTATTGTACTTGCAGCAACCAACCGTGCAGATGTATTGGACAAAGCATTAATGCGTGCAGGTAGATTTGATAGACAAATTTATGTTGACCTACCGGATATTCGCGAGCGTAAAGAAATTTTTGAAGTTCACTTAAGACCTATTAAAACGGCAGAGACTCTTGATCTTGATTTCTTGGCTAGACAAACTCCTGGTTTCTCTGGTGCAGATATTGCAAATGTTTGTAACGAAGCGGCATTAATTGCAGCTAGAAACGAGAAAAAAGCGGTAACCAAGCAAGATTTCTTAGATGCTGTAGATAGAATTGTAGGTGGTCTTGAAAAGAAAAATAAAATTATTACTCCAGGTGAGAAAGAGACTATTGCCTATCACGAGGCTGGTCATGCAACCACTAGTTGGATGTTAGAACACGCTGCTCCTTTAGTGAAGGTTACTATTGTACCAAGAGGGCAATCATTAGGTGCTGCATGGTATTTACCTGAAGAGCGTTTAATTGTTAGACCTGAACAAATGTTGGACGAAATGTGTGCAACTATGGGTGGTAGAGCTGCAGAGAAAGTTATTTTCAATAAAATTTCTACCGGTGCTTTAAGTGATTTAGAAAAAGTCACCAAACAAGCAAGGGCAATGGTAACTATCTACGGTCTTAATGATGAAATAGGTAATATTACCTATTATGATTCTTCTGGCCAAGATTCTTATGGTTTCTCAAAACCTTATAGTGAGGACACCGCTCGTAAGATAGATGCTGAAATTTCTAAAATAATTGAAGAGCAGTATCAACGCGCTATCAAGGTTTTAACTGACAATAAGGATAAACTTACAACTTTAGCTGAAAGATTGTTGGAGAAAGAAGTTATCTTTAAGGAAGATTTAGAAAAAATCTTTGGTAAGCGAAATTTCGAAAAGGATATTTTAGCCTTGGAAAACGAAAAGAAACTGAAAGAAGAAGAGGACAACAAATCTACAGAAGAGCAAGAAATTACAGAGAATAAGTAATATTGCAATACTTTAGATCAGCAATTATTTCAACAACATAAATGGGGTTTTTAGATATTTTATTTGGTGGTGGCAAGAAGAAGGTTTCTAAGGAAACCGCGGAAACGCGCGGCGATCATATGCCTGATTTAAATATTCCTGTTGATGAAAAATTTACAATTCATTTTAAGCAGAACGGAGGTAAGTTCATTTATTGCGATTCTGACGCAGAAGTTTCAAAAGCAATTAGAAATATTGTTACAGAAAATAATTGGGAAAGTGAGCCTTTCTTTGTTCTCAATGAAAGGCTAGCCCAAAAATTTTCTAAGGAATCTATTACGTTTACTGATAATGCTCGCGACAGCGAAGTATTTTTTACCACTTGTGAGCATCTTATAGCCCAAAACGGCAGTATTCTGGTTTGTTCCAACCAACTATTAGAAAAAAAGGTAAACGAACTACCTAGCAATGTTGTGGTGTTTGCCACTACTAGCCAGTTAATAGAATCCATAGGAGAAGGTTTAAAGACCATCAAGAAAAAATACGGCCAAAGAATACCGGCCAATATAACTACATTAAAACACTTTAAAGCTACCGCAGAGAATTCAGATGATTTTCTAACTTATGGTAGTAGTACTAAAAATCTTTATCTTTTACTTCTGGAAGATTTATAGTATGAAAGAAATTCTAAGAAGGTCACTAACAGGGGCTGTGTACATAATCCTATTATTGTCAGCAGTCTTTTTAAGTTCTGATGCCTTTGATTTTTTATTTATGACCTTTGGACTTGCTTGTTTATACGAGTATAAAAAATTAGTACACTTAAAAGGCTATCATATTTTTGCAGCCTATTTAGCACTATGGTGGGCCTATATCTATTTAGTCAAAGACCAGCAGATCATTAATATTCTTATGGTTATTACCATAGCAATAGATATTTATCTATTATATAATCTATTTGCTAAAAAACCTTTAAAACTTAATACGACATTAAAATTCTTAATCGGTCTTTTTTACATAGGCGGAGGTTGTATTTTTCTGACAATGATACCTTATAAAAACGATGCGTTTGCCAAACTATTGATTATGGGTATTTTTATTTTAATATGGGTAAACGACTCATTTGCATACCTAGTAGGCAAAAGTATTGGCAGAACTAAACTTTTTCCTTCAGTTTCTCCTAAAAAAACCATTGAAGGTACTTTAGGAGGTTTTATATTTGCACTAGCGGCAGCTTATTTAATGGCTACTTTTGAAGCTCTTATAAGTCCTGTTCAATGGATGATTCTTGCAACGGTTATTGTAGTAGCCGGTAGCCTTGGTGATTTAATAGAATCTAAATTTAAAAGAGCTGCAGGTGTAAAGGATAGCGGAGCCATATTACCTGGCCATGGCGGTATGTTAGATCGATTGGACAGCCTGGTCTTTGCCGCACCATTTGCTTATTTAACTTTAAATATTTTCAGTTATGTTTCATAGAGAGGGACAAAAAATAATATTGTTTTCTTTTTTGATTATAGGTTCAAGTATAATCTTGGCCCACTACTTTATTGACATAGCATGGCTAAAATTAGCTATACAAATTCTTGGTCTAGTTTTACTTATTATAATTTTGCAATTCTTTAGAAATCCAAAGAGATTGGCAAGAAAGGATTTCAATGAAATTCTTTCTCCTGTAGATGGGAAAGTTGTAGTTATAGAAGAAGTTTTAGAGAAAGAATATTTTAATGAGAAAAGAAGACAGGTTTCTATTTTTATGTCACCGGTCAATGTTCACGTAACTAGATATCCCGCTAGTGGTTTAATTACTTTTTCCAAATACCACCCTGGTAAATTTTTAGTTGCCTGGCACCCAAAATCAAGTGAAGAAAATGAAAGAACCACTGTAGTTATAAAAACCCCTAAGTTTGGCGAAATCCTATACAGACAAATAGCTGGTGCACTTGCTAGACGAATTGTAAATTATGCCGAAAAAGGAGAAAGCGTACAACAGGGAGACGATGCAGGATTTATAAAATTTGGTTCTAGAGTCGATTTGTTTTTACCTTTAGATTGCCAAATTAATGTAAAGCTAAACCAAAAGGTTAAAGGTAATGAGACTTGTATAGCTACTTTTGTTGACCCAAACGAAAATGAAGAAATTACGTATTGAATTTGAGGAGACCGTTGCCTTGGTCAATAACTATACTGAACCAATACCGGCAGATATACTTTTAAAACTATATGCTTACTATAAGATTGCAAATGCCAATTTTGACAATCCTGGCAGTAAAACTCCATTAATTAATGCTTTTAAAGCAAATGCACTAATTCAGGCAAAGAATATGAGCAAGAAAAAAGCCATGCAGTCTTATATTGATTTAGCCAACAAAGAATTAAATACTGATTAACCATTATCTTGGTGTTTAGTAAATGCTGCCTATATATGGTCTAAAATAATCATTAAACAAATGTCTTCCATTCGATGAAAAGATTAGAAAAATTAAAGTCCAATATTCTTCGAAACTCTATTGGAGTTGTTTATCTAATTTTTGGATGTATTAAATTTATACCACATTTGAGTCCGGCTGAAGATTTAGCCAAAGACACTATTGGTATACTAACATTAGGATTTCTACCTTCTCAATTAGGGTTACTATTATTAGCAGTAGGCGAAACATTGATAGGCATCTTTCTTCTACTTAATTGGAAACCTAGAATTATTATCAGTATTGCTATAATTCATATTCTATTCACATTTACACCTCTATTTTTAATGCCAGAGGAGATTTTTGGAAAAGGTGAATTGGTTTTTACTTTAGCAGGGCAATACATATTTAAAAATATAATTATTCTAAGTGCCCTTTTTTCTTTAAAAATTGATTTGGATATTCACCTAAAACGAGCAGCCATAAAAGAATCTACAGCAGAACATTTAATTGTTGTAAAAAATTAAATATAAAGATCTTCCAAATCAGCGTCGCAAAGTGAGCAAAATAAATCATCTAACTTTGCACACACATCATTAAAAAAACGCTCTCCTTTATCTGTAGTAGCAAACTCCGGATTACCTATACCCGTATCACTACTAACCTTTGACCACTGCCTTTCTGCCCAAGCCCAACCTTCATTATAAGCCTTTATCCTAAACTTTTTAGCACTACCACTACCCCATTTCTCCTTTGACAATACTAAATCAGGTCTTAAATAAAGCATTAAACTCGTTTCCATTTCATCGGCATGATCACCCTCTTCCTTAAAATATTTAGATTTATCGAACATGGGTGGAAAGAAACAAAAACTGATAAACATGTCTGGGAACAATAATCCTAATTCCCTTATAATCGGTTTAAAATTATTACCTCCGTGACCATTGAACAGCAATAATTTCTTTATGCCTTGCCTATTTAGTACGGTTACCAAATCCTTTAAAATAACCAATTGAGTAGACGGATTCAAATTCATATCTAAATATATGTCACTCTGACCTGTATTAACACCAAAAGGTATAGTAGGCAAAACCATTACCTTTCTTCCTTTCTCCCAAGAGACACCAGCAGCAGACTCAGCCATACTTTGTACTTGATAATTATCCGTACCATAGGGTAAATGATAATTATGAGCTTCTGTGGCTCCCCATGGCAAAATTGCCAATTCTATTTTTTCATCTTTTAAATGTTCCCAATTGGTTTCGGCAAGTACATAAGGTCTAATCATAGTACTAAAGATACTATTTAAGCATAAAAAAACCCTTGACATTAATCAAGGGTTCATATATTTTTTTGATAAAATTGGTTTGTAAAATTGAAATTACAAGACCTTTTTACCTGAAATGATATTGTAAAGAATAACGATAACCGCTATTACTAATAAAATGTGAACTAAACTACCGGTTGCAAGACCTGGTACTATACCTAACATTCCCAATAACCATATAATTATACAAATAACTGCTACTAACCATAATAGACTTCTCATAATGTGTGTGTTTTTAGATTGTTTATACTACAAAATTAAAGGGATTAGCCGTGTTAGCTTAACTCAAACAAATTGATTACTAGCTCTATATCAGAAACTTCACCAGTTCAATCACACCTACAAGTCCTTAAAACCAGTGCTTTATACTAATTTTTTTTTGAAAAAATCCATGGTACGTGACCAAGCTAATTCTGCCGCTGGTTCATCATACCTAGGTGTAGACGTATTATGAAAGCCATGATTTACATTGTCATAGAAATAAGCAACATTCTCTTTACCTAATTCATTCAATGCTTTTTCATATGCTGGCCAACCCGCATTCACGCGTTCATCCAATCCGGCATACTGTAACATTAATGGTGCATTAATGTTTTCAATACCCTCTGTTGGTTGTCCTCCATAAAAAGGTACTGCAGCAGATAAATCCGATACTTTTACTGCCATCATATTAGAAATCCATCCACCGAAACAAAAACCTACTACACCGATTTTACCATTGCAATCTTCATGATTTTTCAAATACTCGAATGCCGCTATAAAATCTTCAAGCATTTCATTTCTATCTCTTTTACGTTGCATAGCGCGACCTTCATCGTCATTACCAGGGTAACCACCTAACGGACTCAATGCGTCTGGTGCAATAGTTATAAAACCAGCCAAAGCTGCTCTTCTCGCTGTATCTTCAACATAGGGGTTCAATCCTCTATTTTCATGAACCACTACGATACCTGGCAATTTGCCTTCTGCCGATTTTGGTTTGGATAATAATGCATTGATTTCACCACCTCCTTTATGAGAATTATAAGTAATGAAACCCGAATCCAAATCTGGATTGTTTTTATCAACCAAAAAAGTATTCTCATAATCTGGCATTAGAAAACTCATTAACGATGGCACTGTGAGACCACCTACGGCGTACATGGACAGTTTCTGTACAAAGTCTCTACGTTCTAGTTTATTATGGGCATAGGCATCATACAAATCAAATACCTCTTGCTTAATATCTTCTTTTTTTAGTGGTTTCATTTTCTTAGCTTTTTTGTTCTATTTAAAAATACGAAAACATCATGACTACCTAAATACTTTTAACAATAGAAAAAGCCTCATTCCTAATTGTTTAGGAATGAGGCTTTCGTAATTTACGGAATGAAATGTTAGCCTAAACTAGCTAAACTTTTTTCCAATGTTTCTATTTTAGCTTCGGCATCAGCCAATTTTTTGCGTTCTATAGCTATGACCTTTTCAGGAGCATTATTTACAAATCGTTCATTAGAAAGTTTCTTTTGAACTGATGTTAAAAAGCCTTTAGTATATTTTAGCTCTTCATTGATCTTAATGATTTCTGCCTCTATATCAATAGCACCTTCCATAGGCACAAAATACTCGTTACTCTTTACCCTAAAAGTCAATGCACCTTCTAACTGTTCATCTAAATAACTGATTTCAGATACATTGGTAAGTTTGGAAATTACCACATCCCAACGGTTACTTGCATTTTCAGAATTTAGAACTGATAGCTCCAATGATTCTTTCATTGGAATATTCTTATTCTTTCTTATAGTTCTAACACCGGATATTACCTCAGCAGCAAAATCGAACTGAGCTATTAACTCTTCATCAATTTTACCAACGGCTGGCCATTTTGATATGACCAAAGCTTCAGTTTCATCTCTTTTTGCAATATGTTGCCAAACTTCTTCGGTCAAAAATGGCATAAAAGGATGCAACAATTTAAGGTTCTGCTCAAACAACTCTATTACCTTATCAAAAGTAGTTCTATCAATAGGCTGTTGATATGCAGGCTTAATAATCTCCAATAAAGAAGAACTATAATCATCCCAAACCAACTTATATATTGACATTAAAGCATCTGAAATACGGAACTTGCTAAAATGATCTTCAATCTCTAATAATGTCTTATTCAACTTTGACTCATACCACTCTAAACCAAGTTTTGAAGCCTCTGGTTGAGGAATATCTGCAATTTCCCATCCTTTCACCAATCTGAAACCGTTCCAAATTTTATTAGCAAAGTTTTTTCCTTGCTGACAAAGATCTTCATCAAACATTAAATCATTACCTGCAGCTGAACTTAACAAAAGACCTACACGAACTCCGTCAGCTCCATAATCCTCTATTAATTTTAAAGCATCTGGTGAATTACCCAATGACTTTGACATTTTTCTTCGTTGCTTATCTCTTACCAATCCGGTGAAATAAACATTTTCAAAAGGCTTCTCTCCTCTAAACTCATACCCTGCAACAATCATTCTAGCTACCCAGAAAAATAGAATATCCGGTCCGGTTACTAAATCGTTTGTTGGGTAGTAATAGTTTATCTCTTCATTATCTGGCTCCATAATACCGCCAAATACACTCATTGGCCATAACCACGATGAAAACCACGTATCTAAAACATCGGCATCTTGTCTTAAGTCACTTTCTTTTAAATCTGAATTACCTGATTTATCTTTTGCAAGTTTTAATGCATCTGCTATGTTAGCCGCTACAACAAAATCTTCTTGTCCGTCACCAAAATAAAATGCTGGTATTTGTTGTCCCCACCATAGTTGTCTAGAAATATTCCAATCACGAACATTTTCCATCCAATGACGGTATGTGTTTTCAAATTTCTTTGGATGCAACTTTACATCGCCACTCTCCATCACCGCTTCTAAAGCAGGTTTTGCCAAATCTTCCATTTTCAGGAACCATTGATCAGATAATTTAGGTTCAATAACAGCCTTGGTTCTTTCTGAAGTACCTACTTTATTAATATGGGTCTCAGTCTTAACCAGAATACCTAAATCTTCTAATTCTTTAGAAATCTCTTTTCTTACTACGAAACGATCTTTACCTTCATAATGCAATCCAAAACTATTTAAGGTTGCATTATCATTAAAAATATCGATAGTTTCTAGGTTATGTTTTTCTCCTAATGCTTTATCGTTGATATCATGTGCAGGCGTTACTTTTAAACACCCTGTACCAAATTCCACATCTACATATTCATCTTCTATAATAGGAATTACTCTATTACAGATAGGAACAATTACTTTTTTACCTTTTAGATGTGTAAAACGCTCATCGTTCGGATTAATGCAAATTGCGGTATCTCCTAATATAGTTTCCGGTCTTGTGGTTGCAATGGTTACTTTCTCATCTGACCCTTCTATGGCATAAGACAAATAATATAAAAGACCTTGTTTTTCTTCATAGATAACTTCTTCATCAGACAAGGTTGTTTGTGCTTCAGGATCCCAATTCACCATTCTATACCCACGGTATATTAGCCCTTTGTTATAGAGATCAATAAAAACCTTAATAACACTATCATAACGCTCTTGATCCATGGTGAACGCAGTACGGTCCCAATCACAAGAACAACCCAGTTTTTTCAACTGTTCTAAAATGATTCCGCCATATTCATTTGTCCAATCCCACGCATGTTTTAAAAACTCATCTCTGGTAAGATCGTTTTTATTGATGCCTTGCTCTTTTAATTTCGCAACTACCTTTGCCTCGGTTGCAATAGAGGCATGATCCGTTCCCGGTACCCAACATGCATTTTTTCCTAAAAGACGGGCTCTTCTTATGAGTACATCTTGTATTGTATTGTTCAACATATGCCCCATATGCAAAATACCAGTTACGTTTGGTGGTGGTATAACGATACTATATGGTTCTCTTTCATCTGGTTCTGAGTGAAAGTAGCCGTTTTTCATCCAGTAATCATACCATTGTGATTCTGTGGCCTGCGGATTATATTTTGAAGGAATTTCCATTTTTTGGAACAGTTTTTGAATAATAATAAACTGGGTTATTAAAAATTAAAGCCGAACTGACATTCTAACGGTCATTTCAGCTAAATTTCACCCAAAGATAAATACGAAACAAAAATAAGTAACGTTAGAGTATAACAAAAGGATTTTGAGGTTGATCTGAAAAGATTTAATTTTGACATCCACCCAAAATTATAAATGATGAAAAAAATAGTACTTGTATTATTTGTTGGCTTACTAGGTTTTAGTTTAACTGCACAGGACGCAGCTGCCAAAATAGAGTTTAAATCTGAAACTGTGGATTACGGCGAAATCGCTAAAGGATCTGACGGAGTAAGAGTTTTTGAATTTACAAACACAGGAACTGCACCACTTATAGTGAGTAAAGTTAGTTCTAGTTGTGGTTGTACCATTCCAAAAAAACCAGAAGATCCAATTTTACCAGGTAAAACAGGTGAAATTCAAGTGAAATATGATACCAATAGAGTTGGTCCTATCCGTAAAGCAATTACGGTTATTTCTAACGCTGACACTCCTACTAAGGTTTTAAAAATCAAAGGAGAAGTTCAAGCTACTACTGGTACCAAATAAAAGAACTTTTTAAAAATTCAAAGCCCAACTGAAAAGTTTGGCTTTTTTTATGCTTTACTGTTCGTCAAATAAAGGTTTTAAGACAAAACTAAAGAGCAGGTCGCTGTCATACCTTTCTACCAAAACCTTAATTTTTTTGTCCTTTTTAAAATTAAGCATATGCATAATCTCTTGTAATTTATATCGATGGATTCGCTTACCGTTCACTGCCAGAATGACATCGCCTTCTCGTAAGCCCGCCGAATGTGCCGGACTCCCCTGGCGTATACCCGAAACTATAATCTCTGGCACCAAACTTAACCTTGTAGCACCCTGAAGTATAATTTGTACATTTCCATAGGTTTTGGCACTGCTATTTAGCACACCGTTTGAATCGGTAATTCGTTCTGAAACATAACGCATACCCGCATGTTGCAAATCAATTCCGCTAATATTATATTGAAATAGTTTACCGAAATTGGCATTCTTGGTCATTATCAATTTTTCATTTCTATAATCGAATACCACATTAAAACGTTTTATCACCTCACCGCCCAAGCTTCCGTTTCTACCTCCAAAATCTGAAATTGTAGTGAACGTCTCCATATCAGGAAAAGCCGCCTTTGCATCACTCAGTACAAAATCTGCAATCTTTAAATGATTTATTTTTGTTCGCTTCCCAAAAATATCACCTGCCAACCCTTTTCCTAAAAAATCTTGATAATGCTTTTCGGGCAATTGAATTCTTTCATCTTCAAATAGCCATACTGCATCGCTACTTCCCGTATCCAATAACATTTTTACAGGTATTTCCTCATCCTTACTTATCATAACAAATGCATCTAAATATGCCTTCTTTCTAATGACAGACATATCTACAACCCTAGTGTTCTTAGATTTTTTGTACCTATAAAGTTCAGGGTCATGAAATTTTATGGTATGCTTTACATAGTTTATATCAACTACAAAATCTCTAAATAGATCATATCCAATTATACCATGCACAGGCACACCAAGGCTTGGCGAAAAGTTAACACCAGCATCCATTACTACATAAATGTTTTGGGAAGTATTCTTGACATTACCTAACTGCACAAAATTTCCGGTAGATTTTAATGCATTGATCGGGTCCCCTTCCCCTAGCCCATTAATTGTAATTTCGGTTACATTATTTAATTGAATAGAATCTTGATCCGCCAAATTGAATAAAATTGGTGTACCAACACCAGAATCTAACACAAAAGATAACTCCGTGCCATTGACATCAATAGGTATGACCATGAGATTATTAATCAATTGAAACTTTACTTTATGAAATTTCTTTCCGGCAGGTAATTGATAGGTTTGTGCTATTCCTGAAAAGGAAAAACAACATGACAAAAGAATCAATAGTATTCTATATTTACGTAACATAATCTATATGAATTAGTTAACCCTTTTTAAGATACATAATAATTTGATACAGTACCTAATTTTAACACGATAGGCAAAACCAAATAAAAGCCTAATTACTTTGTAAGAACCATAATCATTTATCACTTTTGTGAAAAATTCGAATAATATGCCATCTGTATCAAATAAGGGGCTCACCATGCCTCAATCACCTATAAGAAAGTTAGTTCCGTTTGCTGAAAATGCAAAAAAGAGAGGAGTTAATGTCATTCATTTGAACATAGGGCAACCAGATATTAAGACTCCGCAGCAAGCTTTAGACGCTGTGAAAAATAATGATATAAATGTATTGGAATACAGCCGTACCGAAGGTTCTGAGACTTTTAGAACCAAAATTGCGCAGTACTACCTTAAAAACGACATTCAAGTAAGTGCTACAGATATTATTGTAACTACCGGTGGATCAGAAGCATTGTCTTTTGCAATGAACACCATTGCAGATACAGATGATGAAATCATCATCCCTGAACCTTTTTATGCGAATTACAACGGATTTGCAACAGCATGTGGCGTAACCGTAGTACCTGTAGTTTCTAAATTAGAAGATAATTTTGCACTACCTCCTATTGAGGATTTCGAAAAACTAATTACACCTAAAACCAAGGCTATATTAATATGTAACCCTGGTAACCCTACAGGATATTTATATAGCAAGGAAGAAATTCAAAAATTAGCTACTCTAGTTAAAAAACACAATATTTATCTGGTAGCAGATGAAGTTTATAGAGAATTCACATATGACAATAAAACCCATGCTTCCATTTTAAAAGAAGAAGGATTGGAGGAACACGCTATTGTCATTGATTCGGTTTCTAAAAGATATAGTATGTGTGGTGCTAGAATTGGATACTTGGTATCAAAGAATAAAGAGTTTATTGCAACGGCAATGAAATTTGCACAGGCTAGACTATCACCACCTACATATGCGCAAATTGCAAGTGAAGCGGCTTTAGATACACCAAATAGCTATTTTGCTGAAGTAAAGACGGAATATGTTGCAAGAAGGAATCTGCTTATTGCGGAATTAGAAAAAATTGAAGGTATTAAAATTGCTAAACCGCAAGGTGCTTTTTACTGTATAGCAGAACTACCTATTAAAGATGCCGATCACTTTGCTCAATGGTTGCTAGAGGAATTTAACATAGACAACGAAACTGTTATGGTAGCACCCGCAGCAGGGTTTTACGCTACAGAAGGACTAGGTAAAAATCAAATTAGAATTGCATATGTTCTTGACCAAGATAGTTTAAAAAGAGCTGTTCAAATTTTAAAAGAAGCACTTAAAAGTTACAAAGGTTAATGATCGTACATGAACACTTTTCCCTAAAAAACTATAATACTTTTGGTATTGATGCTACAGCAAGATTCTTTGTTGAAGTTACGTCTATTGAAGAATTACAGGATATTCTTGGCAACCATGATTATGACAGAAAAATCATTATAGGTGGCGGTAGTAATATGTTGCTTTCAGATTATATTGAAGCATTGTTTATTCATGTAGATTTAAAGGGAAAGAAAATTGTATCAGAATCTGCAAACAGCGCACAAGTGAAGGTGATGGCAGGCGAAAACTGGCATGATATGGTCATGTGGACCCTTGAGAATAATTTTGGAGGATTGGAGAACATGTCCTTAATACCTGGAAATACCGGTACCGCACCTATTCAAAATATTGGCGCATATGGTATAGAGTTAAAAGATTGTTTTGTTAGTTGTGAAGCTATTAGAATAGAAGACCAAGAATTAATTACCTTAACCAAAGAGGAATGTAAATTTGGCTACAGAGATTCATTTTTTAAAAATGAAGGAAAAGATCAATTTGTAATTACGTCGGTAACTTTTTCTTTCACCAAAAAAGACCACAAAATTAACTCTGGCTACGGAGCAATTGAACAACAATTAGAAAAAGAAGCGATAACCAACCCTACCATAAAAGATATTTCCAATGCCGTTATAGCAATTCGCCAAAGTAAGTTGCCAGACCCAAAAGAATTAGGTAATAGTGGTAGCTTTTTTAAAAACCCGATAGTTGATAAAGAAATATTTGAAGAATTTACGCGTAAAAACCCTGAAGCTCCTTTTTATAAAGTATCAGATGAATTTTATAAAATTCCGGCAGGTTGGCTAATTGAGCAATGCGGATTTAAAGGAAAACGTTTTGGTGATGCAGGTGTTCATAAAAATCAAGCCTTGGTTCTTGTAAACTACGATAAAGCAACAGGTAAAGATATTTTAAACTTAGCGACAAAAATTATTGATACCGTAAAAACAAAGTTCCATATTGAAATAAGTCCTGAGGTTAATTTAATAAAATAACCCCTGTAAAAATTACAGGGGTTATTACCAAACCAAACCAACCAAAAACAAAGTGGGCAGTTACCAGCTGACCACTTATTCAATATATATTTTTAGAAAACGCTTCCTTAACAATCAATTTTATAATTTAGCGTTTAATCATATACGGTTCAATGTTAGCATTTGGATGTCCATCATAAAAAAAAATATGTACATCTTTTAAATTATGAGCACTCTATTAGAAAACCATATTGTTGAATTACTACAGGAAAGAAACGAAAAAGCGATTTCTCTCTTGTATGATAATTATGCCGACACCCTATTAGGTGTGGCAAATAAGGTAGTGCGTGATCCTGATCTAGCACAAGATGTTGTTCAAGAATCTTTTGTGAAGATTTGGAAAAAAGCAGACTCTTATGACCCTAAAAAAGCGAAACTGTTTACTTGGCTTTTTAGAATTACACGTAACACTGCCATTGACAAATTAAGAAGTGTCAACACAAAATCCGATAAAGAAATCCAAATAGACGTTTCTGACGTATATACTTTAGGCGTGGAAAGTACAAGGCCAGAGTTAATGGATGTAAGAGAACATCTAGACAAAATTGAAGATAAATATCAAATTGTTCTAGAAGCTCTTTTCTTTCAAGGCATGACCCAACAAGAAGCAAGTGATGAGTTGGATATACCTTTAGGAACTATTAAGTCTAGACTTAAAATTGGATTACGCGAATTAGGCAAAATCTATGGCCCAGCCGTAGTTGCCATGTTATTAAATTTCGTATTATGAAAGACAAAATAAGAATTTTCCTTGATTCTGATTTATTAGAAAAGTATCTTTTGGGAACAACTACCGAGTTGGAAAGCCTTCAGGTAGAGCGCTATATTGCCATGTACCCAGAGGTAAGGGAAACATACAGCGAATTACAGGATAATCTTGAAATCTTCGCTAAACTTCATGCTATTGAAGCACCACAAGGTTTAAAGGATAAAATCAACTCTAGAATAAAAGCTGAACGTAAGGGCAGAAAAAGATTCTATAGTTATGCTATTGCAGCAAGTATTACCGCTATCATGTTCATAGGTATCTCTACTTTTTTCTGGAACCAAAACCAGAGTTTACAAGAAGAGAACAGCGTTGTTAGCAATAAAATAAAATTGCTTGAGGAAAACATGAAAGAGCAGTTAGAAGATGTACGTAATCAGTTCATTGTTCTAAACAACCCACAAACTAAAAAGTATAATGTTAAGGGGAACCAGAAAGCAAAAGATTTAAAAGCTGTGGCCTATATAAATCCAGTTAAGAAATTATCATATATCAATGTAAGCAAATTACCGCATATTCCAGAAAGCCAATGTTTTCAAATGTGGGCAGAGGTTAACGGTAAAATGATAAACCTAGGTATTATTGAAGAAGCTGGCGACCAGCAAAAGCTGCTAGCATTACCATACGCTGAAAATGCCGTTGGTTATATTACAATTGAACAAAAGGGAGGTAACCACGCCCCTAACGTAGAAAATATAGTTGCGAATATAGCATACTAAGCTTTCACACATAAAGTATTCTTAAAGCCCCATTTTTGGGGCTTTATTTTTTATCTTTGTTTAAAATTTAGCATATGAAACTAGTATTATTGACCATTGGGTTGTTAGCATTGGCTTTTGCAGGTATTGCAATTAAAATATGGTCTAAAAAAGATGGGGAATTTGCAGGAACTTGCGCAAGCCAAAGTCCTTTTTTAAATCAAGACGGACAAGCTTGTGGTATGTGCGGTAAAATGCCAAACGAACAAGATTGCAAAAAAGATTTAATCTCCGAATAAGTTTAGTACTTAATCAAAAACATACGCTTACCAAAATTAATATTTGAACAACATAGACACTTTAGAAGAAACAATCATTAAAGCGAAGCAAGGCAAACAGATTGCCTTTAGTCGTTTGTTAGATATGTTTTGGAACGATGTTTATGGATTTCAATTAAAGCGTACGGAAAATGAAAACGATTCTGAAGATATAACCATTCAGACATTTTCAAAGGCGTTCGATAAGATAAATACCTATAACGATTCTTATGTATTTAAAACTTGGCTAATAGCCATTTCAAAGAATATACATATTGATCTGGTTAGAAAGCGAAAAAAGAATTTGTTAGATTCTAGAAGTAATTCTGATGCTATTACCAGCGCTTTAGACGCTACGCCTTCTATGGAAGATCAATTGATTCAAGAACAGAATTTAGCAGATTTACTCAGGGATATTAAAAAACTAAAGCCCCACTACCAAGCAGTCATCAACCTAAGGTATTTTAATGAGTTAAGTTATGCTGATATTGCCACACAATTAAACGAGCCCATAAACAGTGTAAAAGTAAAACTTCTAAGGGCTAAAAAATTACTTTCAGAAATTATCAAGGAACGAAAGTAATCAACAAACCAATAGTAAATTTCTCATAATTTAGAACTCATTTGTGTAGGATGTAATTCTACTTTACCCACACTTTATTAGTTCGTATATTTGTAATAAAATTGAAAGCATGTCTACAGTTTTAAAAGAAAATGTTGCTCCACCAAAAGGTAAACCGAAATGGCTAAGGGTAAAATTACCTACGGGTAAAAAATACACTCAGCTTAGGGGTTTGGTAGATAAGTATGACTTACATACTATTTGTACCAGCGGAAGTTGCCCTAATATGGGAGAATGCTGGGGAGAAGGTACAGCAACTTTTATGATATTAGGTAATGTATGCACCAGATCATGTGGTTTTTGCGGCGTTAAAACCGGAAGACCAGAGAACGTTGACTGGGCAGAACCTGAAAAAGTAGCTAGATCCATAAAAATTATGGGTATTAAACATGCTGTTATTACTTCTGTAGATAGAGATGACCTTAAAGATATGGGGTCTATCATTTGGGCAGAAACCGTAAAGGCCATACGCAGAATGAACCCAACTACTACTTTAGAGACTTTAATTCCCGATTTTCAAGGTATAGAAAAGCATTTAGATAGAATTGTTGCTGTTTCTCCTGAAGTTGTTTCTCACAACATGGAAACTGTTAAGAGACTAACTAGAGAAGTGCGTATACAAGCAAAATACGAACGTAGCCTTGAAGCCTTGAACTATTTGAAAAAACAAGGTATCAACAGAACCAAATCTGGTATTATGTTAGGTCTTGGTGAACATGAAGATGAAGTAATTACCACATTAGCAGATTTGCGTAATGCAGATGTTGATGTTGTTACTATAGGACAGTACTTACAACCGTCAAAAAAACATCTTCCTGTTAAAGAGTTTATTACTCCTGAGCAGTTTAAGAAATATGAAGATATAGGTCTTGAAATGGGCTTTAGACATGTTGAAAGTGGTGCCTTGGTAAGATCTTCTTATAAAGCACACAAGCATATTCTATAAAATCTCAAGAACATACTTCTTAGCTACAACGCTAATATAATTTGATAGTTCTAATTTAATTGGAATTATCTGTATTAACTGAACACATTCATCGGTAACCAATGCAAAAACTAAACATAGGCATTAATGGTTTTGGAAGAATAGGCAGAACCCTATTTCGCCTAATGCAAGCACATGAAAATTTAAATGTGGTTGCCATTAATGATTTGGCAGACACCCATACTCTTTCGCATCTGTTAAAATATGATAGTATTCACGGTACTTCTCCGCTCAACATCTCTCATGACGATAAGCACATTATCGTTAATGATAGAGCCATAGCACTTTATAACGAATCGCATCCGTCTAAAATAAATTGGTCATCTACGGCAGTTGACCTAGTTGTAGAATGTACCGGTAAATTTAAGGACCGAGAAACATTATCCTTTCATCTTAAAAATGGGGCCAAAAAAGTCATTTTGTCCGTACCGCCTACAGAAGATGATATTAAAATTATTGTCTTTGGCATTAATGAAAATACCTTGACCACATCTGACGATATTATATCCAACGCATCATGTACTACGAACAATGCTGCACCAATGATAAAAATAGTCAATGACCTATGTGGTATTGAGCAGGCGTATATTACAACGATACACTCGTATACTACAGATCAAAGTTTGCATGACCAACCGCATAGAGATTTAAGAAGGGCACGGGCAGCATCACAATCTATAGTACCTACTACAACTGGGGCAGCAAAAGCATTGACCAAAATATTTCCTGAATTAGCAGATACCATTGGTGGTTGTGGCATTAGAGTCCCTGTACCAAACGGCTCATTAACAGACATTACGCTCAATGTAAAAAGGGAAACAAGTATTGAGGAAATAAACTCTACTTTTGAAAAAGCGTCTAAAAACCAGTTTAAAAAGATAGTACATTATACTAACGACCCAATAGTTTCCATTGATATAAACAATAGTTGTTATTCTTGTACGTTTGATTCTTTGATGACCTCCGTAATAGGAAAAATGGTTAAAATTATTGGCTGGTATGATAACGAAACCGGTTATAGCAGTAGGATCATTGATTTGATTAATTTTATAAGTACTAAAAATTATATTTGAAGATTTTATTTTTAAATAAAACGCTTAAATTTTTACTAGTCCCCATTCTAATTTTGGCGGCTACCACTGCCCTATACTCACAAAACCCGGTTCCACAGAAAGATATACAGCCATATTTTGATCAAGCAAGAAAATTCAGAAATCAAGATAAAATTGACCTTGCCTTAGAAACACTGAATACAGCAGCAAATGAAGCCGAAAAAAGCGAAGATGTAAAAGGTCTCATAGATAGCCTTCATGAACTAGCATTACTTTATTTAAAAATAGATAAGGAAGGTGACACTGAATTTTATTGGGATCGCGCAAGTGTTCTGTTAAAAGACATTGAATATCCTTACGGTGATGGTATGCATAAATATATAGAGGCTATTCTTTTACATAGAAGTAACAGAAACTTTCAAGCTCTGTTTATGCTTAACGAAGCTAAACAACTGAATAACGACCGTAATTTTTACAATAACTTATTATTGACAGAAGCTAAAGTATATCTCAGTTTAGAGAAATATGACAGTGCTACAAAAAATTTGAATTCACTTATTGTAAATACTGATCTTTACGAAAAGGAATACCTGACAACACAAGCCTACTTAACACTTGCTGAATTAAATTTAAAAATCGATAATTTATCCGAAGCTGCTAAAAATGGGGAAAATGCATTGACCCTAGCTCTTGATAATGGATTTTTAGAAGACATCAAAAACTCAAACACCTTGTTATCTTCTGTTTATGAAAGACTGGGTTTATACCAAAAGTCTCTTGTAAATACCCAAAACCTGGTACAATTAAAAGATTCTATATTTAATATTGATAAAAATATTATTGAAGCCAAAACAGCTGATAAGATAAGAGATGATTATAAAACGGAAGAGATTGCACGCCAAGAAAAGAAAATAGAAGAACTTACAGAATCTCAAAACAGGTCTGAACTTACGGCAATTTTAACCTCTGCATTTTTAATTATCATTTCATTACTAGCGGTTACATTATATAGAAATAATCAGATAAAATTAAAAACCAACGATCTTTTACAGACCAAGAACAAAGAGCTACAAATTGCTCGTGATGGTGCCGTACAGGCAATGGAAGCAAAAACAAACTTTCTATCTACGGTAAGTCATGAACTTAGAACTCCGCTATATGCGGTAACCGGACTTACCCATCTACTGCTAGAGGAAAACCCAGAAGAGCACCAAAAAGAACATTTAAAGGCATTAAAATTCTCTGGTGACTATCTTCTTAATTTTATTAATGACATTCTACACATCAACAAAATTGATGCGAATAAATTAGAACCCCTTAATATGGAGTTCAACCTTAATAAGGTCATTAATGAAGTTATCAATTCTCTTGGTCAAAGTGCTAAGTCCAATAAAACAAACCTGATTCTAGAATACGATTCAGATATACCAAATAGCTTATTGAGCGATCCATTAAAGCTCTCTCAAATTTTCATGAACTTAATTGGTAATTCTATCAAATTTACCAAAGGCGGCCAGGTAAAGGTGATTGCAAAATTATTGAACAAAGTTGAAGATGATATCACCATCTATTTTGAAGTTAAGGATAATGGTATCGGTATCTCAAAAGAGAAGCAAAAAAGTATTTTTGAAGGTTTTGAACAAGGTTCCATTCAAATAAACAGAGAGTATGGTGGTACCGGTTTAGGTCTTACTATTGTTAAAAGTTTATTGAGCTTATTTGAAAGTAAAATTGAGCTTGAGAGTGAATTGGGCGAGGGAAGCTCTTTCTTCTTTGAAGTTAAAATGAAGAGTCTTGAAAGTGAATCAGAAGATGTATCATTTGAAATTACGCCTAAAGATTACGACTTTAAAGGACTACACTTGTTAATTGTTGAAGACAATAAAATTAACCAAGTCATCACCAAAAAAATGCTCTCTAAGCGAGATATGACCAGCGACATAGCCAATAACGGTCATGAGGCAGTAACAGCCGCTCAAGAAAATGTATACGATGCCATACTGATGGATATTCATATGCCAGGTATTAGTGGTGAAGAAGCTACAATACAAATTAGAAAGTTCAATCAAGACACACCTATAATTGCATTAACGGCTATTTCTTTAGATGATAGCTTAGAAAGTTTTTATGCCGCAGGTTGTGATGATGTGGTTACTAAACCTTTTAAACCAGATGTTTTTTACCAAAAGATAGGTGAGAATATTTTTGATAAAAGAGCTAAGAAATCGTTGTCATAAATTTTAATAATTCCTTCTTCATGAGTTCGCGGGTATTATCAAAAAACTCATGTTTTACTTCTATATAACTTAAGTTCGCTAGCTTAGTTTCTAGACGTACAAAATCCTTTTCTGTAGTAAGAATACATTCTTTTTCTTTTAAAACATCAATTTCTTGATCAGTAAAGAAATGGTGATCCTTGTATTTTAAATGCTCAAACGTAATTCCTTCCGAATTTAAAAATTTTACTAACGGAGCAGGATTGGCAATACCGGTTACCAAAGTCACATTTTTTCCTTTCAGCGTATCTAAAGTCAAGATATCACCCTTTAGTTCTTTATTATAAGACAAATAACTGAACAATACTTTTTGATGGGGTTTAGGATGTATACTTTCCTTAATCTTGTTTTTTTCTGATGGCGACAAGTTAGCAGGGCATTTAGTCACTACAATTAAATCTGCCCTACCCGCCTCTCTTTTAGAATCTCTTAAATCTCCCGTAGGCAGATACCAATCTTTAGTATATATATTATCATAGGAAGTCAACAAAATTGAATACCCAGCTTTTACTTTTCTATGTTGAAAAGCATCATCTAGCAGAATAACATCTGGACTAATCAATTTTTCCAACTGACTGATTCCGTTTCTTCTATCCTCATCAACGGCAACAGTAATTTTAGGGAATTTGCTTTTTATCTGAAATGGTTCATCACCCATTTCTTCAACAGTGGTTTGTTCATTTGATAGCAAAAAACCTTCTGACTTCCTTTTATAGCCTCTACTTAAAATAGCTACATTATAATTCTCAGAAAGCTCCCGTATCAATAGCTCGATCATTGGTGTCTTACCCGTACCACCAACACTTAGGTTACCTACACAAATAGTTTTTACGGCAAATGATCGAGAAGAGAAAATACCCATATCATACAAGCGATTTCTAAGAAAGACAATCAGTCCGTAAATTAATGAAATAGGAAAAAGAAGTTTTCGTAACACCTGCATTAGAACGAAATTATAATAATTTATCTTTGAATATCTTATTTTCTTATAAAATGACCGTAAAAGACATCACCCTAATATTAGAAGAATTTGCCCCACTAACTTATGCCGAAGATTTTGACAACGTAGGTTTACTAGTTGGCAACGCTTCCAATGAAGTAAGCGGAGTATTAGTTACATTAGACACTTTAGAAAATGTGGTAGAAGAAGCCATTGCTAAAAAGTGTAACATGATCGTTAGCTTTCACCCAATTATTTTTGGTGGGTTGAAGAAAATAACGGGGAAAAATTACGTGGAGCGTGTAGTTATCAAAGCAATCAAAAACGATATTGCCATCTATTCTAACCACACGGCACTTGACAATGCAAAAGAAGGCGTAAACGCAAAAATTTGCGAAGTACTTGGACTTTCTAATACCAAAATACTACTTCCTCAAAACAATACGATTAAAAAATTGACCACCTATATCCCTAAAGATAATTTAGAAGAGGTAAAAAATGCCCTGTTCAAAGCTGGTGCAGGTAACATAGGAAACTATTCTGACTGTAGTTTCACTATTGAAGGTAATGGTACTTATAAAGCAAATGAAGGTGCCAACCCAACAAAAGGAAGTATTGGTACCACGCATACTGAAAGTGAAATAATGTTTACGTGTGTTTTTGGCAAGAATGAAGAATCTGCTGTCATCAAAGCATTATTATCATCTCACCCGTACGAAGAGGTGGCTTATGACATACAAACTATAGAAAACACCAACCAACATATTGGTATGGGCATGATAGGTGAATTGAAGAAAGAGGTTACGGAAACCGAATTTCTTGAACATTTAAAACTTAAAATGAACGCCAAATTGGTACGTCATTCCAATTTTTTAAATAAACCGATTAAAAAAGTAGCAGTACTGGGAGGAAGTGGTTCTTTTGCCATTAGTGCTGCCAAAGCGGCCGGAGCAGACGTATTTGTTACTGCAGACCTTAAATATCACCAATTTTACGAGGCTGAAAACCAAATAGTTTTGGCAGATATAGGACACTTTGAAACTGAGCAGTTTACAAAAAACCTTTTAGTTGATTATCTTACGAAAAAAATTCCTAATTTTGCAATCCATTTATCGGAAAGTATAACAAATCCCATCAATTATTTTTAATATGGCAAAAAAAGAAGATTCGTCTGTAGAAGCAAAGTTAAGAGCATTATATGATTTGCAATTAATTGATTCTAGGGTTGATGAAATAAGGAACGTTCGTGGTGAACTTCCTTTAGAAGTAGAAGACTTGGAAGATGAAGTCCTTGGCCTAAAAACGAGAATGGATAAACTTAAAACTGATTTAGAGAATATCAATTTCGAAATCGGTGCTAAGAAGAACCTTATTGAAGAAGCAAAGACTTTAATTAAAAAATACGGCGAGCAACAAAAGAATGTTCGTAACAGTAGAGAATTTAATTCTATCAGTAAAGAATTGGAATTTCAAGAATTGGAAATTCAATTAGCTGAAAAGAACATTAAAGAATTCAAAGCTCAAATAGATCAGAAGAAATCTGTTATTTCTGAAACTAAAGAACGTTTATCTGAACGTGAGGCTCACCTTAAGCACAAGAAAAGCGAATTAAACGCTATTCTTGCTGAAACTGAGAAAGAAGAAAAAGCGCTGTTAGAAGAGTCTATTAAATTTCAAGATAAAATTGAAGAGCGTTTGGTAAAGGCATATGCACGTATTCGTAACAATGTTAAGAATGGTTTAGCTGTTGTGCCAATTGAAAGAGGTGCTTCTGGTGGTTCTTTCTTTACTATTCCACCTCAGGTACAAGTTGAGATTGCTTCAAGAAAGAAGATTATTACTGATGAGCATAGTGGTCGTATTTTAGTTGATCCTACCCTTGCTGAAGAGGAAAGTGAAAAAATGCAAAAAATGTTCGCTAAATTATAATAGCAAACATCTAACATATATTAAAAAAGCCATCTTTAAAAGATGGCTTTTTTTGTTTAAATTCATGACTATGAAATCTTTAAAAATCCTTTTAATTTTTATAATGATGTATAGTCTTAATATAGAAGCTCAAGATTTATCGGACTACAAATGGAAAAATAGAATAGTTATTCTTTACGAAACTGAAAATAATATTGCCGAAGTAAAATCTGCCTTAGAAACTATTGAAAGTAATGCTTCAAAAATTAATGAAAGGGATATTATTGTTTTCAACTATAAAGACAGTGTATTATATACTACGGAAGGTAAAGCTACAGAAATTAAAAAATCCAGCACGTTACCAAAATCCTATAATGGCTATATATTAATTGGAAAAGATGGTGGCATTAAAGCCAAAAGCCCCTACCCTTTTAAAATACAACAGCTTATTGACTTAATTGACAGTATGCCCATGCGCAGAAGTGAAATGAAGTCCAATAAATAATTACCCCAGTAATTTGAGCATTAGCTCTTCTACCTCCTTACTATCCCATTTTTCATCTATTCCTGGTGTGCTCATGACTTTTTTCATAATCTCTTCCTGAGCATCTCCTTCTGCCAGTGCTTCTGCATAGGGTCTATTTGAAAATGTCACCCTACTATAGGCTGGCACCCATTTTTCTGGATGTTTTGCCGCAAAGTGTTTTTCAATTTTCTTTTGTAACAAGAAATTGCTATCTGCAGTTTTACTGCTCATTTCTACAAAGTTGCGATAGCTTAGCTCTGCAATAGCATCAGCGTTTGGCTTGCGCCTTTCTTGATATATCTCAAAAATACGCTGCCAGTCATCACCTAACTCCTGTATAATCTGATTTAAGACATAAATATCCTCAAACCCAGCATTCATGCCTTGACCATAAAAAGGCACTACAGCATGCGCAGAATCACCCACAAGGGCAACTTTATCCCAATAGGTCCACGGGTAGCACTTCATGGTAACCATGGCACTGGTAGGGTTCTTAAAAAAGTCTCCGGTTAAATTTTCTATATCATCCATTACGTTAGGGAAGTACGTATTGAAAAAATGTACCGCATCCTTTTTTGTCTTCAGACTATCAAAAGAAACATCACCCTCAAATGGCATAAATAAAGTACAGGTAAAACTGCCATCTAAGTTTGGCATTGCTATAAACATAAACTTACCGCGTGGCCAAATATGAAATGAGTGCTTATCTAATTTATGTGAACCATCCGCATTTGCAGGTATGGTCAATTCTTTATATCCTACATCAATAAAATCTTGCGAATAGTCAAATCTACTTCGCCTTTGCATTTTATGACGTACTCTTGAAAAAGCACCGTCGCATCCAAATACCAAATCGAAAGGGTATTCTATCCACTCCCCTTTTTCGCTTTCTCCCGTATAAACTTTTGCTTCGGGCAAATTAATATCCCAGACCTTTTCCTCAAAACGAAATTCTACTCCGTTCTTTTCAGCAAGATCAATCATGCGTCTATTAAGCACACCACGCGATATAGACCAAATAGCCTCACCGTCTTTGCCATATTTTTGAAAATACTGCTCTTTTCCAATGACGTGCATCGCCCTTTTATCTAAGGGTATGGCTATTTCCTTAATCTCTTCTTCTATGCCAACCGCCTTCAAGGCGTTCCAACCTCTATTACTCATTGCAAGGTTGATGGATCGTCCAGAAAATTCAACATTTCTAATATCTGGTCTGCGATCAAAAACGGTAATTTGATGTCCGTACCTCTTAAGGTAAATGGCTAGCAAGGATCCTACTAAGCCTGAGCCAATAATGGCAATATTCTTTTTTTCTTGCGTCATGTATATGGCTTTAAGCCAACATTAATTCAATGTTAAAAATAGGAAATTATACCCTCATTTCTTGTATAAACAGATAAACTAAGCAAATCATTTACCTTATTGAGTCCATATCTGTTTAATTTTTAATTATTTTTGTTAAACAAAATTTACAATTTGAAACATTTTAGTAAAGAAGAACTAGGCAAAATGCCTAGTAGATACAGAGCTCATTTAATTAATAGTTGTACCGGTTATAAATCTGCCAACTTATTAGGTTCTAAATCTGAAGCGGGTATAAGTAATTTGGCTATTTTCAATTCGGTGGTTCATATTGGTAGTACACCACCTATGCTAGGGTTTATTCTTAGACCTTTAACCGTTAAAAGAAATACCTATGCCAACTTCAAAGAAAGTGGATTTTTCACCGTCAACCAGGTAAACGAATCTATCATAAAAGATGCGCATCATACTGCAGCCAGCTATGATGAAGAGATTTCAGAGTTTTCAAAAACCAAATTAACCGAAACTTATTTAGATAATTTTCAGGCTCCATACGTAAAAGAGAGTGCTATAAAATTGGGTTGCAGCTATGTGAACGAATATGATATTAAAGAGAATGGTTGCCTACTGATAATCGGTGCTATTGAGCATGTCTATTTATCAGACGATATTTTACAAAATGACGGTTGGTTGCAATTAGACAAAGCGCAGACTGTCGCCATTAATGGATTGGATGCTTATGCCCTACCACAACTTTTAGCAAGATTCGCATATGCAAAACCAGACGAACCCAGTAAACTTATATAATAGTGGCTCATAAAAAAGTAAATCTGCAAACAAAAATTTGCGTAACGTGTAATAAACCATTTTCATGGCGTAAAAAGTGGGAACGCAATTGGGACGATGTAAAGTACTGCGGAGAAAAATGTAGACGAAATAAATTGAAAACAGCAATTCATGAATAATCTAATTTGGTTTAGAAACGACTTAAGGGTGCAAGACAACTCTTCATTAACCGAAGCAATGAAAGGGTCTAATGTTATTGGCTTTTACTGTTTTGAATCTAAATTTTTTGAAACCGATGAATTCGGATTTAAAAGAACTGAAAAGTATAGGGCAAATTTTTTAATTGAGACTGTTCAGCAATTAAAACAGGAACTTGAAAAAATCAATATACCGCTATTTATTTATCACGGTAATTCAGCAGATTACTTACCAGATTTAATTCAAAATCATAACATCAATTCTGTTTTCTTACAAAAAGAATGGACTAGAGATGAACAGGTTATACTAAACAATGTAAAGAACAACTTAGATCCCAATATAAATATTCACGAAGTATATGATCAATTTTTATTTCACCCAGATGATATTCCTTATGATGATTTTAGTTTAATTCCGAATGTCTTTACCACCTTCAGAAAAAAGTGTGAAGCAAACTCCAAAGTAAGACCAATTACCACATTACCTAATAAAATGCCTAGTGAAAATTTAATTGACACTAAGACCAAAATCCCTACTTTAAATTATTTAGGTTTAGACAATTATACTAACCATATAAATACCGCATTCCCCTTCAAAGGCGGAGAATTAGAGGCGTTAAAACGAATACAGAACTACTTTTGGGAAACGAGAAAACTAAGTTTTTATAAGAAAACCAGAAACGGATTAATTGGTACGGATTACAGTTCAAAACTTTCTGCTTGGCTGGCTAACGGTAGTATATCTCCAAGAACCATTTACTGGGAAATAAAGAATTACGAGAAAGAGATTGTAAAAAACCAAGATACCTATTGGTTAATTTTCGAATTGATTTGGAGAGATTTTTTTAAATATATTTCTCTTAAACATCACGATGCTATATTTAAGTTGGGTGGTATATTAAATAATACTTACGATCCTAAAACCAACGAAAAAGCCAAACATACTTGGATCAATGGTTTAACTAAAGAACCTTTTGTAAATGCCAATATGAAAGAACTATTAGAAACCGGATGGATGAGTAATAGAGGGCGACAAAACGTAGCTAGTTTTTGGTCTAAAGAATTAGAACAAGATTGGCGAATTGGTGCAGCCTATTTTGAAAGTATGTTAATTGATTATGATGTGCATAGTAATTGGGGAAATTGGATGTACAACAGCGGAGTAGGAAATGACCCTAGAAACCGAAAATTCAATATCAAAAGCCAAGCTGAACGATATGATGCTTCCGGTAAATATCAACTGTTGTGGTTACAAGAAACATTGTTCTAATCACAACTTTCAAAAAGACACGAAATAATGAAAATAGTACGCTTAATATTAGGTGATCAATTAAATCAAAATCACTCTTGGTTCTCAAACGTAAATGACGATATCACCTATGTAATAGCTGAAATGAGACAAGAAACCGATTATGTTAAACACCATATTCAAAAAGTGGTCGCTTTCTTTTTGGCTATGCGAAGTTTCAGAGATGACCTTTCTGAAAAAGGGCATCGATTTATCTATTACAAACTAAACGATAAAAACAACCCTCAAGATTTAGCACAGATAATATCCAACACTATCAAAGAAACAAATGCTGAAAAATTTGAATATCAGTTACCAGACGAATATAGACTGGATAAACAATTGCAAAAAATTTGCAGTTCGCTAGCCATAGCTACCGATAGTTTTGATACCGAACATTTTTACACTACTAGATATGAGTTAAAAGATTTCTATACCGGCAAGAAGCAAATGGTTATGGAAAGTTTTTATAGAATGATGCGTAAAAAGCATAGTATTATGGTGACTAATGACCAACCGGAAGGTGGTACATGGAACTATGACCAGAGCAACAGAAATAAATGGAAGGGCAAAACACCTATTCCTAAAGAAAAAGAGTTTTCTAAAAATGTAAATGAAATAGTTCAAATGTTGAACGATAAAAATGTTCAAACATTTGGCAATATAGATTCCACAGAATTTCCATGGCCGGTGACAAGAGAAGAATGCTTGAATACATTAGATTATTTCTGCAATGAACTACTACCACATTTTGGTGACTACCAAGATGCCATGCATACTGATGAGAAGTTTCTTTTTCACTCACGCCTATCATTTGCAATGAATGCTAAGATATTGGCACCAAATGAAGTTATCAATACTGTCTTAGACCATTTTTACGATAAATCCAACGATATAAACATATCTCAAGTTGAAGGTTTTGTACGACAAATTTTAGGTTGGAGAGAATATATGAGGGGTATTTATTGGAAAGAAATGCCCAAATACAAAGAACTGAACACATTAAACAATACCAATAAATTACCTGAGTTTTTTTGGACAGGTGACACGAAAATGAATTGTTTAAAAAAAGCTATTGGTCAAAGTTTAGATGCTTCTTATGCTCATCATATACAGCGCCTTATGGTTATCGGTAATTTTTCTTTATTGACCCAAATAGACCCAGATGAAGTTGATAAGTGGTATTTAGGTGTTTACATAGATGCTATTGAATGGGTTGAAATTACCAATACTAGAGGTATGAGCCAGTTTGCAGATGGTGGTATTGTTGCTACTAAACCATATGTTAGTAGCGCTAACTACATTAACAAAATGAGTAATTACTGCAGTGGTTGCCATTATAGCCAAACCAAAAAAATTGGTAAAAAAGCATGTCCTTTTAACTCTTTATATTGGAATTTTCTTTCTGATAAAAAGGAACATTTTATAGACAATCAACGTATGAATATGATGCTGGCACTTTTAAATAAAATGGACGGAAACAAACTAGCTGAAATTCAAGAAAGAGCTACCGAAATAATTAAAAATCCCGATGCATTTTAATAATTATTTAAACTAAAATTTACACTATAAATCGTTCTAATCTATAGTTTTGAAGCGTAAATAAATTGAACATTCCGCGAGAGCGCCTATATAAAGAAAACACCTTTTCATTGAAATGAAAAGGTGTTTTTGTTACGTCTTAAATCATAAAAAAAAATACACTTTTTAATCTTTATCCTCAAGCTTGTAATTACCTCTAATCGGTTGTATACATTGATTTTATCGACGAAATGCAAACACTCAATTCTCCTTACCTTTTACAACAATTTTAACAGTCTACAACAATTAATAATAAAGTGTCAAATACACTCTTAAATATAAAACATGATATTTCTTTATATATACAAAAATATAACTTACTGATTTTTAGATGTTTAAAAACTTATTATTTTTTAGTTATTTAAAACCCCAGATCTATCTGAAAGAAAAGGATTACAATTCTAACACCACACAATAACAGCACTTCACAACAACAATTAAATATTCAGAACGTATCAACGTTATTTTGGCAACGTATGTTCATCGACGAATATAACCGTGTGGACTATTAAATTGAGTTATTGAACAGACAGACCTTAATTTTGTGACAGAATTAGATCCCAAATCTGTTCCAAAACTTTTCTTAACCTGCTAGCCAATAATGTTTTGCACACAACTTGCAATCATTTTTGATAGGGTTAAGGATTAATATTAAGAATTAAACTTAACCATTATTATGAAGTCAAATTACACTTCTAACGACATCATCCCCCGTAACAGAAAATCAACAATTGTGCGCTCCATTTTTGGAATGCATGAAACAGCAGATGTTGCATCTAGTTTCAACAACTTGCACTGTTCCACAAACGGAGATGAATTTGTTCGTTTCAATGACCGCTCTAATAGATGTATTGAACATATACTTTACTTCAACAATAATTCTAAAAATAATCATTTGACAAATAATAATACTATTTGCTCAAACCATACCATTTCAAATAACCAAAAGAATCTATAATGAACAACTTAACTTTCATAAAATCGACATTGTTGTTATTTGTCATGTGGTTCTTTATTGGTTCTGCAGATGTAATGGCACAAACATTCTCAGTTTCTGATGCTAGTGCAAACGAAGGTGATGCTATGGAATTTACCGTAACTTCTGATAGCTTTTTATTTAGAAGTGTTACTTTCGATTTAGCCTATATTCCGGGATCGGCAATTGCGGCAGATTATTCTGGAGCTAATTCTGTTACTATTTTCTTTTTCGGAACTACCTCGACATTTTCCGTAAACGCATTAAACGATGACTGGGTAGAAGCCACACAACAACAATTTACATTAACCTTAAGCGACCCTTCTGGTACATATTCATTTTCTGACCCTGAAGGCACAGGTACTGTTATAGATACCGATGTTGCTTATGTAACTGGCAGCAATTATGATATTACAGAGGGTGGAGAAATACAATATAGTTTATCTCTATCTAATGGAACCAATTCTGGAGGTCAACAATATGTTGGTATAGAAGATGAATATAGTGTTGACTTTTCTGTAGAAACCAATCCAACCTCAATTAGCCCTGCAAGTGATGGCACAGATTTTAATTCTTTTATCACTACCGTTACTTTTCCTGCAGGTTCAGTAGCCGGTTCAGAAATAATTATACCAATACCCACTATTGACAATACTATTGTTGAACCTTCTGAAGAGTTTAACGGTGTTAAGTCTAGAAATGTAGCAGAAGCTACAAAATACGGTTCATCACCTTCTAGGGTGAGTATAAATACAGAACGTTCGGCATTACGTATTCACGATAATGACGTTGCTACCATTAACTTAAGCAATACTACAGTATTAGAAGCTGCTGGTAATGCAATCATCGAGTTTACACTTAGCCAAGAAGTTCAAAATGCATTTGATATCGACTACGCTACATCAGATAATTCTGCTACAGAACCATCTGATTACTCTAGTAACTCTGGTACGTTTAATTTCAGCGGTCAAGTAACCGATGTTCTTCAAGAAAACTTTAGCATAATAGATGACACTACTATAGAAGGTTCGGAATTCTTTAGTGTTGTTCCTTCTTACAACCCAACTACGGATCTAATCACTAATTATGCACCTCAAAATATTGTTTTTGTAGCTAATGAAGGAGAAATAACAATAACTGACGACGACTTAGATACCGATAATGATGGTGTAAATGATTTAGTCGATGAAGATGATGATAACGATGGTATTGCAGATAGTAACGAAGGTACGGTTGACACCGATGGAGATGGTATTATTGACAGCCTAGATTCTGATTCGGATAATGATGGTTGTCCAGATGCTGTAGAAGCTGGCCATACCGACCCAGACAATGATGGTTATTTAGGTACTTCTCCTGTTAGTGTAAATAATGCAACAGGTTTAGTAATTGGTCAAGGTGGCTATACAGGTACAGATAGTAAAGTTACCAGCGCATTCCAGACAGTTACCATTGCTACACAGCCTACCGATAAAGTGGCTAACTTGGGTGATACCGTTGCATATACTACTTCTGTAAATGGTACGGGACTTACCTACCAATGGGATGTTAGTACAGATAACGGTAGTACCTGGTCTACAATTTCAGATAGTGGCGTTTATTCTGGTGCTACAACTACTACGTTAACTTTAACCAATGTTACTAGTACAGAAAGTGGAAACCAATTTCGTTTTTCTGCTTTTGATAGTGAAAACCTATGTACACCATATACTTATACAAATGTTGTAGACCTTTTCATTAGACCAAATGTAGCTATTGCCGATGCAGCAGTTGCAGAAGGAAACGATTTAGATTTTGCAGTAACCCTTTCACATGCTGTTGACGAGACTGTTACTTTCGATTTATCTTATGCAGATGTTACTACTACTAGTACAGACTACACTGCATTATCAAATTTTTCTATTCCTAGCAACACGTTAAATACGAATATTCTTATACCAGCCCTAGACGATTCGCTAATTGAAGGTGATGAAACATTCATATTAGGTATGACCAATGGTTCTACCAATGTAGGTGATATTACAGATACTGCTCTAGGGACCATTACCAATATAAATACCCCTACTTCTGGCGAAGGTGTTTCTATTGCCGATTTTTCAATAAATGAAGACGTTGGAACCGTAGATTTCGTATTAACTTATACCGGACCTACCGTTCAGGACTCTTTTACAGTAGACTACATTATTACAGATAATAGTACCACTGTTGGATCAGATTATAATGTAAATCTAACTGGTCAGGTTACTTTCCCTGCCGGTACTTCTGATGGGAATACGCAAACACTTTTAGTAGCAATTACAGATGACACCGTAATAGAAGGTGATGAAAATCTTAGTATTCAAATATCAAATATCTCAAATAGTCTTTTGACTATTATAAATGCAGATGCTACAGGTACTATTGTAGATAACGATACTGACCCATCCACAGGTTTATATATTGCTGATGTAAATTTCAATGAGGAAACTGCGTCGGCAAATTTTGTAGTAACCTATAAAGGTGGAAATGTCAAAAACGGATTTACCGCAGATTACACCATTACCAATGGTTCTGCATTTGAAGGAGATGACTTTACGGCTATATTATCAGGACAGGTTTCTTTTCCAAACAACACTACAGACGGTGCAACACAAATTGTAAGTGTTACCATAATCAACGATGACATTATAGAAGGGGACGAAACTTTAAATATAGAATTATCTAATCTTTCAACGACCCTTATCAATTTGGTTGAACCAAATGCGATAGGTACAATTGTAGATAACGACATAAAAACACCAACTACAGGTTTAACGGTAGCTGATATCAACATAGATGAGGATGCTGGCACTGCCAATTTTGTGGTTACCTATAATGGTAGTGAACTTCAAAATTCATTTACTGTAGATTATGCAATAACAGATGGATCGGCCATAGCAGGTTCAGATTATAGTGGAAATCTTTCCTTAACCGCTCAATTGATATTTCCAACGGGGACAGAAGATGGAGACTTTCAAAATGTAAGTATCAATATTAACGACGACACCATAATTGAATCTGATGAAACCATCAATTTTCAATTAACTAATTTATCTACTACACTAATTAACCTAGTTGATGCCAATGCTATTGGTACCATTACGGACAATGATATAAAAACTTCCACAACAGGACTTAGTGCTTTAGATTTCTCAATTGATGAATCTGCAGGAAGTACAAGTTTCATTATTACTTACAACGGTAATGATGTTCAAGATGCTTTCACGGTAGATTATGATATTACAGATGGTACAGCAGTATCTGGCAAAGATTACGATACAACTTTACCAACATTGCCGTCAGGTCAACTAACTTTCCCTGCAGGTACTTCAACTGGTGATACGCAAACCGTATACGTCGATATTATAGAAGATTCTTTTATAGAAGCTACTGAAGATTTGAATATTCAGCTTTCAAACTTATCTACAGCTTTAATAAACATTGTTGACCCAACAGGGACTGGATCAATTACCGATAATGACAATACAGCCACAAGTGGTATAGATTTCCAAAATTTAACCGTAACCGTTGTAGAAGGCGATAATAACGGTACAGTAAATGCAACATTCGTTGTTGAATTCATTGGTGCTATAGATACAGGTGAGACTATTGAAGTAGACTACTTTGTAAACAATGGTTCTGCAAATAACGCTACGGATTTCAATCCTAATGCAACCATCCAAACTTTAACTTTTACCAATACTGTTAACTCTCAAAATATTGTTGTTCCAATCATTAGTGACCTGGTTATTGAGAATGAAGAAGACTTCTTCGTTAACTTGGTAGCTATCCGTTCTAGTGTTGGAATCAATTTTTTAAACAACCAAGCTAGAGGAGTCATTACCGACGATGATGGTGGTGCAGTTTCTGTAACTGGTTTTAGTATTATAGAGCAAACCAACGGTATAAATTTTGATGTTACTTACACGGGAGATAGATTAAATGGTGGTTTTGATCTTGATTATGAAATTACGGATATAAGCACTACCAATGGTGATGATTATACATTAAATACTGCACCACTAGCTACAGGTTCACTAACTTTTTCTGGTGTAAACAATGAAGTGCGTTCGGTTCAAATTAACGTAATAGGTGATGATTTCATTGAAAGTGATGAAGATTTAAGAATTACTATTTCTAATCCATCTTCACCTAAAATTAGTATTTCAAATGCAGATGCTACCGGTACTATTACCAATGATGATTCCGGTACAATTGCCGTTACAGGTTTTGACGAGGATGAATTGGATGTAACAACTAATTTTGATGTTACCTACACAGGTGACCCAATAAACGGTGGTTTTACGGCTACATATGAAATTACAGATAATACCACCACGGCAGGTAATGATTATTCGGCATCCTTAACCGGCACACTTAACTTTACAGGTGCGGCAACACAAACTATTCAAGTGCCCGTAACTATCATTCAAGATGCAATTATAGAAGGTGATGAGTCTTTAAGACTTACCATAACTTCAATTTCACCTAGTATAATTACGGCAACCAACCCTACAGGTATTGGTACCATTAGGGATATTGACCATTTACCTACCGCAGTAGATGATTCTTTTGTTGTTTTCCAAAATCAAGCAGCCGCTAACATTACGGTACTTGACAATGATGATTATGGATTTGACGGTCCAGCATCTACCAATGCGTTACAAATAGTGAACAGCCCAATAAACGGTACGGTAACACTTATGAATAACGGTACACCTGGTGATGCTACAGATGACTATTTTGAATACCAACCCAGTGCGTCATTTAACGGTAATGATTCTTTTAGGTATAAAATAGTAGATTCCAATGGATCTGAAGATGAAGCTGTAGTCAACATATTCGTAAACGACACCAACCTTAAAAAGGATTTTGAAATTCGTTACTCTGGAAGTATTAATGGAGATTTTACTATGATTGCCAACAATGTTCTTTCAAGAAATTCAACTGGTAATTACAATGGTGAAGACGGTAACCACGATTTTAATAATAACGTATTTGTAGATATCGATTCTGACCCCTCTACATTCAACTCAACTAACGCTAACTTAGCCAACCCAGAGCCTTCTTTAAGTTGTTTAAACATTAAGAAAGCATACTTATATTGGGCCGCGGCAGATAAAGAATATGATGGTACTACAGGTGGCAGTGCTACTGAACCGTCATGGAACTACAATCAGGTAAAACTGATGCTTCCTGGTCAATCTTCATATACAACTGTTTCTGCCGATGAGGTAATTTATAGAGGTCGTGATGATCATTTTCAAAATGACCCATATGTATGTATTAAAGATATAACAGACGATATAAATGCACTTTCTACTCCTTTTGGTTCTTACCAAGTTGGTAATGTAAAGGCCACTGAAATGGCTTTACGCTCGCATGGTATTGCTAACAACACTGGTACTTCTGGTGGATGGCAAATTGTATTTGTTTATGAAAATGTTTCTTTAGACCCTAAAAACATTACTCTTTATGATGGTTACGTTCATACCTTTGCATCTGATGGTGCTGGTGAAACTGAATTTAACTTTAGTGGGTTTGAAACCATACCTAACGGTAATATCAACGCCAATGTAATGTTAGGTGCGTTAGAGGGTGACCGTGATCTTTCAGGTGACCAATTATTGATTTTTGATACTAACAATGACTGGTCTAAACTATCGACTACGCTAAGAGATGAAGATAACTTCTTTAATAGCCGCATTACTATTGACGGATTAAATTATGTGGATAGAAATGCTGCAAGTACCAATACCTTAGGTTTTGACGCTACCGTATTCCCATTAGCCAACACTGCTAATAGATATATAGAAAACGATCAGACATTTGCCCGATTTAAAATTACTACAGATCAGGAATCTTACGGTTTGTATTTAATGGGATTAAGTGTAGATGTGTACAAACCTAGCTTAGGTGCCTTAAATTTAAGTGCAAATACTACCGGTCCTTTCAACGCTGGAGATATTGTACCATTGACCTTAAATGTTACCAATATTGGTAATGATGATATTCAAGACCTTGTAATAACCACTGTTTTACCGGCTGAGGCTAATTTTTCTAGCGTAGGAACCTTACCTACTGGTATTAGTCACTCTTATGATATAGCAACGAAAACTTTGACATTTACGGCTCAAAATGGTGTCACTAACATGGGTGACAATTATGATCTTGATTTTGATATTGAAATTATTGAGGCTTGCTATTTCTTAGAAACTGCATGTACCGCTAGTTTTGAACTACAGGCTAACGCTACTTATAGTGGAGTAACCAATGGAGACCCTATTACAACAAGTAGCTCTTCGTCTACGGATTCTTGCGGTATAGGTACGCACACACCCACTATTATAGATGTTCAACAGCCTCCACAAGTAAACTGGTCTACTGCTCCAAATGCATTGGACAGAACTATTGCCTGTGATAATATTGCTGCACTTAACAATGCCAATACCTTGGTACCTGCAACTGCTTCTTGTAATTTTACATTACATAAAACGGCAGGTAATTTCGTTCAATCTGGTGCATGCCCTACCGAAGGTACTTACACCAACACTTGGACCTTTACCGATGCTTGTGGTAGAGTTAGCGATACGTTCACTCAGATCATCACCATAGAAGATAATGAAGCCCCAACCTTTAACGAGTCTTTACCTCAAGATTCTTATGCTGCCCATGATAACATACCGGTAGCCCCAGTACTTTCTGCCAATGACAATTGTGATTCTAACTCTACAGTTACATTCAACGAAACATATGATGGTGATAACACAAGTACTTCATATACGATTATTAGAACTTGGACAACCAATGATTGCGCAGGAAACATTACAAGTCATACGCAATACATCTATGTAAGTGAAAATGGTGACCCTATTGGTCTTAGTATTAACAATGTTACCGTTAATGAAGATGCAGGCACGGCTGTTTTAGAGATAACTCATACAGGTACTGTTTCTGGTGGTTTTACTGTAAATTATGCTACTGCTGACGACTCTGCTATTGAACCAGGCGACTACGTTTCTACAACAAGCACCACTGTTTCTTTTGCCGGTACTAATAACGAAAAAAGATCAGTTGTCATTTCAATTAATGATGATACTATTATAGAAACTACTGAACAGTTATTCGTTCGCCTTACTAACGGAACCAATACTCCTACTATCAATGATGATGAAGGAATTATATCAATAACAGATAATGATAATATTCCAGGAAGTACTGGTGTTTCTTTCGCAAACAATAGCGTTATAGTAACAGAAGGTACAGACACTTTTGCAAGATTTGTTGTCACTTTCACTGGTAACATTGCTCCTGGAGAAAATGTAACTGTTGATTATGAGACTTATAACGATACTGCTATTGAACCTGAAGATTATACATATTCTACGGGAACAATCACATTCAATAGCTCTACTAATTCGGTGAATATAGATGTGCCTATTTTTGATGACAATATCATTGAGCCAGCTGAAGATTTCACTATTACATTGTCTAACATACAATCTAACATAAATGTTGGTTTCCTTAATACGCAACCAACAAATACTGCCACTGGTACTATCAACGATAATGATAATATACCTGGAACAACCGGTATATCATTTGAAAATGATAATATTACAGTAGATGAAGCTGCAGGTACTGCAACAATCAATGTATTGCTAACCGGAAACGTTCAAGGCGGATTTACTTTAGATTATACCACAAATAACGGTTCTGCCGTAGAACCTGGAGATTATACCACTAATACAGGTCAGTTGACTTTTGTTGGTACAGACGGAGAGCTACAAGCAATTACCGTAGCAATTAATGATGATTCACTTATAGAAGTAACTGAAAATTTATTTGTTGACCTTTCAAACCTTTCAACATCGTTAATAGCAATAAATGACAACCAGGGAGTTATCAATATTACAGATAATGATGGTGGAGCCGGTACGGGTATTTCATTCCAAAACGATGACATAACCGTTAATGAAGCTGATGGTACCGCAACTATCAATGTACTCTTAACAGGTAACGTTCAAGGAGGGTTCACTGTAGATTATTCCACAAACAATGATTCCGCCATAGCTCCTGGTGATTATACGGCAATTTCTAATCAATTAACTTTCGCCGGTACAGATGGAGAAACGCAACCTATAACGGTTAACATCATAGATGATAATATTATTGAGGCAACAGAAAGATTGTTCGTAGACCTTTCTAATTTATCTACCACGTTGATTACTATAAATGACAACCAAGGGAATATCAATATCACAGATAATGACAACATACCTGGAACTACTGGTATCTCATTTGAAAATGATGATATTACTGTAAATGAAGATGCAGGTACGGCAACCATAAATGTGCTGTTAACGGGTAATGTTCAAGGCGGATTTACAGTGGATTATACCACAAACAATGATTCTGCAGTAGAACCTGGTGATTATACGCCTGCTTCTGGTCAACTGACCTTTACCGGCAATAACGGAGAAACCCACCCTGTTACCATTACAATAATAGATGATAACGTTATTGAAGCTACAGAAAGATTGTTCGTAGACTTGTCTAACCTTTCTACAACATTGATCGCTATCAATGACAGCCAAGGAAATATCAATATTACCGATAATGACAACAATCCTGGCACTACAGGTATCTCGTTCCAAAATGATGATATTACGGTGGACGAGGCTGTTGGCACTGTTACGGTAAATGTATTATTGACAGGTAATGTTCAAGGCGGGTTCACTTTAGATTATACTACGGCAGATGATTCCGCAACAGAACCTAGTGATTATACAACCAGTTCAGGTCAATTGATTTTCGTTGGTACCGATGGGGAATTACAACCTATTACGGTTGCCATTATTGATGATAGTGCTATTGAGACAATAGAAAGATTGTTCGTAAATCTTTCTAACTTATCAACTAACTTGATAACTATCAATGACACTCAAGCTAACATTAATATTACCGATAACGATAATATACCGGGTACTACAGGTATTGCTTTTGAAAACGATGATATCACTGTTGATGAAGCTGCAGGTACCGCTACGATCAATGTTCAATTAACAGGAAACGTTCCTGGTGGATTCACAGTAGACTATACCACCAACAATGATACGGCTATACAACCGGGAGATTACACCCCTATTAACGGTCAATTGACTTTTACAGGTACAGACGGTGAAACTCAACCAATAACCGTTACCATAATTGATGATAATATTATAGAGACCACTGAAAGATTGTTTGTTGACCTGTCTAACTTGTCTACATCATTGATTGCGATTAACGATAACCAAGGTAATATCAATATCACTGATAATGATAACATTCCTGGAACTTCAGGTATCTCTTTTCAAAATGATGATATTACCGTAGATGAAGCTGCAGGCACCGCTACAATTAATGTCTTATTGACAGGTAATGTACAAGGAGGATTTACTTTGGATTATACAACAAATAATGATTCTGCAGGAGAACCTGATGACTATACCGCAACTAGTGGTCAGTTGACTTTTGCCGGTACAGATGGTGAAACTCATCCTGTGACCGTATCCATTATTGATGACAATATTATTGAGGCCACAGAAAGATTATTTGTTGATCTATCTAACTTGTCTACAACATTAATCGCTATTAATGACAACCAAGGGAATATCAATATCACTGATAATGATAATATTTCTGGTTCTGGTATTTCTTTTGACAATGACAATATCATTGTAGACGAAGCTGCTGGTACCGCAACAATCAACGTATTGTTGACTGGAAATGTTCAAGGTGGATTTACCTTAGATTACTCAACAAATAATGATTCTGCAGTTGAACCTGGTGATTATACAGCCAATAGTGGGCAGTTGACTTTTGCCGGTACAGACGGTGAAACACAACCCATTAAGGTTACCATTATTGATGATAATTTAATTGAGGCAACAGAAAGACTGTTTGTTGACCTTTCTAACTTGTCAACTACCTTAATCCCAATAAATGACGCTCAAGGCAATATCAGTATTACCGATAACGACAATATTCCGGGTACTACAGGTATTGATTTTGAAAACGATAACATTACAGTTGATGAAGCGGCCGGTACGGCAACTATAAATGTACAATTAACAGGTAATGTTCCTGGTGGATTCACCATTGACTATGCAACTGCAGATGGTTCCGCTATTGAACCTGGTGATTACACCAGCATCTCTGGCCAACTGACCTTTACTGGTACAGATGGAGAATTACAACCTATTGTTGTAACCATTATTGACGACAATTTCATTGAAGCCACAGAAACGCTTCTAGTTAATTTATCTAACCTATCAACTAATTTAATTGGTATAAACGATAATCAAGGTAATATCAATATCACGGATAATGATAACATACCCGGTGTAACAGGTATTTCATTTGAGAATGATGATATCACTGTAGATGAAGATGCAGGTACAGCAACGATCAATGTATTATTGACCGGTAATGTACAAGGCGGATTCACATTAGATTACACAACCAATAATGATACTGCTGTAGAACCTGGGGATTACACGACTGATGCAGGACAACTTACCTTCGCTGGTACAGATGGTGAAATTCACCCAGTAACGGTTACCATTATAGATGATAATATTATTGAGGCAACAGAAAGATTATTTGTTGATCTGTCTAACCTGTCTACAACCTTAATCGCTATTAATGATAACCAAGGTAATATCAATATCACTGATAATGACAACATACCTGGTGTTACCGGTATCTCATTTGAAAATGATAATATTACAGTTGATGAAGCTGCAGGTACTGCAACTATAAATGTGCTGTTAACAGGTAATGTTCAAGGTGGATTTACCTTAGATTACACCACTAATAATGATTCTGCGATTGAACCTGGTGATTACACCACTAACAGTGGTCAATTGACCTTTACAGGTACAGATGGTGAAGTTCACCCTATAACGGTTAGCATTATAGACGACACGCTAATTGAATTTACAGAAAGCCTATTTGTTGATCTTTCTAACCTATCAACCACATTGATAGCTATAAATGATGACCAAGGTGTTATCAATATCACTGATAATGATGCTGATCCTTCTTTATACGGGGTTCAATTCGATGTTACTTCGGTAGATGTGAACGAAGATGCTGGTACGGTCTCTCTTGATGTGGTACTTAACGCAGATGTTCAAGATGAGTTTACGGTTGAGTATTATACAGTAGACGGTACTACTATTGATGGTAGTGACTATACGGGTGTACCGCGTAATACAGAGACATTGACCTTTGGTGGTACAAACGCCAATACGCAGACCATAGTGATCCCGATCATTGATGATACATTGATCGAGTTTACGGAGAACTTCCAGGTTATCCTTGAAAACATCTCCTCTCCTATTGTTGGTATTCTTACCAATGATACGGCTACGGTAAATATTATCGATAACGATGCAGACCCGTCACTTTACGGTGTACAGTTCGATGTTACTTCGGTTGACGTGAACGAAGATGCGGGTACAGTTTCGCTTGATGTAGTGCTTAACGCCGATGTACAAGATGAGTTTACGGTTGAGTATTATACGGTAGACGTTACTACTATTGATGGTAATGATTATACTGGTGTACCTCAAGATACACAGACACTGACGTTTGGCGGTACAAATGCCAATACACAGACCATAGTGATCCCGATCATTGATGATACATTGATCGAATTTACCGAAAACTTCAATGTAATCCTTGAAGATATATCTTCGCCTATAGTGGGTATTCTTGCCAATGATACGGCTACGGTGAATATCATTGATAATGACGCTGACCCTTCTATATACGGAGTTCAATTTGATATAACATCAATAGATGTGAACGAAGATGCAGGTACGGTATCTCTTGACGTGGTGCTTAATGCCAATGTACAAGATGAGTTTACGGTTGAGTACTTTACGGTAGACGTTACTACTATTGATGGTAGTGATTATACAGGTGTACCTCAAGATACACAGACACTGACGTTTGGCGGTACAAATGCCAATACACAAACCATAGTGATCCCGATCATTGATGATACATTGATTGAATTTACCGAAAACTTCAATGTAATCCTTGAAGATATATCTTCGCCTATAGTGGGTATTCTTGCCAATGATACGGCTACGGTAAACATTATAGATAACGATGCAGACCCATCATTATATGGCGTTCAGTTTGATACTACTTCTGTTGAGGTAAATGAAGATGCCGGTACGGTTACTTTAAATGTAGTTCTAAATGCGGATGTACAAGATGAGTTTACGGTTGAATACTACACTGTTGATGGTTCTGCCAATGATAGTATGGATTATACAGGTGTACCTCGTAATACACAGACATTGACATTTGGTGGTACAAACCCAAATACGCAACCAATAGTTATCCCTATTATAGATGATATAATTATTGAAGACCCGGAGACTTTCAATGTAATTCTTGAGAATATATCAAGTCCGATCGTAGGTATTCTATCGGATAATATTGCTACGGTAACCATTATTGATAATGACGGTGATGAAGGTTGGCCTACTGATGAAACCATTGAGGCTTGTGATACTATTCCAGATGCATTCGTAATCACTTCTGATAGCACTTGTGCCATAACAGTTGATTATGATGAATTAGTGGAAGGGCAAGATGATGAGTGTGCAACGGAATATACGATTACCAGAACATGGACGATCACTGATTGTGTGGGTAATGTGCGTACTCATACGCAGGTAATTACTATTGAAGATACCGTTGCACCTACATTTAATGAAACGCTACCACAAGATATGACGGTAGAATGTAACATGGTGCCAGAAGCATCTATATTGACCGCTACAGATTCTTGTGACCCTAACATTGATGTGGTCTTTGAAGAAACAATCACAAATGATGAGAACTGTGCCGTAGGTTATACCGTTACAAGAACTTGGACAGCTACCGATTGTGCCGGTAATGAAACAGAACATACACAAGTTATTACCGTAGAACCTACCGGACCAATTATGAGTTTGCCTTATGAAGAAGAAATTACCATTATTTGTGGTGATGACATTCCTGAAGCTCCAGAAATGGTATTTACCGGTGGTTGTGATAACTTTGAGGTTGTTTACAATGAAGAGACACAGACCACAGAAGATTCTGATGATTATTTGATCATTAGAACTTGGAACGTAACCGATTCTTGTGGAAACACCGCTTCTTTTGAACAGATCATATTTGTGCTACAACCTCAACTACAAGAGATTACAATTAACATCTGTATTGAAGAAGAGCCTATAGATCTATTGAACTATCTGCCAGAAGGTTTTGACAGCAACGGTACATTCATGATCTTAGAAGGTGATGTAGTTTTAGAAGGAAACTATTTTGACCCAATGGATCACGAGCCAGGAGAATACAAAATTGCTTATAGTTCTACTGAAGGCACTTGTAAATACTATGTTGACTTTACCGTTATAGTTGACACGGAATGTGTACCATGTGGCAGAGGCGATATTGAAATTTCTAAAGCGGTTACCGCAAATGGAGATGGTGTAAACGATTTCTTTGAAATAACCGGGGTTGAGTACTGTGCCTTTAGTTTTGATGTTATAATATTTAACCGATGGGGTACTAAAATTGCCGAGGTTAAAGATTATCAAAATGATTGGGGTGGTGAATCTCCAAACGGTTCTTTCGGTAAATCTGGAATGTTACCTACCGGTACTTACTACTATATAATAACAGCCACAGATAAGAATACAGGTACAATCCTAGAACCTTTCAACGGGTATATTTACCTAGGTACTAATTAATATTGACATAACTAAATGATAATGCCTCATCATGAATATGATGAGGCATTTTTTATATTTCATATGAATACTAGCCCTTATTCATTTGATTTTAAATTATAACAATAAAGATATTTAAACCTTTCAAATAATGAAATGAGTGTAATTATTTTTTGGAAACGATAACTTGGAACAGGTTATAGTACAGAGTAACCAACTTCAAAATCGACAGAAATTAAAACTATTTATGTGTTCTTGCCCAATTGTGTTTTTGAAATAAAAACCAATAAATTGATGATCAACATCAACTAATTATTAAGCTTTAAAATATCAATATAGATTGTAGTTAACTATTACAATATCGAAGAAAAAGACGGTAAATTGATCAACATTATTTTTAAAGTATTTTTTTCTTCAATATGCATATACCCTACTTAAAGTAGCGATAAAAGGTGAATTAAAGAATATGTAATTATCGCCATGCCTCTTACACATCAAAACGAAACGCTTTCACAACATAAATAGTTTTTTTAAAGCTGTCAAAATTAACTTTGAGTTTGATAAAGTACATTCAATATGTTTTTTGAATGATCTTGATGCCAGGTATTATGTTTAAAAGCCTACTTAGAATCTTATTTTTTCTTTGTTGTGTTAGTCTATCTGCCCAAATAGATTTAACACTAACCCAGTCTGCATCTATTTGCTCTTCTGATGGTAGTATAACCGCAACGGCTAGTGGTGGAACCGAACCTTATCTATACAGTATTGTAAGTGGACCTGAGACTAGAGGGTTTCAAAGCTCTGAAACTTTTCTTGCTTTGCAACCAGGTGATTATTCTGTAGAAGTTAGGGATGCGACTTTCGCTAACGTTTCTGCGAATATTACGGTTACCGGCAATTATGTTCTTCCTACTTTAAATGTCAATATTACCAACCCCTCTTGTTCCGGTAGTTCAAATGGTCAGGTCATACTTACAGGAAGTAATGGCAATCATATCACTACTTCGGCTTTTCCAACCTATAAATACCGTATTGTAGATTTAAGTACCAGCCCGCAAACCGTACTTCAAGAGCAAAATTCAGATACTTTTACAGGACTCTCTGAAGGCACTTATACTTTTCAAATTGAAGATGACTGCCAAAATACGGTTAGCGAAACAATAACTCTAACAGCTCCTTCTATCACTACATTAAACAGTGCAATTAATTTTATTGAAAAAGCAGCTTGTGATACTTATGAAGTGGAATATGCACCATTTGGTCGGGGAGTATCACCTCATCAAATTACGGTTACCGAAGATGCAACAGGTACTGTATTTTTTTCAAGTTCAATAGATACTAGCAATGGGCTTTCTTATAGTCTTGGTACTAACTATAATTTTGGAAACGGTTATACAGCAAACATAGTCGATGCTTGCGGTCAAACTGAAACTAAGAACTTTACCTATACACCCGATATTGATATGTGGAGTCAGAAAGCATATGATTGCTCTGGCGAAACTGCGTTCTTTGTATTCGCCTCATTGACGAATTCGAGTTCTCAGGAAAAAAGTATATTAGTGCCGGCGACTCTTACGCTAACCAACCAAACAGATGCAGGCGATGTGCTTGTATATACCTTTACAGACCCTAACGACCTTGAAGCAGAAATTCGTGAAGCCGATATTCAACTTGGTAGTACATATGATGCTATTTTACAGGATAGTTGTTCATATACCATGAATACCGCTCTAACATTTACACCAGTTCCAGTAACTACATTTGAAGCGAATGTACGACCAGAACGCGGGTGCATGGACGGTACTACAGGTATGGGTTTTCATGTAAGAAACGGTGGAACCAATTATGGAAGGGTTACGATATTATCGGGTCCCGCAAGCTTTACATCTGAAGGTGGTGTTGTTACCAACTACAGCTATCCGAGAGTATTTGTGAATCCTACTGGAAGTTCTGTTTATCCAGAAGCTTTTCCTCCGGGAATATATGAAGCTGAAATTACAGATGGTTGTGAGTCTGGTATTGAAACTTTTGAAATTTTACCTTCACAGACAGTTCAACATGATTTTAGCTTAGATTTTTTACAAGGTTGCGGTAATTCAAACGCTCTAATTATCAATCCTAACGTTATCAGTAACATCAACAATACGTTCTATACCAATGTTACTATAACTAATTTAGATACGGGCAACTCGGTGTTTCGGGAGAGTATATTCTTTTTTACAGAAGGAACTCCGGTTACGGTACCTAATCTACCAGCAGGTAACTATCAATTGAATCTTGAATTTCAGAGCGGCGGTGAATGTACTTCTGGTCGTGCTTTTACATGTGCTTGCGAGCCCCAAACAAGAAATATAACTATACCTACATACGTATCTACTTCGTTTGACAATATTGTCGGTTACCTATGTACAGAAGGGTCGGGCGTTATTTTTGCAGAAGGGTCTAACGGTATTGCACCTTATCAATATGAAATAATAGATTCATCGGTTCCATCAAATATAGGACGTACTTCAACTGATGGTATTTTTACTGCAACAGATGAAGGCACTTACACCGTGAGAATAAGCGATAGTTGTGGCAACTCAGCTGATGGCGCTTTCGAAGTGGTTCCTTATTTACCTAATCTAGTTGCCAACTGCGAAGCTTTAGGTACACGTGTTACATTAACAGCCAACCCGGTTACCAATGCTATCTTCACCTGGATCGATGATTCTGGCAATATGGTTCAACAAGGTACTAGTAACGAGCTTGTTTTTGACCCTTTTGATGCTTCCCAAGGCGGAGAGTACATCTTGCAAGTTGAAGCCCCGGGCTTAAATTGTACTATTTTCGATGGTAACATTACCGTACCGGATATACCTTGCAGCTCTAGCATTGATGTAAGTAAAACTGTTGAAACCGGTCCAATCTATAATGTTGGTAATGATACGTATACCGTAACCTATAGGATTACTGCAGAGAATACTGGTGGATTAACCGGTTCTTATGATGTTACTGACACCTTCGTTTTAGGAACAGGATTCTCATTAAATTCGGCTACTTTGGCTTATGGCGGAGAAAGTGATGGCGTAGATGGTAGCATTTTAACTCCTTTTATTAGTGGAGATCAAATTATAACTTCTGAATCATTAACTGGACTTCGAACGGAAAGCTGGTTAGTAACGGCAATATTTACTTTAGATAAAGATTTATATGACCCTACCCAAAATTGTACTAATGGTGGTGGTCTTGGAAATCAAATTACCGTAACAGGTGATACCGATACCACCAATAACACAGCTTGTGTAACTGTTGATTTTGGAAATCTGGAAATTACGAAAGACGGAGTATATGTTGATACGGACGCGAACGGTCTTACCAATATCGGTGATGAAGTTGACTATACTTTTATTGTAACCAACACTGGTAATGTTGCTGTTTCAAATATTATTGTAACGGACACATTAATTGGTGGTGTTATTTCTGGACCACCTTCTGGAGATACCGATTCTGACGGACAATTAGACACTACAGAAACTTGGACGTATAGTGCTACCTACAGCATATCCCAAACTAACATAGATGATAATCAAGTAAATAATTTGGCGTCGGTTACTGGTGAAGACCCCGATTCCAACTCCATTACAGAAACATCTACAGATCCAACACCTTGCTCTTCATGTACCCCAGACCCCTTGTGTGAAAATTGTACCTTAACAGAGTTACCTAGAAACCCAAGTTTTACAATAAACGATTCATCTACGGTTGAAGGAACAAATAATGTCTTTACAATTACCACAACTAGTAGCATAAGTCAAGACATCACTTTTAATTTAGCGTATACCAATATTTCTACTACGGGTACTGATTATAGTGGTCCAAGTATGATTACACTTTTAGCCAATACCACTTCAGTCTCTTTCAATGTTACTGCAGTAGATGACAATCTAATTGAGCCTAACGAAACATTTGAAGTACAAATATCCAATGCCTCAAGTAGCGACATTAACATTACCGACGACACCGGTTTGGGTGAGATTTTAGATAACGATGACACCGCAGGTACAGGTATTTCATTTGAGAACGACAATATTACCGTAGACGAGTCTGCAGGTACAGCAACCGTAAACGTGTTACTTACAGGTAACGTCCCGGGCGGGTTTACTTTAGATTTCACGACAACCAATAATTCTGCTATTGCCCCAGAAGATTATACTACAAGTACAGGGCAGTTGACATTTACAGGTACCAATAGCGAAACGCAACCCATCACTATTTCAATTATAGACGATAACCTTATTGAGGCTTTGGAAAATCTAACGGTTGATCTTTCTAATCTGTCTACATCATTAATTTCCATTAATGATAACCAGGCTACGGTAAACATTATAGATAACGATGCAGACCCATCATTATATGGCGTTCAGTTTGATACTACTTCTGTTGAGGTAAATGAAGATGCCGGTACGGTTACTTTAAATGTAGTTCTAAATACGGATGTACAAGATGAGTTTACGGTTGAATACTACACTGTTGATGGTTCTGCCAATGATAGTATGGATTATACAGGTGTACCTCGTAATACACAGACATTGACATTTGGTGGTACAAACCCAAATACGCAACCAATAGTTATCCCTATTATAGATGATATAATTATTGAAGACCCGGAGACTTACAATGTGATTCTTGAGAATATATCTAGTCCGATCGTAGGTATTCTATCGGATAATACTGCTACGGTAACCATTATTGATAATGACGGTGATGAAGGTTGGCCTACTGATGAAACCATTGAAGCCTGTAATACTATTCCAGATGCATTCGTAATCACTTCTGATAGCACTTGTGCCATAACAGTTGATTATGATGAATTAGTGGAAGGGCAAGATGATGAGTGTGCTACGGAATATACGATTACCAGAACATGGACGATCACTGATTGTGTAGGCAATAGTCGCACGCACACTCAGGTAATTACCATTGAAGATACCATTGCACCGACTTTCAATGAGACATTACCTCAGGATATGACCGTAGAATGTAATATGGTGCCAGAAACTGAAACATTGACCGCGACAGATTCTTGTGAGCCAAACATCGAGGTAACATTTGAAGAAACGATTACCAATGAAGAAAACTGTGTTACCGGATATACCGTTACCAGAACTTGGACAGCTACCGATTGTGCCGGCAATGAAACAGAACATACGCAAATAATAACTGTAGCACCTAGAGAACCGATTACCAGTCTGCCGTATGAAGAAGAAATTACCATTATTTGTGGTGATGATATTCCTGAAGCTCCAGAAATGATCTTTATTGGTGGCTGTGGTAATTTTGAGGTTGTTTACAATGAAGAAACACAGACCACAGAAGATTCTGATGATTATTTGATCATTAGAACTTGGAACGTAACCGATTCTTGTGGAAATACCGCTTCTTTTGAACAAATCATATTTGTGCTACAACCTCAACTACAAGAGATTACAATTAACATCTGTATTGAAGAAGAGCCTATAGATCTATTGAACTATCTGCCAGAAGGTTTTGACAGCAACGGTACATTCATGATCTTAGAAGGTGATGTAGTTTTAGAAGGAAACTATTTTGACCCAATGGATCACGAGCTTGGTGAATATAAAATAGCCTACAGTTCAACTGAAGGCATATGTAAATATTATGTAGATTTCACCATCATTGTCGATACCGAATGTGTACCATGTAATAGAGGCGATATTGAAATTTCTAGAGCGGTTACCGCAAATGGTGACAGTATAAATGACTTCTTTGAAATAAAAGTAGTCGAGAATTGTGCCTTGAGTTTTGATGTTATGATTTTCAACCGATGGGGCGTAAAGATTTTTGAAGTTAAAGATTACCAAAACGACTGGGGCGGTGAATCTCCCAATGGTTCTTTTGGCAAATCTGAAATACTACCTACAGGAACTTATTACTATATTATAAACGCTACAGATAAAAGTACAGATACAAAACTAGAACCATTTAGCGGATACATCTATTTAGCTACGTAATAAAATCTACACACCTTATAAAAATGCCTTTTCTTATACGAATAGGCATTTTTTGTTTTCCGTAAATATTTGTTCTATTTAACTACTTCCAAAACCCCATAATTAATTCAATTTAATTCATCCGACAAATACAACTATTGAACGAAAATGCTGTTTCAGAACGAATAATATGGGGTGTCAGCCGTTAATTTTTAAATACTTAAGAACAGTCATTAAATTTGTATATAATAAGATAACCTACTTATTCACTAACATATAGCCCTAAAAAGCTAAACCCTAAATATAACCATGAAAAAAGCTAATCTACTTTTAGCCATTCTACTTTTATCAGGTGCTTTTGTAAGCGCACAGCAGTTACCACAGTTTACACAGTATATGTACAACACAATTTCTGTAAACCCAGCTTATGCGGGTAGTAGAGAAACATTGAATGCAACAATTTTACATAGAAACCAATGGGCAGGTTTAGAAGGTAACCCAAGAACCAGTACGCTATCTATTCATTCCCCAATGAAAAACGAACGAGTAGGTATTGGTGTATCTTATATCAATGATAAATTAGGTTTTGAAAGTACCAACTATTTTTATGGAGACTTCTCTTACACCGTTCCTGTTAGTCCGCAAGTAAAAATGCGTTTCGGACTTAAAGGTGGTTTTACAAGTTATAACCTAGAAAACCCTGATCCTAACGATCAGTTCTTCAATGCTAACTTTAATAGTATCAATCCCAATTTTGGAGCTGGTTTTTACATTGGCTCTAACAGATGGTACGCTGGTATATCCTCACCAAGAATACTGAATACAGATTTAAACGATGGTGAATTTGAAGCTATAGAGCGTAATAGCTACTACGCTATTGGTGGTATGGTATTCGACCTTTCTGAAACAACAAAGTTTAAACCCACCGTTATTACAAAATTCACTAATGGTGCACCGGCAACATATGACTTTACCATAAACTTTTTATTCAATGAAAAGTTTTGGATCGGTACTTCTTACCGTGTAAACGATGCATCTAATTTTGGTGCTATGATGGACTACCAAGTGTCTAGGGATTTTAGAGTTGGTTACGCTTACGATCTGCCTACCTCAGCTGTAAGACCTTACACTGGCGGTACGCATGAAATTATATTGATCTATGAACTTTTCAAAAAGGTTTTAGGTCCTGTTAAGTCTCCTAGGTACTTCTAACAATTTAATATCGATACGATGAAAAACAATAAAAACTTCGTGCTATTGATACTACTCTTGCTAGTAGGTCATTTCTCGATAGCACAAATTGCGTCACAAAAAAAAGCAGATTACTATTTCAGTAAATTCTCATATTCATTAGCTATTCCAGAATATGAAAGAATGGTTGAAACAGATTTTAATGCAGAATACGCACACCAACAATTAGCAGAGTGTTATTTACTAATACGTAATTACAAAAAGTCTATTCCGCATTTTAGTGCTGTTATAAATAATGCAACTTTACCAACAGATTACTACTTTAAATATGCCATGGCGTTATATGCCAACGGAGATTTAGAAGAGTCTGAAGCTTGGTTAAAAAAATATAAGAAATACAATAAGAACGATTCTCGTGTTAAACGTTTTTTAAAAGATGGTAATTTAGCTTCTGTTGTATTTAATAGTAGACAACGTTACGAAGTGGAACCTGTTGCCTTCAATTCTACTGAAAGTGATTTTGGAGTATATAGATTTATGGGAAACCTGTACTTCAGTTCTTCAAGAAGAGATGTCGTTACTGGTGAAAGTTACGGTTGGAACGATGAACCTTGGTTAGATCTTTTTGCCGTTCAAGAAGATAACCACATGTCTGAACCTATACGTGTAAAAGGAGATATCAACACAAAATTTCATGAAAGCTCCGTAGCATTTTCTACCGATTACAAGAATGATACGATCATGTACTTTACCCGAAATAATTTCTACGATAAAAAAGAGGGTTACGGTGCATCCAATGAAATAAATCTAAAAATATATACCGCAAAATTTATTGACGATGAATGGGTTGAGAACAGTAACCTTAGAATAAATAGTGATTATTTTTCTACGGGACACCCGTCTGTAAATCTTGCTAGAACACGTATTTATTTTGCTTCTGACAGACCTGGTGGTTATGGTGGTACCGATATTTACTATGCTGAAATTCATGAGCGTGGTGGTGTGCAAGAACCTGTTAATGCAGGACCTATTGTTAATACGGAAGGCAACGAAATGTTTCCGTTTATTAACGAAGAAGGAAAATTATTCTTTAGCTCTGATGGTCATGTAGGTTTTGGTCAATTAGATGTTTTCTCTACTATATCTAACGAAGATGACGAGGTTATAGACATTATCAACTTAGGTACGCCAATAAATAGTTCTAGTGATGATTTTGCTTATTACGGTTTACCTAACGGATTAGATGGCTACGTAAGTTCTAATCGAGAAGGTGGTGTTGGCAGTGATGACATTTACAAGTTTAAATTTACACCGTCCTTAGATGTTGAAGGTTATGTTGTAGATGGTGTAAACAATCAAATGTTAGATAGTGTTCAAATAAAATTATTTGATCAGGTAACCAATACCTTGGTTGCACAAACTACTACAGATGAAAATGGATATTATAGATTTCCAGTTAACAGAAAAACAAATTATATGATAGAGGCGGTTAGAAAAACCCACCCGCATAAAAACGTTTTCTTTAACACATCAAAAACTCCAATAGCTCAAAAAATAATGAGACAAGACATTGTGCTTGAACCTGTTCTAGACCTTAAACTATTAGCCGATCTAAATAAAATATACTTCGATTTTAATAAAAGTGATATTAGACCAGATGCTGCAAGAGAGTTGGATAAGGTGGTACGTGTTATGAACAACACCTACCCAGATATGATTATTAAACTTGAGGCACACACCGACCCTGTAGGTAGTCATAACTACAATGACAACTTATCTGAAAAAAGGGCAAAATCTACTTATGAGTACCTGATTGCAAACGGAGTCTCTGAAGACAGAATTGTTTCTTACAAAGGCTTTGGTAAACGTATGCCAATAAATCATTGTACCAGTAAACAAGATTGTTCACCAGAAGAATTGGAGCTAAACAGAAGAACGGAATTCCCAATACTACAGATTAAAAAAGGTGTCTTGGCAGCTAAATAAAATAAATACCAACCATAAAAAAAGTCCTTTACCAAAATGGTAAAGGACTTTTTAATTTTAATAGCTTAATACAAACTATTCCATAATACCGTCTACGATACCATATTTAATAGACTCTTCTGCATTCATCCAATAATCTCTATCGAAATCTTTTAAAACTTTGTCAAAATCTTGACCACAATTATCTGCTAAGATTTGTGCACTTAACTCTTTGGTCTTAATAATTTCTCTAGCCTGTATTTCAATATTAGAAGCCTGACCTCTTGCGCCACCACTTGGTTGGTGAATCATTACCTGTGCATGTGGCTGAATAAATCTTCTACCTTTTTTACCAACTGATAATAAAATAGAACCCATTGATGCCGCCAAACCTGTACAGATTGTAGAAACCGGACTCTTTAAAGCTTTTATAGTATCATACATTGCAAAACCAGAAGTAACATAACCACCCGGACTATTAATATATAGTTGTATTTCTTTATTGTTCTGCATATCTAGATATAACAACCTGTCAATTACATGTTTTGCAGAATCGTCATCAACCATACCCCATAGAAAGACTTTTCTTTCCTCCAGCATTTTTTCATCTATGGCTTCCTGAATTTTTCCTTTTTTAGCACTCATATTTTAAGTTTATTTATCTCTAACAAAATTAATGAATTAAATCATAAACATGAATAGCAATAATCCTTTAGATTATAACCTAACCTGTTTCCATGAATTAAAAAACGTTAATATTCGTTTAGGATTGTTCTTCTACGGTAACTGTTTTCTCTACCACCTTTTTAATTGGGATAACTACTTTACCGGTTTTCGTTTTTAATATCATTGAAATATTGTCGATACCTATTACCGTACCTTGTAAATCTCCAATTTTCACCTTGTCCCCTACCTCATAAATCTTTCTTGAGTAAAAGGTTCTTAGCAAATCACCTACAATTTCTCTTGATCCTAAACCTAATGCCAATGCTATAGCCAATAAAAATGCACCTAGTACGATCGTAAAGTTATTGGTGATTATTTGTGTATCTATACCCGCTTGGTTTAATGCCGTGATACTTACAAATATGATAATTAGGTAAAATAACACGTTACCTAAAAGCTTACCACCACCTAAACCAATGGAGTCAAATACCTTAACTATGGTTTCTTTTATAGTTTTGGCTAAAAACAGACCGATCATAAAAATGATCATTGCTGATAACAATATAGGTAAGTACCTTAAAAGGTTAGCAATTTCGGTAGATATAATGGTTAAGCCCATAATATCTGAAGCAACAATTATAAATACCAACCATAAAAGAACCTTTATAAAAGTGACGATTATTTTAGGTAAGTCTATTTTGATATCGGCATCTCCAAATAATTTTGCTTCATTAATTTTTTCAGAAGCTTTATCTAATTTGATCGCTTTAAATATTCGTCTTAATATGAAGGTGACCACCTTAATGATTATCCACCCAAAAATAATTACGATAAATGCCCCAAATATACCTGGCAATGCAGAAGCAATATCCTTGAATATATTGCTTAAAGAATCGAAGGTGAGGTCTTTCCACTTATCAACTGTTTCCATATAACTTTTCTACTTTATTTTTATTCGCTTTTAGATTTTGTATTTAGCATACCTTCAATAATAGAAGCAAAACTACCTGTGAACAAATGAGACAATTCCATTATCAACTTAGCCGTAGCAACGTCTTCCATAACTTTTTTACGTAGTTCTGGCGGAACATCCTTTAGATCTCCCTGTAAGTTTTTAAATGGATTTTTGTCCTGTTCTAACATTAAGGTAGGGTTTTATACATTTCGGTAACTTTCGCTTTTGCTCTTTTGAGCCTCATTTTAATGGCACTTGATTTTAATTCTAATATATCTTCTAATTCTTTAATAGAAGCTCCATCTTGATATTTTAATAGCAATATCGATTTATCTTCAGGGGCTATAAGTTCTAAGGCTTTCTTAAGTTTATCCACTTGCATTTCAAGCAACAAATTATCCGTCACCTCTACCGGAACATCTTCATGTGTTTCAAACTTAACCGAATTATCATTTATTTTCCGCTCCTTATTTCTATTCACGTAATTAACACAGAAATTATAGGTAAAAGAATATAACCAGGTAGAAAACTTTGAATTTCCTTTGAACGAACCCAATTTTACATAAAGCATTAGAAAAATATCTTGAGTTAAGTCTTCTGCCTCTTTATTAGACTTAGCAAAACCCAAACACTTATTGTAAACTAATTTCGAGTACCTATCATAAAGCACTCCAAAGAGCATAGAGTCATTGTTCGCAACAATGCGCTCCACTAACTCTAAATCAGTATAGTCTTTGTTCACATCACCCGAAACCGATTTTTCGTTAAATTGGTTTCCGATAATTATAAAACATAGCTTTTTAAGAAATGTCACTTTGATAGATGGTTTACAAAAAATAAAAGTAGGTTAAAGATACCGTAATTGATATATTTACTTGAAAATCTGCTTAAAATGAAAAAATTAATTATTCTCTCCGTGCTAATATCAAGTGTTTTTACAGCATGTAAAACCGACCAAAAAAAGCCTAAAATTGCTGTTGCCGAAGATACGCAATTGACAGTTCTTGAAAAAATCGCAAATGCGAACGGATTTGAAAACTGGAAAAATGTTGAAAGTATCAAGTTTACTTTCAATGTAGATCGTGAAGATGAGCACTTTGAACGTACCTGGTTATGGGAAACGGCACCTAACAACGTAACCATGATGACCAGACAAGATACCATTACATACAACAGAAAATCTGTGGACAGTACTATGACCGCGACCGATGGCGGATTTGTAAATGATAAGTTTTGGTTATTGGCACCATATCAATTGGTATGGGACCAAAATAGTTTTACCCACAAGCTTACAGAAAATGTAGAAGCGCCTATAAGCAAAACAACTATGCATAAATTGACTACTGTCTACAATAATGAAGGCGGTTATACACCTGGTGATGCTTATGATTATTATTTTGGTGATGATTATATTATTAAAGAATGGGTGTATAGAAAAGAAAATCAATCTGAACCTAATATGACGACCACTTGGGAAGACTATAGAACACTAAATGGATTGCACATTAGTATGATGCACAAAAGACCAGATGCTGATTTCTCTCTTTTCTTTACAGGTGTTGAGGTGAAATAATTAGGTACGGAGTTTGATATTGTTCAGATTTAACTAACCAATTATGAAATTATCGCTTTTCACATTACTTCTTTTTTCCTTTTTCGGCTATGCCCAATACAGTACTAGCGCTATTGTCTTGGATAGTGCAGATAATACACCATTAGAATTTGTTGGCGTTTACAATAGTAAAGACCACACGATGACAAATGCAGATGGACGTTTTCAGTTCTCATCATCATTAGATTCTATTACAATTTACAGAGTTGGTTATGATAAATTAAACACCACTTTTCAAAAATTGGGAGATACTATTCACCTCAACAAAAGTGTACTAGAACTAAACGAAGTTACCGTTACCAACGAAAAAACGCTCTGGCAAAAGGTTGGGGATTCTGTGAGATCAAACTACCCTATTTATCCTTATAAAGAGAAATTTTTGTTAAGAGGCGTACTACGGTATAATGGTGAAATTACCCGTATACAAGATTTACAAGGAAAGTTGGAAAGGAGAACACTTCTATACACTAAAGAGATAGATCCCGATAAAAAGGACTTTAAAGTAGAGTTAACCAATATGCGTAAAGTTGGTTTAGTTAAAGATGAAAATGATGTTTACTTTATTTTCGAATCGTTCAATAGTCTATTCATGAATCTAATTCCTATGAACGCAACAGGAGATGATTTTGATTTGACTGAATCTAGTTTCGATAATGGTAATAAAATCAGCATTAATTTTCAATCAAAATCCGCTATAAAAGATGAAGATTTTTATGGATATTATATTATAAATACAGAAGACTACGCAATGGAAAGGTTTAAAATGACAGTAGAACTATATGATAAGCCTTTTAAAAATAGTGGTAAGCATATTAGATATAGAACAGTGTCCTATGAAAAGGAAATATCTCTTTCTAAATCTTCCAATACGAGTAAATATTACATAGCTTCCGCTAAGTACGATGTAAAAGTAGAACTGACAGATGAAGAGAACTCTTTTACCTCTTTTACGATGTTTCATTTATTCTAACGACATCTGACAATGAAGGTGATTTTGACGTCAAGAAAAACGTGAGCACATCAAAAGACTTATTCAAGATAAACTACCCGTACGACCAAAGTTACTGGAATGCACAAAACCAATTGCTTTTAACTGATGAGATGCTAGAATTTATCGAGAAAGTACAAGATCCCGCCAGTGAATTTAAAATCAAGAGTAATATTAAAAATTAAGAAAAGCTAAGCAGTTTTTCGCTTCAACAAAAGTGTAAATAATAGTATGAGAAATGCACAAACAAGCAATACCACAAAGCTTCTAGTTAAACTGTAATTCTCTGCTAGAAAACCCAAAATTGGTGGTGCACATAAAAACCCCGCATAACCCGTACCTGCAATAAATGCAATGCCTTTAGAAGATTCAATTCCTTTTACATTTCCTCCTATTCTAAAAACTTCGGGTACCATTACAGAAAAACCTAATCCATTCAAGGTGAAACCTATAATACTTAAAGTAATGTCTGCCGAAAGCACTAAAAAATAACCTAGTATCGCGAAAACAGCTCCCAAAGCCACAATTTTCACCGACCCAATTTTATCACTAATACCATCACCTAAAAACCTACCTAAGGTCATGGTAATTTGAAAACCCAAAAACCCAATTCCCCATAAAGCTTTCGGAGCTAATGCTACTTCCTTAAGATACAATCCGCTCCAATCCACTATAGCTCCTTCGCTACCCATTGCTATAAATGAAATTAGACCTAGTAACAATAATGGCTTTAAAAGCCCTAAGCTAAATGGTTCATTTTCAATTTGCTCCGCTATTTCCGAAAAATACTGACTCCTAAATTTCAAATTGACCAATACTACCAACAAAACGGCAAATGACATGTGTAATACCGGATTTGATAACGGACCAATTAAAAAACTACCCAACCCTGCCAATACTCCACCTAGACTAAAAAAACCATGGGAAGCTGCCATAAATTTTACCTTGTCTTTTTTTTCGATCTCGGTTACCAAAGTATTCATAGCGATATCGGTAATACCGTTTGCCGCTCCAAAAAGAAATAATGCCACCATCAACACATAATAATTAGGTGCTAATAAGGGCAGCATAGCCGCGGTACAGCTCATCATTACACCATAAAAAGTAACCTTACCTACTCCAACTTTATTGACAATACCAGAAGCAAATGGAAATACGGTAAATACCCCTAATGCCAAAAAGAATATAGCTATACCTAATTCAGATTTACTAATTTCCAAAGCATCTTTTACCGTAGGTATATAGATTGCCCATGTACCAAATAGAATATTTATACTAGCGAAAACCCATGAAGGACCGAAGTATCTAGCATTCCCTAAAATTAATCGTAATGATTTCACTTTTAGTTGGTTGTTGGTTGTTGGTTGTTGGTTGTTGGTTGTTGGAAATAAAAGAATACATTTCTATTCTCTATATTCTATCCTCTATTCTCTAAATTCTATATTCTAAAAATCTAATTTGCAAGTACCCCTGCTTTTAATATCTGACCAAAACGATACATATCTTCATAGGTAGAATAAAAAGGTGCCGGTGCTAAACGGATTACGTTAGGCTCCCGCCAATCGGTCACCACGCCGTTATCCATTAGATAATTGAACAAAGATTTTCCTTGTCCGTGTAAGAATACAGACAATTGACAGCCTCTATCTTTAGGAGTGATAATTTCAAAAGAACTATCTACTTCTTTATCTATTTCGTGTAAAATGAACTCTAGATAAGAAACAATTAACGTTCTCTTTTCTATCAGCTTTTGCATGCCCACTTCTTCAAACATAGTCAGTGATGCTAGATATGGTGCAACAGATAAAATAGGTACATTACTTATTTGCCAGGCATCAGCGTTTTCCATAGGCTCAAATTCTGGCTTCATAAGAAAACGGGTTTCCTTCTTCGTTCCCCACCAACCTTCAAACCGTTGCATATCCTTTTTATTTAGGTGCTTTTTATTTACAAAAATCCCCGATGCATTCCCCGGACCACTGTTCATGTACTTGTAACTACACCAAGATGCAAAATCGGCATCCCAGTCATGTAATTTCAATTCCACATTACCAACGGCATGCGCCAAATCCCAACCAACGTTGGCACCAACAGCTTTTCCGGCTTTTGTTATGGTTTCCATATCCATCACTTGCCCGTTGTAATAATTGACCCCACCCATTAACACAAGAGCCAGCTCATCACCCAATTCTTCAATTTTCGCTAGTATATCTTCGGTTCTCCAATGATCCTCTCCTTCACGCTTTTTAATCTCTACGATAGTTTCTTCCGGCTCTAAACCATGAAAGCGAACCTGACTTTGAAACATATATTGATCACTGGGGAAAGCTTTTTCCTCACATAGAATTTTAAATCTTTTTTTTGTGGGATTGTAAAATGAAACCATCAACAAATGAAGATTTACTGTCAAGGTATTCATTACCGATACCTCTTCCGGCAATGCACCAACCACTTTTGCCAAAGGTGCCGCTAAGCGCTCATGATAATCCCACCAAGGTTTTTCAGCATAAAAGTGACCTTCTACGGCTAGTTCTGCCCAATCTTTCATCACTTCATCCACAAAAGCCTTTGTTCGTTTTGGTTGCAGACCTAAAGAGTTCCCTGTAAAATAGATAACTTCTTCCCCTTTAATTTTAGGAAAAATGAACTCATCTCTATATGCTTTTAAGTTGTCTTGCGCATCTAAAGACTGTGCAAACGCCAACGTATTTTTAAATTCCATAACTAATTTTGTATAAAAGTAATCATAAGCCTATAATTCTATAGACGCTATTCAATAATTGGGTACTACGATTCTGTTCTTAAGCGCATTTCTATCATATGCCTTTTAAATCCTTTTTTCTCATAAGCTCTAATAGCAGGATCATTATCATTATACACATGCAACCGTATCTCAGTTAAACCTGCTTTTGTAGACCAATCTTGCAGGGCGCTTACTATTTTACCATTTATACCCTTACCTCTATAATCCGGTTCTGTATACATGAATCCAAAGTAAGCATATGTTTCATGATCTAGGTAATGTCTAGCCGGTTTTTCCAAGGCATAGCCAGTTGCTACAATTTTATCTCCTTCACAAGCAACCATAACTGTTGCTCTAGGGTTTTCCATTAACATGTCTAAATTATAATAAGTAACGTCGGTACTTCTAATGGTTGGGTCCATCGGGCGTTCTGCTTTCACAACTTCCTGCTCATGTTGTAACAAAACAGGTATATCACTTTTTACCGCTTCTCTAATCGTAATTTCAGTATTCATCGCTCTACTCTTTTTCAGTCCTTTAAATTAAGGCTTAAAACCCTATTTTTGCAAAAAGAAACGCATGCATTTTCTATCACCCCTTTTAGAAAACTATTTAGCCGATAATTCACAAGCTGAACCTAAATTATTACAGGAGCTTACACGCGAAACGCATTTAAAAGTCATACAACCACGTATGCTTACAGGGCATTTTCAAGGTCGTGTGCTTAGCTTACTTTCTAAATTGATGAATCCCACCAATATTCTTGAAATTGGCACTTATACCGGGTATTCTGCTTTATGCCTTGCAGAAGGCTTACAGAAAAACGGACAATTACATACCATAGATGTCAATGCAGAACTAGAAGAGATTCAGCGTTCCTTTTTTGACCGAAGCGATTACGGTTCTCAGATTATTCAGCATGTGGGCAATGCGTTAGATATCATCCCAAAAATGGATATTACTTTCGACCTTATTTTTATTGATGCCGAAAAAAAACAGTATGATAAATACTTAGAGGCCGTTTTACCTAAAACCAAATCTGGATCTGTTATTCTTTCTGATAATGTATTGTGGTCCGGAAAAGTAGTTGAACCGTTAGACCCTAAGGATGTTACTACAAAAGTATTGCTGGATTACAATAAGAAACTAAGTGAACACCCGCTTTTAGAAACCGTTCTGCTACCTATACGTGACGGCCTGACCTTAAGTAGGGTAAAATAAGTAGACCGTATAACCTATAGAACAGCCAAGCTGATACGATACCTACCAAAGCACCCACCATTAAATCAATGGGGAAATGTACACCTACATACACCCTGCTCATAGCAAATAATAGGGGCCAAATATAAAATAGGTAAACCCACTTAAATTTATGTCTTAGAAAAAGTACCGTTAAAGTGATAATCGAAAAAGATGATGATGCGTGACCTGAGAAAAAACTGAAGCCAGACGGACTACGCAATATGCGAATTAAGGTATTTAGTTCCTCATCATTATTGGGGCGTAGTCGTGCAACAACGTGCTTTGTTAAATCGGTTATGGTAGCTACAAAAGCCGCCATGACCAAAATGGTCAAAATCATTGTTATGGCCTCACGTTTTGGAAACTTAAAAAAGAAAAGAAAAACGATAAGTGCAAATAAGGGAATCCAAGGTGGAAATTTGGTAACCGTAGACCAAAAAGCATCATACTGCTCAATACCAAGACTGTTTAGATAGACAAAGGTATCTCGGTCCCATTGTAAAATGTCATCTAACATAGAAGTTTACTTTCGCTTGATGCTACCCGTTACTTCATTGATATTTTTACTAACGTCATTAATTTGTTTTTTGACGTCATTACCTAAACCAGAGCTAATGTCTTGTTTCATATCGTCGATATCTTTTTTAATATCGGTCACAAAACTAGTATCTATACCCTGCTTGTCAGCACTCTTCTGAATTTCTTGTTTAATATCTTCAGTAGCATCTTTAAGTTGACGCATACCTTTACCTAAACCCTTGGCAATACCAGGAATTTTATCGGCACCAAAAACCATCACTACAATAAACATAATGAAGAAAATTTCCGCGCCACTAATAAATAATGAATACATAGCAATCATACTACAAATATAAACAAGTTTAGTATCGAAATTAAAAAAGCCCCGTAGTTATACGAGGCTTTTAACAATAATTATTTTCTTAATTATTTTCCTTTTACTCCATTCTTCATTTTATCGAAATCGCTCTCTTGCTCTTTCTTAGGCCAGCTATTGTTCGTTGTATCAATATCCGCCGTTTCCATTTTAGGATCAATGTTTATTCCTTTTAACTCAGAAGTAGATGAAATTACCATACTTACCTCTTTGCTGTTCTTTCTCCAAATTTCTGGAGGGTAGGTAACATTCTTAACAGAACCGTCTGCATACGTATATTCTACGATCAATGGCATTGGTAAGCCACCTGGGCTGTTATATGTTACTTCGTAGAAAAACTTAGGCTCTTTTATTGCCGCTCTCTCTGCCGCTGTCATGTTATCCATCATAAACTCTTTTAAAGTTTTAGATGTTTCTGATGGCAAGTTATCTTTCAATTCAGGTGATACCATAGCTGCATCGTCATATTCCTCTAAGTAAACCATTGGTGGTAAATTAGATTCTGGAATACCACGCTCTGCCAAATACGCTTTCATTTTTTTGTTTGGCTGATCGCTAACATAGTATTTCTTAATATCCTTTACGGCCATATCTACATAATCCGTAGTATAGAACCATCCTCTCCAATACCAATCTAAATCAACGGCAGACGCATCTTCCATTGTTCTAAAGAAATCTTCTGGGGTAGGGTGCTTAAATTTCCAACGGTGAGAATATGTTTTAAAAGCATGATCAAATAACTCACGCCCCATTACAGTTTCTCTTAATATATTCAAAGCTGTTGCTGGCTTACCATACGCGTTTGGACCTAATTGAAATACGTTCTCAGGATTTGACATAATTGGAGAAATAGTACTTTGATCACCGCTCATGTAAGGTACGATCTTTGCTGGATCACCTCTTCTAGATGGGTATTTATCATTTGGCGCTATTGCCGTAGGGTAGGCTTCACCAAATTCCTGCTCTGCCATGTATTGCATAAAGGTATCTAGACCTTCATCCATCCATCCCCATTGACGTTCGTCTGAGTTTACGATCATTGGGAAGAAGTTATGACCTACTTCATGAATAATTACACTGATCATACCATATTTAGTTCTATCTGAATAGCTACCATCTTTGTTTGGTCTACCGTAGTTCCAGCAAATCATAGGGTATTCCATACCTTGACGCTTAGCGTGTACAGATATTGCCTTAGGATAAGGATAATCAAAAGTGTGAGATGAATATGATTTCAATGTGTGCGCAACTGCCTTAGTTGAATACTCTTCCCATAAAGGATTACCTTCTTTAGGATACATAGAAACAGCCATTACATCTCTGTTTCCTAATTTAACTGCTTGCATGTCCCAAATAAACTTTCTTGAAGTTGCAAAGCCAAAATCACGAACATTTTCAGCCTTTAGCTTCCATGTTTTTGTTTTCTCTGAAAATCCTTTTTCTGCTGCTTCCGCTTCTGCTTGAGTAACGATAATAACAGGCTTGTCATAAGATTTTTTAGCCTTTTCATAACGGCTCATCATTTCCTTACTGTAAACTTCTTTTCTATTTTGAAGTACACCTGTACCATCTAAAATATGATCTGCAGGTACCGTAATATTTACTTCATAGTCACCAAATGGAAGTGCGAATTCGCCATTACCCCAAAATTGGTGGTTCTGCCATCCTTCTACATCATTGTATACTGCCATTCTTGGAAAGAATTGAGCAATTACATATGCTCTGTTGCCATCTTCCTCAAAAAATTCATAACCAGATCTTGCTCTGTTTACCGTATGGTCAGGTATGTTATAGTTCCATTTTATATCAAAAGAAAAGTCATCGCCACTCTTTAAAGGTGTAGGTAAATCTACACGCATCATAGTAAAGTTGATCGTAAATGGCAATGCTTTACCAGAAGCATCTTTTACGTAGTCTATATTAAAACCACCATCAAAAGACTCTGTCATGTAATTCCCAACAAATTTTTCAGGAGAATCACCTAATGAAATTCCACTACCGTTCTTTAATGCAGCTTTAGAATCTTTTTCTCTAACATTTTGATCTAACTGCACCCATAAATACTCTAGATCATCTGGAGAATTGTTGGTGTATGTAATGGTTTCTTCACCAAATAATTTGGCATTTTTATCGTCTAAACGAATATCCATTACATAATCTGCCTGCTGTTGGTAGTAATCAGGACCAGGTGCACCAGATGCAGATCTGTAAGTATTCGGCGTAGCGAACTCTTCATACAATTGTTTAAACTTGCTCTGGTTGTAATGCCCAGGCTCCTTTTCTTTAGTGACCGTTTCTTGTGCAAAAGATACCGCCGCGAAAAGGAATAAAATAGACGCAACTGCGTACTTTACTCTTATCATTTCATAGTTATTTAGTACTGGAAAATTAAAGTTTTTATAGGGATATCTTAATATATGTTACAAATTTAACATTCCTTTAGGACTTGATTTTATGAGTACGTAGCTCTTTTTCTGACCATCGATTTTCATATGTACCACATTTTGTTGGTCATCATAAATATCCGTCAGAACTTCATTGGTTATACCTATTTGCTTTAAAGTATTTAGAGAAACATTGGGCACTTCTAAATAACAAATGACCATATCAGAATCGTACTTATGCCCAATAAAGTCATACTTTGCTGTTTTACCATTGATTTCTACCAAGAATTTGGTACGTAGGTATTTCTCCAAAAATTCTTTATCTATAGCCGTTTCTTTATCTGTTCCTAACACCGCTGGGTATCCATAGCGTTCTTTCAGCACCGTATTCATATCATCTATAAAAACCCGGGTAATTATTTGTACTGCCTCATCCTTCTCAGAATAATCAACATTGGTAACACTAATGTAAAATTTATGTGCTCCGGCAAATGCAAAAATTGGAAGAATAAATAATAGTAGTACCGGTTTAAAAATTTTCATATTGTTTTGTTTCATCACCTTATTACAAAGCATATGCCAAAGATTTGGCGACTAATCTAAAGAATTATTTTCTCTATATAATAAACTTTTCCTTCGTAAATATTCCCAAATCTCTATTTTGCTATGGGTATCTACTATTTGTTGAAATCTAGGGTCTACCTCGCAGTAATATAAGAAATCATCAATTTTATCTTCAGGGATGGATAGCTGTTTTACATACACGCTATCGGCATAAAACGTTCTTACACGTTCGGTACGATCATAAAGCTTATTACGCTCCACCCTTTTCTTCAACATTTTGGTACGACCAGAAATACCATTCAGCAAAGCATCCATACTCATAATGGGGTTTTTGGTTGCGGCTTGTAATTCTCGTTCTGCCTTGGTAGGTATTTTTACATATGCATTGGGCAAACCCAATGTAGATGACGTAACCACTGGATCTATATCTAACGTAGATAGATCCGTTAATAAATTACCACTAAGACTATATGGTGTTACCGTCACTTCATCTAATTCTGTTAAAGCATCTTCTAGCCCAACAGAAATCAACTTACTTTCAAAAATTGCGGAACTGATTACTATAATTTTCTTTTTGTATTGAACTGCAGAGAACTCCAAAGTATCGTATAATTTTACTGGAATAGCAAAATACCCGTATTCATCTGTAATACTGGCTCTTTTAGAAGTAAGGTTAAGTACATGTGTAGCGGCAACATCACCGTCATCACTATACACCCTACCCTCTAATTTTTTAAACTCGCCAATTTGCGCCCATGAGAAGACACTAGAAAAAAGTAATAATAAAAGGAGTCTACTCCTCATTTAAATCTTTAAGAAAAGTCTTACTGTGATTAACCATTGCATCTATCAGCTGAAATTCATTCTCCTTCTTAAGAAGCGATGTTGCAGGCATTTGATCATCACAATAGTATAGAAACTCATCTATTTTATCTTGTGGTATCTGTAAATCCATTACAAAGAAAGAATCATCATAAACTTGACGTAGTACTTCACTCACCTTTAATTTAGGTGCTTCCTCTACATTTTCGTTTTGAGATTTAAATATAGCCCTAAAAATATTCACAAAATTTAAACCGTCTTGCATCCCCTTGTCAGCATCTGACATGGCAACATTATCTACCCCGGTACTACGATCAATTTCGTATTCGTACTCTTTAAACTCTTGGTTCTTTACTTCTAAAAAACGTTCTTGCTGTTCTGGGGTAATTACCACCTCGTCCAATTCCGTCACTTTTTCGTTTACCTCTACCACCAAACGATTGTTGGCTAAAATTTCTTCGGTAATGGTCACTACTTTTATTTTGTAATTAATGGCAGAAAAAGCAATTTGGTCACCCACCTTTACATTTATTCTGAATAAACCTTGATCATTGGTTATGGTGGCATGTTCAGCAGTGACATTGATCACATTTTCATTGGGTACCCCAATGTTCATATAAATTACGGAACCACTTAAAGGCCGTCTGGTATCATCTTGCGAAAAGCCTGATATTGTGCTAAGTAATACGAGTAAAAAAAGTAATTTTTTGGTCATTTAGTGTATATTAAAAGGGATAACACCCTAAGTAAAGTGCATTCAAAAGATAAAGAAAAGATTTGTAATCTTCATAAAAAAAAAGCCGCCAATAAACTTTTGTTAATTTCTTCTCCTTTGCAACAAATTTGATCATTGCGCTTTGTTTAATTTAGACACAAGAAAATAAGCCGTTTAACGAGGTTAGATGTTCTTTAACCCATTACCCTATTATTTCAACTTATAAATAAAGGGGATTACCAAGATAATTCTATTTTTGTTCATCACTATTTTCTCGTCATAAGACACTAAGTATGAAAGCAATAATTTTCTTTATTTTTTTTACAGTACTAGCGGTACCTACCGTATTCGGACAAATTAAAATAGGAGATAATCCCCAAAATATTGATGCTTCATCTGTCTTGGAGCTTGAAAGCTCCTCTAAAGTACTGGTCATTACCCGTGTTACTACATTAGAAATGGAAGCTATTACCCCACAACGTGGTGGTATGGTTTATAATACAGACACCGAATGCATCAATTATTATGACGGCACAAAATGGGTAAATCTTTGCGATGCCGTAGACTTCAATATCACTAACGATCCAATTATCAATACCCGAAGTACTATTGAAATTACAGAATCTGCCGGAGCCATAAATTTAGAGGTGGCAAAAAACAGTATTCTAGGCGATAATATTATTGACGGCGGTATTGGCCCAGATGATATTCAAGATAATTCTATTACACAAGAAAAATTAGCCGATGCATCTGTAGGTTCTAGTGAGCTTAGACAAAATTCTGTTGGTGCCGAAGAAATTAGAGACAACAGTATTTCTGTAGCCGATATGGCCAATGACCAAGCCGGTCAAGTATTGACTACAGACGAGAACGGTATTGTACAGTGGCAAGATTCAGACGACTTATACGACCTTACTTTTAGTAAACTAGATACTACGTTAACCATTTCGAGATCTACAATAGCGGGAGTTTCTACTATTAGTTTAGGTGCCTTAATTGGTTCTGACGATCAGCAATTGAGTTTGGATGAAAATATTCTTAGTATTGAGAATGACCCGAATACAATTGACTTATCTACTTATTTTCAAACCATAAGTCTTGACCCTGACACAAACGAAATTGTTTTAAGTGGTAACGGAGGATCGGTTCCCTTACCTCAAACAGACGGTTCAGAGACACAACTAAGCGAAGGAAATAATATTACCATTACAGGTGATGGAACAGCAGATGCGCCGTATGTAATAAATGCTGCCGATGCTGCAGTTGTAGATGGTACCGAAACCGTTTTACAAGGTGGACCAACTATAACTATAACCGGTGAAGGATCTAATGACAATCCTTATATTATAAATGCTTCTGAAGTGATAGCATTAGATAATGGCAATATTCTTATTGGAGGAGACGAAGACACCGCAGTACAAGCTTTTATAAATGGTGATGCTACTATGAACAACCAAGGTTTGCTAACTATAGAAGAAGCTGCAGTAACACCTGCTAAAATTGAGCCTGCACTTGGCGTACTGACGGAAGATCAAGTATTAATTACCACTACTGCCGGAGTTGTCGGATGGGCGGATTATACACCTGGTGGTGGTGACGATAATCAAGATGCCAGCGAAGTAGCATATGACAATACAACCTCTGGTTTAGAGGCTATTACTACTCAAGCGGCTATTGATGAACTTGTCGATAGTGGGTTGGTTGATACCGATGATCAAGATGCAAGCGAAGTAGACTACGACAATACCACCTCTGGTTTAGAGGCTATTACTACTCAAGCGGCTATTGATGAGCTTGCCGATAGTGGGCTGGTTGATACAAACACAACTAATGCAACATTGACTTTAACCGATGAAGATTTAGACAGCACTATTGAATCACTTACCATTACAGATTCTGAAGGAGCTAAAGTTAGTATTTTGCTTTCAGAATTGAATTCTGGAACAGATACGACTATTAGCACGCTAGCTTTGACTGATGAAAATTTAGACGGTATAGACGATTCGCTCACTATAACTGATTCGGCAGGCACAACCTTTAGTATTTTATTGACTCAAATAAATTCTGTTGTTGACGCAGAAATTGATGATGCACTAACAGATTTTAATGCAACCACCGGATATAGCATAAATGTTGATGATACCACAATCGAAATTCAAGGTGATGCCCTTCAAGTCAAAGAGGATGCAATAGGTTTAGACCAGCTGAACCCGATGGGCGCCACAACGAACGGTCAAATCCTTAAATGGAACCAAGACAATACAGAATGGGAATTGGGTACGGATCTTGGAGGCACACTGCCCGAAGGACAAGTTTTAATTGGTAATGCAGCTGACGAAGCAGCACCTCAAACTATTACAGGCGACGCCACAATAGACAATACGGGCGTTATTACCATTGAGGAGGATGCCATTGACAATACAATGATAGCGGCAGATGTAGCAGGTAACGGACTTGTACAAAATGGAACTTCAGGAGCCTTGGATATTATTCCAGGAACTGCGGATAATCAAATTTTAAAGTGGGATGAAGCTACGACTTCTTGGGAACTAGCGACTGATGTTGGCGGCGAACTACCCGCTGGGCAAGTCTTAATAGGAAACGCAACCAATAATGCAACACCACAAACTCTTAGCGGCGATGCTACAATTGACAACACAGGCGTTATTACCATTGAGGAGGATGCCATTGACAATACAATGATAGCGGCAGATGTCGCTGGCAATGGACTTGTACAAAATGGAACTTCAGGAGCCTTGGATATTATTCCAGGAACTGCGGATAATCAAATTTTAAAGTGGGATGAAGCTACGACTTCTTGGGAACTAGCGACTGATGTTGGCGGCGAACTACCCGCTGGGCAAGTCTTAATAGGAAACGCAACCAATAATGCAACACCACAAACTCTTAGCGGCGATGCTACAATTGACAATTCGGGCGTTATTACCATTGAGGAGGATGCCATTGACAATACAATGATAGCGGCAGATGTCGCTGGCAATGGACTTGTACAAAATGGAACTTCAGGAGCCTTAGATATTATTCCAGGAACTGCGGATAATCAAATTTTAAAGTGGGATGAAGCAACAACTTCTTGGGAGCTGGGAGCTGATAATGGTAATGTACCTGACGCCGTAGCAGGAACAATTTTCTTTTCGGATGGTTCCAATGCCTTAGACATTGACGAAACTCAGTTATTTTGGGATGATACTCAAAATGTATTAGGAATTGGAACTAATACTCCTGATAGCGGAACTGGTATCAATAGCATAAAATTACACGTTTCTGGTGGAAGAATTAGAGCGGAAGGCATTCTAAATTCAGACGGTAGTCCGACAACTCCAGCATATAGATTTATCAATGATACAGATAATAATTCTGGTATGTATTTTCCTGCACAAGATCAATTAGGTTTTTCCGTTGGTGGGCTAGAAACATTATTATTAAAAGAATCCGTAGGTAATGGACTAGAAATTATAGCTGAAGGAAGCTTAGAACTCACAGAACAACTTTTAGATCAGAACGGCAGTCCTGGTAACGAAGGTCAAATTTTAACAGCAACTACGACAGGTACAGAATGGAAAGAACCACAAATATTTGCAATGGGTAAAGCTAATGGCGCAAATTCAATAAATATTAATGGCATTCAATCTATTTCTGGAGGCTCCGGTATAAGCACTGTTAACTTTTCATCTCCGCGAATAGATTCTGATTATATAATTCAACTAACTGTAGTAGGAAACAATAGAATTTTTGTTACTTCACAAACCATTAATGGTTTTACTGTTGAAATCAGGGATGCAATAACTGACAATTTAGTAACAGCAAATTGGTATTTTACTCTTTCTGATTTCGAATAAATATGAAAAACTTCACATACATACTTTTCTTTCTGTTTGCGGCAACTATTACTGCCCAAACAGCATTATACAATAACGGCAACTTACGTATTCACCAAGGTGGGCAAATTGGTTTTCACACCAATCTCATCAATGATGCCCCTACAGATAATAACCTTGGTTTGGCAGGTTTTTATGGTACTGAACAACTAACTGTATCGGGCAATGTTACTCCGCAATTCTATGATATGGAAATTGCTTTGGAGAACAATATGCAGCTGAATTTGGGCATGGACAATACCAATAACACCAATTTCATTTTTGGTAGCATTCTTACCCCAACTGCGCAACCAGATGTTTTTTACAATTTTGTAGATAATTCATTTTACAGCGGCGAGAATGATTTTAGTAAAATTGAAGGGTATGCGGCTATTACCAATCAGCAGAATTTTGGTTTTCCTGTTGGTGATGTGCAGTTTTTAAGACCGCTGATCATCAATTCAGAAAGCGTTAATTTATTTGCAAAATGTGCCTATTACTATGAAAATCCCAATAACCCTCCAGCACCATTAGGTTCGTTCAATACCAATGCAACCGATTTAGATGTAAATCTGGTAAATACCTTCGAATTTTGGCGCTTAGAAGGTTCGGTACCCACTACCGCAACCCTAAGTTGGAACGAACGTAGTACTGTAGCAAGTTTAACAGATAACGTAGACGAAGTCATTCCCGTAGGTTTTAGCAAAGCATCACAACAATGGGTAAATTTAGTAGGTAGTATACCTGTAGGTACCGTAACAGAAGGGTTTGTAACTTCAGAATCTTTTATACCAGATGACTATGAAGCCATTACGCTTGGATCCTCTAAAAGTCCGTTTGAACCATTAGCTAGAGATGTTCTTTTCATAGATAATTTCTATGTTTCGGTAAACGGTGACGGGGTTAATGACAACTTTTATATTGAAGAATTGGAAGAATACGACAGTAACTTTCTACAGATTTATGATCGTTACGGACTCAAAGTATTTGAAAAAACAGATTACGTTGATGATTTTGTTGGTTTTTCTAACCAAGACAATGTACCATTTGGAGAAGCGGAAGGACTACCTACCGGCGTTTATTTTTACACCATATACATTCCTGAAGACGACTTAAATTATCAAGGTTTTTTATACTTGACTAGGTAAACAATAAGTAATTAAAATAACTGGTTAGCTAACTATTTTTTTTAAAAAAACACCTTCTATTCCATTCAATTCTTACAAATAAACATACTACCTCAGCACTCGATTAAACGCATATTTTAGCGTTAAAAGTAAGCGTACAAAGACTTTCCCAACATAATCACCTAGCTACACAACATATTATATTTTTCCTACACAACTCGAATTATTTTTGAAATAGTTAACTATTCCCCTATAATTCGATGTCTACAAAATTTAAATTTCTTCTAATTTTTATCATCACTTCATTCTGTGCAAATGCACAGGTTAAAATTGGTGAGAATCCCAATACCATAAATTCCGCTTCCATAGTGGAACTTGAAAGCACCAACAAAGCTTTTGTACTTACCAGACTCACTACTGCACAGATGCAAGCCATTACCCCGCTCAACGGAGCCGTAGTTTATAATACCGACACCCAATGTGTTCATTATTACAACGGATTGGTCTGGACAAACCTTTGTGACGGTAATTCTTCATCATTTTCATTTACTGATAACGGCGATGGCACTATTACACTTTCTAATGGCGAAGGAAACAATGTAACTTTTGACGGAGCACCACAAACCATTTCTACACTTGCAGATAATGGTGATGGTACGTACACCTACACCAATGAAAACGGTTTAGAAACGATTATTGCAATTGCAGAAACCGACAACCAAAATTTACAAACAGACAGTACTCCGGGAAACATCAGTATTGATAATGGCAATGCAATTGCAATCAATGTAGACGATGCAGATGCAGATGCCCAGAACGAAATTCAAACTTTAGATTATACTTCTGGAGTATTAACATTATCTAATGACCCAAATGCAACAACGGTTGATTTATCGGGATTTGACCAAAATGCTGCCGATGATTTCTCAGGTAGTTTCAATGATTTAACTGACCTACCCCTAAATTTGGATACAGATGCAACAGATGATTTTAATACAGGAATTTCTTTTGACGGAACAAATTTAATCGTAACAGATGCAGGTGGTGATGTAAGTACAGATATTAGCGGACTTGCATATGACGATACTGCCATTAGAGCGGATATTGATCAAAACGAACTGGATGCCGATAATGCAATAGCAACGGTAGACACCAAAATTGATGACCACATTCTTGCAGACGAGGATACCTCTTCAACAAACGAACTTTCAGATATTTCCATCACAGGTACGACAGTAACCTTGACGAATGCTGCTGCCGGTGCTACCGGTGTTGATTTAGGAAATACTTTTGCAACTGATGCTGAAGTAGCTACCGCAATTTCTGACTCTGAAGCATTGGACTTAGATAAAGTAATCGGAAACGAATCCGTAACTGCATTAACCTTTGACGGCACTACCTTGACCTTGGACCAAGATGGTGCGGCAAGTGAAACTGTTGATCTTAGCGGTGTTTCTACCGATGACCAAAAAATAGATACCTTTTCTTTGACAGGTACAACTATAGCGGTCTCTAATGAAGGTGACGGAGAAGCAAATAAAACAATCGACTTAGGTACCACTTTCGCTACAGATAACGAACTTGCGGATGCGATTACCGCTTCAGAAGCGTTGGACTTAGATAAAGTAATCGGAAACGAATCCGTAACGGCATTAACCTTTGACGGTACTACCTTGACCTTGGACCAAGATGGTGCGGCAAGTGAAACTGTTGATCTTAGCAGTGTTTCTACAGATGACCAAAAAATAGATACTTTTTCTTTGACTGGTACAACTATAGCGGTCTCTAATGAAGGTGACGGAGAAGCAGATAAAACGATCGACCTGGGAAATACTTTTGCAACTGATGCTGAAGTAGCTACCGCAATTTCTGACTCTGAAGCGTTGGATCTTGATAAATTAATCGGAAACGAATCCGTAACGGCATTAACCTTTGACGGCACTACCTTGACCTTGGACCAAGATGGTGCGGCAAGTGAAACAGTTGACCTTAGCGGTGTTTCTACAGATGACCAAAAAATAGATACTTTTTCTTTGACTGGTACAACTATAGCGGTCTCTAATGAAGGTGACGGAGAAGCAGATAAAACGATCGACTTAGGTACCACTTTCGCTACAGATACCGAACTTGCGGATGCGATTACCGCTTCCGAAGCATTGGATCTTGATAAAGTGATCGGAAACGAATCCGTAACGGCATTAACCTTTGACGGCACTACCTTGACCTTGGACCAAGATGGTGCGGCAAGTGAAACAGTTGACCTTAGCGGTGTTTCTACAGATGACCAAAAAATAGATACTTTTTCTTTGACTGGTACAACTATAGCGGTCTCTAATGAAGGTGACGGAGAAGCAGATAAAACCATCGACCTGGGAAATACTTTTGCAACTGATACTGAAGTAGCTACCGCAATTTCTGACTCTGAAGCGTTGGACTTAGATAAAGTAATCGGAAACGAATCGGTAACAGGATTAACCTTTGACGGTACTACCTTGACCTTAGATCAAGATGGTGCGGCAAGTGAAACTGTTGACCTTAGCGGTGTTTCTACAGACGACCAGAAAATAGATACTTTTTCTTTGACTGGTACAACTATAGCGGTCTCTAATGAAGGTGATGGGGAAGCTGACAAAACGATCGACCTGGGAAATACTTTTGCAACTGATACTGAAGTAGCTACCGCAATTTCTGACTCTGAAGCGTTGGACTTAGATAAAGATGCTAATAACGAAACGAACACGGCTTTTGCTTCTGCAACCAATACATTGACGATCACGGACAGTAATGGCGCTTTGACCGCTCCGATCGTAAACTCGAACGAACTGGATATCACTACTGGAGAAATCACTTCTACCATCAATGGCGTGGCTTCTACTCCTATCTCGCTTCCTGTTGCCGATGGATCTGAAACGGTTATCAATGACGGTACGAATACTACTATTGCAGGTGCAGGTACTGCGGCTAGTCCGTACACTATTGCTGTTCCGGACAACTTGGACAACTCGGTAACAAACGAAACGAACACGGCTTTTGCTTCCGCAACCAACACATTAACGATCACGGACAGCAATGGCGCTTTGGATGCTCCTATTGTAAATACGAACGAACTGGATATCACAGCTGGAGAAATCACTTCTACTATCAATGGCGTGGCTTCCACTCCTATAACACTTCCTGTTGCCGATGGATCTGAAACGGTTATCAATGACGGTACGAATACTACTATTGCAGGTGCAGGTACTGCGGCTAGTCCGTACATTATTGCTGTTCCGGACAACTTGGACAACTCGGTAACCAACGAAACGAACACGGCTTTTGCCTCCGCAACCAATACATTAACGATTACGGACAGTAATGGTGCTTTGGATGCCCCGATCGTAAACTCGAACGAACTGGATATCACCGCTGGAGAAATCACTTCTACCATCAATGGTGTGACTTCCACTCCTATCACCCTTCCTGTTGCCGATGGATCGGAAACTTTGGTTACCGCAGGATCGGACATCAGTGTTTCAGGTACAGGTGTAACCGGTGACCCTTATGTGGTTGCAAATACTTTTACAGAAATAGACGATAGCGTAACGAACGAAACAAACACGGCTTTTGCTTCTGCAACCAATACATTGACGATCACGGATAGTAATGGCGCTTTGGATGCTCCTATTGTAAATACGAATGAACTGGCTATTTCAGGTGGAGAAATCACTTCTACCATCAATGGCGTGACTTCTACTCCTATCTCGCTTCCTGTTGCCGATGGATCTGAAACGGTTATCAATGACGGTACGAATACTACTATTGCAGGTGCAGGTACTGCGGCTAGTCCGTACACTATAGCTGTTCCGGATAACTTGGACAACTCGGTAACCAACGAAACGAACACGGCTTTTGCTTCCGCAACCAACACATTGACGATTACGGACAATAATGGTGCTTTGGATGCCCCAATCGTAAACTCGAACGAGCTGGCTATTTCAGGTGGAGAAATCACTTCTACTATCAATGGCGTGGCTTCCACTCCTATCACTCTTCCTGTTGCCGATGGATCGGAAACAATTATCAACGATGGTACGAATACTACTATTGCCGGTGCAGGTACTGCGGCTAGTCCGTACACTATAGCTGTTCCGGATAACTTGGATAACTCGGTAACAAACGAACTTTCTGATTTAAGTTTAAGCGCTACCAATATTCTTACATTAACGAATCCATTAACTGGATCTAATCAAGTTGATTTAAGCTCTATTTCTACGGACGATCAAACAGTAGAAATGTTTGCATTCAACGGTTCTACATTTGAACTTTTACTAAAAATTGAAGATGATCCTACAACTCAGGTAGCAAATTTATCTTCTTTATACGCCGATGGTACTGAAACAGAAATTACAGCAGGTACCGGAATAAGTATAACCGGAGATGGGTCGAGTACATTACCATACAATATCATTAACGATTTTACGGAAGTTGATGGTAGTATTACCAATGAAACAAATACAAGTTTTGCAACTGTTGATGTGGCAGGAGTTGACTACTTAAGAATATCTGATTCTAATGGAGACTTAGATGTTCCATTATCTGATTTATCACATACAGGTACAACAGGTTCTGTGTTTTTTGCAGGAGCCGATGGTAGACCAACTGAAAATAACAGTCAATTATTTTGGGACGCAACTAACAATAGGTTAAGTATAGGAAATCCATTACTAGGAACAAATAAACTTACCGTAAATGGAACAACGAGAACTAGTGGATTAAACAACTCTGACGGTAGTACAACCCTACCTTCTTATAGATTTTCCGATGATTCCGATACCGGTATTTACAGTCCTGCAGCCGATGAAATAGGCTTAGTTGTTGGTGAAATTGAAGCTTTAAAAGTTGAAGAAACTTCGGGGAATACTTCAGTAATAATAAACGAAACTTTAGAGTTAGAAGGTGCCGTATTAGATGAAAATGATTCACCTGGAACAGCTGGTCAAGTATTAACTTCAACAGCCACTGGTACTGAGTGGGTAAATTCTATGAGCCCTATTAAAGCTATTGGAAAAATAAGCTCTGCCGGTACTGTTACAAAAGCAACTGCTGGGGTTACCGTTACTAGAATCAGCGTAGGTTACTATAGAGTAACACTACCCGCAGGTTCTGTTTCTGATGCAGATTATATCATTCAACTAACACAACCTGGTAGAGGTGGCGCCGGTAATGACGACCCTGGCATCTCCTACTCCAACCAAACCGCAACAAGTTTTGAGGTTATCATCGGTGATAATGACAACGGCGGTACTGACCGATCAAGATTTGATTCTGAATTTATGTTCACTGTTTTAGACCTATAAAAAAATGAGATTAACAAAATACATTTTACTTTCTATCACTCTATTAATAGGGCTTATTGTAAATGCTCAGCTTGATAGCGGATTACTTGTAGGGTTAACGACAGGTACTACTACCAATATAAACGCAACAACAGATGCTGCCCAAGGCGCTTTGGTCTTTAATACAGATACAAATCAAGTCTATGTCTTTGATGGTACGTCATGGAGCCAAATGGGTCAGAAAACTATCTACACCGGTACGTTTAGAATTTCAGCAACAGGTGCGGTTTCCGTATCCGGAATTCCTTTTCAACCTTCATCTGTGTCATTTGTAGCTTATGCCAATATTGAAGATTTCGATATTAATGCGGACAACGGGACTAGAAATAATGAAACCGGATTACCAAATGCCTACGGCAGTATGAAAGGATTTGCCAGAGATGACAATGGTAGCATTACAGAACAAGTAATCTTTAATGGTGGTAGCGGTAATTCAATTAATGATATATCTAGATATGCCTCTAGCACTCATAGTATCGGTTTACGCTATGCAAATCAAAATGGAGATAATCTAGGATTAACCACCGCTACTGTTACTAGTTTTAATGCTGACGGATTCAGTTTAAATACCGACAGTTATGCAGACGGAATTGTCGTAATATTTGAAGCACATAGATAAAAATATGAAAAGATTATTGACCGCACTTTTTAGTATATGCGTTTTACTATGCTCTTTAAACAGCCATAGTCAAGATGCCGTTCATAATTATGGAAATATTCAGATCCATGAAGACGGACTTGTTGGCTTTCACATGGATGTTATAAATAATGGAGCTTTTAACCAGAATAAAGGTTTAGTCGGTTTCTATTCTTTCGACAAAGCTTTAACTATATCAGGTGGATCTAACCCGGTATTTTATGATTTTGAAGTTGCTGTAGATAATGACCTATATATTGACAATACGGTGGGAGTTCAAAATAACGCCAACTTTATTGCCGGCGACATCAATACAACGAGAGCGGTATCCGAAGTAAATATCAATTTTTTAAACGACTCATTTTATGCTGGAGAATCAAACAACACAAAAATTGATGGTTATGCTGCCATAGGCAAGAAGTCCGAATTTACGTTTCCTATAGGTCAATTTGATAAAATACGTCCTTTGACTATTGAATCAACCAGTGCTAACGATTATGCAAAATCTGCTTATTATTATGAAGACCCTAATACACCAAGCCAATTCAATACTAGTTTCAACACATTCATAAAGGAAAATGAAGCATTATCAATTAGTGAATATGAATTTTGGCATTTAGAAAGTACCGTACCCTCAAAAGTGACCTTAACTTGGGACGAGGAAAGTAATGCTTACCTATTTGGTGAGACCATTTCAGAAATAAAAGTTGTAGGGTGGAGTATAATCGATAAAATTTGGGTGGATCTAGGTAATACTAATGTTGAAGGTAATTTTGCTTATGGCTCGGTTACATCTGAAGAATTTGTACCTAGCGATTATGAAATTATAACTATTGGCGGAAATTCCGATATTATTGAAACGCTGGATAATATCACTTTAGATAATTATTACATGACACCAAACGGCGATGGTATCAATGATTTTTTAGAGATTGAAGGCATTGAGAATTCACCTAATAATTCTTTACAAATTTATAATAGATATGGAAGATTGGTTTTCTCCATGGATAATTATAACGATGAATTTATAGGCATATCCAATGTAAACGGGGTCGTTGCCAGAAATACAGGTTTACCTTCTGGAATTTACTTCTATATTGTAAACTTAGCTGATTTAGACTTTAAACATCAAGGATATTTATACCTTACTACTTACGAAGAAAATTGATGTTAAATTCTATTCAGCTCAATATTTATTACATTTACTTTAAGATTGTATGATTTTCAACTTCAAGAAGTTTTTCTCTTCTGATTTAGTTTGGCAAATCTTTTGCAATTAATAACACAACATTCAATTATGCAGAGAAGAACATTTATCAATAGAAGTAGTTCGGCAGCTTTAGCTCTTGCCTTAGCCCCTAATTTCTTTATTCAAGAAGAAACCGAGTACGGTATTTTAGAATTAATGGGTAAAGAAGACATTAAGTTGTACGGTAAAGACATTAACCTACGAAAAGAAGCTCATGATGCTTTTCTAGAAATGAAGAAGGCTGCGTATAAAGATGGTATCGATCTAAAAATAGTTTCAAGTTTTAGAAGTTATGATAGACAAGCTGCTATTTTTGAGCGTAAGTATTTAAAATATACAGATGATGATGGCATGAACCCTACAGATGCTATCAATAAAATTATAGAATACTCTACCATACCTGGTACTAGCAGACACCATTGGGGTACTGATATTGATGTTGTAGATGGCTACAGAAAGGTAGATGGCGACGTGCTTGTACCGCACAAGTATGAAGGTGATGGACCTTACGTAGATTTTAAAAAGTGGATGGATGAAAATTCCGAAACGTACGGGTTCTTCCTAGTATATACCAATGAGCCTAAAAGAAGAGGTTTTAAGTATGAACCCTGGCATTATAGCTACGCCCCTTTATCTATACCAATGTTAGAACAATTTAGAAGTAAAAATGTTGCTTCAATTATAATTAGAGAAGATTATTATGGTGCCGAGCATTTTACGATGAACTTTTTAAAATCATACATTCAAAATAATATATTAGACATCAATAGAAGCTTATTATAAGCATTTCGTACATTAGAACCTGTACTATAACACATTACCATGAGAAGAGGAAGTTGGAAAATTAGAATATTTATCGGTTTGGCGATAGTTGCCTTTGCATTTATTCAAAAATGCAGTAATACCGAAGAGAACCCATACACGGGTCGCTCGCAACATATCACCATGACTTCTGATCAAGAAATTGCTATTGGTTTACAAAGTGCCCCAGAAATGGCACAACAACATGGCGGACTCTACCCTGACCAACGTTTACAATCTTTTGTTGAATCTGTAGGCAATAAATTAGTTGAAAATAGTATTGCAAGAGAAACTCCATACCAGTACGATTTTCATTTACTGGCCGATGACCAGACCATAAATGCCTTTGCCTTACCAGGCGGGCAGTGTTTTATCACCTATGCTTTATTTTCCCAACTTAATGAAGCACAACTAGCCGGAGTTCTTGGTCATGAGATCGGTCATGTAATAGGTAGGCATTCCGCAGAAAGAATTGCAGACAGCCAAACATGGCAAACCGCTACTATGGGCGCCACAGTCGGTGCCGGTGACATGGGTAGCATTTTAGGTAGCATTGGCCAGAATACACTATTAAAAAATGGACGTGGAGATGAATTGGAAAGTGACGAACTAGGTGTACTATTTATGATTCAATCTGGTTATGATCCTTATGAAATGATCAAGGTCATGGAAATTTTAAAAGCTGCTGGCGGACCAAATCGTACTCCTGAGTTTCAAAGCACCCATCCCGACCCTGAAAATAGAATTGAAAAAATCAAGGAAGCTATAAACAAATACAAAAACCAAGGTTAATCGGTTTTTTTGTACAGTTGGTCTAGACGACTCTATACAGTACATATATTTGTGTACATTTGGGGAAGTCCCAAGCTTATTTTGCCATTTATGATTGCCTTTATAGCTATGATTTAATCATAGAAGAACACTATAATGGGAACAATTACACATTTTAGAAACTTATACGTGCAGGCGTTTGAGAACTGTAGACCAATAATATTGGTTACATTTTTAAAGGTCTACTCAGTATTTTGTGCCCTAATGATATTTTTGGCACTGTATGCATTTGTTGTTAGAGCAGCAAATGGATTTGATTTTTAATTCGTTTTTACTCTTTTACCTGAACACTATTTGGAGTAGAATTATTAGTATTAAAAAAGGCCCATTGAAATTTCAATGAGCCTTTTCTATTTGTATAAAACAAAATTATGAATCTTGCTTAATAACATCTAACACATCTTTTGCGTTCGACATTTTCGCATAGTCTTTTGCTGTATAACCCTGGTCGCTTTTAATATTGAGGTTGGCACCGTTCAACAATAAAACCTTTAATATCTCTGCCTTATTATATCTAGCGGCATACATTGCCGGTGTTAGACCTAGAGATTTTTCATTTGTCTTTTCTCCTAAAGCCAACAAACTTCTTACTTGGTCTACATCACCCTTCATAACTGCCTTGCATAACGAATTGATTTCATCATTAACAGAAACAGATATTGATTCGTTTAAATTGATTAGATCATTACTATTTGCATAAACACTGCTAAATGCAAATGCGCTAATGAATAACAAAATTGAAATTGATTTTTTCATAATATTTACGTTGTTTTGATTAATGATTTTAATAATAACGTAAATTTACATATACAATTATGTTAATAACACCGTTTTAAGAAAGAAATAGTAAATATTTAACAATTGAAAAAATTAAAAAAAACCTATGCCCCGATTTTAAAATAAATTAAGACATAGGATATAATATTCACAAAATGAAATCGACTAAAGCAGACTTAGCTTCCTACTGCTGTTTCAATTAATTCTAGAGCCTCTGTTGCATTAGATAATTCAGCATAACGCTTTGCAGTATGCCCATGACTACTCTGCATCTTTAGATCGGCTCCATTTTCAATTAAGACCTCTAATATTTCAACCTTATTGTAACGTGCAGCAAACATTGCAGGGGTCATTCCCAAAGATTTTTGATTTACATCTTCACCCAAATCTATTAAACGATTAACGGTTTCTAAATCGCCCTTTATTACAGCTTTACAAAATGAGCTGATATCAACTCTTGATACGAGGTCAATTTCTGTTGTTGTTTTTGAACGATTTACAGTCTCTGCAGCCATAACTGTTGAGCCTACGGTAAGTGCTACCATAGCCAATGTAAGAATTACTTTTTTCATGATGATTGATTTTAATTGATGAGTACAATAGCGTACAATTAAAAGACGCCGATCAGCACAAATTGTTTCATCCTTTAACAATGTTATAACTAAACTTTAACAAATAAATCTTCACCCAAACTACAAAAATGTTGCGATACACCATCAAATCAAAAAAGGTATGTAAACTAGTAGCTTAACTTGGCAGAACATAGTATTTTTGTACTCCTAAAACCTTATGAAGATGAACAAAAAAGTAATCTTAATGATATTAGACGGATGGGGTAAATCTCCAAATCCTGAAGTATCTGCAGTAGATAAAGCCAATACTCCTTTTATAGATAGTTTATATACTAAATACGCTAACTCTAACCTTCTTACAGATGGAATGAATGTTGGTTTGCCAGAAGGTCAAATGGGAAATAGCGAAGTTGGTCATATGAATTTGGGTGCCGGTAGAATCGTTTATCAAGATTTAGCTAAAATCAATAAGGCTGTTAAAGAGAATACGTTAAGTTCTGAACCTGTTTTAAGGAGCGCATTCGAGTATGCAAAAAAGAACAATAAAGATGTTCATTTTCTAGGTCTATTAAGTGATGGTGGAGTTCACAGCCATACCAACCATATTAAGGGCTTAATAGCTGCGGGTAAAGAATCTGGAGTTGAAAACATGTACTTACATGCTTTTACAGATGGTAGGGATGTTGATCCTAAAAGTGGAAAAGGATTTTTAGAGGATATTGTAGACTATAGCGCAGATAAGAATACAAAGTTAGCTACGGTTATAGGTAGATACTACGCTATGGATCGTGATAAACGATGGGAACGCGTGAAAGAAGCCTACGATGTAATTGTTAATGCGGAAGGTGAGAAGTCTACCGACATTGGTAAGACAATTCAAAAGAATTATGATGCGGACATTACTGATGAGTTTATAAAACCTATCGTGATGACCAATACAGATGGCACACCTATAGCCTCTGTAAAGGAAGATGATGTTGTCATCTTCTTTAACTTCAGAACGGATCGTGGTAGAGAATTAACTCAAGTATTAAGTCAGGTAGACATGCATGAGCAAAACATGCACAAATTGAACTTGTACTATGTTACTCTAACCAATTACGATGAGTCTTACAACAATGTTCATGTTGTTTATAATAAAGATAACATAGTAGAAACCCTTGGTGAAGTTTTGGCAAATGCCGGCAAAAAACAAATACGTATTGCCGAAACAGAAAAGTATCCTCACGTTACTTTCTTTTTCAATGGTGGTAGAGAAGTTCCCTTTGAAGGTGAATCTCGTATATTATGCCCTTCGCCAAAAGTAGCTACTTATGATTTACAGCCAGAAATGAGCGCTTATGAAATTAGGGATAAAATTATTCCAGAAATACAACAAGGCGATGTAGATTTTATATGTTTGAACTTTGCTAATCCTGATATGGTTGGTCATACAGGTGTTATGGAAGCTGCCATTAAAGCCTGTGAAACGGTAGATGAATGCGCAAAAGACGTCATTACAGCAGCTATTGAGAAAGATTACTCAGTAATCGTAATTGCTGACCATGGTAACTGTGAGACAATGGTAAATGAGGACGGCACGCCTAACACAGCACACACTACCAACCCTGTTCCCTTAATTTTAGTAGATAAAGATATACACCAAATTAAAGATGGTGTTTTAGGTGATATTGCACCTACAATTTTGAAATTAATAGGTGTAGAAAAGTCCGAATTTATGACCCAAAACTCGCTGGTGTAAATTTAGACTCATTAGAAAGGATAAGATTTTATGATAAAAATAAAAACAGCCGAAGAAATTGAATTAATGCGTGAAAGCGCATTAATCGTTTCTAAAACTTTAGGAATGATTGCCTCTGAGGTAAAACCAGGGGTTACTACACTTCAGCTAGATACTTTGGCTGAAACCTTTATTCGTGATCACGGTGCCGTACCGGGATTTTTGGGTTTGTACGATTTTCCAAACTCTTTATGCATGAGCCCAAACGCTCAAGTGGTACATGGAATTCCAAATAACACACCTTTAGTTGAGGGCGATATAATTTCCATTGACTGTGGAGCTTTAAAAAATGAGTTTTACGGAGATCACGCTTATACTTTTAAGGTAGGAGAAGTTAGTCCTGAAATTGAAAAACTACTTGAGGTCACTAAAAAATCGTTGTATGTTGGTATACGAGAATTTAAAGTAGGAAACCGCGTTGGCGATGTTGGGTATGCTATCCAAAAATTCACTGAAGATCACGGTTATGGTGTGGTACGAGAATTAGTAGGTCATGGTCTTGGCAGAAAAATGCACGAAGGTCCAGAAATGCCAAATTATGGCAGACGTGGCAGAGGAAAGAAATTTGTTGAGGGAATGACCGTTGCTATTGAACCTATGACAAACATGGGAACAAAGAGCATTAAACAACTTAAAGATGGCTGGACAATTCTTACGGCAGATGGTAAACCTAGCGCTCATTTTGAACATGATGTTGCTATAGTAAACGGAAAACCCGAATTACTTTCTACCTTTAAATACATTTATGACGCTTTAGGGATTGTAAGTGATGAGGAAGACGAGTTTACTTCATCTACCATGAAAAGTTAGGAAATACAGATGAAGAAAATTTTTAAATTTTTTCTTAACCTTGTTCCAAGGCCTGTATTAATTTCCCTTAGCTATTTGGTAAAGCCTTTTTTTAAAGCATATTACCGAGGCAATACATATGAAGACCCTATTGACGGCAATACTTTTCGTAGCTTTTTACCTTATGGATATGAAAGTCCGAGAGAAAATGTACTTTCTCCTTCTACCCTATCTTTAGAACGTCATCGTTTACTGTGGTTATTCCTGAAAGAGGAGACTGACTTTTTTACCGCCCCTTTGCATGTTTTACATTTTGCACCTGAACAAGCGTTTTATAAAAGATTCAGGAAGCTAAAAAACCTGAATTATGTTACCACAGACCTTAATTCACCGTTGGCAGACGTAAAGGCCGATATTTGCAACCTGCCATTTGAAGATAACATGTTCGATGTAATTCTATGTAATCATGTTTTAGAGCATATACCAGACGATACAAAAGCAATGTCTGAATTATATAGAATTCTAAAACCTGGTGGTTGGGGTATTTTTCAAATTCCACAAGATTTAAATAGATCCGAAACATTTGAAGACGATAGTATTACCGACAAAGTGGAACGCGCTAAAATATTTGGTCAATATGACCACGTTCGTATTTACGGAAGAGATTACTTTGATAAATTAAGAGATATAGGTTTTACCGTAGAAGAAATAGATTTTACAAAAATTATGAGCCAAGAAAAAATAGATAGATATCGGTTGGCTCCGGGAGAAATTATTCCGGTAGTAAAAAAATAGTTATTCTATTACAACAGTTTTAAATCCTTTGGTTAAGAATTCTTGTGTTTCCCCTTTCTCATCTAAATAAATGATATACGCCTCTAAACTATCATTACCATTAACAATTTTAAATGCCTCATCTAAATCCATCGCCATAAATGAAGTAGCATAGGCATCTGCCGTAGCGCAATTAGCTGCCAAAATAGTAACCGCAAGCGTATGTGATTGTTGGGTATATCCAGTTTTCGGATTTACAGTATGTACATACTTTTTACCCGTTTCTTCATCTATTCTGAATTTTCTATAATTTCCTGAAGAAGCTAAAGCCCTATCCTCTAAATGAATTAGTATTTTGGTAGCTCTACTCCCTTCCATTTCAGGATCATCAATACCAACTGTCCAAAACTTATCTTTAATGGTATTTTTACCTTTTGCAACCAATTCACCACCTACTTCTATAAGGTAATTCTCAATATCTTTAGCATCTAACATAGCCGCTAACCTATCAATTGCATACCCCTTTGCAATGGCATTAAAATCCATATAAATATTAGGATTGGTCTTTATAATGTGATTTTCCTCATCCAACTTAATTTTATCTAAACCTACATAATTCAATAAACTATCTATTTTCAAGCTATCCATTGAAATTTTTTGTCCTGGTCCAAAACCCCAAGCATTTACCAAGGTACCTACCGTAGGATCAAAAAAACCATCAGTCTCATGATGAATAGTTTTTGAAAGCTCAAAAACTTCTTTGAACATAGCATCTACAACAATAGAACTATCTCCTTTATTAATTCTGGAAATATCGGACTCTGGTATATATGTAGATAAAGATTGATTAATTACAGCAAATACAGAGTCAATCTCTTGTTGTAAATCCATCTCTTCAGGTGTAATAGAAATAATACTATAAGAAGTACCTAATGCCCCTCCAGTGTTTTGATTGCGAACACCGACCTCATTATTCTGCTTGCAAGATTGAAACAATCCTATAACAAGCGCTGTTACTAAAATACATTTTTTCATATCTCAACTAAACCATCATAATCAACAATATATTCTTCATCTAAATAAACCGGTAAATTATGGTCTGTAGCATTAACTAAACCTACCCCTGCATAAAATGTCGTAGCTTCAAATTTAATGGCATGATCCTTCATTTTTTTAAGGTCAGACATAAAGAAGTCCATATCCTTTGGGTCACCAGGGTATTCAATAGCCTTTACCACAACAAAGCGCATCTTTTTGTCCTTAGTGCACACAAATTGTGGATTCTTACGCAATTCACTATTAACGGCTAAAAATTCAAATCCCGCTTCTTCCAATTGTTTTCCAACAATATTCATGGCTAAATTATGAAGTTCTTGTTCTGTTAGTACATGCATTTAAATATCTTTTTTATAAAAAAACCGATACATTACATATCGGTTTTTATACTATTTACTTAAAGACTTAAAAGATTATCCTCCAAAGTCATCAAAACGTATATGCTCATCTGGGATACCGAAATCCTCACCCATCTTCTGAACAGCTTTGTTCATTAATGGAGGTCCACAGAAATAAAGTTCAATATCTTCTGGAGACTCATGAAGGCTTAAATAGTTATCAATTACACAATTGTGTATAAACCCAACGAAACCATCTCCAGGAGCATCTATATTCTCTTTTACTTTCCAATTATCCTCTTCTTGTGGCTCTGAAAGTGCCAAGTAGAATTTGAAATTTGGAAACTCTTCTTCTAACTTATAGAAATGATCTAAATAGAATAATTCTCTTTTAGAACGACCACCATACCAGTATGTTACTTTTCTATCGGTCTTTAATGTTTTGAACAAGTGATATAAGTGCGAACGCATTGGCGCCATACCTGCACCACCACCTACGTAAAGCATTTCTGAATCAGACTCATTAATGAAGAATTCACCGTAAGGTCCAGAAATAGTACAATCGTCACCAGGCTTTAGGTTAAAAATGTAAGATGACGCAACACCAGGGTTAACATCCATCCAACCATTCTTAGCACGATCCCATGGCGGCGTAGCTATACGTACATTCAACATAATCTCTCTACCTTCAGCAGGGAAAGAAGCCATTGAATACGCTCTTTCAACCGTTTCAGGATTCTTCATTGTTAAAGGCCACAGGTTGAATTTATCCCACTCAGCTTGGAACTTATCCGGAGTCTCATGTTCCTCTGGGTGTGCTGTAATATCAATATCAGCATATTTAACCTCACACTCAGGAATTTCAATTTGAATATAACCACCAGCTTTGTAGCCCATATCCTCAGGAATCTCAACTACAAACTCTTTAATAAAAGATGCTACGTTATAGTTACGCACCACTTTTGCAGGCCATTTTTTAATACCAAATACCTCTTCTGGAATGGTAATCTCCATGTCTTGCTTCACCTTAACTTGACAGGCTAAACGAGCACCATGGTTTAATTCTTTTTTAGAGAAATGCGGTGTTTCAGTTGGTAGTGCTTCACCTCCACCAGAAAGTACGTGACACTCACATTGAATACATGTTCCACCACCACCACAGGCAGATGGTAAAAACACTTTTTGGTTACCTAAGGTAGATAGCAAAGATCCACCAGATGCAACTTCAATTTTCTTTTCTCCATTTATCGTAATGGTCACAGGACCTGATGGAGATAATTTTTGCTTGGTAAACAGAAGCAATGCTACTAACACCATCAACAGTATTAGAAATGCGACAACAGTTATTAGTATTGTTCCGCCAGTACTTGCAGCTAAAATCATAATTATTTGTTTACGTCGTTATAAGAAATAACTTTTTCGTCTATTTCTTCGTTCTTATCTACTACTACCTCTTCTTTAACAGGAGTTATCATTTCTGGCTGAACCTGATTAACCTGCTCATTAGCTTCTTCAGCATCATCACCGCCACCGGTTAACATACCACCAAAACTCTGAAAGCCAATTCCCATAAGACCGGTAATGATAAATGTAATACCCAAACCTCTTAAAGGAGCAGGAACATTACTATATCTAATTTTCTCACGAATGGCGGCAATCGCCAAAATTGCCAAGAACCAACCAATACCAGAACTTACACCGTAGTTAAAAGCCAAACCAAAAGTTTCAATTTCTCTTGCCTGCATGAATAATGATCCACCAAGAATTGCACAGTTTACCGCAATCAAAGGCAAGAAAATACCCAATGAGTTATATAAAGAAGGTGAAAATTTCTCTACCACAATCTCTACCAGTTGTACCATTGTTGCAATGGTAGCAATGAATAGGATAAAGGATAGAAAGCTAAGGTTGTAATCTGCATATTCAGGACCTAGCCAAACTAATGCACCATCTTGCAACAAATATTTATCTAACAACCAGTTCATAGGTACTGTAACCGCCAATACGAATATTACAGCAGCACCTAAACCAACTGCAGTAGCCACTTTCTTGGATACCGCTAAATAAGAACACATCCCCAAGAACACGGCAAATACCATGTTATCGATAAAGATGGACTTAAAAAATAATTCTACATGTTCTAACATAATTTCTTCTTAAATGTCGTTTAATTCTCTTCTACAAGTGCAGGATTTCTTGAACGTTGTACCCAAATGATAATACCTACTACAATCAATGCCGCAGGCGGTATAATCATAAAACCGTTATTCTCATAACCGGTAGCATATAGACCTGTTTTCTCGATTGGATCCCCCAATACAGGTATACCGAATAAGGTACCAGAACCTAATAATTCCCTAAAGAAACCGACTATTATTAAGATTACACCGTAACCTAAAGAGTTACCAATACCGTCTAAAAATGAACGCCATGGTCCATTTGCCAATGCAAATGCCTCAAAACGACCCATAATAATGCAGTTCGTAATAATAAGACCAACAAATACCGCTAAGGTTTTACTTAATTCATAAGCAAAAGCTTTTAGTACCTGATCCACAATAATTACCAAGGTAGCAACAACAATAAGTTGAACGATAATTCTAATTTTGGAAGGAATAATGTTTCTCATTAAAGAGATTACCACGTTACCCGCTCCTAAAACGAACATTACAGAAATTGCCATCACCAAAGATGCTTTCAACTCTGCTGTAATTGCCAATGCAGAACAAATACCTAATACCTGAATAGTAATTGGGTTATTGTCCGCTAATGGATCCGTAATAAGATTTGTATCTTTTTTTGATAGTAGTGCCATATTACTTTACTCTAATTGTTTCTAAATAAGGTTTGTATAATTTGACAGTTTCGCTGATCATAGCAGAAACACCGTTACCGGTAATGGTAGCACCAGCTAAGGCATCTACTTCATTATCATCTTTTGTTTTGTTCAATGGATCATTGTTACCCTTAGCAACAGAGATACCAGCATATTTGGTACCATCAAGAATGGTCTCACCTTTAAAATCGTCCATGAAATAACGCATTTTAATATTGGCACCTAAACCTGGGGTTTCCCCTTTGTGATCAAAATATACACCTTGAACAGTCATTGTATCATCTAAGGCGATAAAACCCCAAATAGCATCCCAAAGACCTTTACCGTACATAGGAACGATGTAAAACTTCTCACCTTCTTTTTCTCCAATGAATACGGGTAATTTATAATCCTCACCCTTTTTCATAGCAGCTAATTGCTTTTTTAAATCAATTAAATAAGCCTCGTTATCTTCAGTGATTTTATCACCCTGTATAACCAATTGCTCTTTGATATAACTTGCAAACTCATTTTCAACAACATCTGTTGGAATAAAGTTAACACTACCCGTATCATCTCCATTTTCATTAACACCCATTGCGTAAAGAATGTTTTGCTGCTTCTCAAAACGTTCATTCTCTTTGATGTTAGGGCTTAAAAATGAAGCCAAAAACGCAAGTATTGACCCAACTACCACAACCATAACAGCAGCAAAAACTACTGTATAAACGTTACTATCTGTCTTTAGTGCCATAATTAAACTGTTTCAGCTTTAAGTTCTTCTGCTTTACCATCTGAATCTTTAGGATAGATAGTAGCATTCTTTAATCTGTTCATTCTATTCTTAATATTGCCCCTAACCACGTAGTGATCAATTGTTGGTGCGAATACATTCATTAACAATATTGCTAAGAAAACACCCTCTGGGTACGCAGGGTTGAATACACGAATCATTACCGAGATAAACCCAATAAAGAAACCATAATACCATTTCCCCTTATTTGTTTGTGAACCAGTTACAGGGTCGGTAGCCATATATACAATACCAAATGCTAAACCACCTACTATTAAATGTTTCCAGAAATCGAAACTCATTAAACCGTAAAACTTACTAGATTCTGCAATCCATCCAAATTCCACTACTTGATTGAAGATTAAGCCCATCACCAAAGAACCAATAACAGCACTTAGCATAATTCTCCAACTAGCGATTTTAGTGAATATCAAGAATAATCCTCCTAAAAGAATTAAGAATGCCGATGTTTCACCAACTGAACCAGGTATAAAACCGAAGAACATATCAGAAACCGAGTACGACATTTCAGCACCTTTATTCTGCGCTAAGAATCCTAATATGGTTTCTCCTGAAAATGCATCAACGTTAGTTGCACCTGCTAAAATTTCTTCTGATCTTTCTCTTGCTCCGTAAACCCATACTTTATCACCACTCATCCAAGTAGGATAAGCGAAAAACAAGAATGCTCTAATTGTTAAGGCAGGATTTAGAATATTCATTCCCGTACCTCCAAAAACTTCTTTACCGATAACAACTCCGAAAACTACTGCTACCGATAACATCCATAGTGGCGTATCAACAGGAACTATTAACGGCACCAACATACCAGTTACCAAGTAACCTTCTTCTACTTCATGCCCTTTTATTACCGCAAAAATAAATTCAACGATAAGACCCACTGCATAAGAAACAACAACCAACGGCAATACCTTAATAATACCGATCCAGAAATTATCCCAAGTAAGGAAATCGTTCATTAAAGAAAAATCTGCCGGAAATCCGTTTATTGCAGAATAGTGTTGATAACCTGCATTGAACATAGAAAATATCAACACCGGTACCAGTGCCATTATTACCGTGTTCATCGTACGCTTTAAATCATCTGCAGATTTTACATGTGTACCACCTGCATGCGTAGTTTCATCTGGCGAAAACAAAAAAGTATGAAAGGCATTAAAGGCAGGAGCCATTTTCTTACCCTGATACTTCAGTTTAAGTTCGTGTAATTTGCTTTTTAAACTCATTTCTTATCCTATTTCTTTTTGCAATAAATCTAACCCCTCACGAATAATCTTCTGGTGTGGCTGTTTAGAAATACATATAAACTCAGTTAACGAAAAATCTTCTGGAGCCACTTCATACAAACCTAATTGCTCCATTTCATCCAAATCCTTAACCATACAAGCCTTTAAAAGCTGCATTGGAAAAATATCCATCGGAAAAACTTTTTCATATTGTCCCGTTACCACGAAAGCCCTATGCTCACCATTGGTATTGGTATCTAAATCATATTTTTTATTTGGTTGCATCCAAGAGAAAGTCAATGCCCTGGTTGCCGAAATCTTATTGAAAACCGGTTTATTCCATCCAAACAACTCATAATCGTCTCCTTCTGGAATTACTGTTACCGTATTATTATAGTATCCTAAATAACCGTCTGGCTTACTTTTAGAACCTGTAAGCACATCACCATTGATTACTCTAAAATTCTCTTCATTAACGCCACTTGCGTATAAGAAAGTAGAAATTTCGGAACCAATTTTAGTAGTATAATATTTAGGCGCCTTTACCGATGAACCTGCAAGAGCTATAGTACGCTCTGCATTGAATTTACCTGTCAATAAATATTCACCTATAATAATTAAATCTTGAGGCGTTACCGTCCAAACCAACTCTCCTTTATTAATAGGATCCAACTTATTGATTTGCGTACCTACCAAACCTGCAGGATGCGGACCTGACACATTATGCACCTCTACACCATTCATTGATGACAAAGGCGAACTACCAGAACCAACAGAAACATGTACCTTACCAGGCGTTAACTTACCCAATGCAGTAATTGCTGTCTGCAACTCCTTTTCCTTTCCCTGCAACACATAATCCAAGTCTGCCTGCAAAGGACCACTTGAATATCCTGAAATGAAAATTGATTTCGGTGTAGTATCTGGGTTTGCGATTACATCATAAGGCCTTTGCTTAATAAATGGCCAACAGCCACTTTTCAACAACGTAGCTTTCAGCTCTTCTTTTGATGCATTCTCTACATCTAAAGCAGCACCTGAAAATGCCTCTTGTGTTTTATCTGCCAATATCTTTAAGGTCAAAATACGTCTTCTATCCCCTCTTTCAATTTCTATAAGCTCACCGCTCACTGGCGAAACAAAAACCATACTTTCCATGTTTTTGTTATAGAACAAAGGCTCGCCCGCTTTAACTTCGGCGCCTTGCTTTACCATCATTTTTGGGGTAATTCCGTGAAAATCACTTAACTGTATTGCGTAAACATTACTTAAAACAGCTTTTGAAGTAGTCTGTTCTGCGGCGCCCACCAGATTAATGTTGAGCCCTTTCTTAATTCGAATGTCTTTTGACATGTGCGTTTAGACCTTTAGGTTATCAAAATTTGAGCAAATTTAAGTACAAAAAGTTCGTTTTCATAATTATTGTCCCATAAATTAGACAATAGAACGAGGTATATTTTTTAGGCACCCTTTTTGTTTACCTTTACTTAAAAAAACGGGGTATAATGCGCATTTTCTTCAAACATTTTATTTGTCTATTATTTTTACAAAATTTAGTTGCACAAGTTCAGACAGAGATAAATCCGCCAGAAAACATAAAATCCATTGTTTTCAAAGGACCTACAGAAGATCAATTTCCCGTAATTAAAATAGGAGAACCTATTTATCTTGAGTTCGATGACGTTTTAGCCAATGAGCAAGACTACTATTATAAGGTAGTTCATTGCGATTATGATTGGACACCTTCTTCTCTTTTAAAATCCCAGTACTTAGACGGTGTTGATAACCAGCGCATCACAGATTACGAAAACAGTTATAGCACTTTACAGTCATATTCTAATTATCAACTGACTATACCCAACGACAATGTTAGACTAAAAGTTAGCGGTAATTATGTTTTAGAAATTTACAATAGCTACAACGAACTGCAGTTTTCACGAAGGTTTGTAGTTTACAAAGACATTGTTTCTGTAGCCACGGAAGTAAAACGTTCTAGAGATTTTAATTTTATCAATGAAAAACAAGTAGTTCAATTCAGTATTACTTCTGGCTCGTTAAGATTAATAAACCCAAAGAAAGAAGTAAAAGTAGCCATTCTTCAAAATCATTATTGGCCAACCGCAATAACCAATGTACCACCGCAATACACCATGGGCGATGAACTGGTTTATAAATATGACCAAGAAACAGCATTTTACGGCGGTAACGAATATCTACTTTTTGACACTAGCGACCTTAGAGCCCCAAGTTCACAAATTTCAAGTATTGACTTGACCGACCTATATAACCATTACTTGTTTTCTGACGATTTCAGAAACGACAAGCCTTACACTTATTTCCCTGACATAAATGGTGATTATGTCGTTAGAACCTTACAAGGTGACAATGCCTCTAGAGAAGCTGAATACACCAATGTTTATTTTAGCCTACCCTACACTGAATTCATTGCCCTTGATGATGTTTATATTTTTGGGAAATTCAACAACTACGCACTAACCAATGAAAATAAGATGGTCTACAATGAAAAAAATGGGATGTTAGAGGCTACCCTAAAAATGAAACAAGGATTTTACAATTACAAATACGCTGTTAAAAGCGGTGATAATATTAAATTAAACGGCGTTGGAGGGAACTTTCATTTTACCGAAAACACCTACTTGGTACTGGTATATTACCGAAACTTTGGAGACATGTACGACAGTATTATCGGTATTGGATCTGCCAATTCTAGAAATATCACCAACTAGCTGTATCTTTACGTTTTTCATCAGTTATGGAAAACAAACCAACCACTCAACCATCAGGTAGATTTAAATTAAAATACCGAGGAGCAGATTGCCTTAACTGCGGACACCCGCTAGAGTTGAGTGATAAATACTGCCCAAATTGCTCTCAAGCAAACAGCACAAAGAAACTTACTCTTTTAGATTTTTTTGAAGAATTTCTTGCAAATTACTTCTCCTATGACTCTAAATTATGGAGAACATTAACGGCTCTTTTATTAAAACCAGGAAAAATAACCAAAGAATACATCTCTGGTAGACGACTGTCTTACACCAACCCTTTTCGCTTTCTGTTAAGCTTAGCAATAATCTATTTTTTAATTATAAGCTTCAATAATGAATTCGAATCATTTAATAAGTTCGGATCAATTAATAAAAATCCTGTTTTTGATCTGAATAACGAATTCAACAAAATAGAATTTGAAAATGAAGAAGAAAGAAAGCTCGCACGTGCACAATTAGATTCTTTTAATATCAATAGCTTCATTAAAAATAGAATCAACGAAAAAGATTCTACCATACTATCTGACCCTGAATTGCATTTTAAAAAAATAGATACTGGCGGTCTAGCAGGGCGATTTATTGAAAAAGTCGATTTTTTCAATACCATTATAAGAAACGACACCATCTACTACTTTGAACAGGGAACTACCAAATTCAACATACCATCTGGTAATGAAAATGAGATGGCATTTAATTTAGCTACAAGTATTATTGAAATAGATAAGCGGCCTGGTTCATTTTTAAGCTCATTGATTTCGAAACTACCATTCACCACATTTTTCTTTCTCCCGTTCTTTTCTTTCTTCATTTGGATGGTCTATATCAGAAAAAAATACACTTATACCGATCATTTAATCTTTAGCTTTCACAATCAGTCATTATTTTTTATCTTGCTCATTGTTAGCAATTTGCTCAACGCAGTGTTCGGTTTTAGAAGCGAAGGATTGTTTATTCTCATATTCGCAATTTATCTTTACAAAGCAATGCGCAATTTCTATCAACAAAGAAGAGTTAAAACGGTTATAAAGTATTTTTTCCTAAATGCAATATTTTTTATCTTAGGGATTATAGCTATAACCATATTAATAGCACAGAGCGTATTTACCTATTAAATATGATGATAACACAAGTTACTAAAGGCATAAAAATATCGGTACAAACAACTTTTGAAGGCACATTCTTCAAAAACTACAAAATGCATTATGCATTTGGGTATACCATTACCATTGAGAACCAAAGCAAAGATGCCGTTCAACTAACTTCTCGTCATTGGAAAATATATGACTCTCTAAATGACATGGAAACTTTAGATGGCGAAGGCGTTATCGGCAAAAAACCGGTTATTCAACCAGGTGAATCACACACCTATAATTCCGGTTGTTTACTTACTTCTCCTATTGGTGCCATGAAAGGTCATTACAATATGGTAATCATGAACAATGCTCAAAAATTTAGGGTTTACATCCCAACCTTTAAATTTAGCGCACCCTTCGCACTTAATTAATTCCTTTTAATCTTTTATTAGTTTTTAGTCCTACACCCTTTTAGTACCTTTGGTCAACAATTTAATTTAAAAATTTTGACAATGGGTAAAGGATTTTTTCAAGTTCCTACAGCTATTAATGAGCCAATTAAAAGCTATGCTCCTGGTTCACCAGAAAGAGAAGCGGTTTTGGAACAATACAAAGCATATTTCAACGACAAGATAGATGTACCTATGTACATTGGCTCTGAAGAGGTACGCACTGGCAACACCAAGCCAATGTCCCCACCACACGACCACAAGCACATTGTTGGTACTTACCACACTGCAAACAAAGAAAATGTACAGTCTGCTATTGATAATAGCTTAGCATCAAGAGATGCATGGGCCAATTTAACTTGGGAGCAGCGTGCTGCAATTTTCTTGAAAGCAGCTGAGTTAATTGCCGGACCTTACCGTGCAAAGATTAACGCGGCCACTATGATCGCACAATCTAAAAATATTCACCAAGCGGAAATAGATGCCGCATGTGAGCTCATTGATTTTTTACGTTTTAACGTAGAATACATGTCTCAAATTTATGAAGAGCAGCCAGATTCTGCCGAAGGTATTTGGAACAGAGTGGAATATCGTCCACTAGAAGGATTTGTATACGCTATTACCCCATTTAACTTTACAGCCATAGCCGGTAACCTTCCTGCAAGTGCAGCTATGATGGGTAACGTTGTCGTATGGAAACCTAGTGATTCTCAAATTTTCTCTGCAAAAGTTATTGTTGATATTTTCAAAGAAGCAGGTTTACCTGACGGAGTTATCAATGTTGTTTATGGTGATCCAGTTATGATTACTGATACTGTACTAAGCAGCCCTGACTTTGCCGGACTACACTTTACGGGTTCAACACATGTTTTCAAAGAACTTTGGAAACAGATAGGAAACAACATACACACCTACAAAACATACCCGAAAATAGTTGGTGAAACTGGTGGCAAAGATTTTATTCTAGCACACCCTACCGCTAACCCTAAACAAGTAGCAACGGCTATTTCTAGAGGTGCATTTGAATTTCAAGGTCAAAAATGTAGTGCTGCCTCAAGAGTATATTTACCAAAATCTACTTCTAAAGAGATTCTAGAATTTGTTAAAGCTGATATTGCATCTTTCAACAAACCAGGCTCACCTGAAGATATGAGCAACTTTATTACCGCTGTTATTCACGAAGGTTCTTTTGACAAATTGGCGAAGTACATTACGCAGGCTAAAGAAGATGAAAATGCCGAAATATATGCAGGTGGTTCTTTTGACAAATCTAAAGGGTACTTCATTGAACCAACGGTTATCTTAACAACAGATCCTAAATACACTACTATGGAAACTGAATTATTCGGTCCTGTAGTTACAATTTATGTTTACGATGATAAAGATTGGAGCGAAACATTACAATTAATTGATGGCACTTCTGAGTACGCACTTACTGGCGCTGTACTTTCACAGGATAGATATGCTATTGATGAAGCTACAAAAGCATTACAAAACTGTGCAGGTAACTTCTATATTAACGACAAACCTACAGGTGCCGTTGTTGGCCAACAACCATTTGGTGGAGCAAGAGCATCTGGAACAAACGATAAGGCTGGATCAGCTCAAAACCTTTTACGTTGGGTTTCTCCAAGATTGATCAAAGAGACTTTTGTTACCCCTGTAGATTACAGGTATCCGTTTTTAGGATAAAAAAAGCAACTTTAAAGGCTGAATGTAAATTCAGCCTTTTTTTTGATATAGCGCTACTTTTAGCTTAAATTACAAGTATTACAAATTACTTTTAACAACCTTAACACACTAATTATGAAAAAGTTATTACTCGCAGTATTCTTATTTACAGGCTGCTTTTCTTATGCACAAGATGGTTTAACACAAAACAGCATTAAAGCTGTATTAACCGGCAACCAATCTCAAGTAATACAACTGGCCGAAGCTTTCCCTGAAGATAAATATGATTGGAGACCATCAGAAGGCATCAGTTCCGTGGGCGAAGCTTTGCTACATGTTGCGGGTGGTAATTATTTTTTAGCTTCTAAATTAGGCTTTGCCCCACCTGAGGATGTAGATGTAATGGGATTAAATAAAATCACCGGTAAAGAAAATATTATCGCAGCCTTGAAAAAATCGAATGAATTTGTTCTTGAAAACATCACTAAAGTAGAAGATGGCACTTTAGACGAAGAAGTTGATTTTGGTTTTATGAAATCTAATAAATTAGGCGGACTACTTGCCATCATGGAGCATAACGGGGAACACAAAGGTCAGTTAATTGCTTATGCAAGAAGCAATGACGTGGTACCACCATGGAGTGAATAAACTGTTTAACACCTGTAAAAAATGCCCATCAACTACATGTTGACGGGCATTTTTTTTATATTTTTTTAGAAAACATTAACACCTATTGAATACAATACCAATGTAAATTTAACGTTAATTAATTGTAAACTCAGTGTGATTTACCGAACTTTGTACCTCATTTAAAATCAATTGCTTATGACTATCGACAGTATTAAATTACATATTACCTGTATTCAGATTTATTCTTGGAATTATTTAAAAGAGTTTGCCCGCAAATACAAGAAGGCTTACTACAGTTCTTTTCTTCTTTAAAAGATTTACGCTTACCCTTTAAACTTTAACGGTAAATAGACCATTTTCTTTGTCTCAAAGAAATCTTCTTTAAAATAATCGGTCAAATTATATATTTCAGCCGTTCTATAGTCTTTTAATTCCTCGTTTAAATCACCTCCTTTTAAATACAAGATTCCATTGCGAATAGGGTGTTGAGATTCCTTTTTAATTTTTCCTTTTATCCAGTGTACAAAAGTTGGCATAGCTGCCACCGCTCTACTGACGATAAAATCGAATTTACCCGGTATCTCTTCAACCCTAGCGTTTATGGTAGTAACATTTGTTAGTTGCAAACCTTCAACTACCTCGTTTACTACTTTTATCTTTTTACCAATAGAGTCTACCAGCGTAAAATGAACTTCAGGAAATAAAATTGCTAAAGGAATACCAGGAAACCCTCCTCCAGTACCGACATCAAGGATAGATGAACCATCTTTGAATTCTATAAATTTTGCTATTCCCAAAGAATGCAATACATGTCTTAAGTAAAGTTCATCTATGTCCTTTCTTGAAACCACATTAATTTTTTGGTTCCAATCTTTATATAATTCCTCTAATCTTTCAAAGCTTTCTTTCTGTTTCTCAGATAAATTGGGAAAATTTTCAAATATGATTTCAGCAGTCATCCGTATATTTGTAAATAGATTTAATTAGTATATTCACTTGTGCAAAGATTTAGCTTTTAATTAAGCTATCAAACTATTATAGATTCAATTACATTTTATTAAGTAAAAGATTACCGAATTATGGAACAAAATATCATTCGTTTCCCTAGAACAGATTCTGCAAAGTTTTTTAAAACTTTGAACAGTAGAGTTAACGATTATTTTAAAACAAACAAATTAAAGAAAACAGGCAACTGGAAATTACACTTAAAAACTGTAGTTATGTTTGCGCTTTTTCTTGCTCCTTATTTTTTAATACTGACCTTAGGACTACCTAATTGGGCCAATATTCTTTTAACCATTGTTATGGGTATTGGTATGGCAGGTGTTGGCATGAACGTTATGCATGACGGTAACCATGGCGCATATTCTAACAAGAAGTGGGTTAACAAACTAATGGGTAGCAGCATTTACATCCTTGCTGGTAACGTATATAACTGGCAAGTACAGCACAATGTACTTCACCATACATATACGAATATTCACGAACATGATGAAGATATGGAAGCGGGCAGAATATTACGTTTTTCTAAACATGCGGAATGGAAAAAACACCATAGATTTCAACATTTTTATTCTGTTTTCCTTTACGGTCTTCTAACGTTCAACTGGGCAATTACAACAGATTTTCAACAGATGTACCGTTATATGAAACGCAAATTATCTTATGGTAAATTACCTAGCGCCACTATGAACTGGAGCACCTTAATAATTACAAAATTACTTTACATTACCATTTGGATCGTATTGCCAATGTTAATTTTAGACATCGCATGGTGGAAAATATTAATAGGATTCTTTCTAATGCATTATGTTGCCGGGGTAATCTTAAGTGTTGTTTTTCAATTGGCACATATTGTAGATGACGCAGACACTCCTTTACCAGATGAATCCGGTACAATGAAAAATACTTGGGCAATTCACCAACTATTTACCACGGTTAATTTTGGGACTAAGAACAAGATTGTTAATTGGTTTACCGGTGGATTAAATCACCAAGTTGAACACCACATATTTCCTAACATAAGCCACGTACATTACACAAATATTTCGAAAATTGTGAAACAAACAGCACAAGAATTTAATTTACCATATCACGAGTACAAAACTACTAGAAAAGCTATAATTTCGCACTTTAAACATTTAAAAGAATTAGGCAAGGAGCCTTCATTACAATACTAGAAATTTAAAGCAACCATGAGCAATCAACTTTCGGACAGAATTAACAGCGTTACACCGTCAGCTACTTTGGAAATGGCCGCTAAGGCCCGTGAATTAAGAGCACAAGGAAAAGATATTATTGGTTTGAGTTTAGGGGAACCGGACTTCAACACTCCAGATTATATTAAGGATGCCGCAATACAAGCAGTAAATGATGATTATAATTCCTATACTCCCGTTGATGGCTATGTAGAGCTCAAAAAGGCAATTATCACTAAATTCAAGAGAGATAACAACCTTAGTTATGAACCTTCTCAAATAGTTGTTTCTACAGGAGCTAAGCAGGCTCTATATAATGTTGCCCAAGTTATTTTGAACCCAGGTGACGAAGTTATATTGCCATGCCCTTACTGGGTAAGCTATAGCGATATTGTAAAATTAGCAGATGGTGTGCCAGTTGAAGTTTCTACTTCTTTGGAGAACGATTTTAAAATGACTCCTGAACAGTTAGAGGCAGCAATTACACCTAAAACAAAGATGTTATGGTATAGTTCTCCTTGCAACCCAAGTGGATCTATTTACAGCAAAGAGGAATTACGTGCACTTGCGGATGTTCTTAAGAACCATCCTCAAATTATTGTAGTAAGTGATGAGATATACGAGCATATTAATTATGGCGTTACCACACATGCTTCAATGGCGGAATTTGAAGATATGTACGATCGCACCGTTACCGTAAACGGAGTTGCAAAAGCATTTGCAATGACCGGATGGCGTATTGGTTACATTGGTGCTCCTGCATATATTGCACGTGCAACAAACAAGCTACAAGGTCAAGTGACAAGTGGTGCAAACTGTATTGCTCAGCGTGCCGTTATTACCGCTTTAGAGGAATCACCAGACCGTATCCAATACATGGTAGACGAATTTAAAGAAAGACGTAAACTAATTTTAGGTCTGTTGAACGAAATTGAAGGTTTTAAATGTAATGAGCCTGAAGGTGCTTTTTATGTATACCCAGATGTAACCGCTTATTTTGATAAAACATACAATGGCACTACAATTAATAATGCTTCAGATTTTTCCATGTATATCTTAGAAGCTGCCAATGTAGCCACCGTAACTGGTGATGCCTTTGGTAACGGAAACTGTATTCGTATTTCTTACGCAGCATCAGTAAAAGAAATTAAAGAAGCTATATCAAGAATAAAAGAAGCGTTGAAATAAACCTCAGCATCTTTTAAGAGCATAAAAAAAAGTCCCATCAAATGATGGGACTTTTTTTATGCTAGATACTTTTACCACATTTAAGTTCTTTTCCAGAAATACGGTGTCAGCAATATAAGTACGGTAAATAACTCTAACCTACCTGCTAACATTAAAAATCCACACCACCATTTTGCCAGAGCCGGTAGACTATTAAAATTGCTCACAGGGTTCAAACTCCCCAACGCAGGACCAACATTACCTAAAGATGATGCCGCACCACCTATGGCAGATTCAAAGTCTAACCCTAAAAAGCCCAACACCAAAGCCCCTATTATAAATAGCAGCATGTATAGCACAAAGAACCCAATAATATTATAAACTATTTTCTCCTTTACGGTCTTGTTATTATATCGTACAGGTATAATGGCATTCGTATGCAATGTTCGCTTAAACTCCAATACACCATTTTTGATAATCAATAAGTGACGCATTACTTTGATACCACCTGCCGTTGATCCTGCCGAACCTCCTAAGAAGAACAATCCGAAGAAAAACACGGTTAAGAAAGGTGTCCATTGCGTAAAATCAGCACTTACAAATCCGGTTGTAGTTATCACCGAAATTATTTGAAATAGGGAATGCCTAAATGCACTTTCCGCCTTACCCAAGACCATAGGGTAACCAGGAGTAAGCTCAGTGATATTTGCCTGAAAATAAACTACCAATGCTACTATAATGGTAAATACAATTACAAAACCGGAATAATATTTAAACTCCTCATCTTGTATTACTTTTTGTACTTTTCCTTTGAAAGCAAAATAACTTAATACAAAGTTACTACCTGCCAAAAACATAAAAAATATGATGATATATTGAATCATCGGCTGGTCATTATAGTAAGCCACACTCGCATTTTTAGTTGAAAAACCACCCGTGGACAATGTTGCCATTGCGTGATTTATAGCATCAAAAAATGACATTCCCGCAACTTGAAGCAGAATAGTTTCAGCAACAGTATAACCAAAGTAAATCAACCATAGTCGTTTTGCCGTATCGGTAATTCTTGGATGTAATTTATCTCCCGTAGGTCCTGGTGCTTCCGCAGAAAACAACTGCATCCCTCCTATTCCCAACAAGGGCAATATGGCAATCGCCAAAACAATAATACCCATACCGCCAATCCAATGGGTTAAGCTACGCCAAAACAAGATACCTTCTGGCATTGCTTCTATATCATCCATAATAGAAGCACCCGTTGTCGTATAGCCGGATATGGTTTCAAAAAAAGCGTTAGTAACAGTGGGCAATGCACCAGAAAACAAGTAAGGCAACATACCAGAAATAGACATTACGATCCACCCGAAAGTTACAATGATATAACCTTCTTTCGGTTTTACTTCTTTTTTATGACCTCTAGTATAGTACATCATAAAAACCCCTACGAACATAGTGGTTATAGATGCAAGTGCAATGCTTAATGTAGCTCCATCTTGGTATATACCACTGACAACAGCCGCCAAAAGCATAAAGCCTCCGTTGCATAGCAATAGAAGCCCCATTATATGAATTATGATTCTTAAATTAAGCCGCATCTTAAAGGAACATTCGTTCTATTTTAGGTATCTCTGAAGGCAAACAACAAACTACTACCCTATCACCTTCTTGTATTTTAAATCCACCAAGTGCAATATGACCTTGCCCATCTCTTACAACTCCGCCAATTGTAGCTGCTTTAGGGAAGTCTAATTCTCGTATAGTTGCTCCTGTTACCTTAGAATTTCTTTTTACGATAAACTCTAATATTTCTGCATTCAAATTGTTCAAACGCATTAAGGCAACTACTTCACCTTTACGTATATGTCTGAATATATTATTGGCAGCAAGAAGCTTTTTATTGATCAACGTATCAATACCTATGGAATGTGATAGCTGAAAATAATCCATATTCTCTACTAGGGCAATTGTCTTTTTAATATACTTTGACTTTGCCACTAAACATGACATAATGTTGGTTTCAGAATTTCCGGTTACCGCAATAAAGGCATCCATAGATTCTAAACTCTCTTCATCTAGCAACTCAACATTTCTACCATCACCATTAATAACAAGTGCATTTGGTAATTCGTCCGCAAGGTCAAAAGCTTTCTCTTTGTTCTTCTCAATTAACTTTACATTGAATTTATTGGCACAAAGATCCCTAGCGGTTTTATAACCTACTTTACTACCACCAAGAATCATTACATTCTTAATTTCTGCCTTTTTCTTTCCTGTTAATTTGTAAAGTTCATCTACCCCTTCTTTCACAGTAATAAAATACACTTGATCGCCTTCTTTAAAAAGCGTATCTCCCCTAGGTATTACGGTATATTGAGTTCCTGTTCGCTGTAAAGCAATTGGCATGAAGTGTAGTTCAGGAAAAATTTTGGCAGCTTCCTTTACTTGTTTACCAACAAACGGAGCAGATTTAAGCAAAGAAACACCTACCATTATTAACTCACCTTCTTCAAATTCGTAGGTGTCGTTAAAAGCAGATTTATTTAACAGCATCTGAATTTCAGTTGCCGCTAAAGCTTCTGGAGATATCAATTCATCTATACCTAAGTCTGAAAATCTTAAAAGATCTTTATTTTTTATAAACTCGGTATTTGATATTCTGGCAATAGTTCGCTTACAACCTAACTGCTTAGCCAACATGCAAAGCGTTAAGTTGGTAGTTTCAGAAGAAGTTACCGCGATAACCAAATCTGAATCTTTTACCTGAGCATCATTCAATATTGCAATAGAAGTTGCATCACCTTTTAATACTCGTATATCTAGATGATTATCTGCATAAGCAAGACTTTCTTTTTTAGAATCAATCAAAGTAATATCCTGTGATTCATAAGAGAGTAATTTGGCTAAATGAAAGCCTACTTCCCCAGCACCAGCAATTATAATCTTCATTTATTTTATTAGACCGCTAAACATCAAGCACCAATATTCTTCTCTTAACTATTACATATACTTAAAAGTAGTCTTGAAAAACAATAGCATTTATTATGGCACAAAATTACATAATTAAATTAGTTTAATCTTTGTTTTCAATTCTTTAACCTATCAATTACCAACCTAACTGGCTAAAAAGTAATTAAGCATTCGCTATATTGTATATTTGCCAAAAAAATAGCTATAAAATGCCCCAAAAAGTTACTCCGTACAAAGATTCTGAATTAGGAAAGAAAGAACAGGTTACTCAAATGTTCGATACTATTTCTAAAAATTACGATGGACTAAACCGTGTAATTTCTTTTGGAATAGACATTAAATGGCGCAAAAAAGTGGTTGAAATCTTAAAAAAAGAACAACCCCAATCCATTTTAGACATTGCTACCGGTACTGGAGATTTAGCTATTGCCCTTGTTAAAACAGGCGCCAAAAAAATTGTAGGTCTAGATATCTCTCCAGGTATGTTAGCTGTTGGTAAAGAAAAGGTTACGGACAAGAAATTGGACAGCACTATAGAAATGGTGGTAGGTGATAGTGAGAAACTTACTTTTGAAGACAACTCATTTGATGCGGTCACGGTATCTTTTGGAGTACGAAATTTTGAAACGCTGAATACCGGTATGGCAGAAATTTTACGTGTTTTAAAACCAAACGGAACTCTAGTCGTATTAGAAACTTCTGTACCTACCAAAACCCCATACAAACAAGGTTACAATTTTTACACTAAAAATATTCTTCCTTTAATTGGAAAATTATTTTCAAAAGATAATTCGGCATACGGGTATTTGAGCGAATCGGCTTCTGTTTTTCCACATGGTGAAAACTTCAACAATATTTTACGCGAAATTGGGTTTATAGATGTAACGAATAAACCTCAAACATTTGGGGTTGCATCAATTTATGTTGCGAAAAAAGGTTAATCTTTCAGATTAGCATACTCACAATATATTATTGACGTTTTACAATCGTAAACCAGGATATATGAAGAAGTGGTTTTTTATACCCCTAGCGTTGTTGATTACGAATTTAGTAAGTGCTCAATTCAACGAAAGTCCCATATTGAATAAACAAAACGAAGATAAGAAACTCTTAAACTGGGGTTACTTCCTTGGTTTAAACCAATATGATTTTAAAATAGAATATAAAGAAAATGCCCAAGATATTTTGGTTAGCAAAAGCTTTGGATTTAATGTTGGATTAATTGGGGAGGTTAGACTTAATGAATTCTTAGATGTTCGTTTTGAACCAGGTTTACACTACGGATCTAGATTAATGGGTTTCCCGGGCTTTGATGATGAACGTGACGCCATACGAGAAGTAAAATCTACTTATATTAATTTCCCCTTATTACTTAAAGCAAGTACTAGAAGATATGGCAATTTTAAGCCTTTTCTTTTAGGTGGGGTATCTACCGGACTTAACTTAGGAAGCAACGAAGAAAGTCCTGACGACAATAGTTCTGGTACTTTTAGAATGAAAAAGTGGTCATACAATTACGAACTTGGCTTTGGTATAGATTTCTATTTAGAGTATTTCAAATTCACCCCTTCTATTCGTGGTGTTTTTGCCATTACCGATGAGCTAGTTCCAGACAACGACCCTAACAGCCCTTGGACAGGAAACATAGAATCGTTAAAAACCCGAGGAATTTTTATCAACTTCACTTTTGAATAGCAATTAGCAATTAGCAATTAGCAATTAGCAATTAGCAATTAGCAATTAGCAATTAGCAATTAGCAATTAGCAATTAGCAATTAGCAATTAGCAATTAGCAATTAGCAATTAGCAATTAGCAATTAGCAATTAGCAATTAGCAATTAGCAATTAGCAATTAGCAATTAGCAATTAGCAAAAAATAAAATTTTCCGGTTACAACGCTCAACTATTTTCTAATTTCATGTAATAAAATAGCAGTTGCAGATGCTACGTTTAAACTTTCCGTAGTCACATCTCCAAATTGAGGGATTGCCAATCTATCGGTACAATGTTTTGCGACAGCTTCAGAAACTCCTTTTCCTTCATTACCCATAATCATTATTCCCTTTGTAGGTAACTTCGTTGAATTTACATTATCACCATCCATAAAAGTTCCAAAAACAGGTAACTGGGTTGAAGTTAAGAATGCATCAAGAGATAAATATTGAATATTTATTCTAGTGATTGACCCCATAGTAGCTTGTAATACTTTTGAATTAAAGCAATCTACAGTATCCGTAGAACATACAATATCACTGATACCAAACCAATCGCAAAGCCTTATTATAGTTCCTAAATTACCCGGGTCCTGTACTCCATCTAACACCAAAACCCAATCAGAAGTTATTTTTTCGGTTGGTTTTGGAATGTAGAACACTCCAAGATATCCATTCGGGTTCTTTAGGCTACTCATTTGACTAAGCTCCCTAGCTGTTACTTTATCAACGTGTAGATCATCCACATCTAACCCATTAGGATCAACTGCAAAAAGCTTATAGACTTTTATGTCAGAATTCACTACTTCTTCAATAGTCTTTTTTCCTTCTACAACAAATAGTCCGTGCTCATTTCGGCACTTTTTTTGCTGTAGACTTTTGATAAGTTTCAATTCACTTTTGACAACCATTCAAATAATGTATTTTTGATTTCTATGAGGATGGCACTTTGCTCCAAAAACAACATGGCTAAATTAAGCTTATTATCCCTACTGGCAATAGTCTTGTTATCCTGTAACTCGCTAAAGAAAGTTGAGGATGATGAATACTTGGTAATTAAAAACGCCGTATATGCCGATTCTGTTAAAGTAAACAATGAAGAATTGGAAAGTCTCATCTACCAAAAATCCAATTCTACCGTATTAGGCTACCCTCTTAGACTTAATTTATACAACCTTGCAAAAGAAAATCCAGATTCTTCTTACAATGCATGGCTATACAGAAAAGAGAATAGAAAAAAGAGACTTGACAAACTACTTTCAGAAAAACAAGTGGAACGCTTGGGCGAATCATTTATAGTAAAAGGACTTAGTAATTGGTTAAAGGATATTGGCGAAGAACCAACCATCTTAGACACTACAAAAACCCGATTAAGCTTAGCAAAACTCAGTGCATACTATCAAAGTAAAGGATATTTTACAAATAACACTTCGTACGAAATTGATAGCGCGAGACGTAAAAAAGCCAAGGTAAATTATCATATTGAACTTGGCGACCCGTATATAATCGATTCGCTTGGTAATAATATTTCATCTAGAGCAATAGACTCCTTATACTTTTTAAACTCTGCAGAATCATTAATAAAAGAAGGGCAACAGTTTGACCTAAGTAATTTTAATGGTGAGCGTGAACGATTAACAGGTATTTTTAGAAATAGTGGAATTCGTAATTTTCAAGAAAGCTCTATTACCTTCGATATTTTAAGAGATACCATTAAAGCTGCTGATGATCAGCAAATGAACATCACTTTAAATATTGGCGATTTAAAAACTAGAGGAGAAAATGAAGTGACCACCTCTGCATATAAAGTAGAAAAAATCAATAAAATACATATTTACACAGACTACCTTTCTACAAATTCACAAGATTCACTGTACACTATAGACTACCAAGATTACACTATTCATTACTCCAATAATTTTGATATTAAGCCAAAAACCTTGGCTAATGCCATCTTTTTCAAAAAAGACAGTATCTATAGAGATGTAGATAAAATTAGAACATCTAGACAGTTAAATGCCCTGAACGTATTCAAATATCCAAATATCATATTTGAAGCTGATTCTGTTGACAATAAGGTGAACACAAACATTTACCTCGCTCCCAAAACAAAGTATTCTCTTGGTACTAACTTTGAAGTTAGTCGTTCTAACTTACGTAGACTAGGTGTTGGTTTGGGCACTACCCTACTTATAAGAAATATTTTCAAAGGTGCAGAAAACTTAAGTATCTCTGCAAATGGATCATACGGTCTTCTTAGCAGTAATACATTTGAAGCAAATTACTTCTCTGAATTTGGTGGTGACATTACCTTAGATTTTCCCCGAATTTGGTTTCCGTTTATAAATACCTCTAGAATAATACCAAACTATACCTTACCAAAAACAAGAATTGCCATTGGTACTAATTTCCAAAACAATATAGGTCTGGACAAACAAACTTTCAATACCGTTTTAGGCTACAACTGGGTACCTAGTGATTTTGTAAATCATGATGTTGAGTTATTGAACATTCAGTTTGTAAGAAATGTAAATAGTAGTAGATTCTATAATGTTTATACTAATACCTATGAACTTTTAGATGACATCGCAGACTCTTATGAAGATGCTACATTGTATCCAGAATTGGCATCATTCTTTGAAACTGGTGACGATGATGATGAACTTAACTTAATAATTCCTTCAGGCACAACCGGATTTACAAATGCAATCTTAGATGGTGATGTATCTTCTTCAAGTGACGATTTTGATGATGTAAACACTATTGAAGAAAGAAGAATTAGACTAACCGAGAATAATTTAATATTCGCATCTAATTACACATTCAACAAAACAAATAGAACCGGACCTATAGACAATTCTTTTTATCAATTCCGTTGGAAAATTGAAGGTGCAGGTAATGTTTTATCGGCTTTCTCTTCTTTTATACCATTCAACAAAAATGACGATGATCAGTTATTGGTATTTGGAGTACCATTTTCACAATACATTAAAAATGAGTTTGAATACGTAAAATACTGGGACCTAAAACGTTCTAATGTATTAGCTGCAAGAGCATTCTTCGGTATTGCCATTCCTTACGGTAATTCTGATAACATTCCATTTGTTCGTAGTTATTTTGGTGGTGGATCAAATGACAACAGAGCTTGGTTCCCATACTCATTAGGACCAGGAAGCACTTCTGCAATTAACGATTTTAACGAAGCGAATTTAAAATTGGCCTTAAACCTAGAATACAGATTTCCGGTAGCGGGTGATATTAACGGAGCCATATTTGCAGATGCAGGAAACATATGGAACGTGCTGGATAATGTAGAAGATCCAGATGCTACTTTTGACGGATTTAGTTCTTTAAAGGATATTGCCTTAGGAACGGGTATTGGTTTAAGATACGATTTTACCTACTTCCTATTTAGACTAGATTTGGGCTTCAAAACTTATAACCCTGCTGAAATTCAGTCTAAAAGATGGTTTAGAGATTATAATTTTGCGAACTCCGTGTTGCAAATAGGTATCAACTATCCCTTTTAAATATAATTGTTTTATTACTTTTGTTTTTCATTTTTTTAAGAAACAAACAACAACATAATTATGGCTCACAATATTAAACCGGGAGTTGCAACCGGAGATGAAGTTCAAGCAATCTTCAACTACGCAAAAGAAAAAGGGTTCGCATTACCTGCAGTAAACGTTATAGGTTCAGATACCATTAATGGTGTTTTAGAGACAGCTGCAAGTTTAAACGCTCCTGTTATCATTCAATTTTCTAACGGTGGAGCACAGTTCAATGCTGGTAAAGGTCTTTCTAACGATGGGCAAAAAGCAGCCATACTAGGTGCTGTTGCCGGAGCCAAACATGTTCACCAACTAGCAGAAGCTTATGGTGCAACAGTTATTCTTCATACAGATCACTGTGCAAAAAAATTATTGCCTTGGATAGATGGTCTTTTAGATGCTAGTGAAAAACATTTCGCTGAAACAGGAAAATCTTTATTCAGCTCGCATATGATCGATCTTTCTGAAGAGCCTTTAGAAGAGAATATTGAAATATGTAAAGGATACTTAGAGCGCATGAGCAAAATGAACATGACGCTAGAAATTGAACTAGGTATTACTGGTGGTGAAGAAGATGGTGTTGATAATTCTGATGTAGATGATTCTAAATTATACACGCAACCAGAAGAAGTAGCATACGCTTATGAAGAGCTTTCTAAAGTTAGCCCTAAATTCACTATCGCTGCTGCATTTGGTAACGTACACGGTGTTTACAAGCCAGGTAACGTTAAATTGACTCCAAAAATCCTTTTAAACTCTCAAGAATATATTTCTAAGAAATATGGTGTTGAGCACAACCATATAGATTTCGTATTCCATGGTGGTTCTGGATCTACAGTTGAAGAGATCAGAGAAGGTATTAGCTACGGAGTTATAAAAATGAATATTGATACCGATTTACAATATGCTTTCTTAGCAGGTGTTCGTGACTATATTCAAGATAATAAAGACTACTTGCAAGCACAAATTGGCAACCCTAAAGGTGCTGACGAACCTAACAAGAAATTCTACGACCCAAGAGTTTGGTTGAGAAAAGGTGAAACCTCTTTCATAGAGCGTTTGAAAAAAGCCTTTGAAGACTTAAACAATGTTGATACACTATAACCTTATTGGATAACCAAAAAATGGATGATATGACGGCTTGGTTTAAAAGAAAAGAAAAAGGTATTCAAACCTCTACAGAGGAAAAGAAAGACACACCTAAAGGACTTTGGTATAAATCACCAACAGGTAAAATAGTAGAGTCTGACGATCTTGCAAAGAACTTTTATGTAAGTCCTGAAGATGATTATCACGTAAGAATAGGCAGTAAAGAGTATTTTGAAATTTTGTTCGATAACAATAAGTTTACTGAACTTGATGCAAACCTTAGTTCTAAAGATCCTTTAAAATTTGAGGATACTAAGAAATACAGTGAACGCTTAAAAGCGGCGCAGAAAAAAACTGGACTTAAAGATGCTGTGAGAACAGGATACGGAAAGTCTTACGGTAAAGACATCGTAATCTGCTGTATGGATTTTAAATTCATTGGCGGCTCTATGGGTAGTGTCGTTGGTGAAAAAATTGCACGTGGTATAGACTACGCCATTAAAAAGAAAACACCATTTATGATGATTTCTAAATCTGGTGGAGCTCGTATGATGGAGGCAGCGCTTTCATTAATGCAACTTGCAAAAACATCAGCTAAATTAGCTCAGTTATCTGAAGCTGGTTTACCATACATCTCTTTATGTACCGACCCAACAACGGGTGGTACTACGGCTTCTTATGCTATGCTTGGCGATATTAATATTGCAGAGCCAGGAGCATTGATAGGTTTTGCCGGTCCTAGAATCGTAAAAGATACTACTGGTAAAGATTTGCCCGAAGGTTTTCAATCATCTGAGTTTTTATTGGAACACGGCTTTTTAGATTTCATTTCACATAGAAGAGATTTAAAGAAAAAAGTGAACCTATATATCGACTTAATTCAGAACAACCCCGTAAGAGCAGAAAAAGCAACAGCGTGAAATCATTAGTATTCACTATACTATCTTTTTGGTTTTTATGCTGTTCTACAGATAAAGAAAAAGTGCTCGTCGAAGAATCAGATTCGGCGAGCATTTTTAATTCTAATGCACAAGTTACCCAAGTAAGCATATCAGGAGAACCAAATGCATACACTATCAATACTACAGTTTCAAGTCCCGATACAGGATGTGATCAGTATGCCGACTGGTGGGAAATTATAGATTTAGAAGGTAATCTTATATATAGAAGAGTCTTGGCACATAGTCATGTAGATGAACAACCGTTTACAAGATCAGGAAGCAACATTCCCTTAGAAAGTACCACAGAAGTATATATTAGAGTACACATGAATACTACAAGTTATTCAAATGCAGCACTTAAAGGTTCTATTGACACCGGCTTTTCTTCTTATGAATTGGATATTGAATTTGCCAAAGAACTAGAAAACGTAGAACCATTACCAAATGGTTGTGCTTTTTGATTTTAAATTATTAAAATTTAAAATAAACATTTCAAAAAATATCTTACCTTTGCGGCTTGATTGAAAATCAATCACGTACATAAAAATCATTTAAAATAATATTGGAATGTATTTATCAAAAGAAGTAAAAGCCGAAATTTTCAAAAAACACGGCGGTAGTGAAACAAACACTGGTTCTACAGAAGGACAAATTGCTTTGTTTACACACAGAATTAATCACTTAACTGGTCACTTGAAAAAGAACCATAAAGATTACAACACAGAGCGTTCATTAGTAAAGCTCGTGGGTAAAAGAAGAAGTCTTCTTGATTACATGATTAAAAATGATATTGTAAAATACAGAGAGCTAATTAAAGAGCTTGGTATTAGAAAATAATATTGCAAAAGGGGATAGCTAGCTATCCCCTTTTTTAATACTCCCGCCTTAGGAGTTTAAGCCAAATATTTGGCAAAGGAGAACAAAAAGCTACACACGGTTTTTCATTGGTCAACACAACAACACAACAACTCCGACCAGAGAAATTTCAGTCGGAAAGACCATTGTTTAACAAATTTGCATGATGCAAATTTTAATCGAATTTTATGATTCCAAAAGTATTTAAAGAGGTCATAGACCTTGGTGACGGTAGAGAAATTTCTATCGAAACAGGAAAATTGGCAAAACAGGCACATGGCTCTGTTGTTGTTCAATCAGGAAAATGTATGTTATTATGTACAGTTGTTTCCAACTACAAACAAAGTGATGTGGACTTTCTTCCACTAACGGTAGATTACCGTGAAAAATTTGCTGCTGCAGGTCGTTACCCAGGTGGTTTCTTCAAAAGAGAAGCAAGACCTAGTGACGGTGAAGTTTTAACCATGCGTTTAGTGGATCGTGTTTTACGTCCGTTATTCCCTAAAGATTATCACTCAGAAACTCAAGTGATGATTCAGTTAATGTCTCATGATGAAGACGTTATGCCAGATGCAATGGCAGGTTTAGCTGCTTCTGCCGCTATTCAATTATCAGATTTCCCTTTTGAATGTGCTATCTCTGAAGCTAGAGTTGGTCGTGTAAACGGTGAATTCGTTATCAACCCAACTCGTGCTCAATTATTAGAGTCTGACATTGATATGATGATCGGTGCTTCTGCTGATTCTGTAATGATGGTTGAAGGTGAGATGGATGAGATTTCTGAAGAAGAAATGACCGAAGCTATTAAGTTTGCTCATGAAGCTATTAAGGTTCAATGTGCTGCTCAAGAAGCTTTAGCGAAAGCTTTCGGTAAAAAAGATGTACGTGAGTACGAGCCAGAACGTGAAGATGCTGATTTAGCTAAGAAAATTCATGACATGGCTTATGATAAAGTATACGCTGTTGCTCAAGCAGGTTCTGCAAAACATGAGCGTAGCGCTGCTTTTGGCGAAATCAAAGAAGAAATCAAAGCTTCTTTCTCTGAAGAAGAGCAAGCTGATTTTGGCGGATTAATTTCTAAATACTACAGTAAAGCTGAAAAAGCCGCTGTACGTGACTTAACATTGAACGAGGGTTTAAGATTAGATGGTCGTAAGACTGATGAGATCAGACCAATTTGGTGTGAGGTAAACTATTTACCATCTACACACGGTTCTTCTATCTTTACTCGTGGAGAAACTCAAGCTTTAGCTACAGTTACTTTAGGTACTAGTAGAGAAGCAAACCAAATAGATATGCCATCTTACGAAGGTGAAGAGCGTTTCTATTTACACTATAACTTCCCTCCTTTTTCAACTGGTGAAGCAAGACCTATTCGTGGAACATCTCGTAGAGAAGTTGGTCACGGTAACTTGGCTCAACGTGCATTGAAAGGAATGGTTCCTGAAGATTGTCCTTACACAGTACGTGTAGTTTCTGAGATTTTAGAATCTAACGGTTCTTCTTCTATGGCTACTGTTTGTGCTGGTACTATGGCAATGATGGATGCTGGGGTTCAATTGAAAAAACCAGTATCAGGTATTGCAATGGGATTAATTTCTGATGCAGATTCTGGAAAGTATGCTGTATTATCAGATATCTTAGGTGATGAAGATCACTTAGGTGATATGGATTTTAAAGTAACAGGTACTGCAGACGGTATTACGGCTTGCCAAATGGATATTAAAGTAAAAGGTCTTTCTTATGAGATTCTTGTTAATGCTTTAAAACAAGCTCGCGAAGGTCGTTTACATATCTTAGGGAAAATTACCGAAACTATTTCTACACCTAACGAAGATGTTAAAGATCACGCTCCTACAATGGTATCTAGACGTGTTCCTAATGAATTCATTGGTGCATTAATTGGTCCTGGAGGAAAAGTGATTCAAGAAATGCAGAAAGAAACTGAGACAACTATCGTTATAAACGAAGATCCAGTTACTGAAGAAGGTATTGTTGAAATATTAGGTGTTGGTAGAAAAGGTATAGATGCTGTAATGGCAAAAATAGATTCTATCTTGTTCAAGCCAGAAGTTGGTAGCGTTTACGAAGTAAAAGTTATTAAGATGCTTGATTTCGGTGCAGTTGTAGAATATATGGATGCTCCTGGTAATGAAGTATTATTACACGTAAGTGAACTAGCTTGGGAACGTACAGAAAATGTAGCTGATGTTGTTAACATGGGCGATGTATTTGACGTTAAGTATTTCGGTATAGATAAGCGTACTCGTAAAGAAAAAGTTTCTCGTAAAGCACTTTTACCAAAACCAGAAGGTTTTGTTGAAAGACCACCACGTGATGATAAAAGAAGAGATGACCGTCGTGGAAACGATCGTAATCGCGATAGAAAACCAAGAAGAGATTAATTCTTTTGTAAGGTAATTCTTAAAGCCTCGACTAATCAGTCGAGGCTTTTTTTATGTAGTTCAACGGAAAAATGAACTTTTTTTGATTGAATTGTAACATTCGGAAGTTTTTTACGTATAAGTATATGCAGTCTATGCAAACTGAACTTAATTTATTTTAATGAGACAGCTTAAGATTACAAAACAGGTCACCAATAGAGAGACCGCATCTTTGGACAAGTACTTACAAGAAATTGGAAAAGTAGACTTGATTACCGCTGATGAAGAAGTAGAGTTGGCACAACGTATCAAGGCAGGCGACCAGATCGCTCTTGAAAAACTCACCAAAGCCAACCTCAGATTCGTGGTTTCAGTTGCGAAGCAGTACCAAAACCAAGGCCTTACTTTGCCAGATTTGATTAACGAGGGTAACCTTGGACTAATCAAAGCTGCACAGCGTTTTGACGAAACGCGGGGATTTAAATTTATCTCCTACGCCGTATGGTGGATCCGTCAATCTATATTACAAGCATTGGCAGAACAATCTCGTATCGTTCGTTTGCCTTTGAACAAAATTGGTTCTATCAACAAGATTAATAAAACTTTTGCTTTCCTTGAGCAAGCGCATGAAAGAATGCCTTCTCCTGAAGAAATTGCAAAAGAATTGGACATGACTGTTGATGACGTAAAACAATCATTGAAAAACTCAGGTAGACACGTATCTATGGATGCGCCTCTTATTGACGGTGAAGATTCTAACCTTTATGATGTACTTCGTAGTGGTGAATCTCCTAATCCAGATAGAGAATTGTTACATGAGTCTTTACGTACAGAAATTGAGCGTGCTTTAGAAACATTAACGCCACGTGAGGCAGATGTAATTCGTTTATACTTTGGTCTTGCTAACCAACATTCTATGACCTTAGAAGAAATTGGTGAAACTTTTGATCTTACCAGAGAAAGAGTTCGTCAAATTAAAGAAAAAGCAATTAGACGTTTAAAGCATACTTCTAGAAGTAAAATATTAAAAACGTATTTGGGTTAAAAACTCTTAGCGTTCAAGCTATAAAAATTACACGTTAAATATTCCCTAAATTGGTAATATGGCATATTAATTGTAATTTTAACGGTAACAACAGTTTATCATGACTGTTCGTTTTTTGATTGATGAATAAACTCCGGCTGATTACCGGAGTTTTTTCATTTATAATAGTTTCATTATTATTTACTTAGCTAACCCTAAACAACAATTACCCCCAAAATTTCTTTCCTTATCTTAGAGCATCATTACCATTTCAATGAAATACACACTACTAATTTCAATAGTTTTCATGTGCTTTAATTCTTGTAATCACCATAAAAATAATACTGATTTTGGCAGCTACCCTACTCCTGTTAAAGAAAATTTATGGGCGCAATACAGTCAAAAATCAACTTTATTTAAACTTTGGTCCCCTAAGTCAGAAGAAGTTATCTTAAGACTCTATAGAACCGGAAACAACTCTAAATCATATGCAAAATATTCCCTAAACAAGGAAGACGAGGGTATTTGGAAAATTAACGTTGATGGCGATTTAAACAGAATTTACTATACTTTTCAAGTTAAATCAGATAACAAATGGCTAAATGAAACTCCAGGAATTTACGCACAAGCTGTTGGAGTAAACGGAAATAGAGCTATGGTTATTGATATGGAAAAAACCAACCCTAAGAATTGGCAAAGTGATATCTCCCCAGCAGTCAATTACCAAAACGAAGCTATTATCTACGAGCTTCATATTAGAGATATGACAATTCATCCCCAATCTGGGTCTTCTATGCCAGGAACCTATCTAGGCCTAGTTGAAACCGGAACTAAAAGCCCTAACCAAATTACTACGGGCATAGACCACTTAAAGGAATTGGGCATTACTCATGTACATCTTTTACCTTCTTTCGACCATTATTCCATTGACGAAGCCAACTTAAACACCCCGCAATTTAATTGGGGTTACGACCCTCAAAACTATAATGTTCCTGAAGGTTCCTTTTCTACTGATCCTTTTAATGCAGAAGTTCGTATTAAAGAATTTAAACAAATGGTTCAAACTTTTCATGCTAATGGCATAGGTGTTATTATGGACGTTTCCTATAACCATACCGGCAAAACGGATGAATCTAACTTTAATCAAGAAGTGTCAAATTATTATTACAGACATTGGGAAGATGGCTCGTATTCAGATGCTGCTGCTTGTGGTAACGAAACTGCCTCTGAGCGCCCAATGATGCGCAAATTCATGATTGAATCTGTTTTACACTGGACTAAAGAATATCATATTGATGGGTTTCGTTTTGATCTTATGGGCATACATGACATTGAAACCATGAACATCATTGCTGAGGAAATTTTAAAAATAAATCCAGACGCACTATTATATGGCGAAGGATGGACTGCCAAAGATTCCCCATTACCCGAAGAAAAAAGAACGCTCAAAAAACACATGCAACAAATTCCAAACTTTGCTGCCTTTAGTGATGACTTACGCGACGGATTAAAAGGTTCCGTTTTTGAAGATGAAAGCTTAGGTTTTGTGAGTGGAGCTGTAAAAACGGAAGAATCAATAAAATTTGGGATTGTAGGTGCTATTCAACATCCTCAAATTAATTATAACAGTGTAAACTATTCTGAAGCTCCCTGGGCTAACGAACCTTGGCAATCTGTAAACTACGTTTCTTGTCATGACAATCATACGCTTTTTGACAAACTAAAAATCTCAAGACCCAATACAGATCCTAAGACCTTAATTGCTATGGATAAATTGGCAAATGCCATTGTTCTTACATCACAGGGAACTCCATTTTTACATGCCGGTTCAGAAATACTTCGTACAAAAAATGGCGAACACAATTCATACAATTTACCTGATAGTATTAACCAAATAAATTGGAACAGGAAATATGAACATAAGGAGGTTTTTGAATACTATAAAAATCTAATTAAACTTAGAAAAGAACATCCGGCTTTTTATATGACCACAGGCTCAGATGTTCGTAAACACCTAATATTTCAAAAGACTGATGATTCGCTGGTTTCATTTACTTTGAAAGACAATGCAAATGCCGATAGCTGGGAGAAAATTTTAGTCATATACAATGCATCCAACGAAATAATAGATTATAAAATAGAAGGAATTTGGCAAGAAGCGGTTTCTGGTAGTACCTTTGATTTTGAAGGTTCAACTTTTTTGAAAGACCATATTAAGGTTCCAGCACTATCAATGTACATTGCTTTTCAAAAATAAAAGTAATTCCTACTAAATAAAAAACTATCATGAGCTCAGATTCTCAACCCAATAATCCCCTTCACGGTGTAAAATTGGCAACTATTCTAGAAGAACTTACAGAAAAGTATTCATGGGAAGATTTAGCCGGTCAGGTCAATATAAACTGTTTTAAGAGTAATCCTTCCATAAAATCTAGTTTGAAGTTTTTACGTAGAACACCATGGGCACGTGAAAAAGTGGAACATTTATACCTTCAATCTTTTAAAAAATAATGGGATTTAATATTGTACTTATAGAACCGGAAATTCCCAACAACACAGGAAATATTGGTAGACTTGCACTTGGCACAGGTTCTACTCTACACTTGGTAAAACCTTTCGGGTTTGAACTTACAGACAAACGCTTAAAAAGGGCAGGGCTTGATTACTGGCAGCATTTAAATGTAATTATGTACGAGAATGTTGATGCATTCTTTGAGCAGAATAAAGAAAAGAAAATGATTTTCTTTTCTGCCAGCGCAACTAAAAATCATTGGGAAATTGATTTTGAGGAAGATATGTTTTTAGTCTTTGGCAAAGAATCTGTTGGCTTGCCAAAATCTATTTTAAATGTCAATGAGGATAAAGCGGTAAAAATTCCCTTATACAGTGAACATATCCGCAGTCTTAATTTAGCCAATGCAGTTGCAATTTCAATTTACGAAGGTTTAAGACAAATAGAATAGCAGCTATTACCTTCTTAATTATTTTGTCGTAGTAATTCTATAGTCATATTATTTATTCGCTGTTTGCTGACAGCTACATTTCATAACTATGGAAATAGCAAAATAATTAGTGTATTCTAAGAGTATTCTTAAGACAACCATCATTTAATAAGCTTACCATATTAAATGAGTACTATCCTCGTTAAAATTTTCCTATCGCTTATTATTGGCAGATTAAATTATTATTTTCAAGCTAGTAATAAATCAATCTACCAAACAAACAACGACTACAATGAACTCAAAATCATCTCTCCTTTTTATTTTATCTTTTATTTTTATTTGCAGCTCTTTACACGCACAAAAAAAGAAAAAGAAAAAAACCAGCTCGCAAACAACAATCAACAAAGCTTTTTATGACAATTTAGAATGGCGTAATATTGGACCTGTACGTGGTGGGCGTTCTTTAGGTTCTGCCGGCAGCCCTAGTAGACCCAATGAATATTATTTTGGTGCAACTGGTGGTGGATTATGGAAAACTATTGATGGCGGTAATGAGTGGAAACCAGTTACAGATGGTCAAATAACCAGCTCTTCTGTTGGCGCTGTAGCGGTAGCTGAAACAAATCCTGATATCGTATACATCGGTATGGGCGAAGTACAATTACGTGGTAGTATAACGCAAGGTGATGGCGTATACAAATCTATTGATGCCGGTGAAACATGGAAGCATTTAGGACTAGAAGAAACTCAGGCGGTTTCTAGAATTAGAATTCATCCCACAAATCCTGATATTGTATATGTCGCCGCATTAGGTCACCCATATGGCGATAATGAAGAACGTGGTGTTTTTAAAAGTACTGACGGTGGTAATACATGGAACAAAACACTTTATGTGAGTAATAAGGCTGGTGCCGTAGATTTGATCATTGACCGCAATAACCCAAATGTATTATATGCCAGTACTTGGCAAGTGCAGCGTAAGGCTTGGAAAATGTGGGGCGGCGGTCCAGATTGTAAACTATGGAAGTCTACAGATGCTGGTGAAACATGGACAGATCTTTCAAAAAATCCAGGTATGCCAGAAGGTCCATTAGGAAAAATTGGAGTAACCGTTTCTCCGGCAGATTCTAATCGCGTTTGGGCAATTGTCGAAGCTAATGAAGGTGGAGTTTTTCGTTCAGACGATGCGGGTAAAACTTGGAAAAGAACAAATGATGAGCGTAAACTTAGACAACGTGCTTTTTACTATTCTAGAATTTATGCCGACCCGTTGAATAAAGATATAGTTTACGGACTCAATGTAAACTTTTGGAAATCTACAGACGGTGGCGAAACATTTGATACAAAAATTAAGGTACCTCACGGAGACAATCATGATCTTTGGATAGACCCTAATAATCCTAACCGAATGATTTCTTCTAATGATGGCGGTGGCGTTGTTAGTTTAAACGGCGGAAAATCTTGGACAGAAGAAGACTACACAACAACACAGTTGTACCATGTAATGACCACTAACGATGTACCTTACCATGTGGCAGGTGCACAACAAGACAACAGTACCATTGCCGTACCAAGCGATGGTTGGGAGCATATGCAAGCAAGAGGCCAAGGTGATGGTTGGGCATACGCTGTTGGTGGTGGTGAAAGTGGTTGGATTACCCAGCACCCAACCAATTTAGACATATTTTATGCAGGTAGTCAAGGCGCATTATTGACACAATATGACAGAAGTAATGGTCAATCTAGAGACATACAGGTATATCCGCGATTTTTCTCGGGCGAGCCTGCTAGCGCATTACCTGAACGTTGGCAGTGGACGTTTCCTATCATGTTTGCACCAAAAGATGAAAATGTAATGTACACGTGTTCACAGCATGTTTGGAAAACTACGGATGATGGACAATCTTGGGAGAAAATCAGTCCAGATTTAACCTATGCAGACCCATCAACCTTAGGTAAAACGGGTGGTATTATTACCATGGATATGAACGGACCTGAAATTTACGCTACGGTTTTTGCTCTTGCTCCATCCAATCACGACATTAATACTATATGGGCAGGTTCAGACGATGGTAAAATTCACATTACTAGAGATGGCGGTAAAAATTGGTCAGACATTACTCCTAAAGAATTACCAAAATTCTCTAGAGTTAGTATTATTGATGAATCTATTCACAATCCAGGAACATTATACGTTGCAGCAAATAGATACCAAGTAGATGATAGACAACCTTATGTTTTTAAGACACATGATTATGGAAAAACTTGGACAAAAATTATTAACGGAATAGAAGATGGGCACTTTGCAAGAGCGGTTCGCGAAGACCCTGTTAGAGAAGGACTTCTATTTTTAGCAACTGAACACGGAGTATATTTTTCAATGAACGACGGGGAATTATGGCAAAGTCTTCAATTGGAATTACCCGATACTCCAGTTAGGGATTTAGTCATAAAAGATAATGATGTCGTTTTAGGAACCCACGGTAGAGGGTTTTGGATTCTTGATGATATTCAACCCTTAAGACAGTATACTTCTGAAATGGAAAATCAAGAAGCCGTACTTTTTAAACCAACCAATGCTTTAAGAGGATTGACCAATGCTTCTATTCAATATTATTTAAAGGAAGAAAAAGACACCATCACCTTTGAAATTTTTGACACTAATGATAAACTCATAAATACGTTTACCGGTAGTAAACCTAAATATGAAGTTGACCCTAACATACCTTATTGGTTCAAAGGAGGGTCTACAAAACCTACCACAGCAAAAGGAATAAACAATTTTACTTGGGACATGAGGTATCAAGGTGCTACTACTTTTGAAGGAATGATCATTTGGAGTGCAAGACCTGCACGCGGACCAAAAGCTCCTTTAGGGACTTATAAAGTAAAAATGAAATCAGGGGATTATGAAAAAACATATGCGTTTGAAATAAAAATGGATCCAAATCTTAAAGGGATTACCAAAGAAGATTTAGATGAACAATTTGAGTTATCCAACAAAATAATGGGTAAAACTTCGGCTGCCAATGAAGCAGTTATTAAGATTAGAGAAATTAAAAAGACCCTTGGTGATGCAAAAGATGCTATTGATGACTACGATAAGAACATCACCCCTTTCTTAAACGAGTTAACCGAAGTCGAGGAAAGTCTATATCAAGTGAAAAATCAATCAGGTCAGGACCCATTAAACTTTCCAATAAAACTAAATAATAGATTAGCATCATTAAGAAGAAGTGTAGAATCAGGTGAAGCAAAACCTACAAGCGGAGCTTACAAAGTTTACAAAGAATTATCGGCAGAACTAGATGTTGAATTGAACAAGTTGAATACTATTATTAAGCAATACAAGTCAAAAATTAATCCCATACTCACTAAATATGGTGGAAGTAAAATTGATTAAATAGAGTTAAAGCTAATTTAAAAACGACTGTTGAACGAAATACAAATCCGTATTTTTGTATTGAATTACAAAGGTTATATATCATGAAAAAGGCAAGTATAGCGCCATCACTTTTAGCAGCAGACTTTGGAAATCTACAACACGATGTAGAAATGGTGAACGCCAGTGAAGCAACATATCACCATATCGATGTTATGGACGGAGTTTTCGTGCCAAATATATCTTACGGTATGCCTGTGGTCAAAGCAATACATAAATATGCCACTAAGCCTTTAGACGTACATTTAATGATTGTAGACCCAGACAGATATCTAGAGGAGTTTGCAAATTTAGGCGCTCATATCTTAACCGTACATTACGAAGCTTGCACCCATTTACACAGAACCATACAAGCTATTAAAGCTTTAGGGATGAAAGCAGGTGTTGCCCTGAACCCTCATACCAATGTAATGCTATTAGAAGATATTATTCAAGATATAGATTTAGTACTAATCATGAGTGTTAACCCAGGTTTTGGCGGACAATCGTTTATCGATAATACTTATGAAAAAATAAAAAAGGCAAAGGAATTGATTACCAGAAAAAAATCATCTGCATTAATTGAAATTGATGGTGGGGTAACTTCTGCAAATTCAAAACAATTAGTGGATGCCGGTGCAGATATATTAGTTGCAGGTAGTTTTGTATTCAAAAGTGAAGACCCAACCGCCACCATAAAAGAATTAAAGGGATGAAAACGGAATTTGATATTGTAATTGTTGGTGGAGGACCTATTGGTATTGCATGTGGATTAAAAGCAAAGAAAAACGGACTCTCTTATCTTATCATCGAAAAAGGGCCTATCGTGAATTCTCTTTTTCACTACCCTAGTAATATGCAATTTTTCTCTTCATCTGAAAAATTGGAAATTGACGAGATTCCTT